>CAWAXJ010000033.1:0-68807 GCA_963785905.1 uncultured Nitrospirales bacterium
ACCGATCGACAAGCGGGATGGAATCTTCAGAAAAGACTGATCCGCTCACCAAAGGGAGTAAAAGACCTGCAATTACCAACAAGAGAACAGTCCGCACCATCCCCTGCCCCCTTTTTCTTAAAAAAAATATCCTTTCTATTCTTATCGGTTAGCAACTCAGATGCCGTAGAGTAAAGTGGGAAAATAATTCCTAGCTGCGTATAAATTCCCATTTGAGGAAAAATGAAAGTGGTTGTTCTGATTCATAAAACGCCATAATTTTAAAAATCACGTGGGGGAATTATTTCCTAGGCACCTACTGAACTTGAATTGATTTGCGGGATGCCAGACACAGATTCTCTGTGCTTTAACAACCACAGAGAAAATGTAAGTTTGAGAGTACTACAGGAGGAAGAAGGGAATGGAATGCGGATACACTTAGATAATTTATGCAGATAGAGACATTTCTACTATTTTAATATTTCGAAGAAAAACAATAAAGCTACCCCATTTTAATAATAAACCTGGATTCAACTCGCTTATGCAACGGATGGGGTGATGCCAAAACAGACTTGATTCTGAGTTTGAAAAATATCAAGGGATTTTCTGAGACGATTATTCAATTTGTTCATGACGATCTGAATCTCTTCTTGCGTAATTGTCGCGAAGCGTCGGTGCGTGGGAAAATCCACCGCAAATGCCAGTAGAGCGTCCCTGCGTGAGTTTGTCACGCAGCACATATTGGTAGATCCACTCGTGGCTGACCTGCACAGACTGAGTGTGGCTCAGCCAGCCGCTGATCTGTTCCGGACTCCATTGGTCGCGCAGGAGCTGGTCGACCAGGTGCCACGTCTCGGGGGCAATGCGCACGTGGCCCTTCCTGTGACGCCGAGTCAGCATGAGGCGCTGGCTTGTTGAGGGCGCTACCCACATCGTCCCCGATTGGGTTGTATTTCGCGACTGATAGTGGAGGGATGGACTCCGAAGACACGGGCAATCTTCGTGTATGGGTATACAGTTTTCAATACGGCCTGGATCTGATAGCGTTGCTCCAAGGTCAGTTGTGTGTAGTATCTCATAAGCGCTCCTCTTACTGGTCGGTAATAGAAGCCAGGATGCTACCGCAGTTGACCTCTTAAACTAAACCGTTGAGTTGCACTTAAAAGTTAATTCACGAAATGAACATAATAAAAAATTCACAAACCTAACAATTCGACATTGCATCTTATGCAAATCCGTCTAGGTGGCCAACAGGAAGCTGTCGGGTTGCTCTAAGCAAAAGACTCTCAGACTCGTCTTTTACTCGAAGAGGGGAAGCTATTCGAAAGACCATCAATTCGTCGGTATGACTGCCTGAAGGGTTCGCCAGTTTGAAAAAGTTTGATAGGAATTGGGTTGTGGGTGATGTGCTCAATCCGTTGTTTTCTTTAATTTCCGCAGAATGTCTCTTTGACTGCTTGATTTTAGTGGGGCGTCCAGAAAAGGTGTCGGAGTCCAAACAGGTCAATCTCATCATCACCGCACGGAAAATTCTTGGATCCAATCTGAATTGGTGTGAAAATCGGTCATATTTTTCAATAGGTTGGTGCGATCAAAGTGTTTCTGGGGATTGGAGAGATGTCGTTGTCACATCGTTTTTCAGTTCATAAAGAGGTAGTGGTTTGGGAAAAAGTTGGGTCAGCAATCCTCGCGTCGTTCATTTGCCACTATCGTGATGTGTAACGGTCTTTCATTTCTCAAGAAAGAACATATAGAGAATGATAAAATATCATTAAAACATACCAACTCCCGGTGTTTTGAATAAATGGATGAGTAAAAGTGGAGGAATGGATTATGCGGATACGGAACGTTTTGATCAATTTGGAATTTGTGGCACTTTTGATCGGGGGAATAATCGTCGGACCCCAAGGAGGTCTGGCCGCCGAAGAAAGGCATATTGCCACAGCCACATTTGCCGGTGGTTGTTTCTGGTGTATGGAAGAGGCGTATGAAAAGGTTGAGGGAGTGGTATCCGTCATTTCAGGATACACGGGTGGGCAGGTGGCCAATCCGACTTACGACCAAGTCTCTGCGGGGGGAACTGGCCACACGGAATCCATTCAAGTGAACTACGATCCTAACAAGGTTACCTATCAACACCTATTGGAAGTGTTTTGGCGCAATGTCGATCCCACTACCCCCAATGCTCAATTTTGTGATCATGGCAACCAATATCGAACGGCGATTTTCTATCACGACGATATGCAAAAACGGTTGATCGACGCATCCAAACAGGCTCTGGAAAAATCCAAATCGTTTCCTCAGCCTATCGTGACCGAGATCCTCCCCACTGCGGCCTTCTACCTTGCCGAAGACTATCATCAGGATTTCTATTTAAAGAATCCGGTCCGCTACAAATTTTATAAATGGAATTGCGGCCGTTCCCAACGTTTGGAACAGTTATGGGGTAAGTCCTAATCTTTCAATTCATCATCTCAGCATTAAGTTTCGCATTTTCTTCCGAAGGCATACGTGGATGACTGACCTGTTTTTTCGTCCTGCTTACTCACGGGCATGCACAACCACGCGATTTTTCCTGACTAGCATTTCATTGCTGTAATTCGCTGATTTCCTTAATCTTATGCATGTCCTCAGCCAGGAGGACGCGGAGAATGAGGAAGGGTTGCCACATTACTTTCGGCGCTTAGGTCAATCGAATTTGGACAAAAATCATTCACTGGGACCATCAATGAGGGTGGTACGTGATGAGGATCAGTTAGCTCTCCGACGATTATCCCTAGGCATTGACAAACTGGTTTGATTTCTGAGCAACGTATTCAGTCACCGTCTGACTATTTCCACCCACAGCGCGAAGACACCATTACAGAATCCTGGCATCACGACGATCGACAATTGCATGAACCACTTTCCTTTGAGTCCTGGATGGGACACTACTACTCTCCTTGCACAATGCCGGTTGGTGCCCTGTGTGGCGGTGGATGCCCTGTGTGCTCTATCTGACTGTTCTAGGTTGTCAGATGGGAGAGGTGCGGCCAACATTTAAGAAAGAATGCGGGATATTAGATTCCCACGTTGATTGGTCCGATCGGATTAAGGTATTAAATCTCTTAAGCCTGGCCTTTTCCCAGAAATGTGATGCCGCGGTCATTGAGTACACGGAACTAGCCCAATCTGATTTTCGCGATAAGGCTTTTTCTTTTTCTCGGGAAATGGCCGGAGTCTTTCTGTCAGATGGGGTGCTCACGGAGTATGTGTTGGAATCATATGAGCGGGCATATTTAGCGTATTGCTTGCGGCGAGTTATCGGAGGACCGGACAAGTCGAGGATGCCAAAGTGGAATTACGACGATTGGACCATGAACTGTTTGCCCCTTGTATAATTTTGGCGAAGACCCCGTCAATCTTGTGCTGTCCGCCGTGCTATGGGAGGTCCTGGGGGAACCAGGAGATGCCCGAACGGATTGGTTCCGGCTGGCGGAGCCCACCGGTTCTTTTCTCCTGCATGTAGGTCCTACTCTTCAAGCTTTTGCCCAACAGCAGGTATCCGGCTGGATCAGGGTGGCCGTCCTACTCCCCGTGGCAGGTCTATGGGGTTGGTCGTTTTCCTGAGGTCGATTGGGATTTTAAATTGTTTGGCGCTCCCAACGGATACTTTGTGATCCATCCCAACCCACCTTTTCAGAAGTCGTGTGGCTCTGAAACCGGCCTTCGTCTTTCAACGGAAAGTTGGTTTGCCAAAATCGCACACCGGCATGATCATGCTTACCATCCCCTCTTAAACATTCAAAGTTGGATTCGTTTACCTATCGGCATGGTATATGGATTAGTGCCTTTTTCGCTTGGGGTCAGGGGTGGCCATTGGCGGATGTGCAGGAGCAGCTTCGCTTGGAGGAAGAGGCAGTGGAGATTTGTGCGCCTTGTCCATTCTGAGTGGCGCGCATTTAATGCAAATAGCGCCCACCGTGTTTCAAAACACCGTACGTCCCGATTTACGACACTGGGAGCTCCTTCCTGCAGTGATCGTTTTGACGCAAGCAGCCAATCTGGAGTCTGAGTCCTGTTATACTGATCAGGCTCGGTTACATCTTCTGGTACTCGGCCATTTCTCTCCTCCCAGTAAGTCGAAATGGTTCGACTTACTGGGAGGAGAGAAATGGCCGAGTCACCAGAAGATGTAACCGAGCCTGATCGGTATAACAGGACTCAGACTCCAGATTGGCTGCTTGCGTTAAAACGATCACTGCAGGAAGGAGCTCCCAGTGTCGTAAATCGGGACGTACGGTGTTTTGAAACACGGTGGGAGCTATTTGCATTAAATGCGCGCCACTCAGAATGGACAAGGCGCACAAATCTCCACTGCCTCTTCCTCCAAGCGAAGCTGCTCCTGCACATCCGCCAATGGCCACTCCTGCCCCAAGCGAAAAAGGCACTAATCCATATACCACGCCGATAGGTAAACGAATCCAACTTTGAATGTTCAAGAGGGGATGGTAGGCATGATCATGCCGGTGCGCAATTTTGGCAAACCAACTTTCCGTTGAAAGACGAAGGCCGGTTTCAGAGCCACACGCCTTCTGAAAAGGTGGCTTGGGAAGGATTGCAAAGTATCCATTTCGTGAACCAAACAACTTGAAGGCCCAATCGACTTCTGGAAAACGACCAAGTCCATAGACCTGCCACGGTGGGGTCTGGCTGCCACCCTGATCCAACCGAGAGACCTGCTGGTGGGCAAAGGCCTGGAGAGTAGGATCCACATGGACGAGCGCAGAACCGATGGGCTCCGCCAACCGGAACCAATCAGTTCTGGCATCTCCTGGTTCCCCCAGAACCTCCCACAGCACTGCAGACAGAACCAGATTGACCGGGTCATCACCAAAATTATATAGAGGTGCGAACAGTTCGTGATCCAATCGTCGTAATTCCACTTTGGCTTCCTCGGGATGTCCAGTCCTCAGATAGCTGCCTGCCAGCAATACGCTCAAATACGCCCGCTCATATGATTCCAACACATACTCCGTAAGCACGCCATCTGACAGAAAAACGGTGGCCATTTCTCGAGAAAATGAGAATGTCTTATGGCGAAAATCCGATTGCGCCCGTTCGGCGTATTCAATGACCGCAGCATCGCATTCCTGAGAAAAGGCAAAGCTTAAAAGATTTAATACTTTAATTCGATCGGACCAATCGACGTGTGAATCTAATATCCCGCATTCATTCTGAAATGTTGGCTGCACCTCTCCCATCTGACAACCTAGAACAGTCAGATAGAGCACACAGGGCATCCACCGCCACACAGGCACCAACCGGGATCGTGCAAGGAGAGTAGTAGTGTCCCATCCAGGACTTAAGGGAAAGTCGTTCATGCAATTGTCAATCGTCGTGATGCCAGGATTTATGTGGTGTCTTCGCGCTGTGGGTGGAAAAAGTCAGACGGTGACTGAATACGTTGCTCAGAAATCAAACCAGTTTGCCAATGCCTCTGGATAATCGTCAAAGAGCTAACTGATCCTCATCACGTACCACGGTCATTGATGAACCCAGTGAATGATTTTTGTCCAAGTTCGATTGACCTAAGCGCCGAAGGTAATGTGGGAACCCTTTCCCATTCTCCGCGTCCTCTTGGCTGAGGACAGGCATAAGAATAAGGAAATCAGGGAATTACAGCAATGAGATGCTAGTCAGGAAAAATCGCGTGGTTGTGCATGCCGTTGAGTAAGCAGGACGAAAAAACAGGTCAGTCATCCACTTATGCCTTCGGAAGAAAATGCGGAACTTAATGCTGAGATGATGAATTGAAAGATTAGGACTTACCCCATAACTGTTCCAAACGCTGGGAACGGCCGCAATTCCATTTATAAAATTTGTAGCGGACCGGATTCTTTAAATAGAAATCCTGATGATAGTCTTCGGCAGGGTAGAAGGCCGCAGCGGGGAGGACCTCGGTCACGATAGGCTGAGGAAACGATTTGGATTTTTCCAGAGCCTGTTTGGATGCGTCGATCAACCGTTTTTGCATATCGTCGTGATAGAAAATCGCCGTTCGATATTGGTTGCCATGATCACAAAATTGAGCATTGGGGGTAGTGGGATCGACATTGCGCCAAAACACTTCCAATAGGTGTTGATAGGTAACCTTGTTAGGATCGTAGTTCACTTGAATGGATTCCGTGTGGCCAGTTCCCCCCGCAGAGACTTGGTCGTAAGTCGGATTGGCCACCTGCCCCCCCGTGTATCCTGAGATGACGGATACCACCCCCTCAACCTTTTCATACGCCTCTTCCATACACCAGAAACAACCACCGGCAAATGTGGCTGTGGCAATGTGCCTTTCTTCGGCGGCCAGACCTCCTTGGGGTCCGGCGATTATTCCCCCGATCAAAAGTGCCACAAATTCCAAATTGATCAAAACGTTCCGTATCCGCATAATCCATTCCTCCACTTTTACTCATCCCTTTATTCAAAACACCGGGAGTTGGTAAGTTTTAATGATATTTTATCATTCCCAGAGTCATGTGTTCAGGTCTTAGTCTTGAGAAATGAAAGACCGTTACACATCATGATAGTGGCAAATGAACGACGCGAGGATTGCTGACCCAACTTTTCCCCAAACCACTACCTCTTGATGAACTGAAAAACGAGGTGACAACGACATCTCTCCAATCCCCAGAAACACTTTAATCGCACCAACCTATTGAAAAATATGACGGATTTTCACACAATTAGATTGGATCCAAGAATTTTCCGTCGGTGATGATGAGATTGACCTGTTTGGACTCCGACACCTTTTCTGGACGCCCCACAAAAATCAAGCAGTCAAAGAGACATTCTGCGGAAATTAAAGAAAACAACGGATTGAGCACATCACCCACAACCCAATTCCTATCAAACTTTTTCAAACTGGCGAACCCTCGAGGCAGTCATACGGACGAATTGATGGTCTTTCGAATAGCTTCCCCTCTTCGAGTAAAAGACGAGTCTGAGAGTCTTTTGCTTAGAGCAACCCGACAGCTTCCTGTTGGCCACCTGGACGGATTTGCATAAGATGCAATGTCGAATTGTTAGGTTTGTGAATTTTTTATTATGTTCATTTCGTGAATTAACTTGTAAGTGCAACTCAACGGTTCAGTTTAAGAGGTCAACTGCGGTAGCATCCTGGCTTCTATTACCGACCAGTAAGAGGAGCGCTTATGAGATACTACACACAACTGACCCTGGAGCAACGCTATCAGATCCAGGCCGTATTGAAAACTGTATACCCATACACGAAGATTGCCCGTGTCGTCGGAGTCCATCCCTCCACTATCAGTCGCGAAATACAACCCAATCGGGGACGACGTGGGTAGCGCCCTCAACAAGCGCAGCGCCTCATGCTGACTCGGCGTCACAGGAAGGGCCACGTGCGCATTGCCCCCGAGACGTGGCACCTGGTCGACCAGCTCCTGCGCGACCAATGGAGTCCGGAACAGATCAGCGGCTGGCTGAGCCACACTCAGTCTGTGCAGGTCAGCCACGAGTGGATCTACCAATATGTGCTGCGTGACAAACTCACGCAGGGACGCTCTACTGGCATTTGCGGTGTATTTTCCCACGCACCGACGCTTCGCGACAATTAGGCAAGAAGAGATTCAGATCGTCATGAACAAATTGAATAATCGTCCCAGAAAATCCCTTGGGTTCCAAACTCCGAATCAAGTCTGTTTTGGCATCACCCCATCCGTTGCATTAGCGAGTTGAATCCAGGTTTCTTATTAAAATGGGGTGGCTTTATTGTTTTTCTTCGAAATATTAAAATAGTAGAAATGTCTCTATCTGCATAAATTATCTAAGTGTATCCGCATTCCATTCCCTTCTTCCTCCTGTAGTACTCTCAAACTTACATTTTCTCTGTGGTTGTTAAAGCACAGAGAATCTGTGTCTGGCATCCCGCAAATCAATTCAAGTTCAGTAGGTGCCTAGGAAATAATTCCCCCACGTGATTTTTAAAATTATGGCGTTTTATGAATCAGAACAACCACTTTCATTTTTCCTCAAATGGGAATCCATACGCAGCTAGGAATTATTTTCCCACTTTACTCTACGGCATCTGAGTTGCTAACCGATAAGAATAGAAAGGATATTTTTTTAAGAAAAAGGGGGCAGGGGATGGTGCGGACTGTTCTCTTGTTGGTAATTGCAGGTCTTTTACTCCCTTTGGTGAGCGGATCAGTCTTTTCTGAAGATTCCATCCCGCTTGTCGATCGGTTAGGCCTGCAAACAGACTCTAAAGCGAATTTGTGTCGCTCTCCGATACATTCCTCGTCGGGAAACACTTCCCGATTCTTTTCCAACACCTCTCCATGCAGAGAATCCACGGGAGAGTATTCTCTCACTCGTTTTAACTTTTCCCAAAAACGCGAATCATATAACCTTCAGGCCGCTCAAGATATGCCTTCTCTTCTGAGCCAAGGAGGCAGTAGGCTTTTACAAGCTTCAAATGATATTTCCCTTTTTCATGAAGCTCTTAGCGCTGGTGTCCAGATGGTCTATCGAGATCCTATTATGAACTCCAATGCAGCAACCCCTTTGACCAACCGCATGGGAGCTCAAATCGTTCTTAAGGGAACCACGGCGCAAATGAAGTATCAGGCGGAATATGGCTATGCCGGACAGGAGACCGGGAAAACTCCATTCTCTACGCCAAATGATCAAGTCGGAGGAAAACTTTTGTGGGAATGGAACCTTCCTCTCGTCACTCCAAAAATTGAATTCAGCCGTTTCACAAATAATGTGGATGGAGATCCGACTCGTTCCCAATCCATAGCCAACCAGCAAAAGATTTCTTTGAATTGGACCATTCCGAATTGGCCTAGCCTGACACTCAACTACCGCCGAACACAAACGGACATCTTTATTCGACCCGAAGGCCCCCTCTCGGATGCCATTACCACGGAATCCGTTTCGGCGAATCTGTCATTTCTGCACGGGGCGGGGAAAGGGGATTGGTCTTCATACTATAAAACGACTCAAAGTGAGTTTGGTGAGAATGGGAGAGAGGAAGAAATTGGATCAAACATGAGTGGCACATTGAATCTCCTAGAACCGGTCGACCTTACACCAATGTGGGGATTCACTCGACGAGTCAATTCCCGTGGCACCATGGCCAATGATCGCTTCTTTGCTAATCTTGGCTCGCGTTTTCGGATCTCTCCAACATTGACTCTCAACCCGGGTGTTGAATTCACACGTGATCTGAATCGTTTTGACGCACTACGGACTGATACGCTTTCAGCTAAATTAGGGTATGCCTACCTTGCTGCGGATGACTCGCTGCGGGTTTCAATCCTCGGGCAATATATTCTCAACCAAACCTTTAATACCAGCGCCAATCCTCAAATCTACGACGTCTCGCTGTTGTTCAAAAAAGACGTGCGTGACTATTTGAATCTGAACCATACCCAACAAACCCTTAGCCTCAAAATCGCACATAATCAGCCAATAAATGCCTTCTCTCCGCATACCCAACGTGCCCAGACCACTGCTATGTTGCTCGTGAGCATCATTCCATGAGGACCCGGAATACTTCCTTCCAAAGGTACCGCGCTTTTACTAAATTGACGGAGAGGATGATAGATCTTTATCTTTTTTTATCCGAGGCGCCTGTTGTACTTTTCGGTGCTAAAAATAAGAAAACGTTGACCATGATATCGAAGAGTAGGTTGAGTCAGCTCTATAGACACCAAAAACTTTGGTCTCAGCACACCCTTATGAAGGTGCTACCCCATCGCGGAGATTTTCAATCTCGTTTTTCCTCAAGCGAAACACCGAAAGAATTTCATTTCCGTGGAGTCTTGCCTGAACTCATTTGATAGCATTCGCAACTACAAGCCCAGGCCCTGGGCATCCTAGATGTTGGCTATGCGACGGTTTTCTTCTCTGATAGCCTGCGTTTTTTGTTGGGAACTCCGTGCTCAACGCCAGAATGACGAACGGGACTTAATGCGAGATCAGCCAGCTTCTCCCAGCGTGGCTTCTGTAATGGTGGTCTCTTCACGATTAAAGACATCTCTTAACGATTAGGAATTCTGACCATAGGAAATTCCCAATACAAGGACGAGAGTATCGGTATATGGAGATTGAAGTAAGTACAGTCTAGCAATAGGGTAAAAATGAGAATGGGGTGTTTATTCAGACATTGTGTCAACAATTATGGTGACCCATGTCTAATGACCCGGAGCAGCTTTAGACGAAACATGACCTGAAATCAGTCTTTATTAATCCAGGCTGTACCGTCGAGATAAAAGACTCCGTCAAAATTATAGTCATACTTCTTGAACATCGAGTGTCCGCAAAACGAAAAGCTCTCTTTCCGGCACTCCAGTATGGTCTTTCTTTTCTTTATGCCAAGGAGCGTCCAGTTGCGTAGTTACAGACCCCCTCATGAACTCATCGTACAATGTGAATATGTTGACCTCAGTTAAGACCAGCATTAACAACCTGACAATAAAGGGATAGACAGTGGAGAGGGTATTCGGTTCGCACTATTATGGTTTTAGGGTTAGAAGCATTTCTTGTTGGGCATGTTCCGATACCGGCTGAATATTCATCGGAGGATAGGCGGTCGGAGGAATAATTTCCATCACTTGAGCACTGCCTCCCGGAGTAACCCGCATGCCCGTCCCCTTGGCGGGCAAGATCGGCATGGAAGTCCCTGGTGCAGGAGGACGAATCTCCATGTGAACGTCCGCGGAAGCAAACACTCTCTCACTCGTCCCTGCTCTGTCCCGTGTTGGCAGGTCAGGTTTAGAGGCTTTGTTGTTCAACTGATCCTCAGCTTTTGGGTCTTCCCGTGTGTGTCCTTGGAGTTCGCCGGCTTTATCCTCCCGATATCCCACTCCACCGCTTTTGGCCATCGTAAGAGCTAAAGATGTCTCCGGCGACACTTTGGCTATCACATAGACGGTTTTGACATTTCCCGCCGCGTCGAATGTAAACGCATAGTCCCAGGGTGCCAATATCATCGACAATGCTTTGGACAAAGGTTCCTTCCGCAAAGTTACCGAGATAACTTTCTCCAGTTCTCCAGCCGGTGCCACATAGTCAATTCCTAACTGAGCATGCAACTGACCAAGCACCGCGCGCAAGGGTACCTGAGTCAACTGACCGGTCAGCCTTCCGGAGTCAACATGTAGCCGCACCAGCGAGTCCGAAGCCAGCGCCCAACCTGTCCGTCCAAACATAGTGACAAACAATAATATCACGCCACACACTCCAATGAAGCTACATACTCTCCTCCATCTTTGTTGAGTCTGACCCTTCATTATGCCTCCTCCTCAGCGTCTGCCCGTTTGGCCAGGAATTCTTCCAAGGCTAAGCGGATTTTGCCTTTTATGTATACTACCTTATCGTTGAATTTTCCAGTTCGCCGAGGTGCTACCCGGTAACCCAACCGAACTGATGCTCAAACCATTCATCAGCCACACTGCTACCACGCCACTCGTCTGATTCTGCAAGACTACATCGGCCTTTCCATCTCCATTCATATCACTCACCTGTTTAATTTCCCACTCGGAGGGCACGCCACCCAGAAAGGCATGCGAGGCAATCGTGGTCCCGTTCATCAGCCACACGGCTACCATCCCATTTTTCCTATTGCGCCAGAGCACATCCATCTTGCCGTCGCCATTTAGATCTCCCACCTGCACAATCTTCCAATCCGTGGGTGTACTCGCGGGGAATCCGACGGATGTGACGGTCAGCCCATTCATTAGCCACACGGCCACCGTACCGCTTTTCTGATTCTGCCAAACCAGATCGGCCTTCCCATCGTCATTCATATCACCGACCCGCTCAATTTCCCAGGCCATGGGAGCACTTCCAAGAAACCCGACTGATTTGGTGGTCAACCCATTCATGAACCATATAGCCACCATTCCATTACTCGAATTTCGCCAGAGCACATCTGCTTTGCCGTCACCATTCACATCGCCGATTCCCTTAATCCTCCATTCAGCAGGAACTCCCCCGAGAAACCCTGATGAGATTATCGTCGCCTCATTCATGAGCCAAATGGCTACAACACCGCTGTTGGAATTCCGCCAAAGCACATCCGACTGTCCGTCGCCATTCATATCTCCCACCTGCTCAATCTTCCAATCGGTTGAAGTACTCCCGGGAAATCCGACGGACGTGATGGTTAGCCCATTCATGAGCCACACAGCCACTTCACCACTACTCGTATTGCGCCAAAACACATTGGTAGATGCCGTTGAGGTACTGTTTGCCGTATGGGTACTAGGTTCCATCTGGCTATTCGATGCTGTTGAGGTACTGGAGACTGCCCCGCTAGAGGTATTTGCGGAAGGGCTGCCGACATTCATTGTATAAGTCACCTTGTTGACGAACCAACCGGTGGTGTTGCGGGTCCAGTACCACACGTAAATGGTGCCCGATGAAGGCAGACCGGACACGGTAAAGGAATGGCCGGTACCCATGGACTTGCTGTAAATATCAGCGGCGCCATTGCTAGTCCCAATACGGAGGGAATGCTCCAGATCCTGGCTGGTATGAGCGCCCGTAAATACGACGGACGTGCTGGTCAACGTGGAGCCCGGGGCGGGAGATACCATTGATGGCGGGAAACTGCTCGTCGTGGCGGTTGTGCCACCTGTTGCAACCGCCTGGCCATTCGATGCCGTTGAGGTACTTGAGACTGTCTGGCTAATAGAGCCTGCGATGGTTTTAGATACTTCGAGGGATGGAAGACTCTCATTTCCCGACGTATCGTATGCGGTAATCGTAAAGTAATGCGTTTTATTGGGATCTAAATTTGTATATTGATAAGTTGGTGTCTTTCCGACAGACTGAGAAACTCCGTATATCCCTGAAGCCGTTCCATGATAGATCCGATACCCGGCCAAATCAGGTTCTAGATTGGCCGCCCATTGGAGTGTTGCAGAATTGCTTGTCGCCGATTGAACAACATGGGGGAGAAAGAACACACAGCCGCCGAGAACACACCCCACAACAATACTTTTGGCAAGGATAGCCGCGCGAACGTCGGACATGGGACACCTCCTTTAACGCACAAGGGGCCCCATTCCCGCACTTTCTCTTTCTTCGGTAACCCGGCTATCAGCAGTTTTCTGACCCGTGGCTTTGCGTCCCCACTTCACAGTGGGTTTGCCTTTATCGGAAAGAGGCCACCATTTTATGAACTTTTATGCCAATTTTTTTTGGATTCTTTGAATCTCCCTGTGACTTTCAGAATTCACTCGACCTATTTTCTCACGTGCCTTTATCGGTAGATCCAATGAAGCCTTTAGCCCTTAAGCATCCATAGGTTTTTTTAGAATTCTCAATGGTTATTATCTGCAACATATTGTCGTGCATTGAACACCAACTCCTGAATTTCCTCCTTATTTCCTCGTTACGTGGACGATAATGTTGATTCGATTTTCCTGTGCCCGTGAAAAGAGGATTCGTAAGAAGAAAATGTATCGTTCCCATACCCACTCATCCCAGCTAAGTGACCTACCTTCTCTCTTTAAGTCCCGTGCGCTCCACAGTTCAATTTATGTCCATCGCATCCTTTCCTTTCTAAATCGGTACTCGTTCATTTTCGCGTATCGCGTGAAGGTAAGGATTTTTGGTCATCAGATATGCCAACTCATAAGCAAATCAATAACGGATGGAGAACCCTTCTCCAACACTGAGCCCCAACATCATGCTTCTATATTATCCACAAGCAGAGCGAGGGCCTTACGGATTTGTTCTCGCGCCCCAATAAGAACCAGGACATCCCCTGGCTCCAGAACAGTATCCTGAGGAGGATTGGATCGCGTCACCCCATTCCGCGTCAATGCAATTAAGGAAGCACCAGTCCGTCCATGAATGTGTAACTGTGACAGGGGTCTACCCAACACGTGTGAATCGTCTTCCAAACGGCAGGTATCGACTTGTACATCCGCCAAGGTTCCGGAACGAAGATGATGGGCCAACTCCGGTAACTCCTCTCTCCGAAGAAGGAGATAGCTCTCTCGGCGCACTTGTTCAACTTTGTCTTGGATCATGGCTTTAGGCGTTTGATAGGTGCGAAGAACCAATGCAAAAATCTCAATTGATGTTTCGAATTCTTCCGGCACCACATCATTGGCTCCTAATTCATGGAGATCCTGCAATTCCTTTAAGTACCGGGTTCGTACAACGATATGCAGAGTGGGATTCAGTTGTCGGGCTTGCTGGACAATCCGTCGAGCTCCAAACGGGTCAGAAATAGCAACCACCAGTACTCGAGCAAACATGATGCGGGCTTGGGTTAACACTCTGGGATTCGTCGCGTCCCCGTAAATCATTGACCCTCTGCTTCTTCCAGGAGCTTTGACCGCATCAGGATTAACGTCCAGTACCACATAAGGAATCTCCATATCACCCAAGACTCGCGCGAGATTGCGACCATTTAACCCATAGCCCACGATGATGACATGATCCTTCATTTTGAACGGGATTCCCTGAGCTGCATTGGAGGTTCGTCGTGGCAACCAATGATTCAACCGGTCAAGAGCCTCGGCCCGTCTAGCCAGGCGAGGAGCCAATTGAATCAAAAATGGTGTAATCGTCATAGACAGTACCGACACAGCAAGAAAAATATTATAGGCTTGCGAATCTAATAACCCTTCCTGTTGACCCACCCGTGCGAGGATGAAGGCAAACTCTCCCACTTGGGCTAGGGCCACACCCGTTAACAAAGCAGAGCGAACCGGAGCTCCCGCAAGAAATACCGCCCCGGTTCCCGTGACGAACTTGCCTAAGACCACAAGGATCAACAACCCCACCACAAGAATGGGAAATTCGAGGATTACCGAAGGGTTCATCAACATCCCCACGGAAACAAAAAACAAACTATTAAAACTATCCCGAAAGGGGATCACTTCGGCCAACGCTTGATGGCTATATTCCGACTCAGAAATCACCAGGCCGGCGATAAACGCCCCAAGGGCCAAAGACACTCCTGCGAGCGACGTCAACCATGCCGTTCCCAATCCCACCACAATAATAGCCAGGAGAAATAACTCTCTGCTTCGAGTACCCACAATAAGATGCAAGGCATGAGGAACAAGAACTCGCGCGGCCAGCACAATCAACCCCACGACCATGACGGATTTTACGAGCGTTTCGATAATCACACGGGTCTCACCCTGGGATCCCGTTCCCAACACTGGCGTGAGTAAAATCATGGCCACAACCGCTAAATCTTGGAAAATGAGTATGGCCATGGTGGCTTGCCCATGCAGAGCATCTATTTCACCTCGATCGCCCAAAATTTTGAGGACAATAGCCGTGCTACTCAAAGACAATAACAAGCCCCAAAAGACCGATTCTTCCCATGATCGATGAAATAGCCAGCCTCCGAGCACCACAACACTCAGCATACTCATAATTTGCAGGGGACCTCCAACCCACAGGAGGCGACTGGACGCGCGCAATCGAGAGAGAGAAGTTTCCAACCCAATGGTAAATAACAACAACACCACGCCGATTTCGGCGAGGGTTTCGACTTGATGCCGGTCGGAAATGAGGTTCAGCCCGTGAGGACCGACTAAGGTTCCCGCTATTAAAAAACCCGCAACCGCTGGTAGCCGGAGTTTTTGAAAAACCAACACAACCAGTACCGAGATGGAAAAAATAATGAGGACATCTCGGAGGATGTGGACTTCACTCATAAGCCACGTGGGGTAGATGGTAAGAGTTCAAAGTAATACCAAAGCCTCACCCGGAACATTCAGGACAGGTTTGTGTGGGGTATAAGGAATCATCATTTCTGGAAACCCGTGAAATGTCTACCACTCCCTTTTTCGATTTCAACTGGCACTGGCTAAAGCTGTGCAGAGTGGAGTGAGAAGAAGAATCGAGAGGGTGTGGTTCCAACCCGATCCCGATCAATCTGGAAGATCAATACGCTTCACAGGTTCGCTGAGGAGAGCAGATCCTGAAATAGCCAGGGAACCTCCTGAGCCCGGCGCATTTCATAGGCACTAATAGCGGGTTCGTGCTGAAGGGTAAGCCCAATCCCATCTAACCCCCTCAATAAACAATCCTTGCGAAAAGGATCCAAGGTGAACGAATACCGCTCCCCCTCGGGAAGGGCGACCACTTGCTGAGCCAAATCGACCGTGACCAGATAT
Organism: uncultured Nitrospirales bacterium; assembly: GCA_963785905.1. Taxonomy (GTDB): domain Bacteria; phylum Nitrospirota; class Nitrospiria; order Nitrospirales; family UBA8639; genus Nitrospira_E. The sequence goes on from CAWAXJ010000033.1 coordinate 16,140, forward strand.
TGGTCTTTAAGGGCCACTCGGTCGAACAATGTTTGGATTTCCTCTACTGCTAACACAACGGGGAGAATCCCATTCTGGAAACAATTATTGTAGAAAATATCTGCAAAGCTCGGCGCCAGAATACAACGAATGCCATAATCCAATAAGGCCCATGGAGCATGTTCTCTGGATGATCCACACCCAAAATTTTCCCGTGTCAAAAGAATCGTGGCCCTTTGATAGCGAATTTGGTTAATAAAAAATTCCGGATCTTGGGACCCATCCGGCCGCCGACGCCAATCGGCAAACAATCCCTCCTTTAAACCCGTTCGAAGAATCGTTTTTAAATATTGCTTAGGGATGATTTGATCCGTATCGACGTTGCCACGATTTAACGGAGCGACGGTTCCGGTCAATGTTGTAAACGCTTGCATATTGTTCTCCCATTTTTAAACAAGAGGAAGAAATCTTCCTTTCAAATTCCAAGCAATGCCCTTATCTATCTCACATATTCCAATCCCGGATATCGACAAAATGTCCCGCAACAGCCGCGGCGGCAGCCATAGCAGGGGACACCAAGTGTGTGCGCCCGCCCTTACCCTGACGCCCCTCGAAGTTTCGATTACTGGTTGAAGCACATCGTTCTCCTGGGGTCAGCACATCGGCGTTCATCGCGAGACACATACTACATCCTGGTTCCCGCCATTCAAAACCCGCTTCTCGAAAAATCCGATCCAGACCTTCTGCTTCCGCTTGGTGTTTCACTAAGCCTGAACCCGGTACCACCATTGCCTTGACGGTTCGAGCGACATGTTTCCCTTTAACGTACCGCGCTGCCATTCGTAAATCCTCAATACGGGAGTTCGTGCAGGATCCGATAAAGACTCGATCAATCTGAATATCACAAATAGGGATTCCAGCCGGTAACCCCATATATGATAAGGCTCGTTCGGTTGCCAATCGGAGTTTTTCATCCTCAATGGATGCCGGATCAGGAATGTGTCCATTAACATCCGTCACCATTCCCGGATTGGTCCCCCAAGTCACCTGAGGGGAAATATCTTCTGCTCGCAGTTCAACCACCTGATCAAACCGGGCTCCCGGGTCGGTCCCCAATTTCAGCCAATCCTGCTTCGCCTGTTCGAATAACGCCTCTTTCGGACTGAGGGGTCGGCCCTTCAAGTACGCCACCGTCAAATCATCCGGACTCACCAGGCCGGCACGGGCTCCCGCCTCGATAGACATATTACAGAGGGTCATCCGGCCTTCCATCGAGAACGATCGGATCACCGGGCCCGTATATTCCACGACATACCCGATGCCTCCCCCAATACCTATGCGCCCGATAATCGCCAGAATCACATCCTTGGAAGAACAATAGTCAGGGAGTGTTCCGCCCACCCGTATTTCCATGGTTTTCGGTCTTTTCTGGACCAAACATTGGGTAGCCAGGACATGTTCAACTTCTGAGGTCCCAATGCCAAATGCCAAGGCTCCAAACGCCCCATGGGTCGAGGTATGGGAATCTCCGCACACAATTGTCATTCCCGGTAAAGTCAATCCTTGTTCAGGCCCGATCACATGAACGATGCCTTGCCGGATATCATTCATACCGTAATACGTGATTCCAAACTCTGCACAATTGCCTTCCAAGGTGGAGATTTGTAACGCGCTCATGGGATCGGCAATGCCCTGCGTACGGTCGGTCGTCGGGACGTTGTGATCTGGAACGGCAAGCGCCGCAGCTGGACGCCTTGGCTTTCGCCCGGCTAACCGGAGTCCTTCAAATGCTTGAGGGGAGGTCACTTCATGGACTAAATGCCGGTCAATATAGAGTAAGGTTGTTCCATCCGGTTCTTCACGAACCACATGCTGATCCCAAATTTTTTCAAATAGTGTCTTGCTTCCCATTGGAATGTATCCTCTTTGTCTTGAAAAACTTCGGACTTCGATTATCTACAATAGTTCCCGCCTGACAAGAGCCATAACGACCTTATTTAGAAGATTTGGGTCCAGATATAGCTTTTCTTTGTGGTCTTTTGAGACTTCTGGTATACTTTTCTCTATCTTGGAAAAGATACCCCACTTGTTTTTCCTCTCCAGTATAGCTTAGGTAAAATACGGGGGTACATACGTCCATTCATCATCCAGCCCCGAACCAGTCTACGGTTTTCCGGCCAGGTGTATATAAACAATTCAACGTCGGCAGGTCTTCGTTGACGAGCAATTTCTTGACATAAAATAAACCCAATTCTTCTTTACCACTGTAGGGACTCTAACGATCCTCTCTTTCTCCATTTGTTTCCACCCACCCTCTCTATTGATAGGTCTCTAAACATCACATGGGCATTTTCAATCACGTCATCAGCTACTTTTCCAAGGACATGGCGATCGATCTAGGGACGTCCTCTACCTTAATTTATATCAAAGGGGAAGGTATTGTCTTAAATGAACCCTCAGTCGTCACGGTTGACACTCATTCTAAAAAAATTCTGGCGGTTGGCCAAGAAGCAAAAAGGATGATAGGTCGAACCCCAGGCAACCTCACGGCTATTCGTCCAATGCGAGAAGGGGTTATAGCTAATTTTGACATGACGGAACGCATGCTACGGTATTTTATCCAAAAAGTTCATCGGGGAGGGACTCTCATCAGGCCGCGAATTATTATCGGAGTGCCATCCAGGATCACTCAAGTTGAGCAACGTGCCGTCAAGGAATCCGCCGAGTTGGCCGGGGCCCGGGAAGTGTACCTCATCGAGGAGCCGGTTGCCGCTGCCATCGGCGCTGGCTTACCGATAACGGAACCCTCCGGCAACATGGTGGTCGATATCGGAGGAGGCACAACCGACATCGCCGTCATCTCGTTGGGAGGCATCGTCTATAGTGAATCAGTCCGGGTCGCGGGCGACCAAATAGACGGAGCCATTATCAGCCATCTCAAGCGGGAATACAGCCTGTTAATCGGCGAGCATATGGCAGAACGTATTAAGATGGAAATCGGCTCTGCCTACCCTTTGCCCGAAAAAAAACAAATGGCCGTCAAAGGGCGGGACTTAGTGTCTGGAATCCCCCGTACCATCCTCATTGATGACAGTGAGATACGAGAAGCTCTACAGGATTGCCTCACCACCATCGTCCGAGCGATTCGCCTGGCTCTAGAGAACACTCCGCCGGAATTGGCCGGAGACATTATTGACCGGGGGATCGTGCTGACCGGAGGAGGATCGCTGCTTCAAGGGTTGGATGATCGACTTCGAGAGGAAACGGCTTTACCCATTGTCACTGTTGATGACCCTTTAACCTCGGTTGTGTTAGGAGTGGGGAAAACTCTCGAGGAATTCAGTCTCCTTCGGAAGATTTCTTCGCATTCCAGTCTGAATCCCTGAGTCCCCGTCTATCGGCATGCCTCGATCAGAGACTACCTTTCCCATGTCCGCGGGTGTCCGGCGAATTCTGTGGATCACCTTCATTTTGTTCCTCGCGCTCCTGTTATTTTTGCCACGACAATCTCAGGAATGGCTCAGTCATGTCGGCGGGCCATTCGCAAGGATAATTGAGATCCCTCTTCACTCTGTGGCATCGGTGCAGGACTCGGTAAGTGAAATCTGGAACCATTATATTGTTCTACAGAATGTGTGGGAAGAAAATCGATACCTCAAGCAGGAGATTCAACGCTTGCAGGGTGAACAGAATCTTCTTCGGGAACAGAGCATTATGGCCACCCAATTCCAACAATTACTCGCCTATCAGGAAACATCACCCCTAAGGACCCTTCCGGCCCGGATCATCGGCCGAAATGCGTCCAATTGGTATCGGTCCATGATTATCAACAAAGGTGCGCGGGACGGCATTCACCCGGAAATGGGAGTGATTACCGATGCAGGGGTGGTAGGACGGGTAGTACGAGTCAATCCCACCACGGCTATTGTCCTCCTTCTCTCAGACCCAAATGTGGCGATCACCGGAATGATTCAAAACACCCGGGATGAAGGTATTATTCAAGGGACTCCTCAAGGAATCATTCACATGAAATACCTTCCCCCCCTTTCTTCCGTCCACCCCGGTGATTCAGTGGTTACCTCCGGATTAACGGATGATTTCCCACGAGGACTCCAAATTGGCTGGATTCAACAGGTCACCAAGGCCGATACCGACTTATTTCAATTAGGGGAAATTGACCCAATTGTGGATTTTTCCAAACTTGAGGGAGTCTTGGTCATCACCTCGTTTCAGACTTCTCTTCACGAATCGTTACCGGAAGCGGGAATCGTTCCTTCTCCATAGTTCAATCTCGTGACGATTTTCCTAGACATCTTACTTTGCCTTGGAGTGGCTGTCGCCCAAGCCACCTTCAACACATTTCTGTCGGCAAAGGGGATTCACCCTGATCTGTGTTTCGTCCTGGCGTGCGTGATCGGATTCCTTTCCGGTGAATATAAGGGACTCATGATAGGACTCACGGTGGGATTGTTTCAGGATCTGCTTGCTCCGGGGGGCATTGGGCTCAATATGATTTTAAAGGGACTCGCTGGAGCTTTGGCTGGCATCACGACCCACACAATTTCCACCGTCACGGGTCCGGCCGTCCTCCTGGTTACCTTGGCATTGTCCCTCGGGTGTGGATTAGCATCTCTCGTGGTGGCATATCCGGTGGTAGATGCTTTCGTCCTATTGTATGCATTTTCCTCAATTCTCCTGCCACAAGGGTTATACAACAGCGTCCTAACCTTGGGGATATTTTGGCTTACCAACAAACTTGGCCCTTCGATGGGTAGGATAGGCATAATGGGCAGCCGACGATAAGACATACGCCATGTTAGACACCTCCCGCCAGGTCAATGAACTTGCCGACATTCAAAACCGATTGATTTTTGTCAAGGTCGGTTTCCTTATGTTGTTGGTATTGTTGGGATTACGGCTCTGGCAATTACAAATTCGCGATGGGTTGTACTATCAAGAACTTGCTCATGGCAATCGCACTCGATCCATTGTCTTAGAACCGGCTCGAGGGCTCCTGTATGATCGGAATGGCGAACTGCTCGCCAATAATATCCCCAGCTTCCAACTATACATTTCTTTGGAAGACGTACACGACCGTGATGCCCTCATTGCCCGGCTACCCCAATACGTGGATATTGATGGGAAAGATATCTCCTACAAACTTTCAAATACAAGCCGAAGGGGGCGTGTCAAAATCAAGGCCGGGATTACACTCAAAGAGGCGGCACTCATTGAATCCCACCGGCTAGAACTCCCCGGTGTAGTGATTCAGCCCGAATATCAGCGTCATTACCCCCTCGAAACCTATGCCTCCCATGTGCTGGGCTATGTTGGTGAAATTTCCGAATCTCAGCTCAAAGACCCCGAATTTTCCAATCTTCAGCAAGGACGAATCATCGGACAATATGGAGTGGAACGGACGTTTGATGAGTATCTTCTTGGGGAAACCGGTGAGGAGATGGTGGAGGTCGATGCGCTCGGGTACCCGAAACGGTCTCTATCGGTTCAACGTCCCTTAGCTGGCGATGATCTGTACCTGACCTTGGATATCAGACTTCAGCGACTCGCTGAGGATCTGCTGGGCGAAGAAGCCGGGGCCATTGTCGCTTTGGATCCTTGGAATGGGGATGTTCTGGCCCTGGCAAGTAAACCCGGGTTTAATCCCAATGATGTTTCAGGAGGGATTAGTGCCAAAGATTGGCAACGGTTTCTCCAGGATTCCCGCCATCCCCTCACCAATCGGGCGATTCAGGGACAATATCCTCCAGGGTCTGTTTTTAAAATCATCATGGCTGCAGCTCTTTTGGATACTCAAACCCTCAGCGCACAAGATTCCATTCCCTGCCATGGAACGTTTCCCTTTGGAAAACGAGCGTTTCGTGACTGGAAGGCGGGGGGTCATGGGCAAGTCGACTTAACCAAAGCCATTGCCGAATCATGTGATGTTTACTTTTATAAAGCCGGCAATCAATTAGGTATCGAACCCATTGCCAACTATGCCCGTCAGTTCGGATTAGGGGAAAAAACTGGAATAGCTCTTCCCTCCGAACGTTCGGGGCTCGTCCCCTCGTCGGAATGGAAGAGAAAAGTGAAGGGAGAACCGTGGTATCCTGGAGAAACGATTTCCATATCCATTGGACAAGGATTTTTAACTGTGACCCCGATTCAGATGGCCAAAATGGCGTCTATTGTCGCGACCAACGGGCGAGTAGTGCAACCCCGGTTATTTAAAGCCTCCCGACTGCGGCGAACAGGCAATCTCAAAGTAGAGCCTGAGTCACCCTTTCAACAATTATCCATCCCTCCTAATGTCTTCGCACACATCAAGGAAGGGTTAGCTGCGGTTGTGACGAAGGGAACAGCTCAACGGGCCAAATCGGATATGGTCAGTATTGCTGGAAAGACCGGCACTGCACAGGTCGTGGCCTTGAAACCGGACGGAGACAAAGACAAGAATAAGGAGCTTCCAAAAGAATTCCGGGACCATGCGTGGTTTGTGGCCTTTGCTCCCGTGGAACACCCGAGGATCGCCGTGGCGGTGTTAGTCGAGCACATGGGGCATGGGGGGTCAGCTTCAGCTCCTTTGGCCAAAGCATTGATCGAGGCCTATATGAAATTTCAGGCCACTCCTCAAGAAAATTCGCTGTAATCTGATGCCACTGATGAACGACAATGTGAATCGCCGCGGATTGGACACGTTCGATTGGTGTTTTCTGGGCGTCATCATAGCTATTATCTCCGCCGGAATCCTTTCAATTTATAGTGTCACCAATTCCCATTCAACGATTGGATTCCCGATTTATCTCAAACAGACGACGTGGATGGTCGTCGGCTTATTAGCTTTTCTGGCGGCGGCAGGTATCGACTATCACAAACTCGCCCGCTTTTCATATCTGCTGTATGGGATCGGGCTGATCTTACTGGTCATTGTGTTAATCGGAGGGAAAACCAGTCGAGGTTCCCAACGGTGGATTCCTCTTGGCCCCTTCGTGGTCCAACCATCAGAATTCATTAAGGTTTCCTTGATTCTCACATTGGCCGCCTATTATGGGGCCACCAGCCGTGAGGGCTGGGTGCGCCGCTTGTTCGTACCTGGATTGATTGTTCTTCCAGGATTTTTACTCATCCTCAAACAACCTGATTTAGGAAGCAGCTTGGGCTTCCTGGCTATCTTTCTTGTTGTGGTCCTCACTGTGGGTATGAAATCCAAAGCCTTTGGCTTTGTGATATTGGCCGCGCTCATGTTATTCCCCTTTGCCTGGGGAGGGGTCTGGGGTTCTCTCCACGGTTACCAGCAGGATCAGGATTCTGAGTTTTGTTGATCCCAACTCGGATCCCGGTGGGAAAGGCTATCATGGACTTCAATCCCGAATCGCCATCGGGTCCGGGGAATTACTGGGAAAGGGATTACATGGAGGAACCCAAACCCAGTTTAAATTCCTTCCCGAAGGACACACCGATTTTGTCTTCGCGGTCTTTGCCGAAGAGTGGGGCTTCATTGGATCGGTCGTCTTACTGTCGTTGTATATCCTCCTATTTTTGATGGGATTGGAAATTGCCTTGAAAGCCAAAGATATCGTCGGGGCTCTTCTTGCCGTAGGAGTGGTGGCCATGATTGCATTTGGAGTAATCGTCAATATTGCGATGACATCCGGACTGGCCCCTGTGGTAGGAATTCCTCTCCCTCTGATGAGCTACGGAGGCAGCGCGATGGTCGTAAACCTCACGGCTCTTGGACTGTTGCTCAACGTGAAGCGGAGACGACTTTCACTCCTTTAGCTATTATTCAACCGGCGGTGCGATTTTCGATCAAAGATATGCATACATGAGGGAGTAACGCAATAGTTACGGGACAAACCCAATCCTGGGGTACCATTTCACAGGCTTTTGAGTCAAAGGAAGTTGATACACATAGAACCATGATTATGTGGTTCAAGAGTTTATTCATTTAAATATTTTTACAGTATGAGCCACCAATCCATCCCAAACCCTATGAGCCGGATCTGCATAACTGGCTTTGGTGAAAAAGTCAGCGTCTCTTTGCAAAGAGGTAGGACTGAGATTGGTTCGTGGTCCATTCTGCGAACGTGAGGAGACAACTATGGGAGTAGAAATCGCTATCAGTGTAACCCGTGAAGAAACCCGGGTCGCCGTACTCGACAATCGGCTCGTGACAGAATTGTATGTCGACCGGCCGAGAAAGAAAGATTTTGTTGGAGATATTTATAAGGGAAAAGTCATCAAAGTTCTGCCTGGCATGCAAGCGGCTTTTGTCGATATCGGACTGGATCGGGCCGCGTTTATCCATGTGTCTGACCTTTCAGTCGGAACCGAACCTGGGGATACGCTCGTGGACAGTGAAGAGGATGAACGCAGTCAGGACATGCCACGCCCTCGACGCCAAACAGCTCGCCCCATTGAACACCTCTTGGCAGAGGGCCAAGATCTCCTCGTGCAAATTTCCAAAGGGCCCATCGGGACTAAGGGACCTCGAATTACCACCTACGTCTCCCTTCCCGGGCGGTTTTTGGTACTGATGCCCAATGTTGACCACATCGGCGTATCGCGAAGGATTACGAACGAGGAAGAGCGCCATCGCCTCAAGGACCTCATGCGACGGATCCGGAAACCCGAGTATGGATACATTGTCCGGACCGTGTGTGAGGGGGTGCCGGAAGAAGATCTCCAGACAGACGTCAGATTCCTTACGGCGCTATGGGAGGACGCCCAGAAAGCCGCCAACAGCCAACCGGCCCCATCTCTCCTGCATACCGATCTCTCCCTCCCGCTCCGGGTGGTACGGGACTTATTTACCAAAAAAGTCGATCGGTTATTGGTGGACTCAAAACCGGATTTTGAGGAAGTCAAAGATTTTGTCCGACGCTACCTTCCAGAACAAACATCTCGTGTCCATTTCTATGAAAAAAAACAGGAAGGGTTATTCGATCACTTGGGGATCGAATTGGAAATAACCCGGGCTTTAAGCCGGAAAGTATGGCTCAAGTCCGGTGGCCACATTGTGATTGATCACACTGAAGCCATGACGGTGGTGGACGTGAATACCGGGCGGTTTGTGGGGAAACGGGACCAGGAAGAAACGATTTTAAAAAACAATCTGGAAGCCGCGAAAGAAATTGGATATCAGATTAAATTACGAGGAATTGGTGGCATTATCATCATTGATTTCATTGACATGGAACGGGAACGGAACCGTGAAAAAGTGTATCAGGCCACCCTGGATGCACTGGCGGGGGATAAGGCCCAAACGCGTATCTCACGCATTTCCGATCTTGGGCTCATCGAGATTTCCCGTGAGCGAGTCCGAGAAGATCTGTTACGGACGTTGTCAGAAATTTGTGGGGACTGTGAGGGAAGAGGATACACTAAATCCACCATGACGGTCGCCTATGAAATTTTTCGGGATATCCGCCGCATTGGGAGCACTCGAGGACAATCCCAACAGATTGTGGTCGGTGCCAATCCCAAAGTCATTGAACTGCTGTTCGAAACCGAACACCGTGGCATTGAGCAACTCGAACAAGAATTCCAACAACAAATTTTATTTAAGGCGGATCCATTGTTGCACCTTGAACAATATGACATCGTGGTGGTGGGAAAAGTGACACCCCGCGCCGAGACTCGGACCGCGTCCTAATCACACGTGAACCACTGAATAATGAATCATGACAAAGCGAAAATTTTAATTGTACGGTTGAGGATATTAGGGGACCCAAGCGAAGAGACCACTGCTGGCGGACTCCTTACAATGGGATCAGGGCGTGGTTTTTCAACCTTCCCATGCAGGATGGGAATGACATCCTCATTGCAAGGTTGGCTGGAACTTCTGGCGGTCAAGGGACTGGGCCCTGTCACTTACACCCGACTCATCAACCGATTCGGCTCGCCCGATGCGATCCGTTCCTCAGACATGCGCGCGCTCGTTGCCGAAGGTGAAATTTCTCCTTCATTAGCCAGGGCCCTTCAACAACCGCTATCCTCTGAGGCTCAGTTGCACATTGCAAAAGAATTGGAGGCGGTTCAGGACAGGTCGATTCTCCATCCTGACATTGGCAGATTCTCAGTATCCCTCTCGTTTAAAAACCATTGCTGACCCTCCCCCTGTTCTCTGGTGTACCGGTCAGCTCCAGGACGAGGATCATCATGCTCTCGCCGTGGTCGGGTCAAGAAAAGGCTCTCACATTGGGCGCGCATTCACCCGACAACTGAGCGGCGATTTAGCAGCATTGGGCTTTACCATTGTCAGTGGCCTGGCCAGAGGCATTGACGCCGCCGCCCACGAAGGCGCATTGGCCTCGTCAGGGAGAACCCTGGCCGTCCTCGGATGTGGAATTGATCGATTATATCCACCCGAGCACAGTCCGTTACGACAACGCATTGAACAACATGGAGCCGTTCTTTCGGAGTTTCCTATGGGAACTCCTCCGCATTCCTACCATTTTCCTCAACGCAATCGGGTCATCAGTGGGCTCTCACTTGGTGTGATCGTGACCGAAGCGACGTCGCGAAGTGGGTCCCTCATTACGGCTCGAATGGCCTTAGAACAAAATCGTGAGATATTTGCCGTACCAGGGAATGTGACAAATACCTTGACTCGTGGCCCTCACCGCCTCATTAAAGAGGGGGCAAAATTGGTTGAAAGTCCCTTTGATATTGTGGAAGAAATTCTTCCTATGTTAGAACCCTCATTCCGGGATCGTCTCGAGAAGCAACCCCTTATGCTGCAGTCTCAGCCTTCCGCGCCTGCCTTGGGTCCAGAGGAACAACGTCTGTTTGATGGTATTTCACTTGAACCCGTTTCTCTTGACGATTTGATCTCTCAGGGTTCCTATGCTCCATCCGAGGTGATGAGCATTCTCTTGTCTTTGGAGATTAAAGGGCTTATAAAGCAGATACCGGGGCTACAGTATATTCGGGTGAGCCTCCGGTAAAGAACCAAAATTTTTGCCCTACGGGATAATGTGACCGTTAACCCTTCATAATATTCAGTACAGTTTATGGCTAAATCACTCGTCATCGTCGAATCGCCCACCAAGGCTAAAACCCTGTCCAAGTATTTAGGACGAAATTACCAAGTCATTGCTTCGGTTGGTCATCTCAAAGATTTACCAAAGAGTAAGCTCGGTATCGATCTTGAGCATAATTTCGATCCTCAATACATCGTCATTCGCGGAAAAAGTAAGATTCTGAAAGAAATTAAAGCCAGCGCGAAAAAAGCCAAGGAAATTTTTCTGGCTGCAGACCCCGATCGTGAAGGAGAAGCCATTGCCTGGCATATTGCGGAGGAGCTCAACGGAAATGGCCAGCAAATCCATCGGGTACTTCTGAATGAAATCACCGAAACTGCTGTGAAACGGGCACTCAAAACGCCCGGCGTCATTGATATGAGAAAGGTGAATGCCCAACAAGCCCGTCGGGTGTTGGACCGCCTGGTCGGGTATCTCCTCAGTCCTCTTTTATGGAAAAAAGTTCGGCGGGGCCTTAGTGCAGGCCGCGTGCAATCTGTGGCTGTGCGGGTTATCTGTGAACGGGAAGCAGAACGTGAAGCCTTTCAATCCGAAGAATATTGGACGATCACCGCAACCCTTGTGGGTCAGCATCCTCCGCCTTTCCAGGCCAGACTCCATGAAATACAGGGTGAACGAGTTACCATCCGAACCGAAGCGGACGCTCAGCGAATTTTGCAGGATTTAGAGGGAGCCTCATTCGCGATTTCACATATTGATCAAAAAGAAAAACGCCGAAGTCCGTCAGCTCCATTCATTACCAGCCGTCTCCAACAGGACAGCGCCCGAAAACTGCGGTTTCCAGCCAAAAAAACCATGATGTTGGCACAACGCCTCTACGAGGGCATCGAGATTGGCTCAGAGGGCCAAGTCGGACTCATTACGTATATGCGGACCGACTCCACCCGTATTGCCCCAGAAGCCCTTGACGATGTCCGCGCATACATACAGGATTCCTTTGGCCAACCGTATCTTCCTGCTCAACCGAATGTGTACAAAACCCAAAAGGCCGCTCAGGAAGCTCACGAAGCCATCCGCCCCACATCGGTGAAACGAGATCCGGAGATCCTGCGAGGCCACCTGGAACCGGACCTGTATAAACTGTATAAATTAATTTGGAACCGGTTTGTCTCCTCTCAAATGACGCAAGGACTCGATTTAGTCACTCAGGTCGACGTCAAAGCAAAAATTTATACGTTCCGGGCAAGCGGGACCGTAGAAAAATTCGACGGCTATCGTCGTGTCTATCGGGAGGAAATTGAACAACCCTCGGAAGGCACGTCCTCTGAAGAGGACAGCTTGTTGACGGCCAGCCTCTCTTTGCCTGATTTGTCAGTTGGAGAATCCGTGGCTCTCCTGGAAAGCGCGGAAGAGGGGATTCTCTCCAAACAACATTTTACCCAGCCTCCACCGCGATATAACGAAGCCTTGCTGATTCGGGAGATGGAAGAAAAAGGGATTGGCCGTCCTTCGACCTATGCCACCATTATTTCGACCATTCAAGACCGGCATTACGTTGAAAAAGAGGAAGCCCGCCTTCGGCCGACCGAATTGGGGAGAATGGTCAATGACCGGCTCGTGAGCCACTTTCCGGATGTCTTCGATGTGGAATTCACCGCAAGAATGGAAAGTGAACTGGATGGCATCGAAGAAGGTGAAAAAGATTGGGTTACCGCGGTGAAAGATTTTTATGTGCCCTTCATGAAAGACCTGGAATCGGCGGAAGTGAATATGGAGGATCTCAAGGGAAAGGAAGAGCCCACGGATATCCCTTGTGACAAATGTGGCAAGCAGATGGTGATCAAATGGGGTCGCAACGGTCATTTCCTTGCCTGTCCGGGATATCCGGAATGCAAAAATACGAAAGAATTTACCAAGGATGAGGACGGAGCTGTCCAGGTTGTGGAGGCCCAGGTTGAAGCCACGGATGAAATCTGCGAGAAGTGTGGCAGCGCCATGGTGGTGAAACGCGGGCGATTTGGCAATTTCCTGGCCTGTTCACAATACCCGGAGTGTAAAACCACCAAACCGTTGAAATTAGGTATTAAATGCCCCGCTCAGGACTGCGGGGGAGATTTGGTTCAAAAGCGAACACGAAAAGGCAAAACGTTTTATTCCTGCAGCAATTATCCGACCTGCACGTTTGCCATCTGGGATCGGCCTGTCAATCGCCCCTGCCCGCAATGCCAAGCTCCCTTTCTCATTGAAAAGATCCGAAAACAGACGGGAAGCAAAATCCTGTGTCATAATCAGGAATGCGGGTATGAGGAAACGGAGGAAATGAAGGAAACCAGAAAAACGGAATAGAGTTAGGATCCGACAGCGGGCTTAATGCCTTTCTGATGCTCAAAGACTTTGATGGGTTCGCCCTTGCCTTGTATCACCTCTTCAGTCACCAAAACCTCTTTTACGTCGGTTTGTGACGGAATATCATACATCAAATCTAACATGATCGATTCTAAGACCGCACGAAGCCCCCGCGCCCCTGTTTTTTGCTGATAGGCTTTTTTCGCAATCGCCAATAATGCCCCTTCCGTAAACTTCAATTTCACTTTATCAAACGCCAATAATTTCTGATACTGTTTGATCAGGGCATTTTTGGGTTCAGTTAAAATACGAACCAATGCCGGTTCATCCAATTGATCAAGAGCCGCGAGAATCGGCAGACGCCCGATAATTTCAGGAATCAATCCATATTGAAGCAAGTCTTCCGGTTCCACTTTTGAGAATAAGTCACCAATTTGATGTGTGCCACGAACCTGCACATCAGCCCCAAAGCCCATCCGTTTTTGGTTCAATCTCCGGTCAATGATGGAATCCAAACCCACAAACGCTCCCCCGCAAATAAACAGAATATTGGTCGTATTGACTTGAATAAACTCCTGATGGGGATGCTTCCGCCCTCCTTGAGGCGGCACATTGGCCACTGTCCCTTCAATCAGCTTTAACAACGCCTGTTGGACACCCTCACCAGATACATCCCGAGTGATCGACGGACTATCGGCCTTGCGGGTAATTTTGTCAATTTCATCAATATAGACAATCCCCCGTTCCGCACGCTCAACTTCGTAGTCGGCTGCCTGTAGAAGCTTTAAGATGATATTTTCGACATCTTCTCCGACATATCCCGCTTCAGTCAGCGTCGTCGCATCGGCAATCGTAAAAGGCACATCCAGGTATTGAGCCAGAGTTTGCGCGAACAAGGTCTTTCCCGTCCCGGTCGGCCCGATTAACAGGATATTGCCTTTTTGAAGTTCAACATCTCCGATTTCATTTGCGGAAATCCGCTTATAGTGATTGTAGACCGCAACGGAGAGCACCTTTTTAGCCCGATCCTGTCCAATAATGTAGTGATTAAGATGTTGGTGAATATCTGATGGTTTGCAGAGTTTTGCGGAAATCTCCTGACGGGACTCCTGCCAATCTTCGGAGATAATTTCATTGCACAATCCGACACACTCATCACAAATATAGACCGTCGGACCCGCAATGAGCTTTCGCACCTGATCGCGGTTCTTCCCACAGAAAGAGCATCGAAGATTGGCATCGGACTTCGCTTGTCTGGCCATTGGAAGAGTCTCCCTCGCCCTTAATCTTTACTTTTGGAACCTGACTTGGTTTCGTCTTTGTGCCCCTTTTCCTGACTTCGGACAATGACCTCGTCAATCAATCCGTAGGCCTTGGCTTCCTCCCCGGATAAGAAATAATCCCGTTCCGTGTCTAAGGAAATTTTTTCCAGTGGCTGCCCGGTGTGATGCGCCATAATCTCATTCAATCGTTCACGGATTTTTAAAATTTCCCGGGCATGAATATCAATCTCTGTGGCCTGGCCCTGAAATCCTCCCATGGGTTGATGAATCATCACGCGTGCATTGGGGAGAGCAAAGCGCTTGCCTTTGGTCCCTGCCGTTAACAACAATGCGCCCATGCTCGCCGCTTGGCCTAAACAGATAGTGTTGATCGGCGATCTCACATATTGCATCGTATCATAAATTCCCATTCCCGCGGTCACACTTCCGCCAGGGGAATTCACATACAAATGAATGTCTTTTTCCGGATCTTCGGCTTCCAAAAATAACAGCTGAGCGATCACGACATTCGCAAACACATCATCAATAGGTGCCCCTATAAAGATGATCCGGTCTTTCAATAGACGGGAATAAATATCGTAAGCCCGTTCACCTCGATTCGTCTGTTCAATAACCATCGGAATGAGCATTCCCTGGGACCTCCTCGTTTGTAAATATATATCGGTTACAGAATCGGAAAACGTTTGTTCAGGTTGAGTGAAGTCTCTTTACCCTTGAATCACAGCATTTTGATACACGAACTGCAAGGCTTTTTCCGCTTTCATCCGGTCGCGGAATTCCTCCTGGGCGCCCTGACCTCCTGCTTCCACCATGCGTTGGATTTCCGCAACCGGGAGCTTCAAGGAGGTCGCCAGTTTTTGAATTTCAGCTTTCACTTCATCCTCACTGACATGGAGGCCTTCCTTCTGGGCAACCGCATCAAGAATTAAACTCAGCTTCACACGCCGCTTGGCTTCCGGATGCAGCTCTTGTTGAAGCCGTTTGGCCTCTTCTTGTAAACGAAGGGGCTCTTCCAAATCATCATCCCGATGAGCATGGCGATGTTCCTTGAGCATTCTTTGACGGACGAGCGTTTGCAATTCCCGTTCAATCAAGACTTCGGGAATCTCGAAGTGGTGCATCTGCACCAGGCGCTCAATGACTTGATCTTTATATGCTTCTTCGATGATCCTGTTTCAGGAAATTATCCAATTGGGTTCGGATCGTGGTTGTTAAGTGTTCCAAGGAATCGTATTCCCCGCAATCCTTGGCGAATTCGTCATCCAAGTCCGGTAATTTCTGTTCTTTCACGGCATCGACCGTCACCTTCAAGACCATCGATCTTTCCTGCGAGATGAGTATCTGGATGGTTGGCGGGGTAGGGCTGTGGAATATCAATGATGTCGCCGGCTTTTTTCCCGATCAGATACTCATCTAATTCCACACCCAGAATCGGAGACTTGGACCCGAATTGATGGAGATGCCCTTTTTTCTGAGTCCCTTCCAATGGTTGTTCATCGACAAATCCCTCGATGGACAACACCGCATGCAATCCTTCCCGAAGGGGAGTGCCATCAGGAACTGCGTCGAGTTGGGCATGTTGCCCCTGCAAGGACTGAAGAGCCTTCTCAACCTGATCATCTGTGACGGCGCGGGCGTCCCGTTTCAATGAAATAGGGTTGGGTGGTCGATAGTCACCCAATTGAATCGTGGGTTTGATCTCTACGGTCGCTGTGAAAGTAAACGAGGTATTGGGTTTAACGGTCATCCGTTCCAGGGGTGGAATCTCAACCACCACCGGAACTACCCCGGCTTCCTTCACGGCCCGTTGGTAATAATCCGGCACCAACCGTTGAACCACGTCTTGCTCTACTAGTTGCGCATACCGTTTCGCTAATAACTCCATAGGCGCTTTGCCTGGCCGAAATCCAGGAATTTTGGCCTCACGCCTTAACTGGGCATAGACTTTTTGAAACTCGCTTTTCACGGCCTCTTCGGGAACTTCAATTTTTAATGACCGTTTGACCGGCCCCAATTCTGTCATTTCTAATTTCATAAGATGATTCATCCTTGTAAAAGCACCCAATTAGGAATAATAACGATGCTGAAAATATGGTGCGAGAGGGGGGACTTGAACCCCCACGGATACCCACGAGATCCTAAGTCTCGCGCGTCTGCCAGTTCCGCCACTCTCGCTTGTAACCGTTTTTGCCCCACTCAATAAGGAGGAAAGGACTTTCCCATCCTAGGACATCTCAGTTGTAGAAGAAGACCCCGAACGAATCTTCGTATTATAAAACGTCTATCTCCTTCAGGCCATCATAAAATGCAGTCAAAGAAATACTCCTCTTGGGAGGGGCTGTGGCAGGCATTTGGGGTGACACGTAGGAGAAACGTCAATTGATGAGGATGGCTGTGGGATGTCATCCTTAGGCCCTGTTGAAGCATTTTTCAATACTACCAAGATGAACGATAGGACAGAACGGACAATTGAGTGCAGAGCACAGCGAAGGAGACGGCTTGCCCTGTGCGCGGCCGCTCCGGCGAAGGCAGGATTGCTATTGGCGGGGTTTCTCCACATTCCTGAGGGTATTTCCCCTTGTATAGACTCATGAGAGTTGGGTAAGGTAGGGCATTATGACATTGAAGCAGCTCTATCAGGATATTTACCAGAAATTTCTGGAAAAAAAAGACGGGTATCAGGGATACGACTTTCAAGAGTCGCCGGTAGGGTCCGCGACCCCATCCTCACCGACTTTTGCGGAAAAGTTAAAACCGTGGACATTGAACCGTCCCAGTCGGCTACAAAAGATCCGGCAAGTGAGGGATCAGCGACAACAGGACATCATCAATATCAAATCGCCACCTCCGGCAACCCGGTAGAACTGCGGAGCATCCTTCTCAGCTGATGCAGGGCTTCTTTCAGGCAACCGTTCGATTATACCAACAAGCTCTCCTCGCCTCGATCCAATCTTTTACACGCGCTTGGATCCTTATCCCCGTCCTCATGGCCTTTGCCCTCGGCCTGGTTATCGTCACCTCTCTGATCGGTTCATTGGGAATGATCGGGGGATTCATTCTGGGCGCACTCAATGCCCTTGTCATTGGGACCACTCTGAGTCTCACGGAACAGGTCGTCCTTGGGGCCCGGCGCGTAACGTGGCAGGATATCCCACACAGCATAGGCCAATATTTCTGGGACGTCATTTCCGTTGGCTTCATGGTATGGTTCCCTATGTTATTCCTCGAAATGGGACTCCAGACCAATCCCTATCAACCGCTCATTGCCACCGCGGTGTTTTTCCTAGTTTTTGTCTTGTTAAATCCAGTGCCCGAAGTGATCTACCAGAGCCGGAGCGGATCCGCCCTCGACGTCGTCCGGGAAAGTTATGAATTTGTCGTGGAAAATTGGATTGAATGGTTCCTGCCTGTGGCCATCGTCTTCGCCCCCTTCGGGTTTACATTTTTCTTTCAGATGTCCAGCCAGGCGGGACGGCGTGGGGGGCTAGATTTCTGGCACCTCCTGACATTGCCCTTTACCGTTTTATCAGAATGGCTCTCTTTTTTAGGCATATCTTCCGACATGAGTTTTCTCATCGTCCTGGTGCTCACCCCCATTGTGACAGTATTCATGCTGCTCTTTCGAGGCCATTTGTTTGCCGCCCTGCATCGAACTTCCCGTCGCCAACGAATGTTTCAATCCCGCAATTCCTAAGAAGGAAGGAGTGAAAAGTGAGGAGCCAGATACAGAGTGAGCGTTCTCTTCTCGCACCCTACTCGATCGACTTCTAACTATTCCCTCTACTTGCTTGTCGCCCTCAAACACCCATGGTAAGATGGGGACCTTTCACCAAACAGGGCATAGGTGAGAAGTCATTGATGTGGGATTTTGACAGATCTCCTCCAAAAGAAATCCGGCTTCATGAGAGGTTCATTCGCCGGAAAACCGAGTAACCATTCGCGGAGAGGTGCGAGAGCGGCCGAATCGGCGTGACTGGAAATCACGTGTGCCAGCAATGGTACCGTGGGTTCGAACCCCACCCTCTCCGCCATCTATGTGGTTCGCCTTGAGGCTGCGGACGGTTTGAGGCAGTTTTCTCTCCAGTACCCGTGGCGATGGGCGGTCGAGACTGTATTAGGGGCCGGGCCCTGTGCGACAGAATCCTGCGAACCCCGCCAGGTCCGGAAGGAAGCAACGGTAAGTGGGCGAGTCTGTGTGCCGCAGGATCACCTGGCCCCGACTAAACTCTGAGGAGTACGACCCTGTCTTCTCACCGATAGACCGATAGTCAGTCCTCAAGAATCATGAACAAAGTCCCATTTCCGGTATAATCCCGATTATGGAATTCCAGGTATCAGCTCGAAAATATCGCCCAACAAGCTTCAAGGAAGTCTTAGGGCAGTCTCATGTCGTGCAAACGCTCACCAATGCGATCGACCGCAAGCGGGTAGCCCATGCCTATGTCTTCTCCGGCATGCGGGGAGTCGGAAAAACCACCGTCGCCCGCATATTGGCCAAATCCCTCAACTGTGAACAGGGCCCGACCAGCCACCCCTGTGGAACCTGTCCGAGTTGCGTGGAGATTACCCGGGGCAATTCCGTCGATGTGATTGAGATTGACGGGGCTTCGAATACCGGCGTGGACGATGTGCGGGAACTTCGGGAAAATGTCAAATTTGCCCCGTTTCATGGCACCTACCGGGTCTACATCATCGACGAAGTCCACATGCTGTCCAACTCAGCCTTCAATGCGCTGCTCAAAACGTTGGAAGAACCACCGAGTCATTCCGTCTTTATATTTGCGACGACCGAAGTTCATAAAATTCCTGCCACTATTCTTTCCCGCTGTCAGCACTTTACCTTTCGACGAATTTCCCGTCTGGAAATCATCACACAGCTGCGTCACGTCGCAACCCAAACCGGCGTCACAGTCGAAGATCGAAGCCTATCGGCCCTGGCTCGAGCCAGTGAAGGCAGCATGCGAGACGCATTGAGCCTTCTGGATCAGGCCGTCTCCTTCGGCGGAGAGCGCCTCCAGCATGAAGATTTGGAAGTGCTGATTGGGTCCGTGCCTGACGAACTCGTCCGGCTTATGATTGATGCTGTTCTCGGTCACCAGGCCTCCCAAGCCGTGTCTCTCGTGGGGCAGTTGGTCGATCAAGGGTTCGATGTCCGAGTGTATTGCCGGGAAATATTGGAACGATTTCGAAATCTCCTGGTGGCCAATGTGGTGTCGTCACGCCCACAGGTACAAAGCCTTCTTGAATTAGGAGACGAAGAAGTCGATCAGGCGATCGGGCAGGCCCGCCAACTCTCCGAGCCCTATTTACAGGCCCTCTTTGCCATTTTCTCCCGGACAGAGGACGGTCTCCGCGGAAGCTCCCATCCACGATTCCTCATAGAAGCCGCAGTAGTCCGAGCCGCCCTTCTTGATCCCGCCACAGTGACTTCCACCGGAACCGAACAGACAGCCGGCGCTCCGTCTCAATCTATTCCTCAAAAAAAAGTTTCTCCACCTGTTGCTGTTGCGTCGACGCCTTCTCCCGTCACACCGGCCAAGTCTCCGGCGCCCATGGAAAAACCGGTGGCTAGCTCCAAGCCAGCCACGTCCCAAGCCCAGTGGCGGAGCGACGACTATGTTTCCCTCCTCAAACACCACCAGGTGCGGAGAAGACCGGTTTCACCAAAGGTTGCCCCCGCCAACGGAGAAACCTCCAGGCCCTCACCCAAAGCGGCTGCTCAGCCCTCGTCGGACCCTCTGGTGACGTTAAACTGGGAACAGGTGGTTGAACGCGTGATCGACAAGCATCCGAATATCGGGAGTTTTCTGGAGAAGGGGAGTATGGTGACGATGACCGCAGACCAAGTCGTCCTAGGGTATTCCAAAAGAGATTCAATCGCTCGCTGGCGAACCGACAAACCTGAAAATCGCGTGCTTATTGCTCAAATATGCGAGGAATTCACCGGCCGGCCGATAAAAGTCCAAGTCATTGAATTTCAAGACGGGCAAGAGTATCCACCGTCGATCGGTGAGTTACGCGCAAAAAAAAAAGTCGAGCACGACCAGGATCTCATTGAAAACGTGAAAGCCCACCCCCTGGTCAAACAAGCCATTAGAATTGTTTGGTGGGCACGTGGTATCGGCCCAACGAATCCCGGAAAAAGAGGAGACAAGCTAATGTCAAAAAATCCATTCTCCAATATGGGCAATCTCTTGAAACAAGCCCAGGCCATGCAGGAAAAAATGGGGAAAATTCAAGAGGAGGCCGCCACCAAAACCGTCGAGGCCTCAGCCGGAGGCGGCATGGTGACCGTGGAAGCCAATGGGGCCATGCAACTGACCAAGCTGACTATCGATCCGGAAGTGTTCAAATCCGGTGACTATGACATGCTGCAGGATTTAATCGTGGCCGCGTCTAACGAAGCATTGCGAAAGGCCAAAGAGCTGATGGCCGAAGAAATGAAATCCCTCACCGGAGGGATGGGCCTACCCGGCATGTTTTAACCATCAAGCGAGGTTCTATCGTGCTCGAAACCACTACTACGACCAAAACCAGGCTCAATGGCCAATCTCAAGGTCTTGTCGCTCGTCTCAGCAGGGAACTCGTGCGGTTGCCGGGCATTGGGCAAAAAACTGCTCAACGGTTGGCCTTTCATCTCATGAAAACCGACAAGGAAGAGGCGCTTCGACTGGCGGATGCCATTCGTGATGTGAAGGAACGGGTCTCCTTCTGCACCCAATGCCGAAATATCGCCGAAGGCGCGCTTTGCGAGATTTGTCTGGATCCGAAACGTGACACCACCACCATTCTCGTGGTGGAAGAACCCAGTACTCTGCATGCCATCGAACAAAGTCGCGCCTTTCGAGGCCTGTATCACGTGCTCTACGGAGCCCTCTCTCCTCTGGACGGAATCGGGCCGGCCGACATTCGCACGCATGATTTGGAAAACCGGGTCCAGAATGGAGCATTCAAGGAAGTCATCGTGGCCACCAATCCCACGATTGAGGGAGAGGCGACCGCAATTTATCTGACCAAGCGGTTAAAACCGCTAGGGGTGAAAGTCTCCCGTATCGCGTATGGCATTCCGGTGGGCATGGATATCGAATATGCCGATGAAGTCACCCTGCTGAAATCCATCGAAGGCCGGCGCGATCTCGGGTAGCGAAGCTCACCGTTTGGCCAAAACCTTCTGTTCGATCTGCTCGACTTGCTGGGGAAAGAAGCCCAACCACAGCCCCACCTGCCGGATCTCATCCCGCCATTTCTTCTCATAAGCTCCTTCAGCCAACGCAAACCTGATTACGTCCGTCAGGATTTGACTGACCTTGTGCTCTTCCACGCCATCCGCAAACAATTTGGGGATCGTGAACCCTTGCGACAAGCGAAGGAGATTATCCTTTTCTTGCGAGGGAAGATCCAAATGACGAAGAACGGCACGAAGCCGCTTGAATTCAGGATCATTCACCCGTTCAATCGCACAGACGAAAAGGCCGCCCAGATTGTAGCGTTCAGTGGCAGTCAGTTCAGAGGAGGAGGTTCGGACGGATTGCCTTGAGGATGCTGAGGTAACCGAAGTCTTTTTTGCTTGTCCAACAGATCGGGAAAGAGTTTTCTTGGTTTCTCCCTTCTTTGCAAAGGACTTTTGAAGCTTTGCAGGTTGATTTTTTTTCGCTGCGACTTTCTTGGAGGAGGATTTCTTCGCCGCTGTGGCTGTTTTCTTTGCAGCAGCCCTGGTTGGTTTAGTTTCTACGCCGGCTTTTGACGCCTTCTTTTGAGGTTTTGAAACAGATTTTTTAGACGATTTTTTGCCAGATGTTTTCGTGGGCTTTTTTACGAGCCAGTTTCTTTTGAGCCATGAAGAATCCTTTCTATGTAATCGTTGAGAAGGACAATCTGGTCAACACAAAGTTCAGTCGGAAGAAAATGATATTCATTTTCTATCTTTCGAGCAAGGAAAAGTTAGGAATATAAGGCCAAAGAGGTGCCAGGACAACCAATCATGCAACCTTTTGTTGATAAATTCGTTTGGTTTTGTCAACCTAACGGGAATCCTGGAGATTACGCCACTGATGAGTAAAACGCTTCCCTCTCGTTTGCCGGTGTTTGTGTGCTATGCCCACACAGATAACGAAAGTCCGGATCCGAGCAAACGATGGCTGGATCGCCTCTTGGAGCAATTGGCCCCACTCGCCATTCAAGACCAGGTTTGTGCCTGGTCGGACAAAGACATTGAGACCGGACAGGATTGGCACGATCGGATACAACAAACACTAGAAAACACCAAAGCTGCGGTCTTGCTGGTCAGTCCCGCCTTTTTGGCTTCCACATATATTCGAAATAGCGAACTTCCAGTCCTTCTCAAGAATGCCAAGGATAGGGGCGTAATCATTCTGCCTGTCATCGTACGGCACTGTTTGTTTAAAGAAACCAAGTTCAAATATCCGGATCCGGTCAACGGCCCGGAAGAACTCTCTCTTGCGACACTCCAGTCGGCAAACTCGCCGACGACTCCGCTGAATTCCCTGTCTGAACATGAACAAGACAAGATTCTTTTAGAGGTCGCACAAAGTCTGTTGAAAATTTTGCAAAAATCCGAGTTCACCCGAAATATCAATTGGAAATTTCTCTAAACCTATCTGGAATATACCGTTTGAGCGCAATCCGTTTTTTACGGGAAGGGAAGATATTCTTGGGGAGATTCGTGACGCGCTTCAGGAATCGGGAAGAGCTGCGTTTATAGGGTTGGGAGGGATCGGCAAAACTCAAACGGCCGTGGAGTATGCCTACCGGCACAAAGAAGACTACAGCCATATTCTCTGGGTCAAAGCCGAATCCAAGGAATCACTCACTTCGGACTTTGCCCAGCTTGCCTCACTGTTGAACTTACCGGAAAAGATTGCACAGGATCAGCAAGAGATCGTCAAAGCCGTCCAGCGGTGGCTCAAACAGCATGAGCATGGCTGTTGATCTTGGATAATGCCGATGACCTCTCCTTGATCCAGCCTTTCATCCAGGGTCTTCAATCCGGCCATATTCTGCTCACCACAAGAGCGCAAGCTACAGGTACAATCTCTAAGGTTGAAATCCAGAAATTACCGGATCAGGAGGGAGTTGTTTTTCTCCTACGGCGAGCCAAATTGATCACCAAAGATATTTCCTATGAACACATTCCCCAAGAACTGCGAACCCAGACCCTGGCCATTGTCAAAGAACTCGATGGCCTACCACTCGCAATAGATCAGGCCGGCGCCTATATTGAAGAAACGCAATGTGGACTGGCTGGTTATCTCGATCTCTACCGAACACATGGCGTCGATCTTCTCAAGGAACGAGGGCTCTTTGGCCCCTGGGCATCCCGATCCAGTGGCCACGACCTGGGTCCTGTCTTTTCAAAAAATCGAGCAGAGCCAATCCCGCCGCCGCCGAGCTCTTACGGTTCTGTGCATTTCTTCACCCCGATGCCATACCGGAAGAACTCATCACCGAGGGAGCGACGGAACTCGGTCCGGTTCTGGGACCGGTGGCTGCGATATCCCATATCGTTTAACAAGACAATCGGAGAAATTCTGAAATTTTCTCTCATCCATCGGGACATGAACACCAACACGTTGGATATCCATCGCCTGGTCCAATCCGTCATCCAAAATAGTCTGGACCACGAGATCAGAAACCAATGGATTGAACGACTCGTCCAAGCCATAAATCGTGTATTTCCAGATGCGAAATTTGAAAATTGGCCCAAATGTGAACGTTTTCTACCACATGCACTAAATTGTGCAACCTTATTATCACTGAAAATTTGAAGGTAATAGAAGCTGGCACGGTTCCTAAACGAAACAGCTGCTTTTCTTCAAGAACGGGCACGCTACGCGGAGGCCGAGCCTCTCCACCAGCGCGCTCTGACCATTAGTGAAGAAGCCTTGGGGCCCACACATCCCCAGGTTGCCCAGAGCCTCAACAATTTGGCAGCACTTGTATTATACCCAAGGGAAGTATACCGAAGCCGAGCAGCTTTATAAGCGCGCCCTAGAGATTAAGGAACAGGCCCTAGGGCCGAATCATTCCCAAGTCGCCATGAAGTCTAAACAATTTAGCGGCCCTTTATAATACCCAAGGGAAGTATGCCGAGGCCGAGCCCCTCTATTAACGTGCTCTCCCGATTAGCGAACAGGCTCTGGGGTCCGACCATCCTCATGTTGCACTGAGCCTCAACAACCTGGGAGAACTATATCGCACCCAAGGGAAGTACGCCGACGCCGAGCCCCTCTATCAACGCGCCCTAGAGATTCGGGAACAGGCCTTGGGACCCACTCATCCCAATGTCGCCACCAGCCTCAACAATTTGGCGGGACTCTATTACGCACCAGGGAAGATACGCAAGGCCGAGCCCCTCTATAAGCGCGCCCTCGCTATTGCGGAACAGGCTCGGGGCCTAACTCATCCCTATGTCTGCCCAAATCTCAACAATTTGGCGCGCGCTTTATGCATACCAAGGGAAGTATGCGGAGGCCGAGCCCCTCTACCAGCGTGCTCTGGCTATTCGGGAACAGGCCTTGGGGCCTACCCATCCCGATGTCGCCAAGAGCCTCAACAATTTGAGCGCTGCTCTATCGAATGCGAAAAGGAAGTATGCGGAGGCCAAGCCCCTCTACCAGCGTGCCCTAACCATTTTTGAAGAAGTTTGGGATCAGAACATCCCACCACGCAGAACGGTGAGAAAAAACTATGAAGATTTGCTGAAAAAGATGGAGAGTGAAAAAGGTTGAAAACCCATAACCAAGGAACAGGATGGTCAAAATGGACGTTCAGCGCGGCCGCAGCAAGCGAAGGGACGAAACGTACTCATGTACGTTGAGTCTCCTAAGCGAAGCGAGAACTATACTGACGGCCATTTTCACCATCCAGGGAATGTTGAAAAAAGCCTACCAGCGGCGTTCTCGCCCTTGTGCTGTGCTCACGTACTAAGGGTACGCTCCGCGCATCAGAAGAACTACGGCCTTGCTGGACAGACTTTTTTGAACATTCCCTTAACTGCTAAGGGGAGACGCCGCTTTTTAGGACAATTTCGCAAATATGATCCAGCCGTTCGATATGCTCATAGGCCGACAAGGGGTCGGATGCCATGGAGCAGACTCCGTGGTTGGCCTGGCCGACCTGATAGAAGCGATGGTAAGATTCCGGACTTGAGCAAACATTATGGTGGTGGAGGTCCGTGAGATCATGGATATTGAAACATTTCGGCAGATGGTGGCGAAGAAGCCCGATGGATTTCTAGGGCGATATGGACTTGGGGACAAGCTCCTGAAAGAGGGTGAGAATTTTGAAGAAGCGGCGGAGCACCTGCGTGTTGCCGTCGAACTCGATCCGGTTCACGTCGCTTCGCATTTTGCTCTGGGCCGGGCATTGGCCGGGTTGAAGCGAAACGACGAAGCCAAAGCTGTGCTGACGGCAGGTATCGATGCGGCTCTGTCAGGCCGTTCCAGTGGAGGAGGAGATCTCGTACCGGAGATGCGTGCGTTGATCCAGACACTGGGATAGGCCACCTGGCTATCTCTTGGCAGTGGAAGGTTGAAGGCCTAATCGAAATAGCCCGTTTGGGGAATTTGTTTATCTGTTTTCCGGAACTCTTCTGTTGTTGCTGTGTGCATTAGTAGTATATCCCTGCTTCAAATTAGTAGCCATTCAGGCCAAAGGCACCGATAGATCGAGCGTGGGGATGAATGTGAATTGTCCGACAATCACTTTTTTCTGTTTCATCCGCAAACTGATAGTTCGCCTCTCCCTTCTTTGCTGATATCCGGTGTAGCCATTCTATCCGGCCTACATATCATGGTCGGAGGACAAATTGTTTTTTCGAGGGAAATGGTTTTTTGTCCTCCAGGTTCAGTTTTGACGACGAATGCGATATATGGGCGTAATTGACGAAGACGAGGTTCAGGGAATCTAATAGAAGACAGAAGATGGATCGGTAGGCTTGAGTGAATTCATCCTTCAAAGGCTGAAGATAATACGAAGACGATTTTTATCACACTCTAACGTATGAGGCTTCTCATGTTGATTCGCATTTCATACCTATTTGCGCCATTCATTTTTCTGAGTTTCGTTCTGATCGGGGTGGCAAGTTCCTGGGGACAAGAAGCACACGATCAACCCACAGGAACGTCACCTGGTTTTGTGGTTCCGGAATCGATTAAGGGTTTTGACGAGGAAAAGGTCAAAAACGATCCCATCTGTGATTCCAGCGTTCGACCTCAAATAGACCAGGTGACACCGGATGAAATGAAATCCGGTGATACCATTATGGTGCAGGGAAAGTATTTTGGGAAGAAAAAGGAATGCTTCCACGGTGTGACCTTTGGTTCAGAACAGGCGAAGAAGTTTACCTATGTGGATGATGAACATATAGAAGCCATCGTGCCGGAAGGATTGCGGTCTGGCGTCATGTTTATAAATGTCGAGACAGGTGGTGGAACGGCACGAAAGGGGATTTTAGTTAAATCACAAGAATAACGAACATGCCGGAGTTATTAGGCGATATCATGCATAATGAATGGCGAAGGGATGCAGTGTTCCTCATTAGATGACCATGAGGAGTAGGATTGTGAACCGGTTTTGTGACGCCGGATGTGGATAGTTCCAGCCATGCCGGTGTTTTCTCACGTGACCGATGGAACTTCAAAACCAAAAAACAGTTAGATCGGTCTTGTGAACGGCGGAAGATTCAGAACAAGACTCCAACACAAGACTATTATTGTTTCGGGCTTCGGAGTTTACCAAAGTTTTGCCAGCGGAATTTTTTCCTCTTAATCAAGAAAAAACTGTTCCCGGTCCCGCGGCTTACTCTCCTCCCTCCTCCATCGTTTCGTGAGTGAGGCGAGGGCTTGGGGTTCGCTATTGAATGGGCGGCACTCTTCTTTTCAAAACGCCGGATAACTTCATGAGACGGGTTGTTCGCGTTTCAATGTCTCCATGGCTTCTTTTTCACATTCGGGGCATATGCCATGTGTAAATGTCACGCGGGTGTGATCGGAGAAATAGATTTCCAATGGATGCCAGGTATCGGTCTGGTCACGAATTTTTTTGCATTCGGCGCAGATCGGCAGCAGGCCTTCTAATAATTGAATTCGAAGGAGAGCCTCCTCGCGTCGGGCGATAAGAGCATTGCGATGAAATAACAGGATGGCAATGATCCACATCGCAAAGAGCGCTAATCCCCGATTCGTCAGTACTTTCCAGATAGGGACAACGAGAGGCCCGGGTGAGTAAAAAATATCGGCAATCGTTAAGATAGAACAAACAAGGACTACGACGGGCATGGCCCATACGGGCTGCAGAAAAGACGCTAATAATACGGCCAGGATATAGGGTATGGCAGAGGCGACCCCTAAGGGGATGAGAAGGTCTACATAAAATGTGGCGGCAATGATGCCAAGGCAGAGGACCCAAAGAATGGGTTGGGACTCCTGAAGTCTGTTATTTCCATCCAACTCGTTCCGCAAGGAAGATCTCCAAGTCGTTGAACGGCAGAATTGAAGTGCTTTTCTGGGAATCCGGCTTTGGGTCCAATCTAATTTTCGGCATTATAAAGGAGTGTGAGGCGTTGGGATAGGTTCTTTCAACGGTGTGTGTTGACACAGGCTATCCGGGATCGGGAGGCATCTCTCTTGGATTGTGTAGCGAGGTGTCCAATATTACGTTTCTGTCTGAATACCAAGCCGTATTCTCCGATTAGGTGGACCTCCACTCGGAGGTCAATACGATAGATTGGCGGGCGTTCGAGGAGAACGCTGTCTTGGGGGACTTCTGCCGGTTTTCATGCTCGATTTTTTCCCATCATAATAATAGTGGTAGAATACGTCGGGAGATTTACCGATAAAAGATCAGGTACGTCTCGAAGTCGTCCCATGAGGGTGGGAAGGATTGGTGTATTGATGAGAAAAGTGTTGTGGATTGGAATGGTCTTGATTGTGGCGCTGATTGCCGCCCGACAATTCTGGTTGAGCGGGGTTCGGAGCGCACCGATCG
The DNA here is from genome assembly GCA_963785905.1 of uncultured Nitrospirales bacterium. GTDB lineage: Bacteria > Nitrospirota > Nitrospiria > Nitrospirales > UBA8639 > Nitrospira_E. The sequence continues at coordinate 44,740 of CAWAXJ010000033.1, forward strand.
AGTATCGTACCGCGTTTGTCGAGCGTGGTTCCATTGTAGCGGTGGTGGGAGCCACCGGAACCATCAATCCCGTGACTTCGGTGCAGGTTGGTGCTCAGGTGACCGGTAAAATTATTAGCCTGCACGCTGATTTTAATTCTGTTGTGAAAGCGGGGGAGGTCATCACGCGCATTGACCCGTCTCTCTTTCAGACGAGACGAGACCAAGCAGCGGCCAATCTTGTCAATGCCAAAGCCATGTGGAGTAAAACGCGAACGGAGTTGGCCCAACGGAAACGGGAACTCGATCGGATGCAGGCGTTATTTCAACGGGAGTTAGTGTCGCAAAATGATCTGGATGTGTCGACCACTTCCTATGAATCGGCCCAGGCGCAGTCTGAAATTGCCGCGGCACAGATCAACCAGGCTCAGGCTTTATTGGATACGGCAGATTTGGATTTAAAATATACGGTGATCCGGTCACCGGTGAACGGCATTGTGATTGCGCGTAATGTGGAGGTGGGGCAAACAGTGACGGCAGGATTTACCACCCCGAATATCTTTCTGATTGCCTTGGATCTGACAAAAATGCAGGTGGATGCCAATGTGAGTGAGTCCGATATCGGGGGAATTCGTGAAGGCCAGGAAGCTCTCTTTACCGTCGATACCTATCCAGGTGTGGACTTTCAAGGTGTCGTGAAACAAATCCGGAATGCCCCGATTATTGTGCAAAATGTGGTGACTTACGACGTGGTGGTGGAGGTGGATAATGGTGATTTGCGGCTGAAGCCGGGGATGACGGCCAATGTCTCTATTACGGTAGGGCGCAAGGATGAGGTCTTGATGGTACCAAATGCGGCCTTTCGGTTTTCTCTTCCCCCATCAGGGCCTGTCGGACAAAAAGTTGCTGATTCCGGAGCGGATGTGAAGAAACCCTCATCCAGCCTCCCGCCTCAACGACCCAAGGGCGGAGGAGGAAACCATGGCAAGAAAACGGTTTGGAAGGTGAATGATTCTGGCGATCCCGCTTCTGTGGCTATTCGGCCGGGCATTTCTGATGGCAGCACCACCGAAGTGGTGGATGGCGAACTTCGTGAACGGGACAAGATTATTATCGGGATTGTCCTTCCCAAGGGGGAGCGAACAGCCAATCAACTTCCCCCGGGATTCGGATCGGGACAAAAGTCGACGAGCTCACGCGACCGTGGCCTCTAGCAGTCTGGATGGACAATTCGGCAGTTGTCGCCTCCCATCGGTTGGGGGCTCGACTTCCCAACTTGAAGAGGCCGCTTCCCTGCTTGATCACCACCAAAAACGGGGAACATGCTTGTACCCGGTCTGCCGGAAAACTTGAAGATAATTGGTATTTTGGTACAACTTTTTGCGAAAAGTTTCTGCCAACCATCTGCCTCATTCGCTATAACTTAAGATGAGCCAACTGATTTCTTGTAAGAATCTTTCCAAAACCTATCGCTTGGGCGATATCGAAGTATTGGCGCTTCAGGGGGTGAATCTGGCTATCGAACAAGGTGAATTCGTAGCGATTATGGGCTCATCAGGATCCGGCAAATCGACCTTAATGAATATTTTGGGTTGTCTGGATGTGCCGACCGTGGGGAGTTATTGCTTGAATGGAAGGGACATTGCCCATGCCGAACCCGATGAGTTAGCGGAGATTCGCAGCCGGACCATTGGATTTGTTTTTCAGAACTTCAGCCTGATTCCCAAAACCAGCGCGTTGGAAAATGTTCAGCTACCTCTGTTTTACCAGGGACTTCCTCTTCGTGAGCAACGGTCCCGTGGGCAGTCGGCCCTGGCACGCGTGGGGTTGGGAAATCGGGAACATCATTATCCCACGCAGTTGTCCGGTGGACAGCAGCAGCGCGTGGCCATCGCCCGTGCCTTGGTGTCTGCTCCTTCCCTTCTGTTAGCCGATGAGCCTACAGGGAATCTGGATACGCAATCGAGCCGGGAAATTATGGGTATTTTTCAGAGCCTCAATCGCACCGATGGACTGACCATACTGGTGGTGACACATGAGGCCGATATCGCCGGGTATGCTTCCCGCCAAATTGTCATGCAAGATGGCTGTATATTGAGCGATCAACACTCGACTGCGTTGGGCATGAGGGTGTCGTAAAGGTCCGGATGGGTAGCTTTTTCGTCATGACTGTGTTGACGGCCTTTCGTTTTCTCAACCGGAATCGTCTGCGATCCGGTCTCACTACCGTGGGTATTATTATCGGCGTGGGCTCGGTCATCGCCATGGTGAGTATTGGCGAAGGCGCAAAATCCGCGATCCAGGCGCAAGTGGCCAGCATGGGCACGAATATGATCCTGATTTTGCCGGGAGCGACCAGTGTGGGAGGAGTTCGTGGAGGATCGGGTGGTGCAGTCACGCTGACCGTCAACGATGCACTTGATTTACGAAAGAAAGTACCCACACTGCATGAAACCGGCTGGGCCAAGCGGGATGTGATGCAAATTGTTTACGGGAACCAGAATGTGAATGTCCCGGTTAATGGCATTTCTCCGACGTATTTGTCCATTCGGGATTGGTCATTTACCAGCGGTGGGCCGTTTACCGAAGAAGAGATGGAGGCCACGAGCCGTGTGGCACTGCTGGGCCAGACGGTCGTAGACAATCTATTTGCTTCCGGGGAGGACCCCGTGGGGAACATCATTCGTATCAAGAACGTCCCGTTTCGCATCATCGGGGTCCTGGCGCCGAAAGGCCAATCGCCAACCGGCAACGATCAGGACGATATCATTTTCATCCCCTTTACCACTGCCGAACGCCGGGTCCTGGGCACGCAATTTCTCGGATCGGTCGGAGCCTTATTTGCTTCGACGGAACGCACGGAGGATCTCCCCGCCGCTATTGAAGATATGCGACGGGTGCTGCGAGAACGTCATCGTTTACAGCAGGATCAGCCGGATGATTTTACGATTCGTACCCAGGTGGATATCGGGAAAGTTCAAGAGGGAACCGGAGAAACCCTGACCATCATGATGTTTTCGGTGGCCTCGATTTCGTTATTGGTCGGTGGCATCGGCATCATGAATATTCTCCTGGTGTCTGTCACGGAACGCACGCGCGAGATTGGTATCCGTATGGCCATTGGCGCCAAACGCCGCCATATCCTCATTCAATTTTTAGCCGAAGCGATTACGCTCAGTATGGTGGGAGGATTGCTGGGAGTGTTTTTCGGTATTCTGGGAGCTCAGATAACGACCATGGTGGCCGGATGGCCCACAATTATTTCCTTTGATACCATTGCGGTCGCATTTCTCTTTTCTCTTGCTGTCGGCCTGATCTTCGGTCTCTATCCAGCCAATAAAGCTGCCCGTCTGAATCCCATTGACGCTCTCCGCTACGAATAAGTGTGGGTTGAAAAAGCATGCCCTGAGTCTGGCCGAAGGGTTCGCCAGGGCCAGTTGCCTGGTAAGTAACAGTGAAACCAGAAATGAAAACACAATGCATCATCCTTTCCCCCACTTCTGACGCCTCTTAAATGACTTTCTTCAGTCTGTCGAATTCCCCGCCCTTACAAATTAACAGCCGGCTGATTGCTGATCAACCATGATGCCAAAGGGTTAGCACAGGGTTTTCTATTCGTGAGCGAAGCGGTATTTCGTGAACATAGTGGCCGGTACACACAAGGCCGACGTCCTCCGCGATACCCCGTGCCACCTCCGCTTCATTGGAATTGTGATTGATCATGATAAATTGGCCGCCAAGAAGGAGGTTGTTAGCTACTCGAGCGAATAACGCGCCAGGATTAAATAGGCTAAGCGGCAATCGCCAGGCGCGTAACGGCTTGGGAGTCACAAAAGGGTACCAGGCGGTTATGAGGTCAGCGGGTCTGATGTAGTGGCAATAGTCGGCGGTCACGTACTCCGTATGCGGCAATTCCTGAATGTGACCGCGCGCGTAATCGATGCGACTTCGGCCATTGCAATACAGACGGTGACCATCCACCTCGACTCCGACGAGTTGCGCCGGATGAAAGAACGCATGCAATGCAGCAGCATACACAAAATTGGCGCTCCCGAGGTCACAGACCCGCTGATTGACTGAAACGGTCCAATCAAAAGCGTGTCTGGCACGATCCAACACATCCAGATAGGCATAGTTTAAAAGAGCGGTTTCGGGAGAGAAGGTTTCTTCAAATCGGACATGATAGGTCGTCGCCAGCCATTCAATTCTGCCATATTGGGAAGGAGTAAGATTGGTCAGCGGACCTTCTGAGCCAGGACGGAATGGTCTCCGCGACCATCGGAGGGCTTGGGTAGCTTCATACCAGACACGGTGATAGCCCGATCGGAGTCGATCTTTCAGCGTGAAATGCGGACGTGGCGCATTCCTGCTTTTTATGGGTGGTTGGTTGGTGTCGCGGTCGTGGTGTAGAAACAATGTGGTGGGCCAAATCATTTACCGGCAACTTTCTGTCTCCCTTCTCGGTCTCCTCCGGAGGTCTCTTAACGGGGAGGGGAATTGAGCAGGTTGGAGAGCCTCAAATAATCTGGAGAACTGGGGGAATGAATTAACGGAAAATGAGGATCGGATGGGTGGAGTGATGGATAACGGTGTGAGACACACTTCCTAATACGAAGCGGGTGAGAGCGGACGGGTGGTGCATGCCCATCATGATTATATCCGGCTCCAATAATTTTGATTCTTCCAAAATGGTCTGGGCCGGGCTACCGAGACTGACCAGAGGTTTGACCGGATAGAAACCCGTTTGTATTTGACTAATCGCCCGGTCTAAAAAGGATTCGGCACTTTTTAACGCTTGTTCGACCTTTTCTTCCGAAGCCGACGCTCCTCCCCGCAAGAGAGATCGTGGAATGGGGACCACTGTCAACACGGTGATGGTCGTCCCATCCGGGAAGGGGTGTTTCACCAGAAATCGTGCAACACGTTCCACGTCGTCGTCACTTTGAACGGTGAGCAGTACATTTCTGATAGTCGTCATCGGGCCATTCACGATCAACACCGGACACGAGGCATGGGTGAGCACCCGCTGGGAGACGCTGCCTAAGAGAAGTTCCTGTATCTGCCCTTTCCCTCGCGCGCCCATAACGATCAGGTCGGCCTTTTCTTCCTGAGCCACCGACATAATTAATTCGGCCGGGGAGCCTTCTTCCATTCGTGTGCGTGGAGCCAGGGAAAAGAGGGGTGTTAGAAGCGAACTGGTCCGAGCCAGAACATGTTTCCCTTCCTCCTTCATGCTCTTGAGGGCGATGCCCGTCATATCGTGAGCAATTTCAGGCCCCAACATGGAAAAGGTCAGGTGCGGAAGATCCAGGACGTGCAAAATCGTGAGGTTCTTGACGGAGGCGAGGATGGAGATCGTTTGCGCTGCACGGGTAGATTGATCCGACCCGTCAATGGCAAGAAGTACCTGCATGAACTAATGCCTTTTTATCCAAGGGAGGTTTCATTATAGGCCATGCTTGGTCGTTCTGCCAAAGGGCAATGACGCCCATGAGTTTCCTGGCCCAGGTGTATTTAGGGTTTCAGCATATCAGACAAGGCCCTCGTGATTCGGGATTCGGGGGTCCTGACGAAAGATCCGCTTCAGCATGATATACAGTTCCGGATGCTGTTGTTCCATTTTGAGGGGGTTTTCAAAAAAATACTCCGCAGCTACCGCGAAAAATTCCGCCTCATTCGTGAGACCATAAGGATTGATATCTGAATGTCCGTGCCGGATTTTGTCCATTTCAGCCTGTACCAGATTGATCCAAGGCTTGATAGCACGCCCCGGCAACGCGACTTCAGGAACACCATCCACGATGCCATCGGATTTATCCAGCAAATGAGCAAACTCATGAATTCCCACGTTATGCTGATCGGGGTGACTGCGAAAGCCTTGCAATAGATCGGGCTTTGACAAAATCATCATGCGGTTCATCGACCCTGATCCGACCATGCCTGAAATGGCGTGATCTGTCGCGGATCCCATTTGATATTCCTCATCGAAGGATGTCGGGTAGATCAGAATTTCCCGAATGTGTTCCCATTCCCAGCCCGGAAATCCAAATATGGGAATAATGGCGCTGGCCCCGACCAACACCCGGACTGTGTCATCGACCGATGTATTGATGCCGGTGATTCGCTTTTCACGAAGAAAGATATGCACTTCTTCTCGAAACCGATCTTGCTCCGGTTGGGAAAGGGTTCGATAAAAGAGGACTTCCTCTTCCAGAATTCTTTCCCAGGCGGGAGGAAACGGGGTCTGACGAATCATCGCACGCTGCCGAACCTGACGAGTGAGGAAGCGGTATAACCACATGGCGATCAGCGTGATGCCAAGGAATCGCAGGGCAACATCCAGTGGAGAGGGACGTTGTGGGTAAAGAATGGCAAAAACGAGAAAACATACAATGCCGGTAAGAATGATCGCCAGGATTCTGGTGAGATGTTCATGAGGGTGAGCCTTCTTGTCCGGATTGGTTCCTGGCATGTCTGTCAATGGGGGCATGTCGTGAGGAAGGAAAGTGTTTCTTAATGCAACCAATCCCTCATGTCTCCCGTGATGTCAACGAAGAGATCAGTATTTGTTGTCGAAAGAATTATCAACCCTTGGAAATTCCTTCCACTCTTTTCCATGGGCTTTCCCTGTCTGGTACATTGAAAGGACGTGGGCCATTTCACATGATCCCGCCTGTGCCAACTAAGGGAGACTCTATCATGAAGTCAAAGGAAAGAGAGCGATGGGTTGCCAGGTTGTGTGCAGTGTCATGCCTGGCGGTTGCCGCGTGGGTGGTCGGCGTTGAGGGAGCGGGATCTCAAAAGCCAACTACCCTCACCCCTGGCCAAGTGGTGGAACAGTGGCTCCAGGTGTACCCTGGACAGATTGAACAGGCTGCGAAGCTGACCACGGGGGCATTTCGGGAAGGTGTATCCAAAGAAGAATGGATTGCTTCCCAAGGACCGTATCTTCGGAACTTACGGATGAATTATGTGCGTGCCAAAATTGCACACGAGGAGATGGTGGGGGAAGAAGCCCATGTGGTCGTCCATGCTCACATTACCACGCTCCTGGGTGATCACCCGCAGGATGAATTGTATATTTTGCTAAAGAATCCTGAAAGCGGTTGGTTAATCGATAAAGTGGAAGTCTATACGGAATCGTTTAATACGGTTCCGTGAAACAGAAAGAGTAAGGAGAAGAACGAGAAGATGCCGGGCAGGTCCCGCACCCATATTTTCTACCCTGCGATTTCTTTAATGATGTCCCAGGCTGAGATGATTCCCACCAGTCGGCGATCTCCTTCCACTACTGGCAGTAGATACACGGTTTTGGGCGTTTTCATGATGAGGGCCGCACACGCCAGGACGGAATCGTCAGGGTGGACGGTGGGGGGATGAGGGTTCATGACTTGGATAACCGGTTTGAGTTTGAGTTCCTCGAGATGTTCATGAAATTGTGCAAGATCCGGTGCAAATCGGATGTCCGGCATGTCACCTTTTATAATATAGGCAGGTATGGCTTGTTCAAGAATCTGCCAGAAATTCAGAGTTCCCAAAAGTGTCTTTTCCTCATCAAGAACGGGAAAAGCTTGGCAACCCAATTCGGCGAAGCGGCGGAGAACCTCGCCAATGGTGCATTCCGGTGAAACCGTATGAACCTGGAGGACCATGATATCTCTCGCGATCATAAATATCTCATCCAAACGTACAGGGTGCTGATCAGAACTTGTAGAATCATGAGGGGAAAGGCCACTTTTAAGAATGGCAGAAATCGAAACGGCACGCCATTACGTTCGGCAATCCCCGCCACAGTTAAATTCGCGGAGGCGCCCACCAGCGTCCCGTTCCCCCCTAAACAGGCTCCCAAGGATAAGGCCCACCATAAAGCCTCGGCTTGTTCAAGGGGAATGCCGGCTTGTTGAAAGACCGGCAGCATGCCTTTGACCATGGGAATCATGGTTGCGACAAAGGGGATGTTGTCCACGATTGACGAAAGAATAGCCGAAACCCAAAGAATGGCCAGGACGGTAATCGTGAAATTTCCAGCGGTCAGACTTAATGTCCAATCGGCCAGGATTTGTAACAGACCGGCATGTTCCACGCCGGTGACGACAATGAACAAGCCGCAGAAAAAGAAAATGGTAATCCATTCCACATGCCCGAAAAACTCATGGACTTTATGACTAGCGTGTTCGTTGTCCAGGGGAAAGGTCACGAGTAACAGCAACAGAGCGGCGCCTCCCAGGGCAATGGTGGCGGGCTCCATGTGCAATGCATGGGCGAGGATAAAGCCGATAATGACCAGGCCAAAGACAGAGAGGCATTGTTTTAGCAGAGGCACATCCCGGATAGCTTCATATTCATTAAAAGCCATGATACGGGCCCGGGCTTCGGGAGTGGCGGACATGGTTCTTCCATAAATAAACCAGAGTGGAATGAGCGTGGCGCTAAAGGCCAAAATAGCGACGGGAGTCAGGTGAATGACGAAATCATTAAATGTCAGACTGGTGGCGGAGCCGATCATAATGTTTGGAGGATCGCCAATCAGGGTGGCTGTCCCTCCGGTGTTGGAGGCATTGATCTCTGCGAATAGAAGAGGATAAGGGTTGATTTTCAATTCGTCCGCCAGGAGCAAGGTGACCGGTGCGACCAACAACACTGTCGTAACATTGTCCAAAAATGCAGAGAGAACTGCGGTCACAATGGAGAGCATGACAAGGATTCCCCACGGATTACCTTTTGCCGCCTTGGCGGCTTTGATCGCTAAAAATTGAAAGATACCGCATTCTTTGGTAATCCCGACCAGAATCATCATGCCGGTCAGTAGTCCGATGGTGTTGAAATCGATACCATGAATGGCCTGTTCCTGAGTGAGGACCCCTGTCCCAATCACGACGGCCGCTCCCATCAGGGCGACAATGGCCCGATTGAACCGTTCTGAGATGATGACTGCGTAAGTGAGCACTAAAATGAAAGTCGCCAGCCAAAGAGGGGAGAGCCCAAAGATGGTATGAATGGAGTTTTCGTGCATCGATTGAATTCAGAGGTTTCTCAGGGGTGGGGAGAAGGTCCGATCCGGTCAGGTTGGTTTAAAATATTTGGATGAGGGAGTGATGCAAGAGATGGTTCGCCCTGCGAAGGGTTGCCGACCATATTTGCCTGGCGCAATGCTTCCAATCGCCTCGCAATGCAATGGCCAAGCCGGATCTGCCCCAGAACTCCCAAGCCATCCAACGCTTTGGTCACATGAGGCTGCATGCCCATGAAGAAGAGATGTTGGTGGTGTGCCTGAACCATATTCAACATTTCCTCAACAGCCAAGGCAGCGGTGGCATCGATGGCTGGCACCTTTGACAAATAAATTCAAGACGACGCTTGAAAACGTGTTAAAGCCCAGGACGGACTCCAATCGCCGGACCATATTTTTCGCCGATCCAAAGCTCATGGGACCATCGACATGAAGGAAAAGAATCTTGCCATTTGCTTGTGCCAGGATCGTGGCTTCTTCCGGTAAGAGGGGGGTGTTGGCTGAGGGATGCGTAATGATATGCAGATTAGCCAACTGGAATTCGGCCATCCGTTTCATGAAAAAGAGACTCGTGGACACTATACCCACGGCCCTTGCAATGATGGTATCCACGAGTATGGTGGTCAGCAAAACCACGATCATGGGGCCCGTGGAACCGGAAACCTGAGCGGAGGTACCTCCAGCAAGGTCGCAATAAACCCAACGAAAATAGCCCCGTACCAACCGGCAATGGCTCCTAGTTCAGAAGCCACGGCAAACGCGAGGCTCAGTGGCAGAACTACAACCGAAGCAACCCTGCTACCGTAAATATCACTCAGGATATTTGAAAAGTAACCCGTGAACAAGCCCCATGGGGCACATCCTACGGAAAATGATAAAGGCTGATTAGCGTGGCATTGGACTCTAAACTTCAGTTCGCTGTCAAGGTGGTGCGGTGGAATTACTTGGGAACGGCTAAGGGTGGCCTTAGTAGTGGGATGGTAATAGTCTTGAGGGTTGTCCGACCCGGAACTAAATCCGCGCTAGTTGAGTGGAATCAAAATTTCCAGTCCTCCCATGACGTCATTAAGTTTAAAGTCCCGTTTGGGACTATCTTTATGTGCGTTGTGACAGTTGACGCATGTTCGACTCACGGCTCGATCAGGAAATATCGCTTGATAGTAGGGCCGGTCTTCCACTTGAATTTCCTGCTCAACCACTTCTGCGTAATTCATAACTTTTTCCAATGCTTTTCGATCACGATCATTTTGAGGGGCATTTTGGGGATTCAAGGGCCACAGGCTCACCAACCGGTAGCGAAAGGGATTGCCACGAACTTGTAGTCCGCGGGAAGCTTCTTTAAAGAATTGAGCAGGTAGTGGCAGTGTGTGGTCTTCTCGCCAATTTTCGGTTGCGGTGACCAACAACATGGCTTCCATTCTCTCCACGACGTGTTGGGTGTAAAAGGTTCGATCTGCTTGAAGAACTGCATGCAAATAGTCAGCAACAACACTAATGGGAATTCCTTGACGGGTTGAGAATTTCATTCCCATTCCGAACCCAAGTGCCAAGGAAATAATGATAGTCGGAATAGATAAGAGAAAAAATTTGCGAGAAACCGGCATAACCTATTCGCTCCAATTCCCTGCCTATTCTTGATTTCAAGGACAACATAATGCCTGCTGACAGAAAAATATAACAGGAGAACTGTAAGCCCTCCTACTATTTGTAAAAAAGGTTGGACTCAACGAACAGTAGGTGCAGAAGGCGAGAGACTGAAGAAACGGAAAACTTAATGTCATCAGTGAAATGATTAACCTAGGAAATGATTAACCTAGACCATAAAGCATAAGCTAATCTATTCCAACACGGTTAATTAATTGGATCACAATGATGGTCAGAATTGTAATGAGAGGGACATGTTCCATATTTAAAACCTCGAAAGTACCGCCCAGGTTATGAGTAATATGAGAGTGAATGCTTCAAACGCAGGCAACCCCTTTAATTTTTTGATTGTGTGCTATTCGTAAATAAGCAAAGAAAATGCCATAATCTCTAATAAGTTAATTTAAAAATTATTCAATAATTTCATATGTTTTTTGATTTCATTATGTTGTTCATTCAATCCGCTCCAATAGAAACGTGCGTTTTATAACTGAAAGGGCTGTGCGTAATCGCTCATTTTTAAAGAATTTGAAATATCAAAACGACGAGACAGCCTGGGAAGACAACGGGGGCACTCGTCGTCGCCAAAAAATGATTATTTGAAAGGATATAAAGCTTCACTTAATTATTTATTTTTAGAAAAAGTGGATTTAAGGTCGTCAAAGTCTCCCAGGCACCCTTAGCCACGACATAAGGTGTATCCGTCCGGATCCATGTTTGGTTGCCAGGACCGTGAATTTGAATACCGGTAAATACGGCATAAGGGGTTGAGGCACTATCAACCGTCAATTGGATCATCCGTTCAAGATCTTCCCGGATGACACTATGCGCAATTTTTGTGAGAGTGACCAAATCAGGGATTTCACCATACCGGAGTTTTCTAAACAGACGTTGCTTTAAGAGACTTTGTTCAAGGTCATCCTGGTTAAGTTCGAGCCCGACTGACCTCTGGGATAAATCCTGTTGAACATTTAAAAGCGCCCCACAGGCATGAGACATTTCATGACGTCCAGGCCGTCGACAATTTCCGGGTATGCCATTCTCATCGATGGCGATATGAGGGAAGGCAAAATACACATATCGTTCGGTGCGTTCAGCATTGGGCGCGTGGTGATGCGCAGCCTTGAATCCAGTGACTCCGAGATACAGAATTTCTGCCAACCTCGAGAAGTTAAATAATCGTCCCCACACTTCGTTAATGTTATCGATAAATGGTCTGGTCATTTTTGTAAAATGACCAGGCCATTTATCGATAACATTAACGAAGTGTGGGGACGATTATTTAACTTCTCGAGTTTGGCAGGAATGCTGTATCTCGGAGTCACCGGATTCAAGGCCGCGCATCACCACGCGCCCAATGCTGAAGGCACCGAACGATATGTGTATTTTGCCTTCCCTCATATCGCCATCGATGAGAATGGCATACCCGGAAATTGTCGACGGCCTGGACGTCATGAAATGTCTCATGCCTGTGGGGCGCTTTTAAATGTTCAACAGGATTTATCCCAGGAGTCAGTCGGGCTCGAACTTAACCAGGATGACCTTGAACAAAGTCTCTTAAAGCAACGTCTGTTTAGAAAACTCCGGTATGGTGAAATCCCTGATTTGGTCACTCTCACAAAAATTGCGCATAGTGTCATCCGGGAAGATCTTGAACGGATGATCCAATTGACGGTTGATAGTGCCTCAACCCCTTATGCCGTATTTACCGGTATTCAAATTCACGGTCCTGGCAACCAAACATGGATCTGGACGGATACACCTTATGTCGTGGCTAAGGGTGCCCGGGAGAGTTTGACGACCTTAAATCCACTTTTTCTAAAAATAAATAATTAAGTGAAGCTTTATATCCTTTCAGATAATCATTTTTTGGCGACGACGAGTGCCCCCGGTTGTCTTCCCAGGCTGTCTCGTCGTTTTGATATTTCAAATTCTTTAAAAATGAGCGATTACGCACAGCCCTTTCAGTTATAAAACGCACGTTTCTATTGGAGCGGATTGAATGAACAACATAATGAAATCAAAAACCATATGAAATTATTGAATAATTTTTAAATTAACTTATTGGAGATTATGGCATTTTCTTTGCTTATTTATACGAATAGCACACAATCAAAAAATTAAAGGGGTTGCCTGCGATGGAAGCATTCACTCTCATATTACTCATAACCTGGGCGGTACTTTCGAGGTTTTAAATATGGAACATGTCCCTCTCATTACAATTCTGACCATCATTGTGATCCAATTAATTAACCGTGTTGGAATAGATTAGCCTAGGCTTTATGGTCTAGGTTAATCATTTCCTAGGTTAATCATTTCACTGATGACATTAAGTTTTCCGTTCTTCAGTCTCTCGCCTTCTGCAACTACTGTTCGTTGAGTCCAACCTTTTTTACAAATAGTAGGAGGGCTTACAGTTCTCCTGTTATATTTTTCTGTCAGCAGGCATTATGCTGTCATTGAAATCAAGAATAGTCAGGGAATTGGAGCGAATAGGTTATGCCGGTTTCTCGCAAATTTTTTCTCTTATCTATTCCGACTATCATTATTTCCTTGGCACTTGGGTTCGGAATGGGAATGAAATTCTCACCCCGTCAAGGAATTCCCATTAGTGTTGTTGCTGACTATTTGCATGCAGTTCTTCAAGCAGATCGAACCTTTTACACCCAACACGTCGTGGAACGAATGGAAGCCATGTTGTTGGTCACCGCAACCGAAAATTGGAGAGAAGACCACACACTGCCACTACCTGCTCAATTCTTTAAAGAAGCTTCCCGCGGACTACAAATTCGTGGCAATCCCTTTCGCTACCGGTTGGTGAGCCTGTGGCCCTTGAATCCCCAAAATGCCCCTCAAAATGATCGTGATCGAAAAGCATTGGAAAAAGTTATGAATAACGGAGAAGTGGTTGAGCAGGAAATTCAAGTGGAAGACCGGCCCTACTATCAAGCGATATTTCCTGATCGAGCCGTGAGTCGAACATGCGTCAACTGTCACAACGCACATAAAGATAGTCCCAAACGGGACTTTAAACTTAATGACGTCATGGGAGGACTGGAAATTTTGATTCCACTCAACTAGCGCGGATTTAGTTCCGGGTCGGACAACCCTCAAGACTATTACCATCCTACTACTAAGGCCACCCTTAGCCGTTCCCAAGTAGTTCCACCGCACCACCTTGACAGCGAACTGAAGTTTAGAGTCCAATGCCACGCTAACCAGCCTTTATCCTATTCCGTAGGATGTGCCCATGGGGCTTGTTCACGGGTTACTTTTCAAAAATCTCCTGAGTGATATTTACGGTAGCAGGGTTGCTTCGGTTGTAGTTCTGCCACTGAGCCTCGCGTTTGCCGTGGCTTCTGAACTAGGAGCCATTGCCGGTTGGTACTGGGCTATTTTCGTTGGGTTTATTGGGACGCTTGCTGGAGGTACTTCCGCTCAGGTTTCCGGTTCCACGGGCCCCATGATCGTGGTTTTGCTGACCACCATACTCGTGGATACCATCATTGCGATAGCCGTGGGTATAGTTTCTACGAGTCTCTTTTTCATGAAACGGATGGCCGAATTCAGTTGGCTAATCTGCATATCATTACGCATCCCTCAGCCAACACCCCCCTCTTACCGGAAGAAGCCACGATCCTGGAACAAGCCAATGGCAAGATTCTTTTGATTCATGTCGATGGTCCCATGAGCTTTGGATTGGCGAAAGATATGGTCCGGCGATTGGAGTCCGTCCTGGGCTTTAACACGTTTTCAAGCGTCGTCTTGGATTTATTTGTCAAAGGTGCCAGCCATCGATGCCACCGCTGCCTTGGCTGTTGAGGATATGTTGATATGGTTCAGGCACACCACCAACATCTCTTCTTCATGGGCATGCAGCCTCATGTTGACCAAAGCGTTGGATGGCTTGGGAGTTCTGGGGCAGATCGGCCTGGCCATCGCTTTGCGAGTCGATTGGAGGCCTTGCGCCAGGCAAATATGGTCGGCAACCCCTCGCCGGGCGAACCTTCCCTTGCATCGCTCCCTCATCCAAATGTTTTAAACCCACCTGACCGGATCGGACCTTCTCCATACCCCTGAGAAACCTCTGAATCCAATCGATGCACGAAAACTCCATTCATACCATCTTTGGGCTCTCCCCTCTTTGGCTGGCGACTTCCATTTTAGTGCTCACTTACGCAGTCATCATCTCAGAACGGTTCAATCGGGCCATTGTCGCCCTTCTGGGAGCGGCCGTCGTGATTGGGACAGGGGTCCTCACTCAGGAACAGGCCGTTCATGGTATCGATTTCAACACCATCGGACTACTGACCGGCATGATGATTCTGGTCGGGATTACCAAAGAATGCGGTATCTTTCAATTTTTAGCGATCAAAGCCGCCAAGGCGGCAAAAGGTAATCCGTGGGGAATCCTTGTCATGCTCTCCATTGTGACCGCAGTTCTCTCTGCATTTTTGGACAATGTTACGACAGTGTTGTTGGTCGCACCGGTTACCTTGCTCCTGGCGGACGAATTGAAAATCAACCCTTATCCTCTTCTATTCGCAGAGATCAATGCCTCCAATACCGGAGGGACAGCCACCCTGATTGGCGATCCTCCAAACATTATGATCGGCTCCGCCACCAGTCTGACATTTAATGATTTCGTCATTCACCTGACTCCCGTCGCTATTGTGGCCTTTAGCGCGACACTCATTCCACTCTGGTTTATTTATGGAAGAACCATGTCCGCCACTCCCGAAGCCCGGGCCCGTATCATGGCTTTTAACGAATATGAAGCTATCCGGGATGTGCCTCTGCTAAAACAATGCCTCTCTGTCTTTGGCCTGGTCATTATCGGCTTTATCCTCGCCCATGCATTGCACATGGAGCCCGCCACCATTGCCCTGGGAGGCGCCGCTCTGTTGCTGTTACTCGTGACCTTTCCCCTGGACAACGAACACGCCGGGCATAAAGTCCATGAGTTTTTCGGGCATGTGGAATGGATTACCATTTTCTTTTTCTGCGGCTTGTTCATTATCGTCACCGGCGTGGAGCATGCCGGTCTGTTACAAATCCTGGCGGATTGGACATTAAGTCTGACCGCTGGAAATTTCACGATTACCGTCCTGGCCATTCTTTGGGTTTCGGCTATTCTTTCGTCAATCGTGGACAACATCCCCTTTGTCGCAACCATGATTCCCATGGTCAAAGACATGCTGCCGGTCTTTCAACAAGCCGGCATTCCCCTTGAACAAGCCGAGGCTTTATGGTGGGCCTTATCCTTGGGAGCCTGTTTGGGGGGGAATGGCACCCTTGTGGGCGCCTCCGCGAATTTAATTGTGGCGGGGATTGCCGAACGTAATGGCGTGCCGTTTCGATTTCTGCCATTCTTAAAAGTGGCCTTTCCCCTCATGATTCTACAAGTTCTGATCAGCACCCTGTACGTTTGGATGAGATATTTATGATCGCGAGAGATATCATGGTCCTCCAGGTTCATACGGTTTCACCGGAATGCACCATTGGCGAGGCTCTCCGCCGCTTCGCCGAATTGGGTTGCCAAGCTTTTCCCGTTCTTGATGAGGAAAAGACCCTTTTGGGAACTCTGAATTTCTGGCAGATTCTTGAACAAGCCATACCTGCCTATATTATGAAAGGTGACATGCCGGACATCCGATTTGCACCGGATCTTGCACAATTTCATGAACATCTCGAAGAACTCAAACTCAAACCGGTTATCCAAGTCATGAACCCTCATCCCCCCACTGTCCACCCTGACGATTCCGTCCTGGCGTGTGCGGCCCTCATCATGAAAACGCCCAAAACCGTGTATCTACTGCCAGTGGTGGAAGGAGATCGCCGACTGGTGGGAATCATCTCAGCCTGGGACATCATTAAAGAAATCGCAGGGTAGAAAATATGGGTGCGGGACCTGCCCGGCATATTCTCGTTCTTCTCCTTACTCTTTCTGTTTCACGGAACCGTATTAAACGATTCCGTATAGACTTCCACTTTATCAATTAACCAACCGCCTTCAGGATTCTTTAGCAAAATATACAATTCATCCTGCGGGTGATCACCCAGGAGCGTGGTAATGTGAGCATGGACGACCACATGGGCTTCTTCCCCCACCATCTCCTCGTGTGCAATTTTGGCACGCACATATTTCATCCGTAAGTTCCGAAGATACGGTCCTTGGGAAGCAATCCATTCTTCTTTGGATACACCTTCCCGAAATGCCACCGTGGTCAGCTTCGCAGCCTGTTCAATCTGTCCAGGGTACACCTGGAGCCACTGTTCCACCACTTGGCCAGGGGTGAGGGTAGTTGGCTTTTGAGATCCCGCTCCCTCAACGCCGACCACCCACGTGGCAACCGCCAGGCATGACACTGCACACAACCTGGCAACCCATCGCTCTCTTTCCTTTGACTTCATGATAGAGTCTCCCTTAGTTGGCACAGGCGGGATCATGTGAAATGGCCCACGTCCTTTCAATGTACCAGACAGGGAAAGCCCATGGAAAAAAGTGGAAGGAATTTCCAAGGGTTGATAATTCTTTCGACAACAAATACTGATCTCTTCGTTGGCATCCCGGGAGACACGAGGGATTGGTTGCATTAAGAAACATTTTCCTTCCTCACGACATGCCCCCATTGACAGACATGCCAGGAGTCAACCGGAAAAAAGGCTCATCCTCAAGAACATCTCACCCGATCTTAGCCATCATCTTTACCGGAATTGTGTGCCTCCTCATTTTCGCCATCCTTTGGCCAACACAACCTTCTCCACTCGGCATCGTCATACGATTTTGGCATCACGCTGGTCGGCGTCTGGTTGTACCGGTTAATGACTCGTCATATTCGGCAGCGTGCGACTATTCGTCAGACTCCGTTTCCTGCCGAGTGGAAGAGAATTCTGGAACAAAAAGTCCCCTTCTATCAAGCGCTTTCCCTCCGACCAAGAACGATTTCGAGAAGAAGTCCATATCTTTCTTCGTGAAAAGCGAATTACCGGCATCAACACATCGGTCGATCACACCATCAGGATGTTAGTCGCCGCAAGTGCCGTCATTCCTATATTTGGATTTTCTGGATGGGAATGGGAACATATTCGGGAAATCCTGATTTATCCGACATCCTTCGATGAGGGGTATCAAATGGGATCAGCTCAAGAGCACCCTATTTCAGGCATCGTTAAAAGCGGGGCGATGAACCGCATGATGATTTTATCCAAACCGGATTTAATACAAGGCTTTCACAACCCTCACACTGACAAAATGTGGGTATCCATGAGTTTACCCATTTACTGGATAAATCGGATGGGATGGTGGACGAAGTTCCCGAAGTTGCCTTACCCGGCATGGCCATTAGGCCCTGGCTCAACCTGGTTCTTACTGAAATGGACAAAATTCGACGGGGGCATTCAGATATCAATCCCTATGGTCTCACGAACGAGGCGGAATTTTTCGCGGTGGTCTCAGAATATTTTTTTGAAAAACCCGTCAGAATGAAACAGAAACACCCTGAACTCTATTCAATGTTGGAACAGATCTTTCACCAGGGATCCCCAATCTCGAATTACGAGGGCCTTGTCTGATATGCTCAAGCCCTAAATATACCTGGCCAGAAAACTCAAGGGGTGCCATTTCCCTTTGGCAGAATGACCAAGCATGGCCTATAATGCAGCCTCCCTTGTATAAAAAGGAATTAGTTCATGCATGTACTTCTTGCCATTGACGGGTCGGATCAATCTACCCGGGCAGCTCAAACGATCTTCACCCTCGCCTCCATCAAGACCCTCACGATATTGCACGTCGTGGATCTTCCGCACATGACCTTTTCTATGTTGGGGCCTGAAATTGCTCACGATATGACGGGCATCGCCCTCAAGAGTATGAAGGAGGAAGGTAAATATATTCTGGCTCGGACCAGTTCGCTTCTAACACCCCTCTTATCCTTGGCTCCACGAACACGAATGGAAGAAGGCTCCCCGGCCGAATTAATTATGTCGGTGGCCCAGGAAGAAAAGGCCAATCTGATCGTGATGGTGCGCGAGGAAAAGGGCAGATACAGGAACTTCTCTTAGGCAGCGTCTCCCAGCGGGTGCTCACCCATGCCTCGTGTCCGGTGTTGATAGTGAATGGCCCGATGACGACTATCAGAAATGTACTGCTCACCGTTCAAAGTGACGACGACGTGGAACGTGTTGCACGATTTCTGGTGAAACACCCCTTCCCGGAGGGGACCACCATCACCGTGTTGACAGTGGTCCCCATTCCACGATCTCTTTTGCGGGGAGGAGCGTCGGCTTCGGAAGAAAAGGTCGAACAAGCGTTAAAAAGTGCCGAATCCTTTTTAGACCGGGCGATTAGTCAAATACAAACGGGTTTCTATCCGGTCAAACCTCTGGTCAGTCTCGGTAGCCCGGCCCAGACCATTTTGGAAGAATCAAAATTATTGGAGCCGGATATAATCATGATGGGCATGCACCACCCGTCCGCTCTCACCCGCTTCGTATTAGGAAGTGTGTCTCACACCGTTATCCATCACTCCACCCATCCGATCCTCATTTTCCGTTAATTCATTCCCCCAGTTCTCCAGATTATTTGAGGCTCTCCAACCTGCTCAATTCCCCTCCCCGTTAAGAGACCTCCGGAGGAGACCGAGAAGGGAGACAGAAAGTTGCCGGTAAATGATTTGGCCCACCACATTGTTTCTACACCACGACCGCGACACCAACCAACCACCCATAAAAAGCAGGAATGCGCCACGTCCGCATTTCACGCTGAAAGATCGACTCCGATCGGGCTATCACCGTGTCTGGTATGAAGCTACCCAAGCCCTCCGATGGTCGCGGGGACCATTCCGTCCTGGCTCAGAAGGTCCGCTGACCAATCTTACTCCTTCCCAATATGGCAGAACTGAATGGCTGGCGACGACCTATCATGTCCGATTTGAAGAAACCTTTTCTCCCGAAACCGCTCTTTTAAATTATGCCTATCTGGATATGTTGGATCGTGCCAGACACGCTCTTGATTGGACCGTTTCAGTCAATCAACGGGTCTGTGACCTCGGGAGCGCCAATTTTGTGTATGCTGCTGCATTGCATACGTTCTTTCACCGGCGCAACTCGTCGGAGTCGAGGTGGATGGTCACCGTCTGTATTGCAATGGCCGAAGTCGCATCGATTACGCGCGCGGTCACATTCAGGAACTGCCGCATACGGAGTACGTGACCGCCGACTATCGCCAGTACATCAGACCCGCTGATCTCATAACCGCCTGGTATCCTTTCGTGACTCCCAAGCCGTTACTCGCCTGGCGATTGCCGCTTAGCCTATTTAATCCTGGCGCGTTATTCGCTCGAGTAGCTAACAACCTCCTTCTTGGCGGCCAATTTATCATGATCAATCACAATTCCAATGAAGCGGAGGTGGCACGGGGTATTGCGGAGGACGTCGGCCTTGTGTGTACCGGCCACTATGTTCACGAAATACCTCTTCGCTCACGAATAGAAAACCCTGTGCTAACCCTTTGGCATCATGGTTGATCAGCAATCAGCCGGCTGTTAATTTGTAAGGGCGGGGAATTCGACAGACAGAAGAAAGTCATTTAAGAGGCGTCAGAAGTGGGGGAAAGGATGATGCATTGTGTTTTCATTTCTGGTTTCACTGTTACTTACCAGGCAACTGGCCCTGGCGAACCCTTCGACCAGACTCAGGGCATGCTTTATCAACCCACACTTATTCGTAGCGGAGAGCGTCAATGGGATTCAGACGGGCAGCTTTATTGGCTGGATAGAGACCGAAGATCAGGCCGACAGCAAGAGAAAAGAGAAATGCGACCGCAATGGTATCAAAGGAAATAATTGTGGGCCATCCGGCCACCATGGTCGTAATCTGAGCTCCCAGAATACCGAAAAACACTCCCAGCAATCCTCCCACCATACTGAGCGTAATCGCTTCGGCTAAAAATTGAATGAGGATATGGCGGCGTTTGGCGCCAATGGCCATACGGATACCAATCTCGCGCGTGCGTTCCGTGACAGACACCAGGAGAATATTCATGATGCCGATTCCACCGACCAATAACGAAATCGAGGCCACCGAAAACATCATGATGGTCAGGGTTTCTCCGGTTCCCTCTTGAACTTTCCCGATATCCACCTGGGTACGAATCGTAAAATCATCCGGCTGATCCTGCTGTAAACGATGACGTTCTCGCAGCACCCGTCGCATATCTTCAATAGCGGCGGGGAGATCCTCTGGACGTTCCGTCGACGCAAACAATGCCCCGACCGATCCGAGAAATTGCGTGCCCAGGACCCGGCGTTCGGCAGTTGTAAAGGGGATGAAAATAATATCGTCCTGATCGTTGCCGGTCGGGGATTGGCCTTTTGGTGCCAGGACCCCAATGATACGAAACGGGACGCTCTTGATTCGAATGATGTTCCCGACGGGATCCTCCCCGGAAACAAATAGATTGTCGACGACTGTTTGGCCCAAGAGTGCCACACGGCTTGTGGACTCCATCTCTTCTTCGGTAAATGGCCCGCCACTGGTAAACGACCAATCACGAATGGTCAGATACGTCGGAGAAATACCATTTACAGGGACATTAACATTCTGATTTCCGTAAACAATTTGCATGACATCACGCTTGGCCCAGCCGGTTTCATGCAATGTGGGCAATTTCTTTCGTAAATCAAGTGCATCATTGACGGTCAGCGTCACCGCACCACCCGAACCACCACGGACACCCCCCACACTGGTCGCTCCCGGCAAAATAAGGATCATATTCGTGCCCATACTGGCCACCTGCGCCTGGATCGCAAATTTTGCTCCTTCGCCAATACTCACCATGGCGATGACTGAACCTACACCGATAATTATGCCAACCGCAGTGAGACCCGATCGCAAACGATTCCGGTTGAGAAAACGAAAAGCCGTGAACACCGTCAAGACGAAAAAACTACCCATCCGGTTCCTTATGACACCCTCATACCCAAATCAGTCGAGTGTTGATCGCTCAAGATACAGCCATCTCTCATCTCAATTTGGCGTGCAGCATAGGTGGCGATATCTATCTCATGCGTCACCACCAGAATAGTCAGTCCATCGGTGTGATTGAGACTCTGGAAAATACCCATAATTTCTCGACTTGATTGCGTATCCAGATTCCCTGTTGGCTCGTCGGCTAGGAGAAGGGAAGGAGCCGACACTAACGCACGGGCAATGGCCACTCGCTGTTGCTGTCCACCGGACAACTGCGTGGGGTAATGATGTTCCCGATTTCCCAACCCCACGCGTGCCAAGGCCGACCGAGCACGGGACCGTTGCTGATGGAGAGAAAGCCCCTGATAGAACAGCGGAAGCTGAACATTTTCTAATGCGCTGGTTTTAGGAATCAAGCTGAAATTCTGAAAAACAAACCCGATGGTACGGCTACGAATCTCCGCCAATTCATCGGGTTCAGCATGGGCAATATCCCGTCCATTTAAATAATAACTGCCTGAGGTCGGCACATCCAGGCATCCCAAGATATTCATCAATGTGGATTTACCGGATCCGGATGAGCCCATAACCGCAATGAATTCGCCTGGTTGGATAGTCAGATAGATTCCCCGTAGCGCCTCTACATCGATATCGCCCAAGCGATACGTTTTGAAGAGATTGGTACAGGAAATCAGTTGACTCATCGTAATGTTGATATGAGGGAATGAGGCCCAAGGTTGCCAGACAAGTTTCCCGGGAATGTCCCTGAAAAATCCATTATCTTCAAGTTCTCTGTTAAAAGTTGAAAACATGTTCAACAGCTTTGTGGCAATTGCCAGGGCAGGTAAGAGGTACACTATGTTTGACGTGAAGACCATGACCGATGGAGAAACAACATTGGGGTATTGTTCACCCGTTCCCTAGAGCCCCTTGTCTCGTGAACTCGTAGACTTTTGTCCTGAACCGAATCCAGGGGGAAGTTGATTGGCTTTTCGTTCCCCATTCGGAACGGCGATCCCGACAATAATCTTGTCCCGTTCCTGAAGTTCATCACTTCAACCACTTCGGTCGTGCTGCCATCAGAAATGCCAGGCTGAAGAACCACCGAAGTTGATTCACCCGAATCAGTCAACTTCCAAATTGTTTTCCTGGCATGGTTCCCCTCCGGCTTTGGGCCGTTGAGGCGAGTCGCTGGGTAATGGTTTCACGACATCCGATCCGGACTCAACCACTTTTTGTCCGAAAGATCTGGATTGGGATGGAGAAAACCGGAAGGCCGCATTCGGTACCATTAAGACATCGTCCCTCCGCGCCACCGTAATAGAGACATTGGCCGTCATCCCCGGCTTTAGCCGTAAATCACGATTATCCACTTCCACCACCACGTCGTAGGTCACGACATTCTGCACAATAATCGGAGCATTCCGGATTTGCTTGACTACACCTCGAAAATCCACCTCTGGATAGGTGTCGACGGTAAAGAGGGCCTCCTGGCCTTCTTTGATTCCCCCGATATCGGACTCACTCACATTGGTATCCACCTGCATTTTCGTTAAATCCAAGGCGATCAGAAAAATATTCGGCGTCGTAAATCCTGCCGTCACCGTTTGCCCCACTTCCACATTGCGTGCAATCACGATTCCGTTAACCGGCGACCGTATCACGCTATACCTTAAATCTAAATCTGCCGTATCTAACAACGCCTGGGCCTGTTTGATCTGTGCCCCGGAGACTTCAGGCTGGGCCTGGGCTGATTCATAGGCAGTGGTGACCATATCCAGATCATTTTGTGACACTAACTCTCGTTGAAACAACGTCTGCGTCCGATCGAATTCCCGCTTCCGTTGGGCCAACTCCGTTCGCGTTTTACTCCACATCGCTTTGGAGTTGATGAGATTGGCCGCAGCCTGGTCCCGTCGTGTCTGAAAGAGAGACGGATCAATGCGCGCAATGACCTCCCCCCCTTTTACAACAGAATTAAAATCGGCATGCAGGCTAATAATTTTACCGGTCACCTGGGCACCAACCTGGACCGACGTCACCGGATTAATAGTTCCGGTCGCGCCCACAGCCGCCACAATGGGGCCACGCTCCACAAACGCGGTGCGATACTGATGGGAGCACTCCGCACCCCGGTCAACCAGAATTGTCTTGCGGCAACCAGCGACACAATCAATACTACTCCAATCCACAATAATTTTCTCATCAAACGCCCATCCCTCCCATCCTCATGGGACAACTTCGAGACTACCCTTTCTTTTATCGGTAGATCTCCCGACGTATTTTACCACTATTTATGACTAAGAGAAAAAATCGAGCCTGAAGACCGGCAGAAGTCCGCCAAGAAACGTTGTCCTCGAACGCCCCCCAACTTGGATCGCATTCGACCTCCGAGTGGAGGTCCACCTAATCGGAGAGGACGGCTTGGTATTCAGACAGAAACGTAATATTGGACAACTCGCTA
>CAWAXJ010000034.1:0-30491 GCA_963785905.1 uncultured Nitrospirales bacterium
TATTTGCCAATTGCTCTGGACTGGGCGAGCAAAATCAAATTGGAGCCATGGGGAATTTAAAAAAACATGCCTGTGCCGGATTCACGAGCCATCTGCCTCAAGAGGCCGATCTGCCCGCTTGAAAATCACAGACCGCAGCCCGTCCCGGCAGGAGCAAATGTGTGAGGTTTAACGTAAGCATGGACTGGCCATGTTTCATTACTCTCGGAATCGTGCGAACAAACCACGTGTTCATTCAATAATCAGAACTGCCTGTTCCTATCCTCAAAAGTGCCAAATTGATAGGGCAAAAAGGGTTTTTTTAATTTAAACAAGCGGGCTAAAATAAACAGAAAAACCCTTGCACTCCCAGAAACTTCCCCCGACACCTTTATATGTTCCCTTGCCCTCTCATTGAATAGGCATCACACATTCGGGCTGATCATTTCTGGGATTGTTCACGATCTGTCTGACGGGATAGGCTTCCATCTCCTGGGAGGGGAACGGTCTGAGTAACGCGTTGAATCGCTCAACAGCATGGAGTGATGGATCGAGCCATTCATCATAGTGCTTTGAGGCTAAAATGACCGGCATGCGATTATGGATGGGTTCCATCACGGTATTGGGACCGGTCGTAATAAGCGCGCAGGATTCCAGGGGGTCCGTTTCGTTTTTCTCCCACCGTTCCCACAAGCCTGCGAACGCAAAGAGCCGATGATCTTTGAATCGAATGTAATAGGGTTGTTTCGTCTTGCCTTCTCGTTTCCATTCATAAAAGCCATCGGCCAAGACCAGGCAGCGTTGATGCTTAAACGCTTTACGGAAGGCTGGTTTTTCCGCAACGGTCTCTCCTCGGGCGTTAATCAATTTGTTCCCGATGCTGACATCCTTGGCCCAGGAGGGCACCAGTCCCCATTTCAATTCCTTACATTCTCGTTGTCGGATTTCCAGGTTGGTGCGCACACAGGCCACCAATTGCGAAGGAGCGATGTTGTAGCGAGGGTGTAGTGGCGGGAGGGCCTGCAGGCCCAATTGTTCCGCCAAAAGCTGCATATTCTCTTTGCGAGTGAAGCGACCGCACATAATAGGCTTGTATATTAGGCCAGCTTAGACCTAACCCTACAAAATTCTCTTAATAAAGGGAAGTAAATTCATAGAGGCAGTGATAATCGACAAAGGCCGGGATAATTCCCAGCATTCTTCAAAACGATCGTGTGTAGGCGGAGTTCCTTAGACCCGCCCATGGAATGCATACGGGAATGAACCCAGATGTAGCAAAGTGAGGCGTTTCCTCTAATGAAGGCCGAATGGCCTGGATGATTCGTGTTTATTGGGTGAGGGGGTCTTCACCAAAACAAACCAGGGGACTAGGTTGCACGCCCGTGCGACTCCCCCAACTTCTCCCAAATTGAGAATCGAACTCGGGAAATAATCTGGCAGGAATTGAGGAAGACCATCATCAGGGAAACCCCATGAGGTAATGATTCTGCTGGTGACCTAAGAAGCCTTACAACACCAATTCGCTCTCTAGAAAGGCTGGGCGGTTTACTGAAATACTCTACCCGCAAGACAGAAGAGGTTCTTTTAACTCAACGAGCATTGGAATGATCGTTTTTATCGGTAGAGTCGAGGCTGATTCAATCCTCTATTCCGGCGCCGGATTCATCATAGTATTGTTCAGTGCGAATGGGACAGAGGCCCTTTTTTCTCACAATTGCCGTCGCGTCTCGAATCATGCTTCCGTTTCCGCAAAGAAAAAATGTGACATTGCTCACTGATGAAATGTTGTTCTCCACTAACGTTGTCACTCGCCCGATCGAACCTTTCCAACCATGTTCAGGGCGGGAGAGGGTGGTGATAAAGCTGAAATTCGGATGCCGCTGTGCAAGGGTTTCCAATTCATTTTGGTAGTAAAGGTCTCGCTGGCTTCTCAAACCCCAATACAACGTCAAGGTTCCAGCTTCTGGCTGTTCCAGGAAGGTAGAGATCATTGAGCAGAATGGAGCAATACCGGTGCCCGTTGCCACAAAGACGAGGTCTCGTCCAGGTTTCTCTTCAAGGTAAAACGACCCACTGGGCCCTTGAAATTGTAAGGGGTCTCCCTTATGAAGGCTAAACAAATAGCTGGAGGCAGGGCCGTCGGGTACCCGGTTAAAGAGGAGTTTAATCCGTTGGCACTGACTCGGTGGCGAGGCAATCGAATACTGCCGGGGCACGTGCTGGTGCAATCTCGGATGCCGGACGTTCAGAGAGATCCACTGACCGGCCTTGAATTTAATGAATTCTGGAGCAATAAGGCTGAGTTCCAACTCCCGGACATCGTAGGTCAGGTCCTTGATTCGACTGACATGGGCTTTGAACACTTGCATTGATGGTATCGGGATCGGGCCTTTTTGAGCCTACAGTATGTTATGTGAGTGTTAACTTATGCCTTGCCTGTTCGAATATCCAGAATGGCGCGCATGATGGTTGCGGTGACTGCGTGAATCGTTTCACGGTTAGGATCTGGATCACATTGTGACACAATGACCTGGCCATATCGAACGACGGCCCGTCCTGGCGTGATGAGACTCCGGCCAAGATGTAGGGGTCGCGTTTGGTCCCAAGCAATGGAGACAGGGACCACCGGCGCACCCGTCTTGAGCGCCAGATATCCGATACCGAGATGTCCGCTCTCTTCCCGGTGTTCGTCAATGCCCCCTTCCGGGAAGATGCCGACCACCTCACCTTGCCGCAAAGCATGGAGCATGGCCCGCACTGCCCCTACATCATGTCTGCTTCGGTTGATTGGAATGTAGAGGGCAGTCTCGCATAGCCATCTGAGACCACGACGTAGATAGACCTCTCGGGCGGTGAGAAAAATGATAGGACGATTGGCTGTGGCGGCCAACACCATGGGATCGCTGTATGACGAGTGATCGGACACCAATAGCACAGGGCCACTCTCCGGCAGGGGCGACGGAGACAGCGGCGTGACCTGGTACAGAACGCGGCAGATGAGGCGGTTCAGGCGATCCAACAGGCGATAAGTTGTCCCTCGGGATGGGCCGGGCATAAGAAAAAAACGGACAGATTTATTTTCTTCGCGCGAAGCAGCCGATCATATCAGGCCATCGGTAATTAGGTTCATATCTTGTGGTTGTGTGTTATGAGAAATATTCTGAAACTCTACAGGGCCAGGATCTCCCAACACAATTTAAATGAACTTCCCTGCAACATTCACCTATGAGCTCTCAAAAATTCAACCATGAGAAACGGGGGTTTTCTCCTACTGTCTCAGAGATTCCATCTCAACAAGAAAAGGACTATTAAACTAGCCAACGAGCTTCGGGTTGATTTGGTCAGTGGGCCAGGATACACAGTACGATACAGAAAGAGTGACCCCTCCTCATAGCTAGCTCATATGCTCAGGAAGTAGGAGCCATCCTTCGCCGGACGGCCCTACATATTCCTATGATATTGGCCATTCACAGCTTATCCTTGTTTGCGCGGGTCGAAATCGAATCGGATTGTTTGAACATCCCGTAAGATGGTCCAACTCATGGCCAGCTGGACTTACCTACTGGGATGATGTGTGGATTTCAAATATTGCATGAATTCGTTTAGAATCGAACCTCTGTGGAATGAGGTCGTAGATCTTGTCTGTTCCAACAGCATGAATTTTCTCTTTTGCGTGCCGCTATTCCGTTTCATCTAAAAGTCATTGGAGTCGAATATGGACATTCCCAGGTATATTGAGCAGATCAAAAAAACCTACGCTATCACGAATGATTACGCGTTGGCAAAAAAACTCAAAGTAAGCCAACCCGAGGCTAACTGGTTTCGCCGTGGCAAAAAAGTCCCGAATGCCACGTTTGCATCCGGATAGCCAATCTTCTCAAAAAAAATCCTGTCGAACTCTTGATCGTCGCACAGAAAGACCGGGCCGCTCCCGAAGAAAGGAGCCATTGGGCCATGGCTCTATCAGCCGTCGATGTCATGATGCATGTGCCGGAACGACCGAGATACATTCCCCAAAAAGTGGAAGCCATAGGCCAGGAACTCCGCCAGCTTGAATCCCAAATGCTTACCTATGAAGGCACCATTGCTCAGAATGAAGCCATTCAACTGCTGAATACTGTAGAGTCCACCATTGATTCGATGATGGAACGATGGCAGATATGGAAACGGGATGGGCCCCTCTTTCCCAGTTATTTATTGGCCAATCAGGCAGCGATTCAGCGGGGAGTCAAAATTCGTCGGGTGTTTATCTTCAACAGAGAGCAGATGACCGATGCCTCTCAAATCGAAGACTGCCTTCGGGTATTAAACGATCAACGACACGCGGGAATTACCGCGTTTTTCGGATTTCGCGAGCAACTAGCCACTACCCTCATCTATCAACGATTGGTTGCAGAATTCAGATCCCGTGGCGTCAAAGAAGAGATCAATGCCGCGTTATTCGATAACGAAATTCTCATTTTTTCCCGATCCTATGCCACACAGGGATTTGGGCATGAACAGTGCGTCGATTCCTATCACTGTCATTGATCAGTTGAATATTTCCTGGAAACCGGACCATCTGCGTGATTTGAATCCGTCCCCTCTCTTTGAAACCCGTTTTGCCTTTGAATATCAAGGAGAACGCCAGTTCAAAACACAATCGGTCGGTTTCTCCGGGACATACGTTCAAGGCAAGGACTAATCATTTTTTGCCGGTAGTTTTCTGGCCATTAGGATCTTCGCCTTGGCTCATCCCCGGCTAGGGCGTTCAGGACAAAAACCTCTTTTTTCCTGAATTCGGACGGACCTGCTTGAGGAGGTCGGACCAACTCGGGAGGCTGTCTGAGTCTGGCGAAGGGCTCAAACAAGGCCCACCACCGAATGAGAGTGTCCCTCCCTTGGGCCAGACGGCAGGCGTCCGACCATGAGAGACGAACCTTCAGGGACACACATGAAAGAGCGAGATGCCTTAAATTCTATGAACCAGAACCCGACTGGCCCCCGCGGCATACGATTTAGACACAAATCCTTCATTTTACTCTGGATGACAGAAGAGTGTTGCGGGAATTTTCAAGTCCCTTTATCGATCGTAAATGAAAAGAAATTCCCGCATAGGAGGGCCAATGTAGGAAGCCCGTGGCCGGATCAGCCGATTATGATCCTGCTGCTCGATGATATGCGCACACCATCCGGCATTCGACTGGCCACAAAGATCGGCGTAAACGCTTCGATGGGAATGCCGATCAAGAGATAGACCACCGCCGTATAAAAATCCAGATTCGGAAGCAGCCCCTTTTCTTCCTTCATCGTCTGTTCAATAATTTCGGCAATCTCGTACCATTTGGAATTGGCCATATGTACGCTCAATGCCTTCGCCCGCCGTTTAATGATGGCCGTGCGCGGATCCTCGTGTTTCAAAACTCGATGACCGAACCCCATAACCCGTTCTTTCCCTGACAATTTGGCTTGGACCCATGCTTTAGCCTTATCCGGCTTTCGAATGTCGTGGAACATCTCCGCCACTGCCTCATTCGCTCCGCCATGCAGGGGGCCCTTGAGTGTGGCTATGGCTGCCGTGACCGCCCCATAGAGATCGGTCAATGTGGAGGCCGTGACCCGACCTGCGAAGGTCGAGGCGTTCAATTCATGTTCCGCATAGAGATTGAGGGACACCTCCAGTTCTTTCGCATGATCTACCCGTAGGCGTCCTGTTATTAAATATAAGAGGTTTTCGGCAATGGACGAGATTGAACGCATTTGAAAAAGAGGATGATCGTATCGGGTCCGAACGGCCCAGGAAAGAAGGAGAGGCATTCGTGCCAGTAACCGTATGGCTTTTCTGAGATTGGCTTCATGCGAGACATCCTGTGCTTCCGGGTCGACCATCCCGAGAAAGGACACTCCTGTCCGTAGCACATCCATCAGATGCGCAGATGGTGGGATGAATTCGAGAAACTGCCTCACCAGAATAGGTAAGGATGCGGCATGGGACAATTCGGCCTGCCAGGAATGGAGTTTACTGACAGAAGGCAATTCTCCATGCAGTAACAAAAAAGCCACTTCTTCAAATGTCGCCTGTTCGGCCAAATCTTCGATCGAATACCCCCGATAACGCAAACTGCCTGTCGTCTCGTCAATCTGACATATGGCCGATTCCCCCACAATCACGCCGTCAAGTCCGGGATTAGGTATGACGGTTTCCATGACCCACCTGCCTTTCCTTTCCTGAGACTGTTGAAAAAGCATGTTTGGAGCTTTGTCGAAGAGGCCACCGTGCCTGCGCCAGACCTTCGGCGGCAAGCCAGCGGCGTTCTCGCCATTTGGCCATGCTCAAGTACTCCACTGTACGCTCCGCCCGTCCAAAGGGCTGAAGCCTTGCTGGACGGTTTTCCCTCGTAGAACCTCGGAACAAGCTATGACGGTCCTCCACCCACTTTCATTTCAGGATAGATGGTAATGGTCGCCCACAATCAACCTTTTTACGTTTTCGACTTTATTTCATTCATTTCTCTGTCGAAATCATCATATTTTTGATATTGAAGCACCTCGTACAGCTCTTGCCTGGTTTGCATGCGACCGAGAAAAGATTCTTGGGTTCCCTGATCCTTCAATTCCCGAAGTGCTTCTTCGCCGGCCTTGGCCATCATCCGAAATACGGTCATAGGGAAGAGCACCACGTGATAGCCCATCGCGGTAAATTCCTTGACGGTGATATAAGGGGTTTGCCCCCATTCGGTCATATTGGCCACGAGGATGCTGCCGGAATTTGTTAAGGCTTTGGCTACCGATTCGAATTCTTTGGCTGACTGTAAGGCCTCCGGAAAGATGGCATCGGCGCCGGCAGCCCGATAGGCTCGAGCCCGTTCAATGGCACCATCGAGGCCTTCCACAGACCGGGCATCCGTCCTCGCGATAATGATGAGATCGGGATTCTGTTTTGCAATACGGGCGGAACGAATTTTTTGACACATGGCGTCGCAGTCGAATGAGTGTTTTCCCCGGCAAATGGCCGCAACGTTTCGCCGACACCTGGTCTTCCAATTGAATACCCACCGCCCCCGCTGATTCTAATTCCCGGACTGTTCGATACACCTGATGCACATCGCCAAATCCCGTATCGGCATCCACCAAGACGGGAATTTGAATTCTTTGGATAATGTGCCGTGTTTCGATGACCACTTCCGTCATCGTTAACAGCCCGATATCGGGTAAGGCACGGGAGGCTGCCAGTCCCGCGCCCGACACATACGCTGCCGGAAACCCGGCATCTTCAACCAACCGTGCTGTAAAGGCATTAAACACGCCCGGCACGGCCAGGGTGTCCCGTTCGAGCTGTGCTCGAAAGCGTTGCGTGCGATTCTGAGATACGGATTGCTTTCCCCTCATCCTTCATCCATGACTGGCAGTGCCTCCACCAATGCCGTGACGTCTTTCAGGCGGTCAAGAGCCCACACCGTTTGAATGACTTTTTGAATGTCCTTCCGGCCGAATTTCCGTGAGGTCAACTTCTGAAATTTCAATTCCAGTTCGCGATCGGTGACCGGCCGTCGAGGATGACCTTTGGGATGATCAACCTGAGCGGTGAACGTCCTGCCGTCCATTATGTTGACGTTGATTTTAGTGGGCATGGCATCCGGGTATCGCTCTGAAAAGTCTTTGACCTCTTCCACCTTGATTTTTTGCATGAGATCGAACAGAACGGTGTCTTTCAAACGATAGCGGGAAAACGATTGGGGTGAGATTTTTCCGTCGGCTAGTGCAGCCGCCACGCAGTAGGGAAGGCTATGATCGGCAGTCTCACGAGTTTTGGGATGCCATTTTTCCGGGTCACGCCCGATGATTTCAATCGCCACCTCACCGCTTCCGACGATAATTGATTGAATTCGATGAACAGAGCATTCTCCATACTCGGCGATCATTTGTTCTCGAATGGAGAAGGCAGCCTCCACCGCAGACTGTGCATGATATTCCACCGGATGCGGCTTGATGTAGGTGTCAAGAATTTTATAGGAAGAACCGTTGCTTCCCCCCAACTCCGGCAAAGCGAAGGACCCCGAAATGACCTTCATAAAGCCCTTCTCCCCTTCAAACATGGCTGCAGGTCCGGTCATACCCTCGCGCGCGGCAAAACCGGCGAAGATTCCGTTCCTGCTCGCATTGGCAAATGCGCACGCTTTCCACAACGAGACTTCCCCGACTCTGGTTTGACGTAACGCTCCAGCCGTGATTCCACCAAGATTGATCGCCTGCACGATTTGGTTTTTTGAGAGATTGAGCAGCTTGGCTGTGGCGATGGCGGTGGAAAACGCTCCGTAGGTCACATGGTCCCATCCCCTGGGACGCAGCGCGGCGGCATCACAAAGCCGGCACTGGACTTCATAGGCCAGCACGATGGCTTGAATGAACCTTCGGCCATGAAGGTGAAGGCTTTCGGAGACTGCAAGACAGGCCGGAATATTGTCCGACGGGTGAGCGGGTTCTTTGGAGAGGTAGGTGTCATTGAAGTCGAGATACCGAACCGCCGTGCCATTGGCAAAAGCGGCCAGTTCCGGAGTCGTTCGATGGCGGGTTCCCCATACCGTGGCTCCTTCTTCGAAAACAACCCGTGTTGCCAGGCGCCTGGCGATCCGGCATGGAGAGGCGGTTATCCCTCCATAGGCACAGCCCAGACTATCCAAGACTCGTCGCTTGACCTCATGAATCACCTCTGGAGGAAGGTTTTGGAATTTAAGAAACCCCGCATAATCCGCTAATCGTTCAGCAAGCATCCTTCTCCTCTTGCCTTAAGATCACACCGGCATTTCCCTCCATGAAAAAAACTCCTCCCCGCGCTGACAATTCGGACAGTCCGGAATTTCATATTGAGGCATTTTGACCTTCGTCCCGTAATAAAATGGATATTGAGACATCAAGTCATCCATAAATGGGAATTGCCCGCTATCCCGCCTGGCAAACACCATCATCCCGACCACATGACCACCATGATCTTTCACGATCGTTCCGAGTTTATTGACGCAATTTCCTCGTGCCGTCACATCATTAATCACCACAAAATTGTCTCCTTTTCGAATCGCGTCTGCCGATATGTCGGTCCCAATCTTTCCCGTTTCGGCATCAAAGGGGGCGTGCACCACTCGCACAGACATACGAGAATTGATGCCAGTCGCCATCCCTTCCGCCAACAAACGCGCATCCGACGCCGGAACGAGGAACCCGTCGATTCGATGGTGTTGCCCTAGGCCCAGAACCCACTGCCCCATGTCACGACTGATGATGGAAAGCAGGTGCGGATCACGGGAAATGGCCTCAAATCCTAAATAGGTCGCGGTATGGTGGCCCGATACCACCACTACATGGGTGTCGAACAGGACAGCCTGCGAGTCACGGAATATGCCGACCACGTCATGTTTCGATAATGAAGAACACGGGGATTCTTCGACAATCGCGTGAAGCCTTCCTTCGACGCTTGCATTCGCGTAGATCTTGCGCCGATGATCGGCTAACTCCGCTATCCGCTTGTGTTTCTCTAGAACCATGTCCATTATTGACTCTCCCTGGAGATTTTTGTTTTCAATTTTCCAATAGGCTGGATTTCCAACTCCACGACATCATCCGGCTGTAAAAATCGATCCATCTCCAACCCGCATCCCCCACCCACGGTTCCCGATCCGAACACTTCGCCGGGATATACCGTTTCTCCACGCGAGACATGCTCGATCATTTGGGCAAAGGACCAATATATAGTTCCAAATGACCCCTCAGACCAGATTTCGCCATTGACCCGAGCCACCATGTTTATTTGCGTGAGGTCCGGAATCTCATCCGGCGTCACCAGGCAGGGTCCCAAGGCTGTGGCAAAATCCTTTCCCTTTGCAGGTCCAAGCCGGCAGGCCATTTCCTGAAATTGAATGTCCCGCGCACTGAAATCATTCATAATGGTATAACCGGCAATGTAGTCCCAGGCTTTATCTGCCGGGATATCCTTTCCCTTTCGACCGATGACACACGCCAACTCAAGCTCATAATCCAGTTTTTTGGTTTGCAATGGCCACAACAGAACATCTTCGGGCCCGATGATGGTAAGCGGATTGCCCTTGTAATAGACCGGCGCCTTGTACCATTCCGGCGGTATCGGCTGCCCCCGTTTTTTTGAGGTTGCGGCGATGTGCGCTTCAAATGCGATGAAATCACGGATCAAGGGGGGATGAGGAACGGGCGCCAGTAATGTCACCGCCTCCATGGCATACCCAATCGTTTCACCATCAGGTCCTTGAACAGAATGATCTTTTTCACTGATATAGTGAAAAGCATCACGAGCTCTATTCATAGCCGAAACCTCTCCCTGAAGAAACTCCAGCATCGGCGAGGGGACTTCGGCGGCGGCAAGTCTATAGGGTTGCGCCTCTCCCTGATCCGCCAACATCCGCGTGTACGCCATATTCAAATCAACGATGACCCCCTCCCGGAGCGCTCCGATCCGTTCGAATTTTCCCACCGGTGTTGTAACCTCGAAGGTGACAAGTTTCATGGTGTGCTCCAACTCATGGGATAGTTTTTTAATTCGACGGCCTCCGCCTCCAGCATGACATGGAAAGGCCGCCGTGATTCTACCATTACGGCGATTTCGTTGGTCTGTGATTGGGTTTTACTGGCTTCCACGGCTCCTGGATGCGGTCCATGATGAATGCCCTGGGGATGCAAAGTCAGGGTGCCTGGATTGATGCCTGCCCGACTAAAAAAATTTCCTTCGTGATAGAACAGAACCTCATCGAAATCCGTATTCCGATGATAAAATGGAATTTTCAGGGCTGCGGGATCGCTTTCCAATGGCCTGGGAGCAAATGTGGATATCCAAACCCCTCCTGCCTGAAAGGTCGCATGCACACTCGGGGGTAAATGATACCGGGGACTGGTCACCGGTCGAAAATCCCGAACGTTGAGTTTCGTCGGCCAGACCTCTCCTTTCCACCCGACCACATCCAAAGGCGAAAACGGATAATACACCTTTGTATACGTCCCATCCCGCTTGATGCGGAGTTCCCATTCCGTTTGTTCCCCTTCCTTCACAGGAGGAGGCAGTTCCGGCACCGCCAGAACCTCAGGATCAAATAACGCATGGTGTCCTAACAAACCCCGTTCCGGCAGCGTGAACGATTCAGGCGTTTCAATGATGAGCACCACCCCTGGTCCTTCTTCCACAACCGTCCTGTAGGTTGTCCCTTTGGGGATGACGAGGTAATCACCGGGTTCATAAGCCAATACGCCATAATCAGTTTCCAGCATACCCCGCCCTCGATGCACAAAATGCAACTCATCACCATCCGCATTGCGAAAATAGTACGGCATGGTCTCTTTCCGCCGGGAAACAAATACGCGGACATCGGGACTTCTTAATATTTCAACCGGCCGCTCTTCTTTGGAGTAAAAATCGGGGGGAGTCAGGTCGAGACAGTGGAATGCCCGAGGACGACAAGGTCCATCGATTCGTAGCCAGTTGGTGGGAGGATGTGTGCGATACAGATGCGAAGCCGGACCGGCAAACCCCTTGCGCCCGTGTTCCTCCTCATGCAGCCCGGAGGGGATATTTACATGGGCCTGCCGGGGTGAATGACCTTTCCTTGTTAAATACATGGGTTCTTTCTCCAGTCATGAAGCCGCCACGGCCATGAGCTCTTTTTACGGAAGATGCCTAAAATCAATAATCGTCTGTTCCACTCCATTCGTTTGGTCGCGTTCGATATCCTGGTACAAAGCCTCGACAGTGGATTTCACAAACGTCTTGGACTGTTCCTGTCCCTGTCGACGTTGGGTGAGTTCAAGAAAAATTCCACTGCCTGGAAAAAGCGGGTAGGTAAATCGTTGGCGTAGCGGACCGAAGCCATCTCGTCCGTCTTTCACAGGCCCGCTAAACTTGACGCCATGGGCCTCCCATTCCTGGCACACGGTTTCGATATCATCCACTTCGAGCGCGACATGTTGGATTCCAGGCCCAAACCGTTCGACAAACTCCGTAATCTGTGATTTTCCGGTTTTATCCCGCCCTTGCATCAGGGCGATCCGGATATTGTTCCGCTGAACCACAATGGTATCCATACTTGATCTCTCAGAACCCACATCGTTGGCAGACCAAATGGTTTGAAAACCAAGAATGGTATTAAACAAATATTCGGCAGCATGCAGATCATTGACACAAAGGGTAATGTGATCGATTCCGACTGTGTCACCCATTGGATTCCCCTTCCATTCGAAGAGTTCAGGCACGAGATTGATGGACCTTCCCTACATCAGGATTCCCTCAACTTATTCCGTAGAAATTTTTGAATATTAATACTAGTCTAACATTAAAAAATAATTAATTGCAATTGATGTTATTATGGTATATAAATGGACAATACACGCATTATAAAATTATTATCATTGAACTTAAATCATAAAAATTCTATTATAATTATTATTATTTATTGCTCATTTGGCAATCTTGAACACATCACGATTAGAGGTCGGCTGGAACAAATAGAAATCCCATCAAGGAGGCCACCATGTCAGGCTTTTATCAGGACATGCGAACATTCGTTCTTCAGCATGGGGCAGTGAATAACTCTTATTTGACCTGGTTCCGGGAAGGCTCGGCTACCCACGAAGAATTCTGCGATTTTGCTATAGAGTTTTATAATTTCGCCCGATTTTTTCCAAAAATCCTGGTGGCCCAACTGGTCAATACTGAAGACGAGTCAGTCGCCGAGGAATTAACCCGGGTATTGTATTCCGAATTAGGCGATGGTACTCCCGAGAACAGACATGAGTTACTCTATCGCCAATTCCTCCGCTCCCTGAACATCGATATTCATCAAGCTTTGCAAAGGCCCATGATGCCTTCGACTCAGGCCTACATATCGGGGATGGAAGCATTGTACAGCAGTGGAAACCATGAGCAGGCACTGGGGGCTTCCTTTGGCCTCGAAAACATGGCCATTACCATGTGGGATCACTTAATTCCCGGTTTACAATCCTTGCATCATGAGCGATATCCTGCCCTCGAGTTGAAGTACTTCACATTTCATCGTGAATTGGAATCAGCTCATGAAGAAGCCATGGTACATGCTGTCACTGCATTGGAAGGACATTCATCTTCAACGGGAAATCTCCCTTCGGGAACGCCAGGATTTTCACGTGGGGGTCCGGCAGGTGCTGGACTATCCTTGAAGGATTTTGGATGGGGCTCGAGCATCAACGGTTGCTCGACATCCCTGCCCACCCAAGTCGCCAATTCCCACAGCTTAAGCGTCACGATAGGAGAAATCTGATGAATAACAAACCATGGGGCGTATCTTCATTCTAGAAACTTTTTGCCGGAAATTCCAAGCAATTTCCGTAATGCCGGAAATGGGTCATAGATGATAGACACCATTGACCCCTCATTCAATATTGAACGGGCACACCGGATTGGAAGGGCACCCCTCGCACTTCCCTTTTCATCTTTTGCCCAATTTTTTCTCTCAACGGGTGACCGATCCCGAACTCCTCGCGGCCAGTATTTAACCTATTACGACGATTCCGAATTGGTTCGGGCCTATACGTATAAGGAGTTCGGAACGGTCGTTGGAAAAATTGTGACGTTCATGCGTGACCACCTTGGAATACAACGGGGAGATCGCATTGCCATTCTCCTGTTTAATCATGACTCGACCGTGGCAATCTATTTTGCCGCATGGGTCCTTGGAGCCGTGGTCGTGCCGATCGATATCAATGAATCCGAAACACGGCGCCTCTACATTTTGGAACATTCCGAGGCCCGCGTGGCCTTCTGCTGGGAAAAGAGTATGAAGCGATCCAGGATATTCGGAACCGGCTTCCACATCTTCGACATCTCGTCTCACTCGGTAATGGCACTTCGCCTTTATTGGAAATGTTGGGCATCCCCGACCTGCAAGTCGGGAAACCGTTGATCCTGTCAATCCAGGCCCGGCCTCAATGATGAAGGGCTGATCGTGTATACATCAGGAACGACCGGTCCGCCAAAAGGCGTCGTCTTAACAATCGAAAATCTTCTCGTCGATGCCCACGGCATTGCCAACTGGCACGGCTTGGGAGATGGTCATTGCCTCATGTGCGTGTTACCGATCCATCATGTGAACGGTATCGTCGTCACGCTTCTGACTCCATTTTATGGCAAGGGTTCTTCAGTTCTCAACCGAAGGTTTCGCCAATCAATATTTTGGAGTCGAATCCAGGATAAAGGGGTGACCTGCGTGAGCGTCGTCCCGACCATTCTGGAATTTTTGTTGGAAGGGGCGCTCCGATCCCGGTAAATATCATTTTGAGCATTTTCGCGGGCATCATTTGTGGCGCCGGTCCCCTTTTAAAGGACACGGCATCACGGTTTGAGCAGCAATTTCAAATTCCTATTCGCCATGGCTATGGGCTGTCAGAAACCACGTGCTATTCAAGCTTCTTGCCCATAAATCTTTCCGAACAGGAAGCACAGACATTGGCTTGGGGATTTCGACTATCCATCCATTGGGTTACCGATCCCTTACAATGATATGGCCATTCTCAATCAATCGGGGGCAACCGGTAGCAGAGAGGGAGAAGGGGGAAATATGTATACGCGGGCAAACCGTATGCTCGGGATATCTCAAACGGCCTGATGCCAATCAGGAGAGTT
Organism: uncultured Nitrospirales bacterium; assembly: GCA_963785905.1. Lineage (GTDB taxonomy): Bacteria > Nitrospirota > Nitrospiria > Nitrospirales > UBA8639 > Nitrospira_E. The sequence goes on from CAWAXJ010000034.1 coordinate 14,627, forward strand.
TTCAGTGGGGATGGTTCCGTTCCGGGGATGAGGGGTTTTTCGTGCGCGATGATGCGGATCGCCCATTTTATTTTATATCCGGAAGGATGAAGGAACTGATCATTCGAGGCGGCGTGAATATTTCCCCCCTGGAGATTGATGAGGTCCTTAGAAGTCACCCTTCCGTCAAATTCGGCATGGCGATTTCATTTGAAAACCGTTTTTACGGAGAAGAAATTGCCGGATACCTCGTTCTCAAAGAGGATATGCCTAAACCTTCGGACAGTGAGATGCTCAAATGGTGCAGCACTGTATTGCCCTTTGCGAAATGCCCAAAGGTCATCGTATTCGGGCAGGAAGTGCCGTATACGACAACCGGAAAACCCAAACGTTTGGAGTTACGGTCCCGGCTGACTTCGGCATTCGAACCATATCATGACGTTCAATTCAAAACGTTCCAACATGGCGTACATCACCATCAGAGAATTGGTTGACAGGATTTCTCAAATGGGAACAGGGTGATGAAGAATTACAAACACAGAGCGGGATGATTATTCATGTTTAGACGGAAGGAGAGTGCCCATGGAGATTTCACAATCTGAATTTCTCCACCTCTACTATTATCTCCGCCTCACCAGGGCCTTGGAGGATCGGGTGACCACCCTCTATCGACAAGGCCGCATCGTGGGTGGGGTCTACACCAGTCATGGAATGGAGGCGATTTCAGTGGGCTATGCCTGCGCACTTCAACCCGATGATATTATTGCACCCTTTCATCGGGATATGGGCGCATTCCTCGTTCGAGGCATTACGCCCGGCGAAGTCCTTGCGCAATATCTCGGCAAACGCACAGGACCCACCAAAGGAAAAGATGGCAATGTGCATATGGGGGATTTGAAACGCGGAATTTTCGCCTTTGTCAGTCACTTGGCCGACAATCTCCCCGTTGCCGTCGGAGCCGCTCTGGCATTCAGGATCCGTGGCGAATCCCGCATTGTCGCAACTAACACGGGAGATGGAGGCACCAGTCGCGGCGATTTTCACGAGGCGCTGAATCTCGCCTCCGTCCGCCGGCTCCCGGTTGTCTTCTTCTGCAATAACAACCAATACGCCTACTCCACGCCTCTTCACCATCAGATGGCCATTACAGATGTGGTCGACCGCGCCAAAGCCTATGCCATACCTGGTGAAATTGTGGACGGCAATGATGTCGCATCCGTCTATCTGACCGCTCAACGAGCCTATCAACGTGCCCGGTCCGGTGAAGGACCGACATTTATTGAATGTAAAACCATGCGCATGCATGGGCATTCGGAGCATGACTCCGCAAAATATGTTCCTCAAGAGCTCTTGGAAGAGTGGAAGAAAAAAGATCCCATCCTCAAAGCGGAATGCCTTCTGAAGAAATTGGGGTATGCCGATGAATCCGATTTTCTTGATATCCGCATGAGGGTTGAAAAGGAAATTGAGACCGCGTTGGAGTTTGCCGAACAGAGTCCGTTCCCCAAAGGTCCGGAAGCGTTGGAAGGCGTTTTTGCGGACAATCGAGTGGAGGTACTGATATGACCACATCCGCTATTGCACAGGAGGTGACTTATCTTGAAGCGATTTCGCAGGCTCTTGATGAAGAGATGAGCCAGGATGAGCGGGTCTTCATGTTGGGGGAAGATATCGGACCCTATGGGGGGGCATTCCGCGTTACCGCGGGATTTCAGCAAAAGTATGGTGAATGGAGAGTGCTCGATACCCCCCTATCGGAGTCCGGGATTGTCGGAGCCGCGATTGGAGCTGCAATGATGGGCATGAGACCGGTTGTTGAAATGCAATTTGCCGATTTCATTTCCTGTGCGTTCGATCAAATTACCGAGATGGCCGCCAAGAATCATTACCGCTGGGGAGCGGAGGTCCCCATGGTCATTCGTGCGCCTTACGGGGGAGGCACCCATGGAGGCCCCTTTCATTCCGTCTGTCCTGAAGCCTGGTTCTTTCATACCCCCGGACTGAAACTGGTGGCCCCCTCAACGGCATATGATGCCAAGGGGCTGTTGAAAGCCGCCATCCGGGATCATAACCCCGTCATTTATTTTGAGCATAAGTTTTTGTATCGCCGGATTAAGGAAGTGCTTCCCACGGAAGACTATGTCATTCCCATTGGTGAAGCCGAGATCAAACGGGAGGGAGACGATATTTCCGTTATCACCTACGGTGCGATGGTCCATGTGGCGTTAGAGGCTGCTGAGGCTTTGACTCAGGAAGGGATCGACATGGAAGTCGTGGATCTTCGAACCCTGAGTCCCCTTGATAAAAACACCGTCATGGACTCTGTTCGAAAAACGGGCAAGGTAATTATTCTTCACGAGGACACCAAAACCGGAGGAATCGGTGGTGAAATTGCGGCGATTCTGGCTGAAGAATGTTTCAATGCCCTCGACGCCCCGATTAAGCGGATCGCCGCTCCCGATATTCCTGTTCCGTATAGTCCTCCATTGGAGGAATTCTTTCTTCCCGAGATGAATGACGTGCTCACCGCCGCCCGGCAATTGGCGGCGTATTGAATAAACGTGGGGGAAATTCATGGCCACCGACATTGTCATGCCGCAGTTAGGTGAAAGTATTGCCGAAGGCACAATCGTGAAATGGCTGGTCCGGCTGGGGGGACACGTGCAAAAGGATGAATCCCTCTTAGAAGTGGAAACGGATAAAGTGGCCCTGGACATTCCTTCACCGGCGTCGGGTTCTTTAGCAGAAATTCTTATTCAGGAAGGGGAAACGGTTCCGGTGGGTACCCTTCTGGCGCGACTCGAGCATCAATCAGAAACGGGAGAGAGTCAATCCGCAACGACCAATATAAAACCTCCGGCACCGGCGGCCCATGGCCATTCACCGGTCACAGGTGGGCCTGACCTCCTTTCACCCGCCGTCCGGGAGCTGGCCACAAAATATCAGGTGGATCTCAGCCGCATCACCGGAACCGGCATGAATGGACGAATTACCAAAAAGGATATTCTGGAATTTCTCAACAAACATGCTTTACTTCGAGGAGAGTCCGGGGATTCTCCATCGGTGCATTCAGCGTCAGCGGAGTATTCGCTTGGTGAAGACCTCATTCCCTTGAGTCCTATGCGGCGAACGATCGCCGAACGAATGGTCAAGAGTCGGCAGACCGCAGCCCATGTAGTGACGTTCTTTGAAGCCGACTTCACCTCAGTAGAACAAGCCAGGCAGGGCTTGCACCTCACGTATCTTCCCTTTGTGATTACAGCCGTGACGCAGGGAATTGCGGCATTTCCCATCCTCAATTCCTCCTGGTCTGACAAGGGTCTTGTCATCAAGCATGCCATCCATATCGGGGTGGCCGTTGCCATGGAGGAAGGATTGTTGGTACCGGTCCTGCAACATGCCGATCAAAAAGACCTTATGCAATTGGGTAGTGAAATCGCCGACCTGTCTCAACGGGCCCGCAGCAAACAACTCCGGCCGGAGGAAGTCCAGGGTGGGACATTCACCATTACCAGTCATGGGGGCACCGGCAGCTTGTTCAGCACGCCTATCATCAATCAACCGCAAATCGCGATTCTGGGAGTTGGAGCTGTTCAGCGACGAGCAGTCGTCATCAACGAGACCATTGGCATTCGTCCCATGGCCTACCTAAGTCTATCCTTCGATCATCGGGCAATCGATGGAGCCACCGCTGATCAATTTATGTTGAAGGTGAAATCCGTCCTGGAACAACCCGCCTGGGAGATCAGGGCATGACTAAGACGAGACAGGCGGTCATTGTGAGTGCGGTACGTACTCCCCTGGGTAGCTTTCAGGGAGTCTTTAGTTCGATTCCCGCCACAAAGCTTGGAAGTCTCGTTATAGCGGAAAGCCTTAACCGCATACACCTGTCAGGAGCCCTGGTGGACGAGGTCTATATGGGATGCGTGCTGGCTGCCGGTCTGGGACAGGCTCCCGCGCGTCAGGCCGCTCTTGGAGCCGGCCTTCCCAACTCAGTGGGTGCGACCACCATCAACAAGGTATGCGGGTCCAGCCTCATGGCGGTCATTATGGCGACTCAGGCCATCAAACTGGGAGAAGCCCGTATTCTGGTAGCGGGAGGAATGGAAAGCATGACCGGCGCCCCCTATCTCCTCACCCGGGCCAGGCAAGGGTACCGGCTTGGCCACGGGGAGCTGATCGATAGTCTGATCAAGGATGGCCTCTGGGACGTGTATAACGATTTCCATATGGGTCAGGGTGGAGAACTCTGCGCGTCCAAGTATCAACTGAGCAGGCAAGCCCTTGATAACTTTACTCTCGAAAGCTATCGCCGGGCCCGCATGGCGATCGCAACAGGCGCCTTTAAACAGGAAATCGTTCCCGTCGAAGTGCCTCAAAAAAAAGGCGATCCGCTTCTCGTCACCGACGATGAGGAACCGAATCGTGTGGATCTTGAAAAATTGCCAGTTTGAAGCCCGCGTTTAAAGAGGATGGGGTGTTGACGGTCGGGAATTCTCCATCCTGCAATGACGGTGCGGCAGCCCTTGTCCTAATGGAAGAAGGGGAGGCCACCCGTCATCACCTCAAGCCTCTCGCACGAATCGTCGGGTATGCCGGCGCAGCGTTGGCACCGGAGTGGTTCACCATCGCCCCGGTTCACGCCATTCAAAAGGTATCTGACAACAGACAGATCTATCCATCGATCAGATCGACCTGTTTGAAATTAATGAAGCCTTTAGCTCGGTGTGCGCTCGCGATTAATCGTGAACTCAGCCTGGACCCGGCAAAAGTGAATGTGAACGGAGGTGCCGTGGCTCTTGGACATCCTATCGGGGCCACCGGCGCACGGATCATCACCACATTGCTGTATGCCTTGGAAGCCAAAGGAGGGCGGTTGGGCCTTGCGAGTCTGTGCATTGGTGGAGGGGAAGCTCTGGCTGTGGTGATCGAACGCATGACATAGCCCTTATCATGCGCCCCGATCACTTTCCTGCTTTTGACTGTGAGGAGAAGCGCACATGCCATCCACAGGCCATACAAACCATCGGTGTCGTGGGAGCGGGCCAAATGGGTGCGGGCATTGCGTTGGTAGCTGCTCTCGCAGGCTGTGAGGTGCTCCTCTACGACATCCACGCCGGATCGCTGGATGCCGCCCTTCAACGGATTCACAAGGGATTCGCCAAACAAATTCAGGAAGGCCTCATTCTCGGCTTCAAAGGGCGGAGTACGCATTGAGACGGATTCAGACGACCCAAACTCTCGATGAGATGGTTGATCGTCACTTGATTCTGGAAGCCGCCCCAGAAAATATGAACTGAAATGCGAACTCTTTCGGCAACTCGGAGCGATCTGTAAGCCGGAAGTGGTGTTTGCCAGCAATACGTCCTCGATTTCCATCACAAAATTAGGGGCCATGTCAGGGCGGGATGCTCTGGTTGCCGGCATGCATTTTATGAATCCGGTCCCGGTCATGAAATTAGTGGAACTCATTCGAGGCTTGCGGACCAGCGATGAGACCATCTGCCCTTCTCGCCAGACTTGCCGAACGCATGGGGAAAATTGCTGGTGGAATCCAAGGATTCTCCAGGTTTTATTGTCAATCGCCTCCTCATGCCGATGGTCAATGAAGCCATTTTTGCCTTAGCCGAAGGCATTGCGACTGCGGAGATGATCGACAAGGCCATGACCTATGGGACCAACCATCCCATAGGACCGCTGGCGTTAGCGGATCGGATTGGTCTGGATACGGTGTTACAACATTTGTGAAATTTTGTATCAGGAATTCGGCGATCAGAAGTTTCGTCCCTGCCCGCTCCTTCGAAAATACGTTGAAGCGGGTTGGTTGGGCCGGAAAGTCAGGAAGAGGATTTTACATCTACCAACATTCATAATATGATCAAAGGATACGGCGACATGAAGATTTCTCTAGGTTCACCGCCTGTTCATCACAAAGAACGACTGAGGAAGCCTCGGTCATGCGCCAGGAGCAGGAACGAAAAAATCGGTTCGTGTCATTGTCCGGACTTCCCATTGCCGAGTCTTTACACACAGGATGACCTCAAGGATTGGGATCCTGAGCGTGATCTTGGGACAATCCTGGGGACTTTCCTTACACACGTGGCATCTATCCGACGATGTACCGCAGTCGACTGTGGACGATGCGTCAATTCGCCGGATTCGGGACCGCTTATGACACCAACGCCCGCTTCAAATACCTCCTCGATCAGGGCCAAACCGGTCTCAGCGTGGCATTTGATATGCCGACCCTCATGGGTCTGGATTCGGATGATCCGCTGGCTCGTGGCGAGGTTGGCTATTGTGGCGTCGCGGTCTCTTCACTTGAGGACATGGAACATCTTTTCGAGGGAATCCCTTTGGATCGGGTCTCGGTCTCCATGACGATCAACGGCCCGGCAGCCGTAATTTTCGCGATGTATCTCGCTGTGGCGGAAGCGACAAGGCATTCCGTTGATTCAACTCAATGGTACTCTCCAGAATGACATCCTCAAAGAATATATCGCGCAAAAAGAATGGTTGTTTCCGCCTGCGCCGCACATGCGGCTCATCACCGACACCATCGCTTACTGCAGTGCATACGTGCCGAAATGGCATCCCATCAGCATCAGCGGGTATCACATCCGCGAGGCAGGCTCGACCGCCATACAGGAACTGGCCTTTACCCTGTATGACGGGTTGACCTATGTCGAGGCCGCCGTCCGGGCAGGATTGCCCGTCGACACGTTTGCCCCCCAACTGTCATTCTTCTTCAATTCGCACAATGACTTTTTCGAGGAAATCGCCAAGTTTCGTGCGGCTCGACGAATATGGGCACAGGAAATGAGAGCCCGATACCACCCCGAAAATCCCCAATCGCTCCAGCTCCGCTGCCATGCCCAAACCGCCGGGTGTTCACTCATGGCTCAGCAACCGATGAACAATGTGGTACGCACGACCCTTCAGGCTCTCGCCGCCGTGCTCGGCGGCACACAATCGCTCCACACCAATTCCATGGACGAGACGTTGTCTCTCCCCACCCAGGAGGCCGTGACCCTGGCACTTACGAACACAACAGATCATTGCCCATGAAAGCGGGGTCACCAACACCGTTGATCCTCTTGCCGGTTCCTACTTTATTGAAGAGTTAACCAACCGGATGGAAGAAGGCGCCCGTGAATATTTTCGAAAACTGGATGCGATGGGAGGGATGCTGAACGCCATCGAACGGGGATTCCCCCAGCGGGAAATTCTTGAAGCGTCCCAGCGGTACCAACGTGAAATAGACCGGAAAGAACGCATCATCGTCGGCGTCAATGAGTACCTTGAGCCGGATCAGCGTCCGATTCGCCACCCTGCGAATCGGACAGGAAGTCGAAACAGTATCAGAGGGAACGATTACTCTCATTGCGCACCCGACGGGATCCCGCGAAAGTAGCCGAAGCTCTTCATGCAATTCAGTGGTTCGCACAATCCGACCACAATCTTCTGCCACACCTGATTCAGGCCGTCAAAGCCCAGGCCACATTGGGAGAAATGTGTGGAGCCTTAAAGGGAGTCTTCGGGACGTATCGGGAACCGGTCGTTCTATGAAATTCTGCAGAACCATGATGACACCGACTTTTGAGATCCGAAGAAAGCCAGACCATGAAACTTGGACAATTTCATCTTTACCCTGTCACAGACGGCCGTTTCCGGCTTGACGGCGGAGCGATGTTCGGAGTGGTGCCGCGGGTGCTCTGGGAGAAATGTTGTCCCGCCGACGATCAACACCGCATTCCGTTAAGTCTGACCTGCCTCCTCATCCAAGCCCACGGAAAGAACATTCTTGTTGATACGGGAATTGGCTACAAAACATGACGAGAAATTCCATCGGATGTTTGCCGTGGAACAAACCACCTGCCCTTCATGATTCATTAGAAACTTGGGCCTATCGCCGAACGACATCCATGTGGTGATCAATACCCATCTGCACTTTGATCATGCGGGGGGCAACACGCTTCGGAAGGAAGGAGGCCGGACCATCCCGACGTTTCCGAAGGCGAACATCTTATTCAGCGGGGAGAGTATGAGGAAGCGATCCAGGCGAATGAGCGGACCAAGGCCAGTTATCGCCAGGAAAATTTTATCCCTATTCAGGAGAATCACCAGTGGGAACTATTGGATGGGGATACCGAGTGGTTTCCGGGCATCTCGGTTGTTGTCACCCCCGGGCACACCGCCCATCACCAAAGCGTCATGATTGAATCCGAAGGACACACCGCGTTCTTTTTGGGAGACTGTATTCCGACGGTGTCTCACCTGCCCCTCCCCTATATCATGGGTTACGATCTCTTCCCCTTGCAGAGCATGGAAACCAAGCGATGGATACTTGACCGTGCATATGAGGAGAAATGGCTTCTGATCTTCGAACACGATCCCCGGATTGAGATGGGCTACGTCAACAAGGACCTTGAAGGCAAATATTTTTTGGAACCTGCGAATGACACGAGGTGAGCATGATGACCACCACCACAACATCAACCACACCCATTCGAGTCCTGGTCGGAAAGGTAGGATTGGATGGCCACGATCGCGGCGTGAAACTGGTGGCACGAGCGCTTCGAGACGCCGGCGTGGAGGTCATTTATACCGGGTTGCATCAAACTCCCGAACAGGTCGTCAACACCGCCATTCAAGAAGACGTGCACGCGATCGGCCTCAGCATCCATTCCGGTGCCCATAGGTATCTCTTTCCACGTGTCCTGGAATTGCTGAAGGAACACGAGGCCGAGGACATCGCCGTCTTCGGGGGAGGAATTATTCCTACCGACGATGTCCACCACCTCCTGAACACCGGTGTGCGAGCCCTGTTTTCTCCCGGCACATCGCTGACACACATTGTGGAATTCGTGAAAGGACTGCCCCGATGAGACCGGTGTATATGATCAGCGGCGGAATCACCAAGTTCGCCAAAGCCCATCCGGATAAAGATTTTCGTCTCATGGTCAAAGAAGCCTATGACGCCGCCCTGCAGGACGTGCCTGCGAATTATCAAAAGACATGATTGATGGAGCGGTCGGTTCCTATTTTTCCGATCACTTTACCCGACAGCTCAAAGCCGCCAGCATGGCACACGATTACCTGGGACTGTGCCCCAAACCGTCAAAACGGGTCGAAGGAGGTGGAGCCACGGGAGGCTTGTGCTTTCAATCGGCCTGGGAGGCCATTGCTTCCGGACGCATGAATTGCTGTGTGGCTTTTGGTTTTGAAACCATGTCACGAGTCACCACATGGAAAGGCAATGAGTTTATTGCTCTGGCTTCCGATACCAACTTCGACTTTCCGGTCGGAGGGTTTTACACAGGATATTATGCCATGATGGTCCGGCGACATATGCACGAATTTGGAACCACGGTTGAACAGATGGCCATGGTCTCCGTCAAAAATCATGCGAATGCCTTATACAATCCTTATGCGCAAAAGGCCAAACACCTCACCATTCAAGCAGGTTCGGGAATCCCCCATGGTCGCCACTCCATTAACCATGGAGGATATCTGCGCCATGTCTGATGGTGCAGCCGTCTGCATCCTGGCCAATGACACCATTGCAGAACAAGTCTGTGCCCGACCGGTGAAAATCACCGGGATAGGATCAGGGTCGGACGCCATGCGCATGGCTGACCGGCCACATGGAAAAGTTCCGCTTCTTCCGCACGAACAGGAATCCGATTATGCCCGACTCAAATACCCCGGGTGTGCATTCCTTTCGGGGTGGTCGTATGGCGGCAAAGCTCGCATACGAAATGGCGGGCATCCGGAATCCCCTCGAAGAATTGAGCTTTGTCGAACTCCACGATGCGTATACCTCTTCGGAAATTCAAACCTATGAAGATCTCGGCCTGTGCAAATATGGGGAAGGTGGCAATTTTATCGAAAAAGGCATGTCGTTCATGCCGGGGATTGATTATGGATTGCCGTTACCGGAACAAGGACGACTCCCCGTGAATCCGTCCGGAGGACTGTTGGCGTGCGGCCACCCTGTCGGGGCCACGGGTCTGATGCAAGCCGTGTTTGCATTTTGGCAACTGCAAGGCACGGTCCAGAAGCATTTAGGGAGTCCGGTATTGCAGATCAGAAATCCTCGACGTGGACTCATCCATAGTCATGCGGGCACCGGGACCTACATCACCGTTTCGATCCTGGAGAGGACGTAACCACACCATGAAACACACCGAAACAACCGGCAAAACCTCCCAGGAACACCAGGAGGCGAATCTCCCGGAAGTCGCCCCGTTGATCATCCAGGACCACTACGAGATCGACTACCGTCACAGTTATGCCCAGGATTCCCCCTTCTTTGTGGGTTTGAGTCAAGGAGATTTGCTGGGATCGCGATGTACGGGGTGTCAGTATATGTATGCGACACCCCGGTCGCATTGTATGGAATGCGGGGCGGCCACGACATGGGAAGCACTTCCTCCAACCGGACGCGTGCATACCTTCACGGTCTGCTATTACGGAGGGGAGAGCTTTCTCAAAGAAACCCCCTTTCTGTTGGTGTTGGTGGAATTTGATCAGGTGAATACCCTCTTCCTCTCCCGGCTCAAAGGCATGGCACCGGAAGAGGTTCACATTGGGCTCCCTGATTCGTCCACGATTCTCCAACACTCCCACATTTCAAGGTGACCGATGTCTGGTTCGAACCCAGTGGACCTCACCTAAATTTCCAACGATTCCTTCCTTAATCGAGGAAGTCCGAACCGGTGAAATCAGGGCAATTTCCCGTGCCATCACCTTGTTGGAATCCGATGGCCCCGAGAGAAAAATTGTTCTGGAGGCGCTTGGACCTTTCTCCAACCATGCAAACATCATCGGGATAACCGGATATCCCGGCGCAGGAAAAAGTACCGTGATCGACCAATTGATTACGGCGTACCGGTCTCAAGGGAAAAAGGTTGGCGTGCTGGCCGTGGATATCAGCAGTTCGTTAACCGGCGGGGCCATTCTGGGAGATCGGGTTCGCATGCAGAACCATTCCTTGGATGAACGGTGTTTACATCCGGAGCATGGGCACGAGAGGACATCGGGGCGGCGTAGCCAAGGCCACGAAGGACGCGATTCAGCGTGCTCGATGCGGCCGGCTTTGATATCGTGTTGATTGAAACCATCGGGATGGGACAGGAGGAAGGTGAAATCGCACAAGTGGCGCAGACGGTTGTGGTCGTCGTGGCTCCAGGTCTTGGCGATGACGTACAGGCCATGAAGGCCGGAATTCTGGAAGTTGCCCATATCGTCGTCGTCAATAAGGCCGATCATCATGGCGCCCACGAAACCCTTCAGTCTTTACGGGAATGGGTGCCACAGGTGTTGCTGGTGACCGCCACAACAGGAGAAGGCATTCAATCGTTGGTGGAGGCCATTACCCGCCACCAAAAGACCCTTGAAGTTGAGGCTCCTGTTTCCGGTTGAACTTGCGTAATCCCCGTAGCTTGTTACGGGTTGACCGATTGGGCCTGCCCTGAGTTTTATCGAAGGGTTCCTCCCTTTCAAAAAGGTGGTGAAGGGGGATTTTCTGGTTCCCTCTGGAGGTCGGACGCCTGCCACCTGGCCTCTGGGCGGACGCTGGAATCAATCGGCGGGCTTTGTCTGAGCGCAGCGAGTTGGCCCGCCCTTCTCGTCGTCGCGTCCGTCCAATCTGATGAGCCAGGTGGGGCGTCAATGGTTTTGGGTCCTTTTGCCAAAACAAAAGGTGTGTACGCGGGAGCCTCGCCTGCCGAGGCGAAACCCGGCGACATGACGATCGCGTGGATGCACGTGGTAAATATCACGTGAAAAGGGCTCTCCCGAGAAATGAGCGAGAGAGTTGTCATGGCCCTCATGGGAAACCCAGATGCACCTTAAAAATTAAGAATCATGCAACCTGCACCGCTTTCACAACTTTCGTTATCCCATTTTGAGATATCCGAGGAGCGCGGGTTTTTGCCCGTCCCGGACCCTCTCTCTTCCTGTTCTCTCTGCCCTGATCTGGAATGGCTCAGCCGGGAACTTCCCAAGTTGCTGGCCGCCCGGCAACTCCGGAACACCATCAACACGATGCAGGACCTCATTCCCGGCAAGAAGGACGATTGGACCGTCGACACCTACCGATACGCCAATCGCATCCTCTCATTTGTCGCGCATGGGTACATTTGGGAAAATCCGGACCACCCCCTCGACCGTCTCCCGGCCAACCTGGCCGTACCCTGGTGTGAGGTGTCACGAAAGTTGGGCCGACCTCCGGTACTTTCCTATGCCTCCTACGCCCTGGACAATTGGCGTCGTCTCGACCCCGGCCGCCCGATCGAACTCGATAATATTGTCCTCTTGCAAAATTTTCTTGGAGGATTGGACGAAGAGTGGTTCGTGGCCGTCCACGTGGACATTGAGGCGAAAGCGGGGGCGGCCATGGCCGCCATTCTCCGCGCTCAGGAAGCCGTCTTAGAAAATCATGCCGATGACGTGATCACCCACTTATCGGCATTAGCCTCCGCACAGGAAGCCATGTGCCTCACGCTGGATCGCATGCCCGAGCGGTGTGATCCCTTTATCTATTATCATCGCGTGAGGCCGTTTATTCACGGTTGGAAAAACAATCCGGCCCTTCCCAATGGGCTCGTGTATGAAGGGGTTGAAGAGTTCCAGGAAGCTCCACAGTATTTTCGAGGAGAAACCGGAGCACAAAGCTCGATTATTCCAGCGCTGGATGCCGCGCTGGGCATCACACACGCGGAAGATCCCTTAACCGTGTATCTCGCCGAGATGCGTCACTACATGCCGCCTGCCCACCGCGCCTTTCTCGAAATGTTGGAACATCAGCAGGACCACGACGGCCGGCCCCTGTTGTCCGGATATATTATGGACCACAAATCCCGCAAACCCGACTTATGGCAGGCCTATCACGAATGCATTCAACTTTTGGCACGCTTTCGGGCCACTCATCTGGACTATGCCGCGACCTATATTCATCAACAAAGCGAAAAACAATCCAGCAATCCCACTTCCGTGGGCACCGGCGGCACCCCGTTTATGGAATATCTGAAGAAACATCTGGAAGAAACCAAGCCAATCGGGCAGTGATCCAGCATGTGAATCCCTTGTCGGACTAACCGCTCATCCGGTGCCCTCTATCCCATGTCGAACAGCCACACCCCCCTTCAATCCCGTCAGCACACCGACCGCAGCCGGAGGTCGACTGAACGCAAAGGCTGGGTGGCCCAGGCGCGCGAGCTCTGCGATCGGGGCCAAGGGTCCGTCTCAAGCCTGATTTTAGCTCACGTCTTCTCCGGACTGAAACCAATCCAACTCCAGTCCACCAGACACCGAAAGCGCCAGGCCGTATTGATACTGAAATTCCCGTGCGTCTTTAGGCTCTTTCGTGTACTCACGCGCCTTTACCAAATCAGTAACTGAATTTGCCTTCTTCAACTCAATCACTAGCAGGTTATGCTGTAGTGCCGTTTGGCCCCTATGATGAGAACAATATCAGGTCGAATCTTGCTCTCTTCTTCGTTGGTTTTCGGATTCGTCCCAGGTCCCTGTCTGTTCGTACTCACAGTCCACATTCCACCCCGGTAGCTCCTGTTCCAAGTAAACTGCCAAGCGGTGAGCTACCGCCCATTCCGCTGCATCGCGAGAAAAAAAGATCGGAATCCCGTGCATATAGAACATCAATTGCTCGCATAACACTTGCCTTCAGTTCTGGGAGGTCCATATTCAATGTTACTTTGTGAGCTAACAGAGTCCGCGGCTGAGTGGCGGGCCGGAGGCCCGTCGATTCGAGCCGCGCGTTCGGCTGCCGCAGGCGGCTGGAACGCACGGCCAGACGCGGACTCTGTTCAGCCGACCGCTCATCAATTCCCCTCTATCCCACGTCGAGCAGCCACGGCCCCCTTCAACCCCGTCAGCACCCCGTCCGCCGCCTGCGGTCGGCTGAACGGTCACCCATAACCGGCAGCAAAAAGCAGAGCGACAAAGGAGCGACGCTTTTTGCTGTGCAGGTTCATGGGTTTGTTAGGTGCCACCATCTATTTGGTGGCTATGCCTAAGCCAGACTCAACTTGCTTTAGTAATGCTTCTTCATCTTCAGAAAGAGTCCCATCTGCCTCAGATATCGCTCGGAGATATTTGATGATTAATTCTTTTTGTGCATCTTCAAGCACTTTCTCTCATTGCCTCGGACAGTTTCGCTACGTCTACAATTCGCTCAGGATGGTTGCAGTACTCCCGAAATTCTACTGAATCAAAGTCGTCGAACAGCTTCTGACCAATGGCTTCGGCCACTGCAATCTCGTGAGCATCAATTTGTCCATCAGTGCCGACGATTGCCGCTGCGAGTGAATACGTTGCGTGTAGTAGATGATTGCGCTTGGTTTCGTCCGGTGGCTTGGCAATACCGTAGGCAACCATAAGCTGTGTTTTAGAAGAGTAATCTCTTCCTCGATTTCTTGAGGTTTGTCCAGTAACTGTATTGCCGCATTTTCTGGAACAAGCAACATGTCTTTTGAAATATCTTCTGTCTTTATCCCAGTTCTTTGAGTCGTTGTGATACAGGGGGATGACTATCAGTTGGATGGGAGATCGATTGTTCGAGAGTTGATCTCATGATTTCTTCAATGTTCTCATGCTCAACGTCATATTTAGCCGTATCTTGAAACACAAGACTCCAGATCGTTCGCGATTTTGCCCTGATTCAGCCGCTCAACATTTTGCTTGCGCGCATGACCCCAAAGGCCTGAATAGAGCGTCACCTTGATGAGGGCTGTGGAAAGTGACATGGGAGAACCTACCGCTGCTCCGGCCTCGTCGGCTTTATGCTCACGATCACGACTAATTCTCGCCACATTGGTTGCAAATATCTCATACAAATACGAAAGCATTGCAATTGCCGGCAATTTAGCTAATCCGCTTGCTCCCTCGTCTTCATCTGTTGCAATGGCTCCCAGCGCCTTCCCTAAGCCCGCATAAACGGGAGCAAATTGCATGCTATAAATAGTGTCCTCTCCTCTGAAATGGCCCAACTCATGTCCCAAGACCGAAGCAAACTCTTCTCTCGCGATAGGAGCCTTGCAATTGGTGCTGATACAAAGAGAGTTTCTCCCTTTATCGCCTTATCGTGCCCGGGAACCTGAATTTCGCTATTCGTTACATAAAAGGTTGGCTCTAATCCTACAATTATATTTTGTGGTGCCTTGGCACCAAGTTTTTCAGCGAGTAAGCGGACAAAACTGAAGAGCTGAGGGGCATCTGTTGCATTAGAGTACCTTCCCGAATGCACTCATTTTTAGTTTGCCACCAAAACTCATGGCAGCACCGATAAGCTTCAGCCCGCCAACAAGCGCGCCAAGGCCTATCGCACCAATGATGACGAAATGAACGCGTCCAATGGAATAAGATTCACCGATGTAAGCAGCATAGGTAAGAATTGCGCCTTGTA
Source organism: uncultured Nitrospirales bacterium (assembly GCA_963785905.1). GTDB lineage: Bacteria > Nitrospirota > Nitrospiria > Nitrospirales > UBA8639 > Nitrospira_E. The sequence goes on from CAWAXJ010000034.1 coordinate 30,036, forward strand.
GTAGCACGGATGCCGCAATCAACAGAACTGACAGCCGAAATACCGCAGGAAATACCGCCGCGATTCGTTTTCTGCTTTCACCAGCGAATATTGATGCAAGCCAGTACAATGCCGGGATAAATATCCCGGATTACTGCGGCTATCACACTTCCCTGTCCAAGCAACACAATATTTGCCACTTCTCACAGGCATCTCTAAGATCAGCAGTTGCGTTATTCCCAGGTTGTCCTGATCGCACAATATCGCAGAGCAGAGCCACATCTGGCATCTTGTGCTTTCAACTCTTGGTTCATGTCATTAAGGATAAAGAAGCCTGACTGCGAAGCCGATAGCAGGAATCGCCAGAGCTACAAGCAATACTTTCAAGAGACCAGATATATTGTTCATGCTTCCCTCCTCATGGCACCTAACTAGTATGTATATTGGTCTGTATAGCTCGCCGGCTGATGCAGTCTA
>CAWAXJ010000035.1:0-16230 GCA_963785905.1 uncultured Nitrospirales bacterium
CAGAAGCGGACCCCATTCATTGGACAGAAAATCTCGGATGATAAGTGAAATCTTCTGCGGTATATTTCCATCAGCGAAAGGAGCAGAAGATGGCAAAACGATCACGACGGAATCACTCTCCCGCCTTTAAGGCCAAAGTGGCCTTAGCCGCTGTGAGAGGGGATCGCACCTTGGCGGAATTAGCCGAGCAATTTGATGTCCATCCGAATCAGATTCAGGATTGGAAACAGAAACTGGTCACTAAGGCGGAAACAGTTTTTGGGGCAGGTGTTCCTGATGCCGCCGATCATGAACAGATACAGCAGAAGCTGCATGCGAAGATTGGGCAGTTGACGATGGAGAAAGATTTTTTAGCGACGGCGCTCGGGCACGGCCGATGAGCGAGCGCAAAGCGATGATCAAGGCGAGACAACAGCTCTCGGTGAGCCGTCAGTGTCAACTCTTGGCCGTGCCACGGTCAAGCGTCTATGCCCGTGCCCCGAGGGTCTCAACCACAGACATCGAACTGATGCGCCAAATCGATGAGCTCTACCTCAAATGGCCGTTTTATGGGAGTCGTCGCCTGTGCGAAGAGCTTCGACAGCGAGGATATCCGATCAATCGAAAGCGGGTGCGACGGCTGATGCGGCGGATGGGCCTCCGGGCCGTGTATCCGAAGCCCCGCACCAGTCAGCCAGCGGCAGGGCATAAGATCTACCCCTATCTTCTCAAGGACCTGATCATTAACCGGCCCAATCAGGTGTGGGCGAGTGACATCTGCTATGTGCCGATGGCCAAAGGGTTCATGTATCTGACCGTCATCTTGGATTGGTATTCCCGCCGGGTGCTAGCGTGGCGAGTCTCGAATACATTGGACACTGATCCCTGCATTGCCGCCCTCGAAGAAGCCTTAGCTCGCTATGGCCCTCCGGAAATCTTCAACACCGATCAGGGGGCACAATACACCAGTGAAGCGTTCACGGCGGTGCTCCGGACGCATCACATCTCGATTAGCATGGACGGAAAAAGGCGATGGATCGACAATGTGTTTGTCGAACGCCTGTGGCGCAGTGTGAAGTATGAGGATATCTACCTGCGGGCCTATGAATCCCCGGCAGCACTTCACAGAGGGTTAACTCAGTACTTCCAGTTCTATAATACCCAACGTCGGCATCAAATGTTGAATCGCCAGACGCCCGATACCGTGTACTTTGGGGATACAAAGGTAAAGACGGTGGCATAATGACAGGCAGAAATTTCACTTATCCAGCTGTCCAAAAATCGGGGACCATTTCTGATATCTACCTGCGGGCCTATGAATCCCCGGCAGCACTGCACAGAGGGTTAACTCAGTACTTCCAGTTCTATAATTCCCAACGTCGGCATCAAATGTTGAATCGCCAAACGCCCGATACCGTGTACTTTGGGGATACAAAGGAAAAGACGGTGGCATAAGGACAGGCAGAAATTTCACTTATCCAGCTGTCCAAAAATCGGGGACCATTTCTAATTACGCTAAGGGATTTCAGAAAGTTATGAGTGGAAAGACGAAAGCCACTGAATCTCTCAAACCAATCGTTTTCTAACAGTTTTATTTTGGAAATGCGGAAAAGATTAGACTAAAGTAGGTCACCTAGTCGCAACCTACATTTTTGAGGAATATGTTCTCAGGGAAAAATTGTTGGTATTTAAGGCTGGGGCTAGTGGACGATTTTAGGATTTTTCGGGTGGAATTCCCAGGCCCAGAGTTCATTGAATTCCTAGCGGCCTAATTTCAAGAGCATAATTTTTTTGACCGCTCAAATCCCTCTTTGAGCAATCCCTTTGGTATTGTCAAATTAACCGCGGTTTGACAGACTGGTGTGATGAAAAACCCAACACCCAGCTATCGCGGTTTTCGTTTCCCCTCCGAAATTATCAGCCATGCCGCTTGGTTGTACCATCGATTCTGTCTCAGCTTCCGGGAGGTCAAAGAATTACTGGCCATACGTGGCATATCTTTGGCCTATGAGACCATTCGGCAATGGTGTCAGAAGTTTGGGCCTGACTATCCATGGACTCACTCAAAATCCTTTTCGTGTCGGCCGTCACCTCGTGCAGGCGATCAATTATCGGCTTTTACGTACTCAGGCGTTCCAAGTTTGGCAGGGAGCGGTAAGCGCGTAAGAGGCGATGCAAAGGTTCGGCGGGTGCGTCCTATTTTGGTCGCAGCACGTTAAGGTGACAATACCGTTTTTTGGCCATACGGGGTTGAGGAACATTCCCTTCTTCACCTGCCGTGCGAGGCGTTCTCTTTTTAGCAAGAGTACATACAAAGGAGGTGCTGTCATGATCAAAATAGGTTTCTTGTGGCGAACCCTTTTTGCTGGGTTCACGTTGATTGCGTATGTGGGCTGTTCCTCGGGAACGAAAGAAGCGAGCGGCGAGGGCTGTGTTGCCCCAAAGGTGGTTGCAGACTACCTCCATGCGATCATTGAAGCGGACCGGACCCTGTATGCCTCCCTCGTGGTGGAAAGGATGCAGCATCATGGGAAAGCCCTGGCGTTAGAAGACTGGGCCCAGAAGGACCAGCTTCCTCTTCCAGCTCAATTGGTGCAGTTTGCAGGGCTTGAGGTGGAAAGGAAGGGAACCGGCCTGAAGTACCGGCTAGCGAGCCTATGGCCTATTGATGAGACCAATGGGCCGGCCACGGACTCCGAACGAACAGGATTACAGGCGGTGGTGGATGATCCGAGTACAGTCCATACGAGTACGGTCAGAAGAGCAAAAGGTCCCCACTTCCAAGCAATCTATGCGGATAAAGCGGTCTCTCAGGTCTGCGTAACCTGTCACAATGAACACCCGCTCAGTCCGAGGAAGAACTACAAGCTCGACGATGTCATGGGGGGCATCATTATTGACTTCCCTCTGAAATGATCGGAGGTCGTATGGTTAAAAAAACTCATCCAGGCTTGCGGTATCTAAAAAACGCACGGTTTTCAATGGAGATGAATTTATAGGACGGACAGGTAGGAAATCTTAATGCGAGTAAGGCCAGTCGGTATTATTAACTTAACGAAAGTTAAACGCTGAACAGACCATTCATCCGGCTATAATCCATTGATTTATCAGGAATCACGATCCCGGCTCCATGCGTGCGTTGGGCCCAATTCGGCCTAAGACAATACCTTCTTGTTGCAAAATCAATCCTTTTTGCAACCAATTTCCACATCCAAAAAAACAATAAGTTGTATGTTGCAATTTCCTATTGCAAAAAACTGATGAAAATTGTTTTTGCAAGGGCTACACAGACGAACACGATATTGCCGGCTTGTATTGTTCTTCTGAATCAGAGATTTTCATTTAATCTTAAGAGGCACGTTGAGATGCTGCCACTGACGAATTCATCCGTCATGCTCCAGCCAAGCATCTAGAAAGATTCATGTGACCTGGATTCCTCTTCCCCGGGAATGTCAATGTGAAAAGGGACTTAAGTATATCCGGCTTGTAAGCCAGGGGTTTTGTCGTATTGATAGAGATACAGAGAATAAGGAAGAGGAGGGGGTGCGGGGGAGTTAATTAAAGGCTAGGAAGCGGTCGCATCCGTCGATGATGTTGGATAAAATCACCAGTCCGCAAAAGGTGACTTCTTTGCCATACCCGTCGGTTGAGATGTGATGCTGTTGGCATCCATATGCGCAGACGAAGAGTTTGAGACCTTCAGCGGCTAATTGAAGGAATCGCGGATCCTGCAGATTCTTAACCCCTTCATCAATAAAATAGAGGTAGGTATCCACATTATTCGATAAGGCCGTTTTGGAGAGTTGGTAGACCGTTTCCGCATTAGGATGGTCCTGGTCAGTGGATAAGAGGAGGCCTAATTTTTTATTGGCCAGCAGTGGATTGGGAGAAAGCGTTTGGTCCATAAGGTCCAAATCCCTGGTGAAATTGATGATTGTGAGGTATATAGGACGGTTCCTGAGGTCTGTCAAGTCAAGTCACGATGTTTCCCTTTGCTTGACGAGGTTTTTCACGCCTCTCTATACTTTTATAAAGTTTCAAGAAATTCTGTGGACATGAAGGGTAACCGGATGGGTAATTTGACGCATTTTAATGAGGCCGGTCGGGCTCGCATGGTGGATGTGACCGATAAACGTTTGACTGAGCGGGTAGCCGTGGCACGGGGAAAGGTGTTTGTGCTGCCGGAAACCCTTGAAAAAATTCATCAAGGTCGGATTGCGAAGGGGGATGTCCTGGCCGTGGCTCAAGTAGCCGGGGTGATGGGCGCCAAACGTACCCCTGATCTGATTCCGATGTGCCATCCCCTCCTTCTCACCAGTGTGGATGTTGATTTTAAAGAAGATTCCCAGCTAAACACCGATGGACGATGTGCCATTACCATCGAAGCTACGGTGAAAACCACAGGGAATACCGGGGTGGAAATGGAGGCAATGACTGCAGTGTCCGTGGCGGCCCTGACTATTTATGATATGTGTAAAGCAGTAGATAAGGGGATGGAGTTTGGTGAAATATGCTTGCTTTCTAAATCAGGTGGAAAATCAGGGATGTACAGACGCAGTCCTTCCGCCGGGTAACGCGATGACGCAGCCTAATCAACATGCCTCATGTCTAAAGGTTGCAAGATGTTAAAAGTCCGGTTATTCGGCATGTTGAAAACCCTTGTGCCCGGGGGGAAAGAACTGGAATTAGCCCTGCCTTCAGGGACCCGGGTGAAAGATCTCGTGGATGCCCTCCATGCTCAATACCCTGAATTGGGAAATCTTCTTCTTCAAAAAAAAGTGCTGGTGTCGGTGAACCAGGAGATTGCCCATGGAGATACGGCTCTTATCGAACAGGATGAGATTGCGCTCCTTCCCCCTTTTGCGGGAGGGGCGTCATAATCGTGAGGAAGAGGAAGGTGAACGATGGCTGTTGAGACCGAAGAGGGCATGTTAGTGAGGGTTCAGCGGGAAAACTTTTCTATCGATGAGGAGTTGACGCGGGTTCGTTCCCGATCCAGTCGGATCGGGGGCATTGCCATGTTTTTGGGGACGGCCCGTGATCGTTCGAAAGGTCGAAATGTCAGCGCCATGACGTTTGAGCATTATGAAGGCATGGCTCAAAAAAAGCTGAAAGAAATTCGCGAACAGGCTTTGCGGGATTTTGACATTATTGAAGCCTTGGTCTTGCACCGGTATGGCCCGATCGAAATTGGCGAAAATATTGTCCTGATTATTGTCGGGGCCGAACACCGGGCTGATGCATTTAAGGCCTGTCAATGGTGTATTGACGAACTCAAAAAAATCACCCCGATCTGGAAAATGGAATACACCCCCGAGGGTGATGTCTGGGTGGAGGAGCATCCCTGATGGATTCCCGTGAAGCCGTGACACTGCCGTACCCGGTCAAAGATTCCTGGGGGCGGCCGCTACGCTCGTTACGCGTATCCGTGACGGACCGATGCAATTTGCGATGTCAATACTGCATGCCTGAGGAAAATTATGTGTGGCTCCCTCGGGAAAACCTGTTGACCTTTGAAGAAATTGTGTTGTTGACGAACCTGTTTTCGGATCAAGGGGTTGATAAAGTTCGTATTACCGGGGGGGAACCCTTATTACGCAATAATTTAGCAGGACTCATCCGGATGCTTCGTCAAAATCCCCGTATTCACGATATCGCGATGACCACCAATGGGGTGTTGTTACATGAACAGGCTCAAGCCCTCTTTGATGCCGGGCTCCATCGGGTGACGGTGAGTCTGGATACGTTGAAGCCCGAGCGGTTTAAGTCGCTGACCCGACGGGATACGTTGGACCGGGTTTTTGAGGGGATTGCCTCCGTTGGACGGGTCGGGTTCACAGGATTGAAGTTGGACACGGTTGCCATGAAGGGGTACAACGAGGATGAAATTATTCCCTTGATTGAATATGGCAAGCAGGTCAATGGAGAAGTCCGTTTCATTGAGTATATGGATGTGGGCGGAGCCAATGATTGGTCTGCGGATAAGGTGCTTTCCCGGAAGGAGCTTCTGAAGGCGGTCAGTGAATATTATGGCACCGTTGAACCGGTGGAGGAAGTGAGTTCAGCTCCGGCTCAGCGATTTCGTCTGCCGGATGGCACCACGTTTGGAATTATTTCTTCCACCACCATGCCTTTTTGTTCCACATGTGACCGGAGCCGGTTGACGGCTGATGGCATGTGGTATTTGTGTTTGTATGCCAAAACCGGTCTTGACCTTCGCCAACCTCTTCGAACGGGACGATCCCGGGAAGAGATCCTTTCAATCATCCAGTCTGTCTGGGAAACCAGAAAAGATCGTGGGGCGGAAGAACGGAAGGAACTTGAACAGGTCAGCGGTCGTGGCCGGTACATAGACATTGACCGGTTGCGTCAGGATCCTCATCTGGAAATGCATGCCAGAGGCGGATGAAATTCCATTTATCCCTCTGCATCTTGTCGCATATCTTCCATCCTGATTCTGTCCAAAATTAGTCTTGAGGTTGCCTTCTTCCCTGAGGAAACTTTCTTGCCCGCTGTTGGTCGCTATGGTATGGTCTTTTCGTGATTGAAGACCCTTTTGTGTCCATTTTTTCTTTTGGTGTCCTCTCCTTCCCTGGTCGGTTTTTCTTCACCTCATAACAGACGAGATGTCGCATCGCCACTTGCATGCGTTAACGATTGAAGCGAAGGATGTATTGATGTATGGGATGGTTTAAACGGAATAAAAGCGTTGAGGCTGAAGGCAATTCCATTAAAATTGTGGAAGGCATGTGGGTGAAATGTGCGGTTTGCCGCGCCATTATTTTTAAACGCGAGGTTGAGCGAAATTTAAAAGTTTGCCCTAAATGCCAATATCATTTTCCACTGTCGGTCGAAGAACGACTGGAGTTGATTGCCGATCCTGGTTCATTCCAGGAATGGGATGTTGATTTGATTCCGGGGGATCCCTTGCATTTCGTGGACACCTTGCCGTATCGAAAGCGCGTACAAAATGCTCAGAAAAAAACCGGCAAAAAAGAAGCGATTCTGACCGGACGATGCCGCATTGGTGATCTGCCTCTTGCTCTCGGGATTTTTGATTTTTCCTTCATGGGTGGCAGCATGGGATCGGTGGTGGGAGAGAAAATTTGTCGAGCGATCGATCAGGCGCTGACAGAACGCATGCCATTTTTGTTGGTGACGACCTCTGGTGGGGCCCGCATGCAAGAGGGAACGCTGTCTCTGATGCAAATGGCAAAAACCGCCTCAGCGTTGGCGAGGCTGCAAGAGGCTCGCATGCCATTTGTGGTTTTGTTAACCGACCCGACCTTCGGAGGTGTGACGGCCAGCGTGGGGATGCTAGGAGATATTATTCTGGCAGAACCCAAGGCGCTGATCGGGTTTGCCGGGCCACGGGTCATTGAACAAACGATCAAAGAACGATTGCCGGAAGGCTTTCAACGCGCTGAGTTTCTGTTGGAACATGGCATGGTTGATCATATCGTTGAGCGAAAAATCCTTAAGGCTACCTTAACGACATTGCTCACACATTGTGGAGCAGAAACTTCTTCTTCGTGAGGATGGAGGATAATGAGTACAAGGCCGGGTTCACTTCCTGCGCCGGCCTCAACAGCAGTGACGATGGAACATTTCATCCGTAGTGAGAGACAGGCTTTGTAATTATCATTGAGACTGAAACTCCATTCCCTCCTTGTTCCCTCCTGCCCGGTTCCCCGAATCCTGTGGCCACCTATCCAGAAACGATCGCCTTCCTTTTTTCCTTACACCGGTTTGGTATCAAGCTAGGCCTTGAGGCCATCACCGACATTCTCGGTCGGCTGGACAATCCTCAGTGGCAATATGCCACGCTTCATATTGCCGGCACGAATGGAAAGGGATCCTCGTCGGCAATGGCGGCGAGTATTCTTCAAGCAAACGGGTATCGGGTCGGGCTCTATACCTCCCCGCATCTGATTGATTTCCGCGAGCGCATACGGGTTCAGGGAGTGCACATTTCAGAGGGAGATGTCTGTGAATTGACGGAGCAGATCCGGGAAGTGTCTGAATCTCTCCCACCGATGACATTTTTCGAATTCACGACCGCCCTGGCCTTTCGGCATTTTATGAACCAGCAGGTCGACATCGCCGTTGTGGAAGTGGGCATGGGAGGAAGGTTTGATGCCACCAATGTCTTGAAGCCCTTAGGCGCACTCATTACGGGGATTGGCTTTGATCATGAAGCCTACCTCGGTGCATCCCTTCAGGCGATTGCGCAGGAAAAAGCTGGAATTATCCGCCACCCAACCCCGGTCGTGTTGGGTCCAATGCCAGGGGAAATAATCCGGATTTTTGAGACTCAGGCCCGGAAATGGCACGCGCCTGTCTTTCGGTTCGGCCAGGAATTTTCCCTTTCGCAAACCGGCACGATGGAATTTACCTATCATGGGAGAGAATGGACGATTCCCGGATTACAAACCAATTTGCTTGGACAGCATCAGATGATCAATGCCGTGAATACTCTGGCGTTATTGGAGACGGCCGTCGAGGATAAATTTGCACTCTCTCCTGGGGCCATCAGGACAGGCCTGCAACAAGTCAGATGGAGGGGGCGTTTGGAAATTATTCATCAAGACCCTTTGATTATCCTGGATGGAGCACACAATCCTTCAGGCGCTCAAGTGGTATTTGACTTTCTCCACTCACAAATTCATGATTGCCCGGGACGAAAATTGATTTTGGTGGTCGGGATGATGCACGACAAAAATCATCAAGGGTTTTTGCGTGTCTTATTACCACTTGTTGACCATCTTATTCTGACTCAGCCACGAATGGAGAGGGCGGCACCGGTGGATGTCATGAAGCTCGCCGTTGATCGGGATGACCTGGTCCCGGATCTACTTCCGGATTCATGGGATGCCTTTTGCCAAGCCAAGGTAATCGCCAATCCTTCCGACCTTATTTGCGTGACCGGTTCGTTGTTCCTGGTAGGAGAGGTGCTCGAACGCCTCACTCAACCGGGTCCTCCAACGTGACGGGTCCGAACACGGTGGGAGATCGACGTTTTTCACCGTTTCTGTCGCATTGTCTGTTTATCGGGACACTCATCTTTTTGCCTGTTGGGGCTTTGGGAGAAACCGAGCTCGGGAAACGGAATGCCCCCGTCGTCGAATCGGAAGAAATTTCCCCAGCACCACCAGGAGTTCCCGTCGAAATCAACGCAGACCAAATCGAATATGACCGTGAGCGGGAAGAATATCATGCAACCGGGTCTGTGGATGTCATTCGAGGCACAGTGCATTTGAATGCGGATGAAGCCACCCTTCAAAAATTAACTGGACGTCTCACGGCTCTTGGGCATGTGCATTTGCGTGATGACCAGACCGATATCTGGGCGGAACAACTCGAACTCAATCTCAATACTGAAGCGGGCGTGATCATGAACGGCAACATTTTTCGGAAGGATCGCAATTCCTTTGTCATCGGGCGACGCATTCAGCGGTTTTCCGAAACGCAATTTCGTGTCAAGGAAGGTTCCTTTACCAATTGCGATGCCAAGGACGGCCAGATACCTGCCTGGCGATTCACCTTTGAGGATGTCGATTTGGATTATGAGGACAGTTTATTTGGCAAACGCGTGTGGTTCAATGTAAATGATGTGCCGGTGATACCTCTCCCCACCTTTCGGTATCCTCTGGGGGCTTCCCGGAAATCCGGTTTGCTATTTCCGACGACCGGATACAATCCAAATTCGGCTTCCAGTACCGGCAGGGGTATTTTTGGGCGATCAATCCCAGTCAGGATTTAACCGTTTCCCCGCAAATATTAACGCGAGCGTGGAGGAGGGGCCGATCTGGAATATCGCTATGTCTGGAACCGGCAAACGAAAGGGAGAGTGGTTGGTACGGTCCCTTTATGATACCACTCAAAATCGTGGTCGAGCCGAAATTCGAGGTGCTCATGTGCAGCAATTCTCTCCTACGCTGTCCCTACGAATTCTCGGCAATTATTCAACTGATCGATCAGTCTTACAAAATCTTAGCAGTTCCGGAGCACTTCGGGCCTTGCCAAGCCAGGAATCGAGTCTGATCCTTCTTCAGCGGTTGGATCATGGGGCGCTTTACCTGTTTGGCCAATACCTTCAGCCGCTAAGTGAGGGAGGAGACACGACTTTTCAACGCTTGCCTGAATTGGGGCATCGTTTCGTTAATTACGATCTATTCGGAAGTCCGGTTTCGCTGACAGCCGATACGACCGCTGTCGAATTTTACCGGCAGGAAGGATTCAATGTCGGTCGTGTCGATTTTTTGCCTGGCCTATCAATGGAAGGATTGCATTTGGGCCATACTCTGGGGTTTCGTCCCCAGGTGAAATTTCGTGAAGTGGCGTATACGCGAGGGCTTACGGAAAAGTCAGCGCAACATCGTGAAACCTTCTGGGTTGGCGCTGAAGCATTCACGAATTTTTCGAAACGGTTTTCAATCGGGGAGGGCAATTGGATTCGGCATTCGGTTACACCGAATGTCATCTATGAATTTGTGCCACAGACGAAACAAGATGAATTAGTGCAGGTCGATGCCGTAGATGATTTGATTCAAAAAAGCCTGGTTACCTATTCATTGAAAAATCGCATTAGCGAGCAAGGTGGAAGCGGCAATTCCAATACCTGGTTGGACCTGTTGATTGCGCAAAGTTATCATGTGGCCTCGCCACCCCCCTTGGCTTCCCGGTTTTCAGATATTTGGACCAGAGGAGTTTTTCATAAACCGATAGACACCCAGCAATTTCTTTCGGCGTTCAATCTGACGTTGGATGCGTTCTATCGATCCCAACACAAAAGAATTTTCCCAGATGAATACCGATGCACTCATCCAAGGCCAAAAGGCTTGGTATGTGACGGTTGGACAACGGTATGCGAAAGCGGGGTCCAGAGTCCGCCGGGGTGACATTTGGAATCCTATCTCTTTTAACGAAGTCCTGGACCCGGCTGACGAAATTCTTTATCTCGCAACAGGGGGTGGCGTGCGTTTGCCGCTCGGTGTGACGCTGGGCACACAATGGTATCATGATTTGCGGACTGGGCAGACAGCTGAATGGGATGTGGTGGGATTGTATCAAAACCCCTGCCGGTGTTTCTCTTTGGGCCGTGTTTTATCAGCAATTGCCAGATCGAACCCAATTTGATTTTTTAATAAGTCTGACGGGTTTGTGGGGTACCCAAGGATATGGAACTCAACTGATGAAAGCGATATTAGGCCCCATCATGGCCGGAGAAAAAGGCGTTCCCTGGGACTATCGATAACCGATCATTTTGTTAGGGTCGTGTCTATGCGCCTACTGGTCTTGATAATGACACTGGTCGGATTAGGTTTCTGGACCGATCGCGCTCCAGCCCAAGAGGTCCTCACCGATCAGGTCAGCATTACCTCGGAAAGGGGACAGCTCTTTGGTATTACATCCGGAGAGGGTATTGCCAGGCAGTTTTTAACTTCCGGAGAAGGCATTCTGGTGGTTGAGACCAAAGGCGTGACGGGATACGTTCAGACGACGAAACGGTTGCTAGGGTTTTCGGGGAGACTTCAACGATGGGTGGACATAAACCTTTCCTCCGCGGAGGAGGTTGCCAAATGGACGGTCACGCCCAGGATGATTGTTGTCCAAGGTCGTGAGGCCGTGTATGGTTTTCAAAGTGATCTTGGTCGCTGGAAAAAAGAATCGTGGGGCGCAGGAGAGACATTGGTGCGTAGTATCGTCGAAGATCATGTTGGCGGTGCTGCTCACGAACCGGCGAGCGTTAGGATTTTCAGCATTTACGGGAGGATTTTTTTCGAAAGACCTTCCATCCGGCAATGCAATTCAGGATTTGGAAATCAATGACAATGTGGTGATTATCCACCTGTCAGCGCTTACGCTGGTGTTTCGGTCCGGTCTCGCGATTTGGGCTGAGTTACCGTAATTAATTCGAACAAAGGCTCCTGGCGGGTTGCGGATGCTCGGTCACACCTGGGTAATCCACCCCAATGGGTGTGTTTGAGCAATAATGACTCCACCATTGAATGACTTCCTGCAGAAAGGGATCTTCCGGCCCGGTCGCAAAGAGGTGGCCATAGAGGTAACCTGTTTGGGTATCAAAGAGGATGAAGATGGGCATTGGAGTTGGCTGGGGGATGAGTGGTGTGTCCATAGAGTCTCGGTAACCTGTTCGGGAGGATCCTCATCGGTGGCTGTGGGTTCTTGTCGGAAATGTCTGGGTATTTCTTTAATGTGTCCATGGGTCAAACGGTGGTGAACAGGCAAAGCGGGCGAAAGTTCCCCTCTCATTCGGGTATGATGATCAGAGTCAAGCTCTTGGAACGATTGGTGAAATTTTGCAGAGAACGCTTGACCTTCCCCCCGAAATGGGGTAGCAATTAAGCTTCATCGCACAGCCGGTTCGACCCGGGGGTGCCTTCACACGGGCTAAGAGGGAGGCCATTCATGGATGTGTTCGATTCTGCTGAATCACCTATCGCTAATCGAGTTGCGCACATCCTGCTTGTTGAGGATGAAGTGGATGTGCGGAATTCCATCAAATTGCAACTGGAGGAAGAAGGCCATCAGGTGGTGGAGACGGAGTCGGGCAGTGAAGCTCTGGCTCTGGCGGAGTCTTCACAGTTTGATATTGTGTTAACCGATGTCATGATTCCCGACATCGATGGTATTGAGTTGGTTCAGCGCATCAACCAGTTGCCCAACCATCCTGTCACGATTGTCATGACGGGGTATGGATCAGTGGAGATGGCCGTGAAAGCCATCAAAGCCGGTGCATTTGATTTCCTCTCTAAACCCTTTTCGGTCGATGTCTTGAGCGCCACCATCGCGAGCGCCTTGCGGGTCAAAATTCTCCAAGATGAGAATGTCGAACTGAAAAAAGCCGTCAAGGGACAATTCAGTTTAGGAAAACTCATCAGCTCCAGTCAGGTGATGAAAGAGGTGTTTCGGCTGATTGATTGCGTGGCGGATACTGATAGTACCGTACTTATTTTAGGGGAAAGTGGAACGGGCAAAGAATTGATTGCTCAAACGATTCATTGTCATAGCACCCGACGCCGGGGGAGCCTGATTCCCGTCAATTGCGGAGCGATTCCTGAGGCATTATTAGAAAGTGAATTGTTCGGACATGAAAAGGGGGCATTTACCGGAGCGGTGGCGTCCCGTGTGGGACGATTCGAGCTGGCGACGGGGGGCACGATTTTCCTGGATGAAATCGGCGATCTGAGCCCTCCGCTGCAGGTCAAACTTCTTCGAGTCCTGCAGGAGCGAACGTTTGAACGGGTGGGGGGGACACGAACCTATAAATCGGATGCTCGTGTCGTTGCCGCCACGAATCAGGATCTCGAAACCCTGGTGGCTGCGAAACAGTTTCGGGAAGATCTTTTTTATCGCCTCAATGTGGTGCCGGTTCTTGTTCCTCCTCTCCGTCAGCGCGTGGAGGATATCCCTCTCTTACTCCAGCACTTCATCCAGATGTTTAATGAACGCCGGAACGCTGAAATAACCGGAGTTGCCGATGCAGCGATGGGTCTCTTATGTGAATATTCCTGGCCCGGCAATGTCAGGGAACTGGGGAATATTGTTGAGCGGATTGCCATTCTCAAACGTCGAGGTCTGATCGAGCCGGAAGATTTGCCGGAGAAAATTCGGCAATTGCCATCCTCCCATCTTCCCGCGATGCCCGCGGCGATTCCCGTAGCGGGGGTGGATCTGTCACGAGCCGTTGAGGAATTTGAAAACCGGCTGATTCTTGAGGCCCTCGAGCGAACGAATTGGGTCAAAAGTAAAGCGGCGCGCCTTCTGCAAATCAATCGGACCACGCTCATCGAAAAATTAAAAAAGAAGTCCATTGCTGAAGTCGTCGCGCAGCGTGCCACTCCGGCAGAGGATCTTGCCGATGTGTAAGACACATGACTGCGCATAACCATTCTATTCTGTTCCATCGTTTCTTTCCTGACTCAGCCTGAAGTTCTGACTCTTCCGTCAACTCCTTGACGGCGGCAATATTGTCCGTTCCTGCCCGTCCTTTCTAAAACTTCCTGGTTTTTCAATGGAAATCCTGTTCCGTTCTTTGCTTCACTCGGCAAGAATGGCTCCGGTCTAATAATTGCTGAATAGGGTGACCAGGTTGGAGCAGAAACACAAAAGTGAGGATATGGATTTGGATTGCCCTGTCGTCTGTCATCTGGCCCAGCACGGTCATGGGTGGTTCATGTTCCGACTTTCCCTGGAACGTTCCCCGAGACATGGTGATACCCGAAATGATTCAGCAGGGTCAGGAAGCCATGCAAGCGGGCAATCTCCTGGAAGGCGCGAGCCTTGTTTTCCACATACGTCAATCAGCAAGACGATGGGGTGTTTGCAGACGGGGCCCGATGGATAGATGGCCTCGCTTCCTGATCCGTCCGGATGAACCCGGTAAAGAGAATTTTAAACGCATTGACCGACTTCAAGCCATGAAAACAAGTGCCCCGAAAAGTGAGTATACCCCTTGGGCGCTCTGTGCGATGGGGGATGTGTACTGGGATGCTGGCTGGTATTCGGAAGCCAGCGGGTTATTTGAAGAATTTCTCCGAACCTATCCCGAACATCCGTTAGCAGGAGGTGTCATGGTTGAAGCCGGACTAGGGTTTTTGAAAAATCGGTCAATATCTGGAGGCCGCACTGATGCTCCGACGGGTGGTGGAGGAACCGAAGTGGAAGGCACATCGCGTAAAGGGCGCACTGGGACTGGCTGATGCCACAGCCATGGCGAAGGCGTGGAAGCAGGCTTATTATTGGTATCGCGTGGTTGAAGCCGAAAGGCCCGAGCTCATTCGCCAGTCAGTGGAATCCTCCTATCTATATGGATTGTCCGAACTCGAGGTTGGCAATCCCGCCAATGGCGCTATCCAGATTTTTGTTGACTGTCAATCTTCATCCACATCGGGAGACAGCCGGGTCAGGCCCTCAACCGGATTTCGGAAAAATTGCTGCAAGGGAGGGCCATGAGTTCCTGGCCTTGTAGTTTGCTGATCAAGCCCGCCAACAATTTCCGGATCGGGAGCCGGGCGCCGGGGACAGGGGGCGTTGACCAGATGGGTCGTGGCGTTTTTGTCGCAGGAGCGGCAAGGAGGACTGGGCGAAAGTCTACCAACGGTTTGATGACCTGGACATTTACCTCTCGCTCTCATGGGATCATGTCCTGGAAACCGCCAGAGCGTTCAGTCATGCACCTGAAAGGGACTGGCTGAAGAAAGCTTCTGTGGATGGGGCGAGCGTATGAGTCGTTGGGGATGCGCTGGCTGCCATTCAGGCATTGGCCCACCTCATTATCGGTGGCATCGTCGGATGTCCGGCGGCAGGAAGCGCAAGACGGGCTCAGTCGCGTTATTAAACAACAAATTCGTACGTTCTATGAACGCAAAGCCTGGGTGACGGTTACTCAAGTTTTACGGGGACCACCAACACGCGTTTCAGATGGTGCCATTGGAGCGGGAGCGCGTCCTGATGGTTGCGCAAACCTATCAGCAGGTGAATCTTCCGGTGGAAGCCTGGCATTGGTATGACCAACTATTACAGGAGTACCCCAACAGTCCGCTCCGGGAAGAGATTCGCGTTCAGCAGGTTTGGTCGCCAGGAGCAGAGCAACGGTCCATTGGTGCAAGGCGCGGGGGCGTCCTACCTCCAGGAGTTTCCTAAGGGCCGGGGGCGGGGCAAGTGGAGACCGCCCTAGGCATGGAAGCCTTCGCTGACAAACGGTATACAGAAGCTATTCGGGATTTCTCGGCGGCCCTACAGCATGTGGAGGGAGAAGTGGAAAAACGCTATGTGCTCAGGAATCGGGCACGCGCCAATCGAGCTCTCGGGCAGATGGAGTTAGTGGTTCAAGACATGCGAGAGGTGGTGTCTATCGAACCCAGTCAGACTTCCGATGTCCTCCGCTTGGGGGATGCCATGTTTGATCAAGGCGACTATGTCGAAGCCCAGCGTCTGTACGATCAGGTCTTGGCCTTCGATGTGCCAGCGGCCTTGCAAACCTGGGCCAAGTATCGTTTAGCGGTCTCGCTCGAACATATGGGGAAATCCGAGGAAGCCGCCACTCTCCTTGCCGAAATCCGTGAATTAAAAACCCGTTCTCCAGAATTGGAACATACGATTCGTTCAGCCGCCACAGCGGTGTTGGATGAAATGTCATCGAATGAAGAAAGCGCCAGCCAGGACGATCAATGAGCCGACTGAATCCTAAACCGACAACTCGCCCGGGAGCAAGCGGCCCTGGGA
>CAWAXJ010000036.1:0-33042 GCA_963785905.1 uncultured Nitrospirales bacterium
TCCCGTCTGTAAAGTCTATGTGACTGCCGGGACGGCGATTGTGCAGGAGGTAGAGGGAAAGAATTATTATTTCTGCAGCCAGGATTGCGCCCGGCATTTCAGGCGAAAGGATGTCACGTAAACCGGTATCCGAAGGATACCGAATCGTGTGGCGATGGCAGCCGAATCAGGTCAAGGCTCCACCACATGATGACCCGGACCCTGCCGTACACCCGAAGCAATGGGGACCTACGACAATGGGACGGCGTTCTAATTGGCTGAGATTGAAATAGCCGATCCATGCCTGAGAGTCCGGCTGGACCGGCATATCCAACATCTGATTGAAATCACAGTCATAGAGGCGCCCGTCCCACCCCACACTCAACAGAGACCGACACATCAGCCCATCGACAGCCAATGGATTGAAATTATTTAACAAGAGCGTGTAGTAATGTTCAAGTTGGCCTGCCTCGCGTAACTCATTCCAGGAAACGACTGATCGGCATATTGGTAATGGTATAGAGCCGGTTAAACTGTATGTCATATCGCTGCCCCAATTCTTCTTTAAAATCTTGTTCGAGTTCGACTTGAGGCGGCGGAAGGATAGGGCCGAGCGGGTTGTAGACCAGATCAAGCATGAGACCGGTTCCCTCTTTTCCATACCCCAACCGGTTGAGAGTTTTGCAGTGCGGTTATGCTCCGATCAAACACGCCTTTTCCGCGTTGCTGATCAACATTGCTTGCTTCATAACAGGGGAGGGAGGCGACGATGTCAACGCGATGGTCTGCAAGAAATTGGGGAAGATGGGCTTTCCCCTTGACATAAAACACGGTCAAATTACAGCGGTCGATCACCCTCCGGTTTCGTGCTCGGCATTGCTCAACCAGATACTCAAAATGCGGGTTCATCTCAGGCGCCCCACCGGTGATATCCACTGTCGCGATCTGAGGGGTGCGATCGAGAACCTCCAAGATCTGATCTATAGTGGCTTTGCTCATGCTTTCCGTGCGTTGAGGACCGGCATCGACATGGCAATGGTGACATGTTTGGTTACAGATCTTCCCGACATTGACCTGAAGCGTGGAAATCGATTGTGCCTTGAGGGGTAGTGAATGATGGAGGGCCAACGCTTGCTCGAACGACGGGGCCATCCATGAAGTTTGATCCGGGGTGACCATGGGGAGAGCTGAATTTTTCATCGTCGTGATGGCCTTAATTCCTCACACACAAACAGGATGACTTTCCGGAAATTCCTAACAACACCCCGTTGATGTTCCGCAAATGACAGGTTCGGAGTCCACCCCATCCCTGGATCGATTAATGGTCACAAAATGGGGTTGATAAGAAGCGGTCTGTAGGACCTTGTAGGTTTTAGAACAAATTTCTACCGGCTCACCGCATTGATACGTATGGTGGTCATCGTCACAGACCGCTAAGAACGGTCCGGTCAACACGGCAAACTGTCCTTCCCATATACAAGGCGCTTCTTCGGGATAGACGGCCAGCATTCGGGAATCTTGAACCGCGAGAGCCACCGGTTGCTCGGCAATAATGAACCGGTCATGATAAGGAGCTAATGCCAATAATGCGGTCGTTCGTGAATCGATTTGCCGAGGATTGCCTCGGGTAAATGTTGTACCCAGCTCATCGACCACTTGAGAAAATGGCCCGGTGAGGGTTGCAAAGGCCGACGACGGAGTTGTCGATGTGGAGGCCAGTTTATACCCGGTGAGCGTCACAGAGAGGAACTGGATGCCGTCAATCACTCTCCATGGAATACTGTTAACCTGATGAAGCCCTTTAAACCCTGCTTCCCGGAGCCCGCCCCAATAGTCTTTGATCGTGAGGGCGCCAGACAAACAATCGCCCCATTTGGCCTTGTCATATATTAAGTAATTAGGAATAGGTTGGTCGGCGACAATATCGGAAATGGTGAACCGTCCACCAGGTCGGAGCACGCGAAACATTTCCTGGAAGACCTTCACTTTGTCCGGAGCAAGATTGATGACACAATTCGAAATAATGAGATCCACCTGATCGTCTTCCACAGGCATGGCATCGGCAAAGCCCTTTCGAAAATCCACATTCGGCTCGGGATACCCCAGATTTCTTGGCAACAGTCGGTGCATGCGTTCTGCGCCAATGCCAACATTTCATCGGTCATATCAATCCCAATGACACGGCCTTGGGGTCCGACTTTCCGAGAAGCTTCAAAGCAGTCGATCCCGCCTCCCGAACCAATGTCCAAGACGACTTCGCCAGGATTGGACAGTGGAAAGGCCAACCGGAGTTCCGCAGCCATAGGACACCTTTAAGACCGTTTCTGGAATAAATTGTCCCAGATCCTCATGGTTATACCCGGTCGGGCAACACAACTGTTCGCCATTGGTCACCGCTTTAGCGTAGCGTTGACTGACCGATCTGGGTGATAGAATTGTCATGTTCTCCTCTTCTTGTTTCATTAGCCATAGCACCCTCATGAAATTAGAGAAACGCTGTTAGTTCTAGACATCGGTCATCTATAGACAAGTTATGCCAACTAGGTCAAACTCTCCAATTTGGTCTTGACATGTTCGGAAATGTTACACATTTTAGAAATAAAAGAGAACCGGAAATGAGAGTCAAGACAACGGAATTGCTAAAAACTCACATCTCCCTTGAGAAGGTCAATTCAGATGAGCGAGAATACATAAAGGCAGGACCATCCACCACTTCCTTGATACTGTTCCAGCAGGAGAAAGACGTCTTTGTATTTACATACGAAGCGAACGTTAGTTCTGCGGTATCATCTTTGCTTTCCTGAAAGACTGTCCCGTATGTGTTCGCTGAGGAGTGATCAATAGCGAGAACGGAAATTGAGTCAATGGCCCTTGTTCCTTGTCCGGAATGTCACAAAGAAGTCTCGACAGAAGCTCGGGCCTGCCCTCAATGCGCATTCCCTTTTCCAGGAAAAAAAGTAACCCTAGCGGGTCGTCCTGCCGTCAGAGTGAATACGTGTCCGCAATGTCATGGTCCGATAACTCAGCATGTTCGATCATGCCCGCATTGTGGTGTATCGTTAAGAGGAGAGCAAGAACATCCGGGGAACAAGGGAGAGCCTATCCAGGAAACGTTGGTGTGCCCGCACTGCCAGGCATCCTATATCCATACCCGAACCGTTGCTCAAACAATTGAAACAAGTCCAGGGTCCAAAGGACCACCTCTTGCTCTCAGAAAACCGAACCTGTTGAAAAACATAGGAATTCGTGACGGTCATCTTGATACATCCCGGGATGAGCCCGCACTTCACACTTCCCAGCGACGCCTTCCCTTGTGGCAGGACCCATCGGCACTCCAAAAAGTCCCCCCTCCCCGACATCGCCACAGCAAAAAACAATCGATCATGGTAGCGCTGATCCTCCTGGTGATTGTCGCCATATCGGTAGTGTTCGGTGCCATGTGGCAATTGGAAGGGCTTAATCCCTTAGAAGCCATCCTGTACTAGCGGATGTAACTTCGCCACCTTTCACGTATCCTTCCAACCAATTATCTCGCTCGGCTTTTTTCTCTTAGTTAGGTTTTTCCCGTGGAAAAACGAAAAAGGCAAGTTTGCCATGGAAAATTGGAGGAGGAAGGGAGAGGGGACAACACCCGTCGGGCGATTATCCGCCTGGTAGAGAAAGGGCTACGGTGGGTCCGGCAATATTGGAAAACATCAGTGTGGCGCTGACGGCCCAGTCGATAAAAGGTCCGGGGTAAATGCCTAAAATCAGGGTTCCGGCAATCCCGACATACACCGCAACTTTGATGGGGAAGGAAGTGGCAATCGGGGAAGGATCGGTGGGTTCATTGATGTACATCTTTTTCACGACAACCAGATAGTAATACATAGAAATGACGATATTGATCAGTCCCACAATCAGCAGGGCGTACAGCTCCTCTTTAATCGCCGCAACAAACAAATAGATCTTCCCGATAAACCCTGCCAGTGGAGGAACCCCGGCCAGTGACAACAGGAAGAGCAACATGGCCGCCGCTAAAAATGGGGACCGTCGATTCAGGCCATTATAATCTTCAATTTCGTCACTCCTAATCACATGGCTGACGGCAATGATGACCGCGAAGGCTCCCAAATTCGCAAAAAGATACGTCAGGAGGTAAAACATGATGGCGTCGCTGCCCTGTTTTGTTCCTGCCGCTAATCCGATCATGATATTTCCGATTTGTGCGATGCCCGAATACGCCAAGAGCCGTTTGATATTCTTTTGCGCAATGGCGACGATATTGCCGTACGTCATTGAGAAAATGGATGCGACGACAAATAACAACACCCACATCGGTTTGAACGAAGCCAGGGACACGTAAAACATCCGGATGAGAATGGCCAGTGCCGCGCCTTTCGGGGCTATGGAGAGAAAGGCCGTGACAGGGGTCGGCGCACCCTGGTAGGTGTCAGGAATCCAGGCATGAAACGGGACAGCCCCGATTTTGAACCCCAGGGCGGCAAAAATCATAATGTAGCCGATAGCCAATCCATAACTTCCAGTGGTGCCGGTCATTTCAGAGAAGATTAGGGTTCCCGGTTTCGCCATACACCAAACTGATGCCATAGGCCAATAATCCGGCCGCAAATACCCCCAATATGAAGAACTTGAGGCCGGCCTCCGAGGAGCGCTGATCATCCCTGAGATAGGCCACCAACACATAAAATCCAAATGTTGAAAATTCCAGGGTGACAAAGACGGAGAGCAGGTCATTCGACGAAGCCATGAACATCATGCCGAGGGCCGACATCACGACCATGACATAATACTCGCCCCGGAAAGAACCGGAAGTCCTGCACGTAATCCATTGACATAAACAGGACGAGTGCGGTGGCGCCGACAATAATGAGCTTAAAGAAGAGAGCCATCCGGTCCAGCACGAACATGTTTTTAAACAAGGCGCCTGTCGTGCCGGCCTGGTCGAAGCCAAACAGGATCAATGCGGTGATCCCTAAGCCCGCAATACTGAGATAGGCCAATTGTTGATGGGTAATCCGCTTCAGCGAGAAATCCAGGGACAGGATGACACACAACCAGAGCGTGAGAAAGATCTCCGGCAAAAGCAGGAGCAGATCAGCGGCGGAAAGAGTGAGTTGAAAGATCATTGCAGATATTCAGAAATTATCAGAATGGTTCAATGTGGTTTCGATTATGGAAGAAGGCCTTGGGTATTTTGGGTTATGAGCGGCGCAACATGGTTAATCCGGTCTACCATGGGCTCCACGGTCGACCGAACCACTTCATAAAAATGCCCTGGGAAAATTCCGAGGGTAATGCTACATGCAATTAACAAGAGCAGTGGCATGCGATCCACCCAATGTTTGGCATCGGCTGCATGAGCATATTCCGGATCTATTTTTCCGTAAAACAGACCCCGCATCATTTTGAACAGGTAGGCCATGGTCAGGACGATTCCCAGCACCGCCACAATGACTTGGAATGGATATTTTTCCCAACTGCCCACAATGATCATGATTTCTGCAATAAAATTTATGGTTCCAGGCATTCCGATAGAGGCCATGCAGGCCACAAGAAACGCACCGGCAATAAACGGCATTCGCTCAACCAGCCCTCCTAATGATGGGATATCCCTTGTGTGGGTTTGGTCATAGACCCAGCCAGCCATGGCGAACAACATGCCTGTGGCTAAAGCATGCGCAAACATATAAATAACAGCTCCGCTGAGACTGATGTAATTCAAGGCGGCCATGCCAAGGAAGATATAGCCCATATGGCTGGAACTGGAATAGCCAATGACGTATTTGGTGTCTTTGGCGAAATAGGACACCAGCCCCCCGTAAATGATGCTGAAGACACACAGGATTGCCGCAATCGGCATCAGTTCTCTAGTGGTCTCAGGCATGATTTCAAAGGCCACGCGAATAATAGAAAAATGCCCCAATTTCATGAGCACTCCTGCGTGCAACATGCTGGTGGCTGCCGGCGCAGCGGCATGGCCGACGGGTGACCAGGAATGCAAAGGCCATATCGGAGCAATGGAGGCGAAAGCCAAAAAAGATCAGGAGCCAGATCAGCGTGGCTAAGTTCCCTGAAAAGTGGGCTTGTTCCCGCAAAACCACAATGTCAAAAGTGTGGAGCCCGGAAAAATGGTAAATGAGCAGGATCCCCATCAAAGCCACCACCGCCCCAGCAGATAGGAACAGGGTCAGTTTCATGGCTGCGTATTCTTTGCTGTTGGATCCGAAATTGAAAATAAATCCGACGGAATCCCGAAGTGTGCGCCCTTCGGAGTCGGTCATGGAAAGATAGCCTTTGGTATGACTTCCCCAGACGCCCAATAAGAGGTACATGGGCAACACCGACATTTCATAAAAGAAATAGAGGAAAAAGAGATCCAGCGACATGAAGACCCCAATGGTCGCCGCCGCGAGGATCAAGAGGAATATATAGAATTCTTTTGTCCGGTCTTTGATATGCCACGAGATGAAGATGCCGGCAAATAACAAAATGGCGGATGCAAAGACCAAGGGGCCTCCGATCCCATCCACTCCGAGGTAAAAGGCAATGCCTAATTCATCAGACCAGGCATACCGTTGGACAAATTGAAATCCGCCCTTCGTCGTGTCGTAGGCTAAGAAAACATAGAAGGAGGCCAGGAGAGAAATGCCGGCAGCAATAGCTGCGGTCATGCGAACCAGGAAAGCTTCATGACGAGGGACGAACATTAACGCGATCGCGCCCAAAAATGGTGCAAAGAGAATAATCAGTAAGGAATATTCACCCATCTTGAATTTCTGGTAACCTCAGCGGAAACAAGGGCTTCATGCTGGTGAGCCGTCGCCATTCCCGGATGCAACCGATCAACCACTTCCTGGACCGATCCATTGACCATCCGTAGGAACGGGGAAGGATAGATCCCGATCCAAAAAATCATGACCGACAAGGCCACGCCGATCGCCCATTCACGGCTATTTAAATCTTTAATGGCCGCAGGCACGCTCTCTTTCAATGGTCCAAAGATGGCCCGCTCATAAAACCACAAGAAGTATGCTGCTGCGAAAATGACGCCGGAGACGGCAACGACTCCATAAAACCACCAGGCTTGAAAGACTCCCAGTAAAATGAGAAATTCCCCTATAAACCCGTTGGTTCCCGGTAAGCCAATGGAGGCCATGCCTATGATCAACATGAATGTAGCCAGCAGCGGCATTTTTTTCGCCAATCCGCTGCATTGTCGGACGTCAATGTGGCCCAGACGTTCGTAAATAAAGCCGGCGAGGAAAAATAAGCCGGCGGTGCTAAATCCCAAATTAATCATGGTAATCAAGCTGCCTTGTATTCCTTGGAAATTCAGGGCAAACATGCCGACGACCACAAACCCCAAATGGCTAATGCTGCTAAACACGAGCAGGCGCCGGAAGTCTGGCTGGATAATAGCGACAATCGCTCCATACACGATGGCGGCGAGACCCAAAGCCATGAGAATAGCGACCACCGTGGCGTGTCGGGAGGCATCGGGAAGTAAAGGGAAGGAAAAGCGGAGAAACCCGTACGTGCCCAATTTAATCCCGGCCAGCATGACAGACATCGAAAACGGTCCTTGAACCAAGGCGTCGGGCAACCAGGAATGAAAGGGAAAAATCGGGGCTTTAAAGGCCAGCCCCAAAAACACCAACCAAAATATCAGGAGTTGGAGGCTGAGAGGAATTTGAACTGAAAGCAGGTCGAGTAAATCAAAGCTATAGACCTGTTTTGCTTCAAAATAGTTCAAACTCAGGAGACAAAATCCCACGAGCATGAACACGCTCCCCAGGAGCGTGTAGAGGACGTACTTCAGCGCCGCATATTGGCGTTGTTCTCCAGGCCCCCAGAGTTTGATCAGGAAATAACTGGGAATGAGCATAAGTTCCCAAAACACAAAAAACATAATCAAATCGATTGAGACGAAAATGCCCATCACCGTGGCTTCCATTCCCAACAGACACATGTAAAACGCTTTCGGACGGGAGGTGACGGTGTCCCAGGCATAGAGGACCAGGAGCAAAATGAGAAACGCGGTCAGTCCCACGAACAGGACGCTGATTCCATCGACAGCCAGGTGGTAACTAATGCCTAAGAAGGGTATCCATTCATGACGTTCGGCAAACTGCATGGCCGCCGTCTCCGGCACGAACCGAAGCAACATCAGGGAGGCGACCACCATTTCCAAGCTGGCGATGCCCAAGGTGCCCTTCCGAATCAAATCCTGGTCTTTCAAGGACCAAAGGACCAGTGCTCCCAAAAGTGGGAAGAAGGTCAGAAAAGACAGAATCGGGAAGCCGAATTGTAATTCTTCTTGCATGATCGTCAGTTAACGGATGGACATGTCGGACGCAGAAGATCCGACAAACCACACCACAACCAGATGAATGAGCAGTGCCAGACCGATGACAATAATGGCGGCATAATGATGGACCATGCCGCTTTGCATTTTCCGCCACGACCAGGAGAGCAGATGATTCGTATATCCCACCACATTCAGCCCGCCGTAGATCACGTGTTTTTCCACCCAGGTAACCGCACCTGCGCTAATGTCCGTGCCTCGGCCGATTCCCACGACAAATCTGTCAAGAATCTCTCGATCAAACCAGTCCCATAGCATTCCCAGCTTCTTCAACGGTTCTACAATCAAGAAGTCATAAGCCTCGTCGACATAATATTTATTCAGGAGCGTGGTGTAGACTTGGGGTGATTTTGCGGCCCATTCGTTGGCCATTTGAGGACGAATGGCATACATATAATGGGCTAAGCCCCACCCACCTACTGCGATAGCGATGGCGACGCCCATCAGGCCAAACAGCATTCCCCATTCCACTGCATGAGCCTCGGCTCCAAGTGGAGTAGCCACCCCATGTAAAAATCCTTGAAACCAACCATGTTCGGGCGGTACGCCCAGAAATCCTCCCAATAGGGCTAATCCCCGCCAAAATCATGAGAGGGACCGTCATCACTGATGGAGATTCGTGGATATGGCGGGCCACATGCGGATCAACTCGAGAAGGGCCGTAAAAAGTCAGATAGGTGAGACGGAACATATAGAAGCTGGTCAGAAACGCTCCGATTGCCGCCAGAAGATACAGGTGATAATAGCCATGCACAAAGGCATGGGCCATAATTTCGTCTTTACTCCAAAAGCCTGCGAGGGGAGGAATCCCGGCAATGGCGAGGGTGCCGATCAGGAATACCTTATGGGTCGTCGGGATCTTGTTGTGGAGTCCGCCCATCTTTCGAATGTCTTGTTCACCACCCAGTGCATGAATCACCGAGCCGGCCGACAGGAAAAGGAGGGCTTTGAAAAATGCATGCGTCATCAGGTGAAAGATCGCAGCGGTATAGGCTCCCACCCCGCAGGCTAAAAACATATAGCCCAGCTGGCTGACGGTGGAATAGGCCAACACTCGTTTAATATCGTTTTGAACCAATCCAATCGTGGCCGCAAAAATGGCGGTGAGGCCTCCGACAATGCCCACGGTGGCCAAGGCCATTGGTGCCATATCAAACAACACATGGTTTCTCACCACCATGTAGACGCCGGCGGTGACCATGGTGGCCGCATGGATTAGCGCACTGACGGGAGTTGGACCCTCCATCGCATCCGGCAACCAGGTGTATAAGGGTAGTTGCGCCGACTTGCCGATGGCGCCAATTAACAAACAGAGGGAGATGGTGGTGGCGAGCTCAGTGGAAAGAGTCGACGCATTGGCCATGACCGCCGTGTAATCGAGTGTGCCGAAATGGGAAAAGATCAGAAAGATCGCCACCAGGAATCCGGCGTCGCCAATCCGGTTCACGACAAATGCTTTGGTCGCCGCCTTCCCCGCTGAGACTTTTTCATAGTAGTACCCGATCAACAGATAGGAGCAGAGGCCCACCCCCTCCCACCCGATGAACAACACCACATAGTTGTTTCCCATGACAAGCAGGAGCATGGAAACCATAAAGAGATTCATATAGGTGAAGAATCTGGTAAATCCTTCCTCCCCATGCATATAGCCCACAGAATAGACGTGAATCAGGAATCCCACGCCGGTCACCACGAACAGCATGATGACGGTCAGGGGATCAATGAGAAAGGCAAGATTGATCGAGAGGTTACCCCCGAAGATCCAGGAGTATGCGATGACCTCGCGGGGTTCAGGATTTTGAAGAATGGGAAAAAAGATCCCAAGCACACACAGGAAAGATAAACCCACGGAGCCGAAGGCCAGACGCCCGGCGACATCATGCGAGTAGCGAGAGCCCAACAGGCCGTTGGCCAGCACCGCCAGCAAGGGAAAAAGAGGAATCAGCAGAACGAGCAGATCAAACACGTTACCACTTCAAAATATTAATTTGATCAACATTGGTGGCCATTTTACCCCGAAAGACCACAATGATAATCGCTAAGCCGACAGCAGCTTCCGCTGCCGCGACAGCAATAATAAAGAGTGCAGCCATTTGCCCCGCCATGGAATGGAGGTAATGGGAAAAGGCCACCAAATTAATATTGGCGGCGTTTAGCATAATCTCCACAGACATCAGGACCACAATGAAATTCCGGCGGATCAGGACGCCGACGAGTCCGGTCATAAACAAAATCGCGCTAAGTGCCACATAGGCAGAAAGAGGGATCATCGGTAATGTATTTCAGGGCATGGGAATGTGGGCCGGTTCTTGCGGATCGGGTTTGGCCGGTGTTTTCGCAAGAACAATTGCTCCAATCACCGCTCCTAACAGGAAAATCCCAATCACTTCAAAGAGTAATAAATAATCGCTAAACATCGTGATCCCAATGGCATGACTGGGTCCCGTTTGCAGGATCAGATCAGGCGTAGCCGTTCCGACCGCACCACCATACGGAGACTGCAACAGGAGAATAAGCAATTCCCCAAAAACCCCAACTCCGGCGAACAGGAGAAAGGCATATTTTTTATGGAGATGTTGTTCTTCCGTTTTTAAGTTCATCAACATCAACACAAAGAGGTACAAAATCAGAATGGCTCCGGCATACACAATGATTTGCACCGCAAAAAGAAATTCAGCGTTCAGAAGGACGAACAGGCCCGCCACGTGGAGAAGAAGCGTGAGCAGAGCCAGCGCGCAGTGCACGGCATTTCGCAACGCCACAGTCAAAACCCCTGCCACGATACTCACCGTGGCAAAGTATGCAAAAAGGAGCCACATCATGATAGAGGTTACGGATCCTGGGTGCTTATCGAGACAGGGAAATGGTAACGGTAGGCGAGGCCTTCCTCCCCTTCCTTCTCTTGATTATGGGCATAGAGATACTTTTTGGCATCATCCATATGGCGCTCTCCGATTTGGTAGAGTCGCGCCTTGTCAAAGAGGAGGGTCCGCTTATCATGGGTGGAGAATTCATACACCTTGGTCATTGCCAAGGCATTGACCGGACAGGCTTCGACGCAGTATCCGCAAAACACGCACTTCGTAATGTCGATGTAAAACTCGGTGGCATAGCGCTGAAGTGGGAGGCTTTTGTCTTCTTCGCTAAGGACCTTAATACAGCGGGAAGGACAAGCCACCTCACATAAATCACAGCCCACACAGCGCTCTTTCCCGTCTTCATACCGTAACAGGCAAAGGGCACCGCGGTGGGCATCAGGAATCGTTCGTTTCTCGCGTGGGTACTGGAAGGTAATGGGGCGATGCAGCATATGCTTAAGGGTCACCTTCATGGCATCCCAGATTTCCCGGAAGAGCACGGCGTTGAAAAATTTTTTAGTCGCGGTAGTGTTACTCATTGTCCTGTGCCTGGCTTTTCTGATCAAGCCTTTTCAATGGAGACATGGGCCAACTTGAAATAAGGAACTCCTGTGACAGGATCCACCTGAAGAGACATAAGATCCTTCACTGGAGGGTCATTGAAATGTTCCGGAACCACACATGTTCCAGGCATTAACGCCATATCTTCCTCCACTTCCATTTCTACTGTTCCCAGGTTGGAAGTCATGCGAACACGGTCATGAGGACTGAGCCCGATATTTTTGAGATCTTCGGCATTCATTCGAAGACGCTTGGTATTGGGCGAAATTTCCATCAGGCCGGATGCTTGAGTAGAAAGTTTCCCTGAATGGTAAAGCAACTGAATCATACGCAAACCATAAGGCCGTTGGGTTTCGCTCTTCCGTCTCATGGAATATCGGGTGGCCACTTCCTGAGGAAAGGTCTCCGAGAAATACGCAGAAAGATGAGGATCTACGTGGGTCACCATCCCCAGGTTGAAATAACCCGGAAGCACTTTTCGGATTTCATCTTGGATATCCCGGGTGGTTTCGTATTCCATGGGTGAACCCAAACCATTGGCGATCCCGACCATGATATGCCAATCCAGCGTGCTTTCGCCAAGAGAATCCAGAGCCGGACGAAGAAATTGGACCTTTCCTTCCTGGTTCGTCACGGTCCCATCTTTTTCTGCGAAGGTTGAAGCAGGAAACACCACATGAGCCATTTTGGCGGTTTCCGTTAAGAAGGGGTCTTGGCAAATGAGGACTTCTACATTCGCCAGTGCGCTTTTGACATTATAGGAGGCGGGAAGGGTTTCAAGTGGATTTTCACCGACTAGATATAAGGCCTTAATTTCTCCAGCCCGACAGCGATCCAGGATTTCTATGAGATTGGCTCCGCGGGCAACGTCAGGAAGATTGTTGCCCCAGACTCGAACAAAAGTTTCCCGGGCTCGAGGATCCGTGAAGGCATCCGGGCCTGGCAGAAATTCCGGCGCGACGCCCATGTCGACAGCCCCTTGTTCGTTGGCTTCTTCGGTATAGGTGTTAATGCCGCATCCCTTTCGACCGAGCTTTCCTGTTACCCAGGCCAGATCGATCAGATGCATCATATGCTGATAGCCTCCGGTGTGACGGAGAATACCTTCACCACAAATGATGATAGACCGGGGGGCTTCCGCAAAGATGCGAGCGGTCTCATGAATTCGATCCAGACCCACTCCTGTCTCATTGGCCACATCCTCAAGAGAGATGGATTCCAGGGCTTGTTTTAATGCGGCCAGTGCCTCGGGAAATGCCGATGTGGCTTCTTCGTCAATCAAATCCTGATGGATCACCGACTTCACCAGACCTTGAATATAGAGGCCCTCAGTTCCGGGCTTGACCATGATGGGATGGGAGGCCAACTTGGCCATGTTGGTTTGCATGGAATCCACAACAATGGTTTGGGTCTTAAATAGTCCGATGGCTGATTTCACACGCACACTTGCGACGGGATTGGTCTCGGTAATGTTGGCTCCGACGATGAGCAACGCATTCGCTTTATTGATCTCTTCCGAAGTATTCATCATGCGATGAAGGCCCAAGGCCTGTTTCATAGCCCTGATGAAATTCAAATGTCCGTATCTGGCGCTACTGTCGAGGTTATTGGTTCCAATAACCGAACGCATAAATTTTTGAAACACGTACAGATCTTCATTCGTGCAACGGGCTGTAATAAGTCCGGCAATGGCCTGAGCGCCGTATTGCGCTTTGACTTGCGCCAGACGACCTGCGGCCATATCCAAGGCATCAATCCATGGGGCTGGTTGCAATCCTGAGTCGGTACGCACCAACGGGGTTTTCAAGCGGTTTGAACTATCGATGAACTGAAACCCGAATCGGCCACGCACACAGATGCCGTCATGCCCATTCACCGTATCCGTCCGGTCTCCCCATTTGTTTTTCCAGGAAAGAGGGGAGGTCACGCGAACCACTTCCGTATCCTTGGTTTCCACATAGATTTGGCAACCGTCGCCGCAATAGTTACAGGTCGTCGTCGTCTTTTTGAGCTGCCAGGGTTTATAGGCGTATTTCGAGAACTTATTCGTAATGGCCCCGACCGGGCATACTGCCAAACAATCACCACAAAATTCACAATCCAACGCTTGGTCGCCTTTTGCCACGACCTGGGTAAACCCGTCCTTTTTCATAAATTGCAAGGCATCGATTCGTAGCACGTCTTTACAGATATTGATGCATTCTCCGCAGGCGATGCACCGGTTCATGTTGAAATCGAGAACTAAGCTGCGCGTATCTTCTGGAATATTTTTTTGTTTGGCGTTGGCGAGATTGGTCACGCCATGCTGAAAAGCCATGTCCTGCAGTTCACAATGACCATCGGCATCGCACACCGGACAATCCAATGGATGGACCGATAGATGCTTCTCCACAGCCTTTTTTCTGGCGAGGAACAACTCTTCTCCCTCGGTCTGGATAACCATCCCGGCTGCGGCCTTTGCGGTACAGGACCGGACAGGGGCTTTCTTCCCTTCCTGAAGAACCAGGCACATTCCACAGGAGCCGAAAGGATCGAAGGTATAGTGATAGCACATTGCGGGCACAATTTTACCCGTGCTGGATACGACGTCATAGAGAGAGACTCCTTCCTTGGTTTGGACGGTTTCGCCATCCAAGGTGAGTTCAATCGTCGCCGCTTCAACATCCGGTGTGGTGACGGGTTTTAATCCCATTGGGATCCTCTCTTCAACATAGTCCGTAACATAGTTTCAGGCGGAAAGAGTATGACAACCTTACCGATCGCACTCTCCCATCACAATATCATATGTGCCAAAAATGGTGACCGCATCGGCGATCATGTAGCCCTTAGACATATAATCGAATGCGCCCATGTGAATAAAAGAAGGAGCCCGGATTTTCAGACGGTAGGGTCGCCCTCCACCAGTGCTGACGATATAAAATCCCAGCTCCCCTTTGTGAGCTTCCGTTCCGCAATAGATTTCACCGGCCGGCGCATCAAATCCTTGCGAAAAAAGTTTAAATTGTTGAATCATGGATTCCAGATTCGTGAATACCCGATCTTTCGGCGGTAACGTTACACTCGGCACATCAGCCATTATCGGTCCCGGTTCCATTTGCTGCAAACATTGCTGAACGATCTTGATGCTTTCACGCATTTCCTCAATCCGAATCCAGTACCGATCGTATGTGTCACCATTTTTCCCGACAGGCACGCTAAATTCACATTTAGGGTAGGCACTATAGGGTTCATATTTCCTGAGATCATAATCGACTCCGGATCCACGTAAGGTCGGGCCGCTCAATCCAAAGCTCAAAGCATCTTCGGCGGATATCACTGCCACGCCGCGTGTCCGAGCCAGCCAGATGCGGTTTTTTTCCAAAAACACGACATATTCATCAATCTTGGGTGGGAAGTAGTCCAGGAATTTCTGGACTTTTTCCGTCAATGAAGGCGTGAAGTCCCGTTCTACGCCACCGATGCGATACCAGCTTGTCGTCAGCCTGGCGCCACACAGTTCGTCGAACCAGTCCAGCAGAATTTCCCGGTCCCGAAAGGTATAAAAGAACACGGTCATCGCCCCGATATCCAGCGCTTGAGTGCCCAACCAGAACAGGTGGCCGATAATGCGCTGCACTTCAGCCACCAGGGTTCGAAGGTATTCCGCCCGGTCGGGGACGGTGATATCCATGAGTTTTTCCACAGCCCGGCAATAGGCGAAGTTATTATACATTGCGCACACATAGTCCAGCCGGTCCGTATGGGGAATAAACTGGTGATAGGTGCCACCTTCAGCCAGCTTTTCGACTCCTCGATGAAGAAAGCCCATCACCGGGGTGGATTTGACTATCCGCTCACCCTCAAGTTCTAAAATAACCTTTAACACCCCATGCGTACTCGGGTGTTGCGGCCCCATGTTCAAAAGGAGTTCTTCCGTTCGGAGCGTGGGAAGTGAGTCCGTTTCCGGGTGATTTGGATCGACTTTATAGACGGTGGTGCGTTGATCTTCCAGTTTCATGATATCTTCCTATCGCCTTCTCATTAACCTTTTCCCGAGGAAGGACTGGGAGATTGATTCGGGTCGTTCAAAAATTCAAACGTATCACGCCAGCCTTTCCCCTGCACGGGAAAATCTTTGCGAAGCGGATATCCTTCGGCATAATCATCCGGCATCAGAATGCGGCGGAGATCGGGATGGTGGTTAAACCGGATGCCCATCATGTCAAACACTTCCCGTTCCATGAAATCCGCCCCCATCCAGAGATCAGTCATTGAATCAACCACACAATCGTGTTCGGGTACCCGGGTTTTGATTCGGATGCGATGTCGTTTTCGAATCGAGTAGACTTCATAGACCACTTCAAATCGCTCATTTTCGTCCGGCCAATCTACTGAACTGACATGCACTATGTAGTCACAGTCCAGGTCAGGATCTTTGCGAATATAGGAACAGACATCATGCAAGGCGTCCCGTTTGACCGTAATCGCCAGGTCTCCCCGCCACTCATTGGCTTCAACAAATCCTTCAGGAAACCGGCTGTGAATCTTTTCTGCGATCGGATGCATCGAAGATAAGTGGCTTTCTTTAGACTTTGACCTGTTCAGGTTGTTTGGTGAACACCCGCTTTTGCATGATTCGTTCTTGCAACTTCAAAATCCCATCAAACAAAGCCTCCGGGGTCGGAGGACAACCGGGCACATAAATATCAACAGGCACGAACCGATCAACTCCCTGAACGACGCTATAACTGTCATAAATATTGCCGGATGTAGCGCATGATCCCATGGAAATCACGTATTTGGGCTCCGGCATCTGGTCATAAATTTTGCGAATAACCGGAGCCATCCGGCGACAGACCGTTCCGGCCACAATCATCAGATCAGATTGACGGGGAGAGGCTCGGAACACTCCTGCACCATACCGGTCAATATCATAGCGGGATGATACGGCGGCGATCATTTCAATGGCACAGCAGGCGAGGCCAAACGTCATAGGCCAGAGAGAACCTTTTCGCGCCCAGTTCACCACTTTTTCCAAGGAAAGGGTCATGACCCCCAATTCTCCGTCCTTTTGCGGCTTGCCGATTTGAATTAATCCCATTCCAAGGCCCCTTTTCGCCAGGCGTACACATACGCCACAACAAATAATCCGATGAATATCATCATTTCAATAAACCCGATCACGCCCAACTGATTAAAGGTAATAGCCCAAGGATAAAGGAAGATCACCTCGATATCAAAAATCACAAACAGCATGGCAATGACGTAATATCGAACAGGAAAAGGCATTCGGGAATCGGAAAAGGGTTCCGATCCGCATTCATAAGTCGAAAGTTTTTCCGGCTCGGGATATTTTGGTTGAACCAGATACGAGAGAGCGAGGGTGACCAGCCCAAACCCCATGGCTAGGCCTATGAAGATGACGATAGGAAAGAATTTCGCTAAATACTCAAGGAGAAGGTCTGAGCCAGACACCTGGGGACTCTCCTACTAAATAGTTGATAATTCACAACCTTCTACCGGACCCGCCATCGTAGCACCCATTTTTTTTGTGAATCAATGGAACGAAAGACCTAACGAAAACAGGGACCATTCAGGCCAACAGGGCTTGAAGAAGAGCAAATGTAGAGTTTTTGGAAATTTTATACTTAAGTGTTTTATTTAAGGAGTTATGGAAGCTGGATCAGGATAAGACTTTTTCATTTTTGAGTCAGGCGTTCGAAGATCGGGAGGAGACGGAGATTCCACATCCCATTCATCCTGCATGGGAGGAACGGCCTTGGCCTTCTGACGTCGGTGAATCTGGGTTTGAATTCTCTTTTTGGTTAAGGGAGAGGATACGCGAACGGGGTCATTCTGGGGTTTTTGAGGAAGTTCGGTACCCATAAAGATATTTTAACACGTAGAGACTGGCAAAAACCGTATTCCAAAATTTCTGAAGGAACAAATTAAATCATCCATCTAGGCATTATACTAAGTATTTTGTTCTAAATATTTAACTTACTGTTTTATATCGATCCTAAAATACTGGGGACCGAAGAGGGGCTAAACCTCTTCTCTATTTTTGACCAATAGCAACGTTTTCCTGTTCCTGAATCCTCCGTTTCAAGCCTTACAAGAAATGTCTCAAAAATCCCAAGGGATCATGGCCCTTACAGATTCCATATATAAGGGTGATAGGTGCCGTATTGAATTTCCAGTAGAAAAAATGCTCTCGAAAAAATTCCGTAATTTATGGTAATTATTTTCTCAAGTATCTCTCATTTGCGGTTACGAATTTGAATGGGCACCTCACTATCGGCTAGATTCTTCCAAAAAGCTTACGATTGGAAAGGTAGGCCAAGGTACATTGGCTCCCACAATTCTACAAATCTAAACGAGTGGGGTAGTCGAAAGCATTTATTCGCTCCCGAGGTTTAACAGAATCCAGACTCCACTTTCCGAAGAGCCAACGATCGGTGAAAGAATTTCGTCTTCTTCCCTGCTTTCATGTTGCTTTTTGTATCTTGAAGAAGTCGAATCCGGTTTCGGGGACTGGCCGAAAATGTCACCTCACAATGGCATTTGATCTGAATTAAAAGGAACATGGGATTGGAAAATATTGCTATACTATAAAAACGCTTTATCACAACCAGAGAGGGACACCATATGCTCGTTCAAATTATGCAGAAGAAACTGAAAACTATTCCAGAAGGATTGTCGATCACTCAAGCGGCGGAAAAAATGCGGAAAGAAGGAATTGGAAGTTTGTTGGTTGAACGGAATGGAATCCCGATAGGGATCATCACGGATACGGCTATTGTCCATAAAGCCGTAGGAGCCAAGAAAGATCTGGATCACACGACCGTTGAGAGCCTAATGACCACACCACTACCGACGATCCAATTAACGCAAACTTCACATGATGCCTTGGATATGATGGGTGACCTGGGCATTCGCCATCTCGTTGTTTATGATGGGCCGCAAATTGTTGGTTTAGTTTCTGCCCGAGATCTTCTGGTATATTTTGGAAGCGTGTCTGAACCCAGAATTGGGGTGGATTAAACTCTCGGAATCTTTCTCATTAATTCGACGTTGTTTGGTGGGATTGCCTGCCGAGTTTTCAACCCTGGTGTCCGTCTCCTCCGAATTTGTTTGTTATAAAAAGGACGACCGAAGTCATTACGGAAATTGGGGCATTGAAACTGGGGCTGGAACGAGTAAGAGGACCGGCGAGGGCCAGATCCATAAAACTCCAGGAAGGGGGTTCATCTGAGGCCAGACCCGCAAGTTTTGATGACCTCATCCGTCATGGCAGATAGTGATCTAAAATCGGACCTTTTGCATTTATGGTTGCATTGAAATGAAGGACCTTTAATTTTGGGGGAAGTAAAAGAATCTGATTCAACACCCCAACCTGGGATCGCAAGGAGGTAGCTTAAATCCTCCCTGGGGAAATGGATTCCATTGGGGACCAGGACCCGCAGGCTCTTGAAGATCGCTATTATCGTAGGGTTCTTCATTCCCCGTGACCCCATCCTCATATGAATCCTTGAACATCTCACCCAGTTCTTGTTCAAACTTCCCGTTTCCATTCAAATCAATCCAATAGAACACAGGATCACCCACCGTTAAGACCACCGGTGTACCAAACTCATCAAGCCAGACTTTATACGTTCTGCGAGCTGTCATGAAATTCACCGATCCGGACTCGGTCAGATCAAACTCTCTGAAAAACATGTCGTTTCGCCAGTCATAATAGGCTTTCATTTCCCGTGGATCGAACTCCTCCGGTTCAACCGGTAGCTTAGGGCGTGAGGGTTGTATCGATGAAAATGGGTTCACATTCATGGCTACGGGTTGAAACCAGCAATCAGTTTGAAGTGTGAGCTTGAAAGAGAGCGCAGGTGGTTCACAGGAAATGGGATTGAAAACTTCTAGCAATGGAATAAGTAGAAAGGAAATCGGCATCATGGGAGATGGCTCTTATTCTCAATAATTCAGAATACCTGCAAAATAGTACGCTTTGCTGGAGTAAGTGCGCAAATAAAGTGTAAATTCTTAACTCCTACAGATTGCCGTCGTTTTACTCTCCTGTTATTTGGCGGCATTTTCCTTTTTCGGGTTTCTGCCCGCCTTATCGTCGTTCTTTTTTATAAAGCTGAAACGACCATCGCTTTCCATGTGCGCCGTTTTGATGTCGCTGACATGTTCGATGCCGCTTTCCCGCATCTGGCTCATCAGTTCGTCAGTCGTAATCAATTCACGTCGCATGTTTTCGCGAAGAAATTTTCCGTCTTCAATGACTTGTAGTTTTTCGGGGTCTAAAATGCGCCGAAAAATTTTTGATTGAAACCCGAGCCAATCGAGGAAGTAGTTCCAGAAAATAATTGTCCCGATTAACAACAGTGATTCGGTAACTGATTTCGAATCGCCCGCCATCCCATTTTGCGCCGCATCGGCGATAATCACGATAACAATGAGATCGGCGATGGAAAAGGAACCGGCTTGACGACGAAAAATCCGTAAAAGCACAAAAATCGCCAAATACATTAATGTTCCGCGAATAATGATTTCTAAAAGCGATTGATGCGGAACGAAAATCGATGGCCAATCAACTTGAAAAAAAGTTTCCATTCCAACCTTTCACCGGGAAAACCCGGCTTTCCCGCTTTCTTTTGTGAGAGCTATTAAATGATTGTACACCAAAGATTCTAGCCCGACATGCCCATCGCATGGCAGGATGGAACGGATATAATTCACACCCCATTTTATTCTACACTTCCGATAAGTATTCACTACGGTGGAAAGCGGAATGTCTGAGTGAAAGCAGTTGGGCGGGAAGCTCTGTAGAAGGTAGAATGTCCAAATGCAGGGGTGCGGTGTGAAGAAAGGGCTCAAAAACATTACGCCGGTAATTTCCATGTTTCGTCATCATCTTTGAGGGTCATAGGAAACACCATGGAAGACCAAGAGTTTCAGCCCCCTTCCGGTAATCATTCCTTGGGGAACCCCAACAAAGAACTGAAGCTTACACTGCACCATCTCCGTGAACGCGTGAAGGAACTCACCGCCCTTCATTCCACCGCGCAATTGTTTCAAAACGAAGACTTATCTACCGAGGAATTGCTCCAACGCATTGCCGATCTTATCCCGCCCTCCTGGCAATACCCTGAAGTCACAGCAGCCAGGATCCGTTTCGGTCATTTTGAGATTATGACGGCTAATTTTATTCCATCCCCATGGACACAGCGGGTAGAGTTTCTTTGCCGGGATGGGACGACCGGGGAAATTGAAGTCGCCTATCTGGTGGAACGTCCGCCGGAAGTTGAAGGCCCGTTCCTGCAGGAGGAACGCAATTTATTGCATTCCCTTGGAGAAATGGTCCGTTTGCAGTTGGATCGGAAACGGACGGAAGCCGCTCTTCGCGAAGCGCATGATGTGCTGGAACAGCGAGTGCTGGCCAGGACAAGCGAGCTCACCACAGCTAACCGGTTATTGTCTCAGGAAGTGGCTCAACGAAAAGAAGCTGAAGAAAAATTAGAGGGCCTGATTACCGAGATCCAACGGAATCAGGATGATCTCATTGCTATATTGAATCAATTGCGCATTGGGACCGCCCTGACCGACCGCGATGGAAAGGTGACCTTTCTCAGTCAGGAGGCACAAAAGTTGTGCGGAAAAACAAATTCAACTCCCCCAAATGAACCCTGGCAAAGGTTGTTTGGCGATCCCTCCTATCACACGCAAATAGAAGACATGGTGAATCGTTCCCCTGAAGAACGGGAAAAGATATTGGTGCGAATGCCCGCCTGGGGGAGAAAGAGCCCCCGCTGGGTTAACGTGGATGTTAGAGATGACCCACGAGATCCGGAACGGAAAATGTTTTTCTTATACGATGCCTCCGAAGTGCAAACCCTCCGTCAACTTTTGTCAGAAACCGGAAAGTATCAGGATCTTATTGGCAAAAGCCATTCTATGCAGCTGATTTTCCACCAGATTCAGGATTTTTCACGGGTGGATTCCACGGTTCTTATCGAAGGGGAGACCGGAACCGGTAAGGAACTGGTGGCTCGCGCCATTCACCGGGCCAGTCACCGCAAGGATCATCCATTTATTGCCGTCAACTGTGCGGGTTTAACCGAATCACTGGTTGCCAGCCAATTATTTGGACATAAGCGGGGAGCCTTTACAGGGGCCGTATCGGATCAACAGGGATTGATCGAAGCGGCCGAAGGAGGAACCTTATTTCTGGATGAAATCGGGGACATCCCTCTCACCGTTCAGACCAGTCTGCTTCGAGTGTTGCAAGAACGGGAGATTACCCGTCTTGGAGAATCGACGGCTTCGGAAAGTTGACGTGCGCGTGTTAACGGCGACTCATCACAATCTGGCTAAAGATGTTACCAGCGGAACCTTCCGGGCTGATCTACTGTATCGGATTCGTGTCGGCAGGGTGCTTCTGCCCCCTTTACGGGAACGACGGGAAGATATTCCCTTATTGATTAATCATTTTCTAAATCAATATCGAGCCACGACGGGAAGACCGGTTGAGACCGTCAGCAATGAAGCCATTCGCCTGCTAATGGCCTATCCATGGCCGGGAAATGTTCGAGAACTCATGCATGCCATTGAATTTGCTCTCATTCGCTGTCCTCATTCGATTATTCGACCTCAGGATTTACCGCCTGAGGTGGTTAACCAAGATGAAAGATTTCCGGTGGTCCTCCAGGAAAAAACAACTCCAACCCCTGAAAAAGACAGGATACTCGCCGCATTAAAAGAAACGGGAGGAAACCGTTCGGCTGCCGCAAAATTGCTTGGGATCTCGCGCCTCACCTTGTATCGTCGTTTGTCCCGCCTGGGAATTCCTGCTCGCCGTAAAACCAATTTCGTTTAAAATGTTTTTTGCGACAATGGCCATTTAGAGATTTCACACCACCCCCTCTGAGACTCGACCCGAAACTTCGGAACCACATGGAGGGGCAGATTGTCTGGAGTCAGGTAGGGACCTGAATCCCATCGAATAAACAACAGGCATACCACTAAAGATTTTTTCCCTCTCCACCAATCCTCTTATCCGTTCTGTTAAACCGATGGGGATATCCCCTTCTCTTAAGTAGTTATTTTTACAATAAAAAAGGCAGAATCTGATCGGAGTTCAGACGAAACAGTGTATCAATGTGTAACAAAATGTTACATTTTTGTTCCAAATTGAAGTAACAGTGTAACAAGACAATTTTATAAAAAACATCTTAACCAATTGAAAATTAAATGAAATGTCAATTCAGAATATTGGCATATAAATTGGATAAGTAATTGTAAAATAGGAAAGAGGCAACCAGCACCAAGTGAAACAACGGGTAGTCCACCATAATCTCTCAAGAAAGGGAGGAAGTCATGATTAATAAAACATTTATTGCCGTATTCTTCTTTGTGGGAAGTCTCATAACCACTCCACTGTTGTCTTGGCTAGCGACAAGACTCCAGACCAGATTGCCGACTGGAGAGTGGAAACCCAGGGTTGGTCAATTCAAGATCATATGGTTGCTGCAAAAGCTGGAGAAAAGGAAGTCGAATCCCTGGAGAGCCGACTTCAACAGATGGATAGCCGCATAGCCAATTTGGAGAAAAAGCCATACTTCGATCCGAAGGGGATTCAGAGAGGTGCCTTGAAACTTCTTTCCGGGAATTTAAAAGGGGAGATGAATCTACTGAATGAAAGGGTTGCCTGGCATTATAGGCAAACCGATCAAGCCCAGCTTAAGGAGTAGTGCACCTTCAAAACAGTAAATGTCTTTACGCCCTACCTAAAGTTTCCAAAGAAAGAGGAGGCACCCTAAACCCTCCTCTTTCTTTCAGTCCTACCTGACGTATCTTCCTAGCACTTTTTATTTGCACTGAGCCTTTTCGATCTATCGCGAGTAAAATAGGTCTCTTACACCTAATGATGGGGCAATTCTACTGAAGGTCAAGGTAGGGAACGTGACAGACCCTGCCAAGTCGAAGGTGATCAGGTTAAAACCGAAGGGTTATTTTTTTTGCACCGTCGATTATGGATTCAATAGATAGACGGTTATATGTCAATCAAAAATGCAAGGAGGATTTTGGGAGGATTCACAAAAGTCTGATACGTGTGCGATTTAGCTCATGCTCAAAGTGCAATTTCGCACATTGATCAAGGGAAAAACGGGAGAGTAGGTCACGAGTTATTTTTTTATCAACATGCTAATCAGTGAGTTGGTAAAAACACAGGGGGAGTGTGCTGGAATATTAAAATTTAAACACTCCCCCTGTGTTTTTCCAAATCACTGATTA
The DNA here is from genome assembly GCA_963785905.1 of uncultured Nitrospirales bacterium. GTDB lineage: Bacteria > Nitrospirota > Nitrospiria > Nitrospirales > UBA8639 > Nitrospira_E. The sequence continues at coordinate 24,043 of CAWAXJ010000036.1, forward strand.
GCATGTTGATAAAAAAATAACTCGTGACCTACTCTCCCGTTTTTCCCTTGATCAATGTGCGAAATTGCACTTTGAGCATGAGCTAAATCGCACACTTATCAGACTTTTGTGAATACTCACAAAATCCTCCTTGCATTTTTTGATTGACATATAACCGTCTATCTATGAATCCATAATCGACGGTGCAAAAAAGAATGACCCTTCGGTTTTAACCTGACCACCTTCGACTTGGCAGTGTCTGTCACGTCCCCTACCCTGACCTTCAGTAGAATTGCCCCATCATCAGGTGTAAGAGACCTATTTTACTCGCGATAGGTCGAAAAGGCTCAGTGCAAATAAAAAGTGCTAGGAAGATACGTCAGGTAGGACTGAAAGAAAGAGGAGGGTTTAGGGTGCCTCCTCTTTCTTTGGAAACTTTAGGTAGGGCGTAAAGACATTTGCTGTTTTGAAGGTGCACTACTCCTTAAGCTGGGCTTGATCGGTTTGCCTATAATGCCAGGCAACTCTTTCATTCAGTAGATTCATCTCCCCTTTTAAATTCCCGGAAAGAAGTTTCAAGGCACCTCTCTGAATCCCTTTCGGATCGAAGTATGGCTTTTTCTCCAAATTGGCTATGCGGTTATCCATCTGTTGAAGTCGGCTCTCCAGGGATTCGACTTCCTTTTCTCCAGCTTTTGCAGCAGCCATATGATCTTGAATTGACCAACCCTGGGTTTCCACTCTCCAGTCGGCAATCTGGTCTGGTGTCTTGTCGCTAGCCAAGACAAACAGTGGAGTGGTTATGAGACTTCCCACAAAGAAGAATACGGCAATAAATATTTTATTAATCATGATTTCCTCCCTTTCTTGAGAGATTATGGTGGACTACCCGTTGTTTCACTTGACTGGTTGCCTATTTCCTATTTACAATTACTTATCCAATTTATATGCCAATATTCTTAATTGACATTTCATTTAAATTTCAATTGGTTAAGATGTTTTTTATAAAATTGTCTTGTTACACGGTAACTTAAATTTGGAACAAAAATGTAACATTTTGTTACATATTGATACACTGTTTCGTCTGAACTCCGATCAGATTCTGCCTTTTTTATTGTGAAAATAACTACTTAAGAGAAGGGGATATCCCCCATCGGTTTAACAGAACGTGATAAGAGGATTGGTGGAGAGGGAAAAAATCTTTAGTGGTATGCCTGTTGTTTATTCGATGGGATTCAGGTCCCTACCTGACTCCAGACAATCTGCCCCTACATGTGGTTCAGATTTGCCTGACCGGCCTTTATAAACCCTCCCTCACTCAGAGATGGACAGGCTGGGGAGGTCGAAGTCTCAGAGGGGTGGTGTGAAATCTTTAAATGGCCATTGTCGCAAAAAACATTTTAAACGAAATTGGTTTTACGGCGAACAGGAATTCCTAGGCGGGACAAACGACGATACAAGGTGAGGCGCGAGATCCCAAGCATTTAGCGGCAGCTGAACGGTTTCCTCCCGTTTCTTTTAATGCAGCGAGAAACCTTCTTTTTCAGGGGTTGGAGTCATTTTTTCCTGGAGAACCACCGGAGATCTTTCATCTTGGTTAACCACCTCCGGCGGTAAATCTTGAGGGCAAATAATCGAATGAGGACATCGAATGACGAGCGAATTCAATGGCATGCTTGAGTTCGCGAACATTTCCCGGCCATGCATAGGCCATTAACAACCGGAGGCTTCATTACTCACGGTCTCAACCGGTCTTCCCGTTGTCGCCCGATATTGATTCAGAAAATGATTAATCAATAAGGGAATATCTTCCCGTCGTTCCCGTAAAGCGCGGGCAGTAACACTCTTCCGACCCGAATCCGATACAACAGATCAGCCCGGAAGGTTCCGCTAGTAACATCATTAGCAAGATTATGATGGGTAGCCGCAAGCACACGAACATTCAACTTTCCGAAGCCGCGATTCCCCAAGACGGGTAATTTCCCATTCTTGCAACACCCGAAGCAGACTGGTTTGGACGGTAAGCGGAATGTCCCCGATTTCATCCAGAAACAAGGTTCCACCTTCGGCGGCTTCGATCAATCCCTGTTGATCCGATACTGCCCCTGTAAAGGCTCCCCGCTTATGTCCAAATAATTGGCTGGCAACCAGTGATTCGGTTAAACCCGCACAGTTGACGGCAATAAATGGATAATCATTGCGGTGGCTGGCCTGGTGAATGGCACGAGCCACCAGTTCCTTACCGGTTCCGGTCTCCCCTCAATAAGAATGGTGGAGTCCACCCGAGAAAAATCCTGAATCTGGTGGAAAATCAGCTGCATAGAATGGCTTTTGCCAATAAGATCCTGATACTTTCCGGTTTCTGACAAAAGTTGACGGAGGGTTTGCACTTCGGAGGCATCGTATAAGAAAAACATTTTCCGTTCCGGGTCTCGTGGGTCATCTCTAACATCCACGTTAACCCAGCGGGGGCTCTTTCTCCCCCAGGCTGGCATTCGCACTAATATCTTTTCCCGTTCTTCAGGGGAACGATTCACCATGTCTTCTATTTGCGCATGATAGGAGGGATCGCCAAACAAACTTTGCCAGGGTTCATTGGGGGAGTTGAATTTGTTTTTCCGCACAACTTTTGTGCCGCCTGACTGAGAAAGGTCACCTTTCCATCGCGGTCAGTCAGGGCGGTCCCAATGCGCAATTGATTCAAAATAGCAATGAGATCATCATGATTCCGTTGGATCTCGGTAATCAGGCCCTCTAATTTTTCTTCAGCTTCTTTCCGTTGAGCCACTTCCTGAGACAATAACCGGTTAGCTGTGGTGAGCTCGCTTGTCCTGGCCAGCACTCGCTGTTCCAGCACATCATGCGCTTCGCGAAGAGCGGCTTCCGTCCGTTTCCGATCCAACTGCAAACGGACCATTTCTCCAAGGGAATGCAATAAATTGCGTTCCTCCTGCAGGAACGGGCCTTCAACTTCCGGCGGACGTTCCACCAGATAGGCGACTTCAATTTCCCCGGTCGTCCCATCCCGGCAAAGAAACTCTACCCGCTGTGTCCATGGGGATGGAATAAAATTAGCCGTCATAATCTCAAAATGACCGAAACGGATCCTGGCTGCTGTGACTTCAGGGTATTGCCAGGAGGGCGGGATAAGATCGGCAATGCGTTGGAGCAATTCCTCGGTAGATAAGTCTTCGTTTTGAAACAATTGCGCGGTGGAATGAAGGGCGGTGAGTTCCTTCACGCGTTCACGGAGATGGTGCAGTGTAAGCTTCAGTTCTTTGTTGGGGTTTCCCAAGGAATGGTTACCGGAAGGGGGCTGAAACTCTTGGTCTTCCATGGTGTTTCTAACCCTCAAAGATAATGACGAAACATGGAAATTACCGGCGTAATGTTTTTGAGCCCTTTCTTCACACCGCACCCCTGCATTTGGACATTCTACCTTCTACAGAGCTTCCCGCCCAACTGCTTTCACTCAGACATTCCGCTTTCCACCGTAGTGAATACTTATCGGAAGTGTAGAATAAAATGGGGTGTGAATTATATCCGTTCCATCCTGCCATGCGATGGGCATGTCGGGCTAGAATCTTTGGTGTACAATCATTTAATAACTCTCACAAAAGAAAGCGGGAAAGCCGGGTTTTCCCGGTGAAAGGTTGGAATGGAAACTTTTTTTCAAGTTGATTGGCCATCGATTTTCGTTCCGCATCAATCGCTTTTAGAAATCATTATTCGCGGAACATTAATGTATTTGGCGATTTTTGTGCTTTTACGGATTTTTCGTCGTCAAGCCGGTTCCTTTTCCATCGCCGATCTCATTGTTATCGTGATTATCGCCGATGCGGCGCAAAATGGGATGGCGGGCGATTCGAAATCAGTTACCGAATCACTGTTGTTAATCGGGACAATTATTTTCTGGAACTACTTCCTCGATTGGCTCGGGTTTCAATCAAAATTTTTTCGGCGCATTTTAGACCCCGAAAAACTACAAGTCATTGAAGACGGAAAATTTCTTCGGGAAAACATGCGACGTGAATTGATTACGACTGACGAACTGATGAGCCAGATGCGGGAAAGCGGCATCGAACATGTCAGCGACATCAAAACGGCGCACATGGAAAGCGATGGTCGTTTCAGCTTTATAAAAAAGAACGACGATAAGCGGGCAGAAACCCGAAAAAGGAAAATGCCGCCATAACAGGAGAGTAAAACGACGGCAATCTGTAGTAGTTAAGAAATTACACTTTATTTGCGCACTTACTCCAGCAAAGCGTACTATTTTGCAGGTATTCTGAATTATTGAGAATAAGAGCCATCTCCCATGATGCCGATTTCCTTTCTATTTATTATTCCATTGCTAGAAGTTTTCAATCCCATTTCTTGTGAACCACCTGCGCTCTCTTTCAAACTCACACTTCAAACTGATTGCTGGCTTCAACCCGTAGCCATGAATGTGAACCCATTTTCATCGATACAACCCTCACGCCCTAAGCTACCGGTTGAACCGGAGGAGTTCGATCCACGGGAAATGAAAGCCTATTATGACTGGCGAAACGACATGTTTTTCAGAGAGTTTGATCTGACCGAGTCCGGATCGGTGAATTTCATGACAGCTCGCAGAACGTATAAAGTCTGGCTTGATGAGTTTGGTACACCGGTGGTCTTAACGGTGGGTGATCCTGTGTTCTATTGGATTGATTTGAATGGAAACGGGAAGTTTGAACAAGAACTGGGTGAGATGTTCAAAGATTCATATGAGGATGGGGTCACGGGGAATGAAGAACCCTACGATAATAGCGATCTTCAAGAGCCTGCGGGTCCTGGCCCCCAATGGAATCCACTTCCCCAGGGAGGATTTAAGCTACCTCCTTGCGATCCCATGTTGGGGTGTTGAATCAGATTCTTTTACTTTCCCCAAAATTAAAGGTCCTTCATTTCAATGCAACCATAAGGTCCGATTTTAGATCACTATCTGCCATGACGGATGAAGTCAACAAAACTTGCGGGTCTGGCCTCAGATTAACCCCCTTCCTGGAGTTTTATGGATCTGGCTCTCGCCGGTCCTCTTACTCGTTCCAGCCCCAGTTTCAATGCCCCAATTTCCGTAATGACTTCGGTCGTCCTTTTTATAACAAACAAATTCGGAGGAGACGGACACCAGGGTTGAAGACTCGGCAGGCAATCCCACCAAACAACGTCGAATTAATGAGAAAGATTCCGAGAGTTTAATCCACCCCAATTCTGGGTTCAGACACGCTTCCAAAATATACCAGAAGATCTCGGGCAGAAACTAAACCAACAATTTGCGGCCCATCATAAACAACGAGATGGCGAATGCCCAGGTCACCCATCATATCCAAGGCATCATGTGAAGTTTGCGTTAATTGGATCGTCGGTAGTGGTGTGGTCATTAGGCTCTCAACGGTCGTGTGATCCAGATCTTTCTTGGCTCCTACGGCTTTATGGACAATAGCCGTATCCGTGATGATCCCTATCGGGATTCCATTCCGTTCAACCAACAAACTTCCAATTCCTTCTTTCCGCATTTTTTCCGCCGCTTGAGTGATCGACAATCCTTCTGGAATAGTTTTCAGTTTCTTCTGCATAATTTGAACGAGCATATGGTGTCCCTCTCCGGTTGTGATAAAGCGTTTTTATAGTATAGCAATATTTTCCAATCCCATGTTCCTTTTAATTCAGATCAAATGCCATTAGTGAGGTGACATTTTCGGCCAGTCCCCGAAACCGGATTCGACTTCTTCAAGATACAAAAAGCAACATGAAAGCAGGGAAGAAGACGAAAATCTTTCACCGATCGTTGGCTCTTCGGAAAGTGGAGTCTGGATTCTATTAAACCTCGGGAGCGAATAAATGCTTTCGACTACCCCACTCGTTTAGATTTGTAGAATTGTGGGAGCCAATGTACCTTGGCCTACCTTTCCAATCGTAAGCTTTTTGGAAGAATCTAGCCGATAGTGAGGTGCCCATTCAAATTCGTAACCGCAAATGAGAGATACATGAGAAAATAATTACCATAATCGGAATTTTTTAACGGAATTTTTTCGAGAGCATTTTTTCTACTGGAAATTCAATACGGCTGTAAGGGCCATGATCCCTTGGGATTTTTGAGACATTTCTTGTAAGGCTTGAAACGGAGGATTCAGGAACAGGAAAACGTTGCTATTGGTCAAAAATAGAGAAGAGGTTTAGCCCCTCTTCGGTCCCCAGTATTTTAGGATCGATATAAAACAATGAAGTTAAATATTTAGAACAAAATACTTAGTATAATGCTTAGATGGATGAATTAATTTGTTTCTTCAGTAATTTTGGAATACGGTTTTTGCCAGTCTTTACGTGTTAGAATATCTTTATGGGTACCGAACTTCCTCAAAAACCCCAGAATGACCCCGTTCGCGTATCCTCTCCCTTAATCAAAAAGAGAATTCAAACCCAGATTCACCGACGTCAGAAGGCCAAGGCCGTTCCTCCCATGCAGGATGAATGGGATGTGGAATCTCCGTCTCCTCCCGATCTTCGAACGCCTGACTCAAAAATGAAAAAGTCTTATCCTGATCCAGCTTCCATAACTCCTTAAATAAAACACTTAAGTATAAAATTTCCAAAAACTCTACATTTGCTCTTCTTCAAGCCCTGTTGGCCTGAATGGTCCCTGTTTTCGTTAGGTCTTTCGTTCCATTGATTCACAAAAAAAATGGGTGCTACGATGGCGGGTCCGGTAGAAGGTTGTGAATTATCAACTATTTAGTAGGAGAGTCCCCAGGTGTCTGGCTCAGACCTTCTCCTTGAGTATTTAGCGAAATTCTTTCCTATCGTCATCTTCATAGGCCTAGCCATGGGGTTTGGGCTGGTCACCCTCGCTCTCTCGTATCTGGTTCAACCAAAATATCCCGAACCGGAAAAACTTTCGACTTATGAATGCGGATCGGAACCCTTTTCCGATTCCCGAATGCCTTTTCCTGTTCGATATTACGTCATTGCCATGCTGTTTGTGATTTTTGATATCGAGGTGATCTTCCTTTATCCTTGGGCTATTACCTTTAATCAGTTGGGCGTGATCGGGTTTATTGAAATGATGATATTCATCGGATTATTTGTTGTGGCGTATGTGTACGCCTGGCGAAAAGGGGCCTTGGAATGGGATTAATTCAAATCGGCAAGCCGCAAAAGGACGGAGAATTGGGGGTCATGACCCTCTCCCTGGAAAAAGTGGTGAACTGGGCGCGAAAAGGTTCTCTCTGGCCTATGACGTTTGGCCTCGCCTGCTGTGCCATTGAAATGATCGCCGCCGTATCATCCCGCTATGATATTGACCGGTATGGTGCAGGAGTGTTCCGAGCCTCTCCCCGGCAATCTGATCTGATGATTGTGGCCGGAACGGTCTGTCGCCGGATGGCTCCGGTCATTCGCAAAATTTATGACCAGATGCCGGAGCCCAAATACGTGATTTCCATGGGATCATGCGCTACATCCGGCAATATTTATGACAGTTATAGCGTCGTTCAGGGAGTTGATCGGTTCGTGCCTGTTGATATTTATGTGCCCGGTTGTCCTCCGACCCCGGAGGCTTTGTTTGATGGGATTTTGAAGTTGCAAGAACGAATCATGCAAAAGCGCGTGTTCACCAAACAACCTGAACAGGTCAAAGTCTAAAGAAAGGCACTTATCTTCGATGCATCCGATCGCAGAAAAGATTCACAGCCGGTTTCCTGAAGGATTTGTTGAAGCCAATGAGTGGCGAGGAGACCTGGCGATTACGGTCAAACGGGACGCCTTGCATGATGTCTGTTCCTATATTCGCAAAGATCCTGACCTGGACTGTGACTACATAGTGCATGTCAGTTCAGTAGATTGGCCGGACGAAAATGAGCGATTTGAAGTGGTCTATGAAGTCTACTCGATTCGAAAACGACATCGCATCCGAATCAAAACCCGGGTACCCGAACACGATTGTGTGGTCGATTCAATGACTGATCTCTGGATGGGGGCGGATTTCATGGAACGGGAAGTGTTTGACATGATGGGCATCCGGTTTAACCACCATCCCGATCTCCGCCGCATTCTGATGCCGGATGATTATGCCGAAGGATATCCGCTTCGCAAAGATTTTCCCGTGCAAGGGAAAGGCTGGCGTGATACGTTTGAATTTTTGAACGACCCGAATCAATCTCCGAGTCCTTCCTCGGGAAAAGGTTAATGAGAAGGCGATAGAAAGATATCATGAAACTGGAAGATCAACGCACCACCGTCTATAAAGTCGATCCAAGCCACCCGGAAACGGACTCACTTCCCACGCTCCGAACGGAAGAACTCCTTTTGAACATGGGGCCGCAACACCCGAGTACGCATGGGGTGTTAAAGGTTATTTTAGAACTTGAGGGTGAGCGGATAGTCAAATCCACCCCGGTGATGGGCTTTCTTCATCGAGGAGTCGAAAAGCTGGCTGAAGGTGGCACCTATCACCAGTTTATTCCCCATACGGACCGGCTGGACTATGTGTGCGCAATGTATAATAACTTCGCCTATTGCCGGGCTGTGGAAAAACTCATGGATATCACCGTCCCCGACCGGGCGGAATACCTTCGAACCCTGGTGGCTGAAGTGCAGCGCATTATCGGCCACCTGTTCTGGTTGGGCACTCAAGCGCTGGATATCGGGGCGATGACAGTGTTCTTTTATACCTTTCGGGACCGGGAAATTCTGCTGGACTGGTTCGACGAACTGTGTGGCGCCAGGCTGACAACAAGCTGGTATCGCATCGGTGGAGTAGAACGGGACTTCACGCCTTCATTGACGGAAAAAGTCCAGAAATTTCTGGACTACTTCCCACCCAAGATTGATGAATATGTCGTGTTTTTGGAAAAAAACCGCATCTGGCTGGCTCGGACACGCGGCGTGGCAGTGATATCCGCCGAAGATGCTTTGAGCTTTGGATTGAGCGGCCCGACCTTACGTGGATCCGGAGTGGATTATGATCTCAGGAAATATGAACCCCATAGTGCCTAC
>CAWAXJ010000037.1:0-77489 GCA_963785905.1 uncultured Nitrospirales bacterium
CAATCCGCGGCTTCCTCACATTCTTGGCCGTGACGGGGTGGGAGAAGTAGTCGCGGTAGGACCAGGTGTAGGAAACGTGCGCGTAGGCGAGACCGTTGGGATTTTGCGTTGCGAGGTGGGTGTAGAGACATGGGGAACGCTTGCTGAGAAGGTGGTGGTTCCGGCGGAAAGTGTGACTCGTATCCCTACCGGCTGGTCGTGTGAAGAGATGGCCGGGGCGCCGTTGGTCTTTTTGACGGCCTGGCAGGCCTTGACGCAATGGGCCGATCCTCCGGCACCGCCATCTGCGGAATCTGTCCTCCTCGTGACCGGCGCCTCCGGCGGTGTCGGTGTGGCCTCGGTGCTGCTAGGGAAATCGATGAATCTCACGGTGGTGGCCCTCTCGCGTAGCGCGGAAAAGAGGGCCAAATTGAAACAGCTTGGAGCTGATTTCGTGTTCGACCCGATGGACAACAACCTCGTGAAGGCCGTGACGGCGGCACTGAGCCCGCGAAAAGTCGATCTCGCGGTGGATAACGTGGGAGGCGCACTGCTTCCTCAGGTTGTGGCTCTGCTTGGATATGGCGGGCGGATCAGCGTCGTCGGCCGGAGCGGAGGAACGGTGCCGGAGTTCAACACGGCGACCCTGTTTTTCCGCCGTAATCGAATGGGCGGAGTCTCGGTTGGAGACTATACCGCTCAGGAAGCGCATGCGGCGTGGGAACACATCGTCGGTCGATTGGATGCCATGGGGCAGCGGCCACAGGTGGACACCATTGTCCCCTTCGAGGAGGTGAAGATGGGGTTTGACCGATTGGCCCAGGGGCCGATGGGAAAGGTGCTGGTGCAGGTAGCTGGCTAAGGACAACCTTTATTGGTCCAGGACCAAAAACTGGGCTACATTTCAAATCGAGGTTATGGGGTCAGGTCGTGTAATTCAATATAGAAGCAGGCGGGGGAGTGGCAAAAGAAGATGAAGACATCATGACCGTCGAGCTGTCACTTCCGGAAGCGTTACACCAAATCCAAAGCGGGCAGATTGCTGATGCGAAAACTATTGTGGGAATATTGTGGCTTCAAAAACGCTTAACTCCAGTTTTCGTTTAGTCCAGCAAATAATCCACATGAAATTCTAAAAAGGGCCGGGAGTTATCCGTTGCGGACAGTCATTGCTGTCCATAAGGAGAAGGTCATGAAGATCTTAATTGTTGGTGCCACTCGCGGTATTGGGCGTCAACTTCTTGAGCAGACCCTGACGTCCGGGCATACGGTGACCGCCTTGGTTCGCAATCCTCAAAAGCTTTCTACACAAAATGCGCGACTTAAGATTATCAAGGGCGACATTCTCGATTCAGATTCGGTCGCGCTCGCGATGGCCGGTCAGGATGCGGTGTGCTGTACGATCGGCGTAAAAATACCCTGGATACGGGTGACGGTTTTCTCTGAAGGAACAAAGAATCTACTTCAGGCAATGGAAAGGTCCGGGGTCAAGCGTTTGGTATGTGTGACAGGTATTGGTGCCGGAGATAGCAAGGGCCATGGTGGTTTTCTTTATGACTCCATCTTTTTGCCTTTCTTACTCAGAACGATCTATGCCGATAAAGATCGCCAGGAATCCCTGATCAAAGCAAGTGGTGTTGACTGGACGATCGTCAGGCCTGGTTTCCTTACGAACGGGCCATTAACAGAACATTACAGAATACTGACTAATATGGCAGGGGTAACCGCAGGCAGAATTTCCCGTGCGGATGTTGCCCACTTTATACTGAAAGCGCTTGAGGTGAAACACTATTTAAGGCAAACACCATTATTGACTTCTTGAATTTATTGCTTCATCCCATCATCTTTTCTTCTCGCCGTTCTTATCTGCCCAACGGCAACCTCTGCCTGTGGAATTTGCAGCATTCCTTACTCCTTTTTGACAAGCCCGCGCGCTCTTTTCCCAGTCCCACACCTTGACTGATTTTGTTAATTAACCAGGAATTTGCTTGGTCAATTCCAGTCCGGTGGATGAGCGATCTAAAGAGGAAGGTCTGGAGCTTCGCATTCAATGCCATGCTCAATGGCCACAAGGTCAGCAATTGACTAAAATGCCGCGATGATGACGTATTTTCAGGAAAGGCGATGGTGGCTTATACGGAAAGGCAATCGAAGATCCGCGTCTTCTGCGCATCCATCTAACTATTGCCCGGAAATGGAAACCGTCTTCTTCAATAAAATCCCTTCCAGTTGGACGGAGAAATTTCGACTGAGACTCTCAATAAACCGGAAGCGGGTGTTCGCACTTCTCACAATGGCGTGAGGTACAACCAGTTAGGAGGTTTAGATTTGTCCGACCGTCATGGCTCAGCGGTGGTGCTTGGTGCCAGCATGACCGGCTTGCTCGCCGTCCGGGCCCTGAGCAGCCACTTCGATTGCATCACGGTTGTGGAGCGGGACGTATTGCCGGAGGGCGAGCAGGTGCGGAAGGGGGTGCCTCAATCCGCCCATGTGCATGGTCTTCTAGCCAGCGGCTATCGCATCATGGACGAATATTTCCCGGGCATGATGGACGAGCTGGAAGCGCTGGGCGCACCCCGTGGCGACGTCGTTGGAGACTTTCTCTGGTTCCAATATGGGCGTTGGAAATTGCGCCATGAATCGGGCCTCCGGGGAATCACCGTGAGCCGGCCATGTCTCGAGGCCGCCATTCGCCGGCGGGTCAAAGCGCTCTCCAACGTGACTTTCCTTGAAGGTGCGCATGGCGGGAAGCCGACGTTTGATGTTCCCAGCGGCCGGGTGACCGGGCTTGTCATACGGTCTCGGGACAGCCACGTCCAGGAGATGCTCGAAGCAGATCTGGTTGTCGATGCGAGTGGCAGAGGGTCACAGTCGCCGCAATGGCTGGAGCAACATGGCTTCGGCCGCCCTGAGGAAATCTCGGTCAAGGTCCGTGTTGGCTATGCGACCCGCACCTTTGAACGCCGGCCGGGTGATTTTTTTAACTCCAATGGCGGTCTCATTTCTGGAACGCCGCCCTCGAGCACGCGGTATGGTGCGGTGCTGGCCGCCGAGGGCAACCGGTGGATGGTCACCCTGGCAGGCACTGTTGGCGACTATCCTCCAACGAACGAAGAAGCGTGGGTGGCGTTCGCCGCAACCCTGCCGGTCCCGGCAGTCCACGAACTGGTGACCTCTGCCCGGCCCTTGACTGACATTGTGAGCTACCGGTTTCCCGCAAACCAACGGCGACTCTACGAGCGCATGAAACGTTTCCCTTCGGGTTATCTCGTGATGGGTGATGCTGTCTGCAGTTTCAATCCTATTTATGGCCAGGGGATGTCCGTGGCGGCCACCGAGGCGAAGGCGCTTGATGATAGTCTCGCGGCAGGGCTTGCCGGCCTGTCGCGGCGCTTTTATGCCCGAGCGCGAAAAATCGTCGACATCCCCTGGGCTATAGCCACGGGGGAGGATCTTCGTTTCCCACAGGTTACAGGCCGCCGCCCCCGCGGGTTTTGGATAGTCAACCGGTACTTCGAACGTGTGCACGCGGTTGCGTCGGAGGATCCCGTGGTCTGTCGAAGATTCTTCGAGGTGCTCAATCTGCTTGCGCCGCCTTCTTCGCTAATGTCCCCACGCATCGCCTGGCGATTACTCGTGCCATCGGCGTCGCAGGTCGAAAACTCCCCATGGGGACTGCCGCGGTCCGGACCTGCATCCTCGGGTCCGAGTCACCAGTAGCGGTGTCTCGCGTCATAGTGGCTGGATGATACTTGATTATTTTCGACAATTGCACAAGAATCCCTCTGAACTATTCCAATCTGGTGGAAAAAATTATTCATACGATGTCGTGATGAATGACACAAAAATGGCTCTCTCAAGAGCCTTACCCAGGTGATCTGCATGTCCGAGGAAGAGGAGAAACGAAAACAGCAGTTCGCGGCGCTCAAGCGCTATCTTGAGCAGGAACAGGCGAGGGTTGATCGCGAAATGCCGGGTGCGACTGACAAGGAGAGGGCGGACGCTGTCGCCGCGAAGTTGAGCGACAGCTTAGCTGCGTCTCGAGAGAAGAAAGCGATTGAAAGTCTCACCGCCGTTCTGCGCGAGAAGAAATTGCAGCGGGAACAGAATCAATCCGACCGCGACTACTCCGGTGGCGGGTTCTATCACGAAGCATCGGAGACGCTACACCTATTCGTCGATTATACATTTCGATACGAGAAGCGCCGGTTTAGTGCCATCTCTAGCGGCAGCTTGGCGCTGCCGCCCGCTGAGCAAACGAGAACCGAGGAGGGGTCATGGGCGGTGGAGATCATTGAAGGAGCACCGCATCTCGTTTTGCGAATTGACGGCTCAGTGATTAAGAGCTGGCGGACACGAGACGGCGGAGTGGGTGTGCAATACCTGGATAGCGAACGATGGGAGCGTTACAAAATCTGAGGACGCCGGCCCAAGAAGCGGTTCAAGCCGACACGGATCAATCGGCGTATTTTTTGGTCTGTGCTGCCGATCCCAAAATGATCGTCTGTCGTGGTTCGTGCCGCTTGTCCTTGCGGCTGAACTGCGGCCACGCTAAGGAAACATTCTCACCAGGAGACATTTCACATTATGGAAAAGAACATTGAAAACAAAGTCATTCTCATCACCGGAGCCAGCAGCGGCATCGGCGAAGCCACCGCCCGCCTGCTCGCCGCCAAAGGCGCGCAGGTCCTCCTCGGCGCCCGCCGCACCGATCGCCTGGAGAAGATCGTCGCCGAGATTCGCGCCGCCGGCGGCACCGCCGAGTGCCGCACCCTCGACGTCACCAGCCTCGAAGACATGAAGGCGTTTGCCGCGTTCGCCGAAGAAAAACTCGGTCCGATCGACGTCCTCATCAACAATGCCGGCATCATGCCGCTCTCGCCCTTGCACGAACTCAAGATCGACGAATGGAACCGCATGATCGACGTGAACATCCGCGGCGTGCTCCACGGCATCGCCGCGGTCCTGCCTGACATGCGTGCGCGGAAGTCCGGGCACATCATCAACGTCTCGTCCATCGGCGGCCATCAGGTCTGGCCGACCTGCGCCGTTTACAGCGGCACGAAGTTCGCCGTCCTCGCCATCTCGGAGGGGCTGCGCCTGGAGAACAAAGACGTGCGCGTCACCGTCATCTCGCCGGCGTGTCGTGGAGTCGGAACTCGCCGACACGATCTCCGATCCGAGCACCCGCGCAGGCAATGAGTCGACTATCCGCAAAATCGCGCTCACTCCCGACGCCATCGGCCGAGCCATCGCCTACGCGATCGAGCAGCCCGCCGATGTTGACGTGAATGAAATCATCGTGCGCCCCACGGCCGGTAATCAGTAATGCCCAACAAGGCATGTAGACGCTGGCGTGCCTCCCGGCCATCGGTGAGGGGGAGAATCTGTTGTTGCATAATCTGTATTTCGATTTAGAGTGTGTTCCTGAATGTCTTTCCCCCGGCTTGCTTTACCCGGATCTGGGCACAGACCCGGCTGACGCCTCCGTTACTGGTCAGAGAAAAACTAAAGGGGTCGGGAGTCGGTGTTGACTGCAGTAATTAGATTAACGTTCTTGAAAAGGGCAACCGGTCATCAACAAATTCTCGTCCATTCCTCTTCCGTTTTCCAAGATCCACAATTTGATTATTTTCTTTCATTAAAAAGAATACGCTCGGGTCCTTTCCAATCCGTTGGACCAATTTAGGGGTTCTCTTCTCAAACTGTGTTGCTGCGAGGTACTCGCTGAGGTATGCTGGGTACAAATTACAAGAGAGGTGGCAATGGGTATCGCAACAGACAAATTACTTGAGGAAGCTCATTTGAGCCGCCGGCCTCATTCGATGGGGCCCTTTTTGGGAACAAGGGTTCGGAGGGTGGTTGAATGCAGGGATTTAATTGAGTACTCATAAAATTTAAAAATCGGCCCCAAAATTTCTCGCCGTTTCTTTCATTTTTCCGATCCCCGCAACGTGATTAATTTTCCCAATTGACCAAGAAATCGCCTGGTCTATTCCAGGCAGCCCGGATAGTCCTAACATGTGTCGTGTGGTGACCCACAGATCATACAACGCGTCGATTCGGTCGAATTCCTGAATAATCGATTCGCCTAATTCAAGGGCGCCACTATGGAGGTCGTGAGGAAGAGTCTCATTCTGCCGGCCTTCTTGCCTTGGGAATGAGGACAATGCGCATCTATACGAATCTGTATGAACTTTTTAGGAACATTAACTGTAGAGGATAAATAAACTGGGAACATCTAAATGAGATAAATCCTTGAAATTTTGTTAATCAGGTTTTTTTCTGATATGGAATAAAGTTGGAATCATTAATGAAAATATTTTATGGATTTCGGAAACCGAAAAAATAAAGTTGGAGTCAAAAGATTAGGATCTTTTGGCTACTTCTGGACTTCAGAAGGGAGAGACTGCTGAAATATTTGGATTTAGCCAATAAGATGAGAGCAGGAATGATTTAACCTTCCCGGCCTTCGCCTTGGCAAGGCATTCCAGGTCATTTGGGATTGAGTGCTATTGAATAGGAGTGAGTGGCACAATACCAGCATAAACAGTGGAGAATTGTACGTTTCGACGCGATTAAATGCGATTGGGAACCATTCAGAAACGGGACCAAAATTGGGAGTGAACCGGGAGTAAAACTGGGAGTAAAAATTCTGACGGGTCCCCTTTTTTGGGTTTAAAATTGGCCAGGGCCAGGGGGGAAATTTTTCATAGGATAACGGGGACCTGGTATCTGGCTTCTTTTCAAACAAAAAGGCCCTCTCCAGGACTAAGCCCCCACCCCCAATGGGCAAGACCCCCACCTGGCCTTGGGCAATATAGGGTCCCAGGCGCTCACAACATACCCCCAAAGAAGTCCTCGTGATAAGACGTCGACGCAGGCCTTCACCACGGGGCCCCAGATTGCTCTCGCTTCTCCTGCTGCACAATCATCCTTTACCGAGTTGCGCTCATTCTCAAGCCTTTTGGCCTCCTAAGCCCCTCCAAATTGATCAACGCACGCATTGCCTTCATTGAATGATTTTGAAATAGTGGTTAACGGGACGCTTCACGGGATGGTAATTCCGCTGGGGTCCATAGCGGCAGGGAGTGCAACAAGAGGCCGCGAGGGAAAATCATCCACCCGGCGGCGCCGTACTTGTTCGGCACCAGGTATTGGTCGCGGTACGCCACGACTGCCTGTTCGGCGCACGTGATCCAAGACGCATCTTTGGTGTATTCCGCGATTTGGTAGAACACACGAGCCCCATCGTAGTAGTAGTCGCCTACGCAATGTTGTTTCCCGTACTGCAGCATGTGGTCTTCCCATTGCTTGACCGGAGCAAGAACGGCGACGCGCGCGCGGTGCGTCGGCAGATGCCGGTGGAGACCACAACCCGAGAAGGATGAACAGCACGGCGAGCATGGGAATGAATAGTCCTCAAAACGGCCTGGTATGATCAACTCGGGATGTCATTGTAACGACAAGCGCCTTCGGCCTGCTGTAGGAAAAATCGGAAATATCGTCCAGACGGACCACTGCTCGAAATGCAGACCGGCCGGCTGATTGGCCGTCACGGCGGTCAACGTCCCGACCATGATGAAACCTTCCTGTTCCCATGGCATCTGCTAGCGAGGTTGAGCCGAGAGCGGCGTCGCGATGTCCTCCAATGATTGCCGCTCGGCCTTCACGCCGAACACCATCGCAACCACCGCGCCGATCATCATGAAGGCGGCGCCTATGAGATACCCGTAGGCAACGCCGGCAGCCGACGTCTGGATCAACAATCCAAACAGCCATGGCGCCAGCACGCCCGCGCCCTGCCCGACGACGAAGAAGAATGCGATCGCCATCGCGCGGATCTCCATGGGAAACACCTCGCTGACGGTCAGATAGGCGGAGCTGGCGCCGGCCGAGGCGAAGAAAAAAATGATGCACCAGGCGATGGTTTGCGTCGTGGCCGTGAGAGAGCCCCATGCAAACAAGTACGCCGTGAGCGCGAGCAAGACTCCCGACACGCCGTACGTCAGCGCGATCATCGGCTTGCGCCCAACCGTATCGAAGAACCGTCCCAGCAGCAACGGACCGAAGAAGTTGCCGACTGCGAACGGCAAGATATAGAGGCCGATGTCATTCGTCGGCACGCCATAGAACTTTGTCAGCACCAGCGCATAGGTAAAGAAGATCGCGTTGTACAGGAACGACTGCGTCACCATGAGCGTCATTCCGAGCAGCGTCCGCGTTGGGTACGTTCGAAACAATTCCCGGGCGACTGTGGCGAAGGTCGTGCAGGAGCGGGGGTGGATAGTGATTGACCCCCGTGGTTCCGGCAGGGCATCAAGGCCATGCTCCCGCTTGACCGTCTCCTCGATCTGCCGGACGATGACCTCCGCTTTATCGACCATGCCATGCGTCATCAGCCATCGCGGACTTTCCGGCACTACACGCCGGATCAGAACAATCGCCACTCCGAGGACCGCGCCGAGCGCAAAGCACAACCGCCAACCGACGGTTTCGGACACCACATTCGGGTTCAGCAAGGGAATCGTCAGCAACGCCCCCGCCGCGGTGCCCGCCCACCAACTCCCATTGATCGCCAAGTCTGTATGGCCCCGAGCCCTCGCCGGGATCAGCTCATCGATCGCGGAATTGATGGCGGCATACTCCCCGCCGATGCCTGCGCCGGCAAGGAATCGAAAGACCATGAAGCTCCAGAGGTCCCACGACAAGGCGGTCAGCACAGTGGCGCTCAGATAAATCAGCAGCGTGATCATGAACCATCGCTTTCTCCCCTGACGATCGGTGAGATAGGAGAACACGACGGCCCCCAGCACGGACCCGGCGAGATAGGCCGACGCGGTGAGGCCGACCTGCGATTCCGTCAACCCCAACGTGGTCGGGTGGGTCAGGACCGGTCCCAGCGCTCCGACGATCGTGACCTCGAGCCCGTCGAGGATCCAGGTGACCCCGAGCGCCGACACGATGAGCCAGTGCCACCGCGACCACGGGAGGCCGTCCAAGCGATGGGGAATGCTTGTTCGTATCTCGGCAGGACCTTCACACTCGCCTACCCCAGGCGCGTCGAGACGTGCCTTTTCCCGGGATTCCGCTTCGCTCGTGACGCCGGTCTGGTGGGTACTCATCGTCCGTAAGAATCCCGTGACGTCCGGTCGATGACCACGGTTATGTGAATAGGACGGCTCACAGGGTTGCAGGACAAACACGGACAATGAACCCACCGTGTTGAGATTCCCCTTTCCCCGCCGACCTGTTTCATCGAGGATTTTGCGAAAGAGGCATCGCCGGTCACGTGAGAAAGAATCAATCCTTTGGGTGTTTGCATATGCTCCTGTAATGAGCTTTGGATAGGAGAACAACGTAGAGGAGGCCTCGAAATGAGGACCGGCATGGTGGGAATCCTCCTCATGGTCGCCATCATACCGAATCGTGAGGCGTTTGCCCTTCCCGCCGCAAGCTCCTCACCACCACAACCGATCGCCGCGGTCTCAGGCGGCAGCGTCTTCAACCCGTTTCCTCTCGCCGGTGCGTCGGCGCCCCTGACGACAAGCGGGGGGAGCGCGTTTAATCCGTTTCCATTTGCAGGCGCGACGCCGCCGCTCACGCCTGGGCAAGGGAGTCCATTCAATCCATTTCCCGTCGCAGGCGCCGCTGCTCCGCTGTCAGCCGCCAACACGAGTGTGTTCAATCCGTTTTCATTTGCAGGCGCGACGGCGCCCACTCACGCCTGGCCAAGGGAGCCCATTCAATCCATTTCCCGTCGCAGGCGCCGCTGCTCCGCCGTCAGCCGATCAACGGAGCGGCGCCGTTCAATAGTCAATCCGGAACCTGCTTCATCGCTGCTGCTTCTGACAGATCTCCTGGCTCTCATGGGGCTCCGACGCCTGAAGCGACTCGGTCCGCAATAATTTCTCTCATCTCACAGAGAATCCGCTCTCCCTTCGGCTCTGAGCGGTGGCTGGAACATCCGTACAGCCCCCATCAGGCTCTTAGACTACCCCTGCGTTGTGTACAGCGCCATCAGACAAAAGGACAAACCGACGGGGCGGCTGAACGGACGTGTCAACAGCCTCTCGCCTTCTGTATACTTCCCGGCGACAACGAGCACGTCCTTTGGCGTTGGCCGCTATGCGGATGGTGATCTGCTACATCGCATGCAGTGTGGATGGATTTATTGCCGGGGAATAGGAAATATAAACGGCCTTTTTGGGCGAGCGGAAACGTACCAAAGAAGCAGCGGAAGGTCAATCACGCGCTCAGCGGTTTGAAAATAAGGGGGTTTCAGCTTGCGAGAAGGGCCTTACCGGTCCCTGTGCCAAGGATGTTACCAAGAATAGGGACACATGTGGTGGGTTGAGGTGAGTGAAGGCCGAGGGGGACTGTTGGCTCAGGGATTGAACCGGACGGAACCGGATGGAATTCAGTTGGCATCAGGCTGTTTGAAAGAGATCGTAGGTCCGGGCCGGTGAACGGGGTGGGGCTTTGGTGGGCAAGCCCAGATGGGCGAGAATCTTGGCGATCACCGCGGGCTCTTCGATGGCGGCGATGAGCGTCAAGGGGGCCTCCACAGTGCGGACAGGATGCCATGTCGATTTCAAATACTATGGTCGCGTGCACGCCTTCCGGGGTGATGGAACTCTTGCGTCGTTCGGGCGTTCAGATCGAAGGGGCGCGCGCGCAGCGGTGCTAGGGTGGAGCGACGATGTCGGCAAGCCTCAGGATGTTCTGTTGACCAATGCCAATGCAACGGTCACCTGCTGTCATGACAAGACTCGAAATCTTGCGGAGATTACCCGCCAGGCCGATATCGTGGTGGCTGCCATCGGTCGAACAGCAATGGTCACCCGCGATTTCATCAAGCCCGGGCGGTCATTATTGATGTTGGGACTAACAAAGTATCCGATCCCGCCGAGGTCCAGCGCCTGTTCGGTGAAAATGAATCGCGTTGGAAGGACTTTCAGAAACGCGGTTACATCTGGGTGGGCGATGTGCACGAACGATCCGTGCGAGACGTGGCATCGATGCTGACGCCGGTACCGGGAGGCGTGGGGCCCATGACGATTGCGATGTTGATGAAAAACACCATCAAGGCGGCGGGGCTGCGTCGAGGGATCCAATGTTACGCATGAGACTGAACGGCGCCATCAACCCGGCTGGACCAGGTCCGGTAATAGTTCGCCGAGTCGCGTGACGGGTCCCGCAAGCATCGCGCAAGAATAACTTAAACAATCCTTCCCAGACCCGAACCAGACTCTCTGTCACATCCCGCGCCAGGCATTTCTCCTACTCCAGGTCCGACGGCGTGACTTTCTGAATGTACTCACGGTATGTGGTGTAGCCCACCTCCCGCATCCGGCTGCCAACGCGTGCCAGAATCGCATTTACTTTCTCCGGAAGCAGTGGTTCTTTGCCTTGTAAGTATTCTTTCACCTTCTCCGCCTGCTCTTGTCCTCGATTCTGGCCGGCGTCTGAAACAGCAGAGATGTCACGATTCCCATTGCCGACGCCAAGGTAGTTCTCCAGTACCAGTTTCGACACGGATGCTGCGTGTTTGCGCGAGAGATCGATGTTTCCCTGGCCCGTCACGACATTTCCCAAACCGAAGACTCCCTCCACCTTGGCGTATTCCCCGGTGTCCCAATCCTTGAACGTGTAGGACTCGCCTTTCATGTCCACGCCGGGTATCGGTTCCGGAATGCTGCCGACGGAAGAAATGACCAGGGGCGCGCGAACGTCGACCTCGGATCCGGGGATGGACGTGACTTTGCCCCCTTCGACCTGTGTTCTTTGAAATCGGATGCCTGCCAATCGGTCGCCCTCTGTGAGAGGGGCCAGAGGCAAATGGCGGTCTTCGAAGACGACCCGATACTTCTCGATAACCTTGCCAAGAATTTTCTTACGCACGTTCTGTGATTTTTCGAGCTGTTCCGGAGTTGCGTTGTCGGGGGCCTGCGCAAGCGGCATGTCGATATCGCGGCGACGGTAATAGAGCACGACGTCCTGGACGCCGAGCTCGTCCGGATTGATCTGATGGTCTTTGCAGACGGCCGGAATTCCCTTATGTTCGAGCTCGAGCATCGTGACGTTGAGGCCTCTCGTGCGCAAGGCAGCTTCGTACTGTTCCACCTGAACTGCTTTTACCACGTCGATCGATGCCAGTCCTCCACCGATGACGATCGTCCCCCGGGGATCTCATAACGAAGGCCCGAATACGCTTTCTCGTTTTTGTGATTGAACCAATAGATAAAAGGATTCTGGTAGATCAGGCCCTTGTCCAGATACTTGTCGATTTCTGCCGGGAGCGGCCGATCCTTCCAGGCGCCATTGGCCAGTATGACAGCGCTGAATCCCCAGTCTCCGATCAACTCCTGAAAGCCAACATCTCTGCCTAAACGCGTGTTGGGTACGAAAAAGACCCCCGGCTTGTCCAGGCGAGAATTGATGCGCTCGTACTCCATGAGGCGCTGTTTAGTGTGCCAGCGTGGCAGACCGTCCTCAATCTTCCCGTAGGGCCGTACGTTTTGCTCGATGACGACAACAATTACACCAGCGTCAGCCAGAACTTGAGCGGCTGTCGAACCGGCAACCGCACCACCAATCATTGCAACTACGTGTTTAGGGTCATTGGCAACCGTTGTGCTCACAAATATCCATCCTTATTCTGCTGTACATAATTTTGCTTCCGAGCAGTTCGCTACCAACTGCCGCAAGACCGTGCTTCCGTATTCCCCGGGAACGGAGTCAGGTTGCAATCGGTTCCCAATGCCCATCCCTGGGGGTCATTCCCATTATTTCAGGCTTTTTTCGGACGACCAAGCATACGCATCGCGGGCAGAACCTGCGCGACGCTGGCGTTTGGCTCCCGGCCTTCCTGAATCGCAGAAATGAACCCTCGTCCTGCAATTCGATGCCATCCATCGACACATCCACCTTGGAAACGTCGACGGGTTTGTCCTTGCCATCGATCAGTTCATCGGGGGAATAGGAAATATAAACCACCTTTTTGGGCGAGCGGAAACGTACCAAAGAAGCAGCGGAAGGTCAATCACGCGCTCAGCGGTTTGAAAATAAGGGGGTTTCAGCTTGCGAGAAGGGCCTTACCGGTCCCTGTGCCAAGGATGTTACCAAGAATGGGGACACATGTGGTGGGTTGAGGTGAGTGAAGGCCGAGGGGGGACTGTTGGCTCAGGGATTGAACCGGACGGAACCGGATGGAATTCAGTTGGCATGCTCTTCCGACCTGTTCGTTAGGCCTTCCGGGTCAATCACAGCCGCGCGAAAGCACTGACCCCCCCTCGGGGCTTGACGATCGTCTCTCCGCCGTATTATTGATGGAGCGCAATCGATGCATCGGCGCTGCTGGCTGTCCCATGAAATTCCGTCAAGACAGGCAGGACGCCGAACCCGCTCATCACATGGCCCGTAGGGCAACCGGCAATTCGAGCGAGAGGCCGGCGGCAGTACAAGCCAATCGATAGTTTCGACCGCAGTCGAATACGCCGGTTGGCTTTCATGTTTGTGGAGGTCGCGAGTGAGTCAGTCGATAGTGCTGCTTGTGCCGCTGCTCCCACTGTTGACTGCCCTTTTGGTCATACTGGGACCCGATCGCTCGCGACGCGCGCGCGCGCGATTGGCAGCTTATCCGATCGGCGCGGCGTTCTGCGGCGCCATCGCGACGCTGTACCTCGTCGCGACGCAGGGACCGGTTAGTCTCAAGCTCTACGACCCGGCTGCTCCGACCTTGGCTTTCCCTCTGGGTTTTTATATCGACCGGCTCAGCGCGGTCATGATGGTGTTGATCTCTGGCGTCGGCACGATCATCTACACTTACTCCGTCCGGTACATGTATCAGGATCGCCCACGAACCCCGGTATCTCGCGTTAGTGGGGATCACGACCTTCGTGCTGCTCTGCATGGTCTCGAGCGGCAATCTCTGATGCTGTTCATCTTTTGGCAGCTCCTGAGTTACCTGCTGTATATGTTGGCGCACAACCACGCGCATGCCGCGACACTGGAAGGCGCCTTTCGAACGTTTACCCTCTTGCGGGTCGGCGACGTGGCATTTCTTGCCGGGATTGCGCTCGCCCATTCCCTCTACGGCACGTTGGAATTCCAAGAATTGTTCGCGCAAGGCAGCTGAATCCACGGCCACCATCTCACTGCTGCCTGGCATCGAAATCAGCGGCGCGACGGCTGTGACCTTGCTGCTGTTCATCGGCGGCATGGGCAAATCGGCCCAATTTCCCGCTGCACATCTGGCTTCCCCGGTCTCTCTATGCGCCGACGCCGGTGCATGCGCTTGCTGCATGCGGGCATCATCAATGCCGGCGGGTTTCTGATCAATCGCCTGGCTCCGCTCTTCGGTTTGAGCCCGACGACCCTGCATGTGGCCTTCGTCGTCGGCACGCTCACCGCGGTTCTCGGCGCCAGCATGATGCTCGCGCAGAACGACATCAAGAAAACACTCGGGTTTTCCACCATCGGCCAGATGGGCTACATGATCATGGAATGCGGCTTGGGCGCGTTTTCTCTGGCGGTGTTCCATCTCATCGCGCATGGACTGTTCAAGGCGACGGTGTTCTTGAACTGCGGCAACGTCATCCATAAAGCCCGCCAGGATCCGGCGTTTCCCCCGTACGGACCATGGACGAAGAAGAGGAGTTTTTCTCGACTCACCTGGTCGACAGGGTTCGTGACGACGCTCGTTCATTCCGCTCCTCATTCTGCTCGTCACGCACGGCGTGCTGCGTATCCCGCTTGCTGGAATCTCAGGGCACCGTGATTTTTCTGTTTTTTATCTGGATCACCTCGTCGCAGGCGATCTTGACGCTCACGCGCCTGCGCGCTGTCGCGTCATGGAAAGTGTCCGTCGGCGATGCTGCTGACCCTGTTGTTCGTCGTGTTGGTCTATCTGTTCGCGGTGGAGTCCTTCACGGCATTTTTGTACCCCGATCCCAAGAAGTCGCACTTGTACTTCCAGGCTGCAGATCTGCCGGACTGGCTGTTCGAGGCCATCATCGTTCTGAGCGACCCTGATGACGATTTTCGGTTGGTCGTACCTCTACATGCGCGCGCACGGCCGCTCGGTCTGGATGCCGCGTTGGGTCGAAGAGTGGAGGAATCGGCTCTACGTCCTGTTCATGAATCGGTTGTATGTGGAAGAGCGGTATCAGCAACTCGGACAGGCGGTGATGCGCGTCGTGCACCGAATCGATAAGCACGAACAAGGATGGTCATAGCGATGATTGGCGACCTGGCTCCGATGATTCTGGCCGGCGTTCCCCTGATGGGGGCGGCCGTAAGTCTCTGTCCTGTGGTCCCACCCGGATCGGGCGAAAACCTGGTCCATCATCGTCAGTGTCGCGACCTTCGCGGCGCTCCTTCTCTTGTCTCAGTTTCTCGTCCCTCCGGCGGAAGGGTGGCTGCTGATCTCTCTGCTTCCATGGGCCGCCTGTGCGTCACTGCTCGGCCAGCCGATCGATGAAACCCATCGCTCCGCTGGCATCCTGACGTTGGTGCTGTTGGGGTTAGGCATGGCTGTCCTCACAGACATGGGGATGATCGGGCAGATCTCTCTAATCGTCATTTTGGGCCTCACAACTGTGCTGCTGTATCGGCACCATACACCCTTGTGGCCGATGTCCTGGTGGGCGATCGGCTCCTATGGCCTCGGCGCTGCCTGTGCTATTACAGCCCTCATTTCCGGTCCGCCATTTTCCCTGCTCATGTCTTTGCTTGTCTGCGCGACACTGTTGCCCCTGATTCCGTTTCACGATGGCTATCTCGCCGCGCTTACCCGTTTGCCCGGTAGTCTTCCTTCGTTCCTCGTCCTCTTGTTGCCCGCGATAGGCCTACATCGTCTTGCCACCGTAATGCCGGGTATTCCGGACAATGCCGTTCTCACGATGACGGTCTTCGCATTGATCGGCGCCCTGTATGCCGCGATCAAAGCCTTGGCGCAGTCGCGCGTTCGCTTGCTGCTGGCCTATGGCAGCGTATCGTTCTTCGGCATTCTGTGGTTTTTTGTGGCTTCGACCCGAACGGTCACCCCTCATACCGCAGTCTTTGCCGGAGCCGCAGGACTCGTAACCGGCGGGCTCTTGCTTGCCTGGCAAGTGATCCGCACGCGGTACGGCGACGATGTGGATCCGCACGCCATCAGCGGGCTGGCGTCCTCGATGCCGCACTATGCCGTTCTCCTCTCGCTTCTGGCGCTGGCTGCCATGGGTCTGCCACCGTTCGGACTGTTCGCCGGCTTCATGGGGCTGATCCTGGCTTCATCCTTCTCATCCGCCGCCGCCTGGCTGGTGGTGTTTGGCGCCTGGTTGGCCGCATCGTGGTATGTCCTTGATCTGGTCCAGCGCCTGCTGTTCGGACCGCGAAGGCCGGATTTGCGCTACGATGATCTTCGCCGGGCTGAATTCGCTTCGTTACTTATCGTCGTGCTGCTCTCCATCGGCCTCGGCGTGGCTCCGGCCGGTTTATTCGCGTCTGACCGGTCAAGTTACCCGGCCACCACTGTCATGAAAACGTCTGTATGGCCCCGATAGACCCCTCAAGAAATCTCGAATCGAAGCGGATGGAACTCCTGGGCGTCGTCCGCCTGGCGGGCGAAGTCATCGCCCAATACTGGCCGATGCGAACGTTCGTGCACCATAATCCGCTTCATGGCTTGGAATATCTTCCGTTTGAAGAAACGGTTAAGCGCGGCATGCGATTCTTGGGAGGCTGCGGCTATCTCTCGGGGGATCAATACCGCAGGTACTTACGATCGGGGCGGATCCAATTGCAGCAACTGAACGAGGCGTTGAAGCCGATGGTCCACGATAAACACGTGATCATTGGCTCGCGGCCGGTGTCGCATGGGGACGTGTTGAGGACCTGCCTGACCCACGGTCTCAGCGCCCCCGTCATGGAACCGCTCGACTCTCATCTGTACGACCAAGCGAAACATTTGACTGACTCGGTAGTGGCGAAGCTTGCATTGGTGCTGCCCTCGCCGGATCTGCCCGGGGAGATTCAGTCGATCGTGAAGAACGACCACACGTCATTGGGGCGCTGGCTCACCCTGGGTCACTGGTGTGACGACACCTGCGGGACGCAAATCCTCCGGCAGATCGATCAGGAATTGATTAAATGGTGCGCGGCCTTCCTGGATGAAGGCCACGCGGCCTGGCCCATGCCGGAACGGGATAAAGGCATGTACGGCGCATGGAAAACGCTGGCCGCCATTGAATGGTCGCCGTGCGGGATCGCGGACAGCCGCAATAAAATATCGCGGCTCCCCGACTATCCGGAGGACGCGCTCCTGCAAGGTCTGGACAAGCTCGGCATTCCCGCCGATCTTCGGCAGGACTACTTATCGCTCCAATTGACCGCCTTGCCGGGCTGGGCCGGCTTCATCAAGTGGCGCGCAGAAGAGCGGGAATATCCCTGGCAGCGGGCCTTCCCTGTCGGGTTGGTGGACTTCCTGGCTATTCGTCTCTGGTATGTCCAGGAGCTGGTCCAGAAAGTGTGCGGCGAAGAACTCGGTATCGAGGGGCGGTATGATGCTATCACCGCCTACATGAAGAACCATGCGGATGAATATTACTTGCGGCGGCAGCGGATCGCAGGTCGGTTGCCGGCCCTCTATGCAGAAGAAGTCGACCGGATGCGGCATCGAAAAGACGGCCGATGGGAAACCATCCTTGAACGGTATCGCATCGAGGTGACACCCAGACAAGACGCGGCCGTTCGCCGGGGCTCGGCTAAGCGGCTGATCGCCTTGGCGCAGGCCTTGGCCATCGACCCGGTCTGGCTCGCCGACAGCACGCCTACGGATCTCAAACAGCTGCTCGAGTGGATGGATGCCTTTCCCGAATCTCACCATGGTCCCATCTGGCTCAAGGCATTCGAATCAAGTTATCACGATCGGCTGCTCTCTCGCCTGTCCAAGGGCGCGTCTCGGGAGGGGGCCATGGACAATCAGGCGACACCGGCGCGCCCCTATTCTCAGTCCGTCTATTGTATCGATGTGCGGTCCGAGCCATTTCGCCGGCATTTGGAATCCACCGGTTTTCACGAAACCTACGGCTTTGCGGGATTCTTCGCTGCCTTCATCCGTTATCGTGCCTGGGGGAAGGACCATGATACGGAGCAATTTCCCGTCATCATGCGCGCGAAAAACGAAATCCGCGAGGTCCCGCGCAGTTACTTAGACCACCAGGTGTCTCGTCATGAGGCTCGCACCAAGTGGGTCCATGCAGGCCATACGCTCTTGCATGACTTGAAAGAGAACGTAGTGACCCCGTACGTCATGGTGGAATCGTTGGGGTGGTTCTATAGCCTTCCCATGTTCGGCAAGACACTCTGGCCATCGTTCTACCACCGCTGGACCACCCGGTTGCGACGCTTGTTCATGCCCGCTCTTGCGACCACGCTCACTGTCGACAAGCTGCCCCCGGCCGAAACCGCCGAGATGCTCGCCGCAGAGCAGCATACCGTCGTGCGAAAGGCGCTGCACGAACGTAGCGGCTTACGAAGCTCGCGTATGACACCCGCGCTTGTCGAAGGCTTGCGGCAGCGCGCCTTGGGCCCTCAAGGAGAACTGGAATCCTCCTTGATCGAGGCGGCGACACAGGCGGGTCTGACCACCGACGCGCTGCACTCGCTCATCGATGTCCTCCGCCGGCAATACGACCTCAACGCCCGCTCCGCCTCTAGACACAAGGAGCGGATCACCCGGACGGGATTTACCCTGGAAGAACAAACTCTCACGGTGGATACCGCCTTGCGTATGATGGGATTGACGACCCGCTTCGCCCGCCTGGTGCTCTTTTGCGCCCATGGCAGCACCTCCGAGAATAATCCCTACGAATCCGCGCTCGATTGCGGGGCCTGCGGGGGCAATGAAGGTCATCCCAACGCCCGCGTGCTCGCGATGATGGCCAACAACCTCCGTGTGCGTGAGCGGCTGGCCGCCAACGGCCTGGACATTCCATCGGATACGCACTGCATCGCAGGACAAGCCGACACCACCACCGATGAAGTCAGGCTGTTCGATCTCGAAGACGTGCCTCCGACTCATCGTGCAGATCTTGCGCGATTGCAGGAGGATCTGGCCAAAGCGGCCGCGCTCACGAGTCAGGAGCGCTGTGCCAGGTTTCCAGAAATCCGACGGTCCCTCACCAGCCGGCAAGCCGTGTCGCACGTCCGGCGGCGGAGCGCCGACTGGAGTCAGATCCGGCCCGAGTGGGGACTCTCCAGCAATGCCGCATTCGTGATCGGCCGTCGCGGGTTGACCAAAGGGATCGACTTGGAAGGACGCGTCTTTCTCCATTCTTACGACTATCGGGAAGATCCGAACAACCGCCTGCTTGAAGTGTTATTAACCGCGCCGCAAGTCGTGGCTCAGTGGATCAACATGGAACACTATTTTTCGGCTGTCGACAACGAAGTCTACGGCAGCGGAAGCAAGATCTATCACAATGTGGTGGGTCGTTTCGGCATCATGTCGGGGCCTTGGAGCGATCTCCGGCTCGGGTTGGCCAGGCAAACCGTCATCGACGGCGATCGGCCGTATCATGAACCGATGCGATTGCTGACCGTGGTGGAGGCGCCTCGCGGACGCCTTGACAGGCTGATTGCCCGGCATGAAGTTTTACAGCATTTTTATCGAAATGCATGGGTCCACCTGGTCGCCCTCGACCCTGAAGATGCGGTATGGTATCGGTATCAACCAACAGGAACATGGAACCCCATCGCCGGAATTCCGTAACGAGCGGCGGGTTATACTGTAGGAACGATCAGGAAAGGAGTGCTCGATGGGCGCGTTGACGTTGCATCCGATGAAGGAGATTCGTGTGATCGTCGCAGGAGATCAGCGACCGTTTGTCACCGACCTGCTCGACCGCGTGAATGCCACGGGGTACACCATCGTCGGCAATGTGTCCGGCAAGGGTCATCATGGTATTCGGGAAGCCCACTTCATGTTTAGCGAGCAGGAAAGCCTTGAGATGATCATGACCGTCGTCCCGGAAGAGAAGGTCGAACCGATCCTGGCCGGTTTGCGTCCGCTGTTCGAACGGCACTCAGGCGTCATGTTTGTGACGGATGTCGCCGTCAGCCGGCAGGAGTACTTCGGCAAAAGCGGCCGGCCGTTTGACAGCTCCGATTGACACTCGCCGCCGCCATGACCTTATCTTTCATAGAGCGGTTTGTCTAGAATGGCCCTGCTTCGGCTTCAGCAGGAGAGACTGTGAAGGGCTTACCCTTCGAACGGATCGGAAAGGGACGCTATTACAATGTGGTATTCCACATCGGCAGTACCTATGTACCGGTCAGCGATGAATCCGTGGAAGAACTGAAGACCAGAGCCGGGAATAGGAAATATAAACGGCCTTTTTGGGCGAGCGGAAACGTACCAAAGAAGCAGCGGAAGGTCAATCACGCGCTCAGCGGTTTGAAAATAAGGGGGTTTCAGCTTGCGAGAAGGGCCTTACCGGTCCCTGTGCCAAGGATGTTACCAAGAATAGGGACACATGTGGTGGGTTTAGGTGAGTGAAGGCCGAGGGGGACTGTTGGCTAGGGATTGAACCGGACGGAACGGATGGAACCGGATGGAATTCAGTCGGCATGCTCTTCCGACCTGTTCGTTAGGCCTTCCGGGTCAATCACAGCCGCGCGAAAGCACTGACCCCCCTCGGGGCTTGACGATCGTCTCTCCGCCGTATTATTGATGGAGCGCAATCGATGCATCGGCGCTGCTGGCTGTCCCATGAAATTCCGTCAAGACAGGCAGGACGCCGAACCCGCTCATCACATGGCCCGTAGGGCAACCGGCAATTCGAGCGAGAGGCCGGCGGCAGTACAAGCCAATCGATAGTTTCGACCGCAGTCGAATACGTCGGTTGGCTTTCATGTTTGTGGAGGTCGCGAGTGTGTCAGTCGATAGTGCTGCTTGTGCCGCTGCTCCCACTGTTGACTGCCCTTTTGGTCATACCGCCACACGGTCCACCGTCCACGGGCTCCAACAATCCCAACAGGTGTCGATAGAGTTCGGTGTCGCGCATGAGAGCCCTCCCTGGTGGAGGAAGGCCTCTATACCAGAAACTCTACCCACGGAAAACCCGGAAGAACTAAAGAAATTTTGTGTCCCACCGAATATCCAACCAAAAGAATATTCCCAATCACAGTTTTTGCTCAACTTCTTGCCTTTAAAGGAGGTGGCATGCTCCCTAACACCGAACATCCCCTTGACCACAAACTGGTGAAAATTTCAGACAGGCTCAAATTCTTTCTGACCCCGTTTGACCACCGGTACGAGGACCTCCTAAAAGGCAACACAAAACTTAATATCCTCCGGGATCTCATGGCCGGGCTGATCGTGGCCTTGGTGGCCATTCCCCTGGCCATGGGTTTTGCCATTGCTTCGGGCCTTCGGCCGGAGCAGGGCATAGTGGGAGGAGCCATTGCGGCCATCATCGGTGCCCTGTTCGGGGGGTCAAAGTACCAAGTCTATGGACCCACCGCCGCCTTTATTCCTCTTATCGGTGCGGCCGTTACTGAATTTGGAGGCCCCTTTCTCATCCTGGCCAGCCTGTGTGCGGGCCTCATTCTCATGGGACTTGGGCTAGCACGGTTGGGGGGCCTGATTCGCCTGGTCCCGGATTCTATTGTAGTGGGTTTCACCATCGGGATCGGATGCGTCATCGTCTTTACCCAAATCGGCCAAATTCTCGGACTCGATATTGCCTCCTATGGCCTTGGTTTCCTTGAAAAAGTGGAACTCATCATAGAGAACTATGGGGCGATCAACCCCTATTCGGTCTTCATCGCGTTAGGTACGTTTGTCCTCTGCCTGGCCTCCTCAAAAATCTCACCATTTCTTCCCGGCCCGCTGTTGGCATTGGGAGCAGGAACGGTCATGGCCGCGACCATTTGGGCAGACAAAGGTTTAGTCACACTCAAAGAAAAATACGGAGAACTCCCCACCGATTTCTTGGTGTTCACTCCTCCGGGACAACTGGAATGGGATCCTCATTTTCTGGCCAACCTCCTGTATTTCACGCTTGGTATCGTTTTCGTCTCGGCGGTCGAAAGCTTGTTGTCTTCCCGCATGGCCGACCGCCTAGCCAACAACCAGGGCGTCCCCTTTCATCCCGATAAGGAATTATGGGGCCAAGGGTGGGTGAGTGTGGTCATCCCAATGTTAAACGGGTTTCCCCATACCGGAGCTCTGGCCCGTACCGCCACCAACATTCGCGTCGGGGCGCTTTCCCCCCTGGCAGGCATAAGTAAATGTGTCCTGAAACTTGGCCTGGTGGCGTTCTTCGCCACATACTTAGAAGCCGTACCCATGGCCTGCATTGGAGGCATCATGGCGTATGTCGCGTATAATATGGTGAAGCCGCATGAAATTGTCTATGTCCGTTCGTTGGGCATGACAGAAACCCTGATCATGAGCTTACACCGCCATCATGGTACTGTTTACCGGCTTTCTCACGGGCGTTAGCAGCGCATTCCTTGTCTATGTCTTCACCAAACAATTCCCTCTTCGTTTTCCTTCTCGTCTTTCCTAAATAAAGATCTCCGCCGCAAGCAGGGGGGTATTCAACGGTTAAAAATTTTGAAGTTGATCCCGTGCAGCGCATCGAGCACGCTGAAACCTTCTTTGCCAACCTGCGGGCCGACATCCGGCACGGCGGCACGCAAGCCTATTATGCGCAGGAAGCGGATTATATCCGGATGCTGCCATTCGAGGCGTTTTGTGACGCGGAAAGCTACTACGCCACGCTCGCCCATGAATCCACGCACTGGACCAAGCACCCTTCCCGCCTGGCCTGCTGGAGACCGTGTACAATAAAACTGGGATAAAGCATGGTTTCCAGCTTTATTTTTCAGTTTCCAATTTTATTTGCTAGGTTCCGACTTTATTTTTTCTCTACATTAACTCTGGCGAATGGTTTTCCGATAGATGAATAGGCATTCCATATTGTAGAATAGGTATTCATCTCTTAGAATACATTGTTAAGACAAAAGGATTGAGGCGTTGACATGAAAGTTGCCGCAGATCAGCGATCCCAACGCAAACAGCGAGAATATGAAGCCCGGCGTGAGGAAATTTTATTAGCCGCGGAGCGAAAATTCTCTCAGAACGGGTTTTTTAAAACCAGTATGGCGGAAATTGCGGAAGCCGCTCAATTCGCCATGGGGACGGTGTACCGGTTTTTTAAAAGCAAAGAAGACATCTATATCTCTCTGGTTGAAGCCAAAGTGGAGGAATTACTCCGTCTTATGGAAGAAGCGACCCAAAGCCGCCTTTCAGCCCGTGAGAAAGTGCGTGCGGTGATTCAAGTGAAATTATCCTTCGCTGATCAAAACCGTGCATTCTTTCGTATTTATGTCTCCGAGTGGAGTGGTTTTGAATGGACGGTAAAAAGCGCGTTTGGAGAACGGGTGTGGAAACGGTATCTGGCGCAAATTGATCTTGTCGCGAAGCTCATCAAGGAGGGCATCAAGACCGGGGAATTCCGCAAATTGGATCCCAAAGATACCTCGTTGGCATTTCATGGCATGTTAAACTCCACGATCTATCTGTGGATTTTACAGGCAGGGCCCAAAGAATCGCTTGTGGACAAAGCCGACTGGTTGAGTACGTTATTGCTTGATGGTCTTGGAACTTCAACAACACAGAGGTCAAAGTGAACGTATGAAATATCTGCCAAAGAGTCAGCTCTGGTTTATTCTTACCCTTGCCATTGGCGTATCGGGTTGGCAGGGGTGCAGCGAACAGGAGGCGGCCCAGCCGCCAACCGGGCGTCCTCCCACACCAGTGAAGGTGGCGACCGTTCTGAACAAGCAAGTTCAGCGGTCCGTCTCATTAGTTGGTACGGCTGAACCACGCAAGCGAAGCCTTGTGGCCAGTGAGGTGGCGGGTCTGGTTAAGGCCTTTCCGGTGAAAGAAGGCCAGTTTGTGAACAAAGGACAACTGCTTGCCACCCTTCGTATAGATACGTTTGAAATCCGCCTTGACTCGGCGGTCGCTTCACACCGGGAAGCGAAAACCCGCTATGATCAGGCTCAGAAGGATTTGGAACGGGCCAATTTGTTGTTCGCCAAAGAACTGGTGACGCAAAAAGAAATGGACGATGCGTTGACCCAGGAAGGCGCATTGGAAAAACGTCTATCCCAATTGGAAGCAGAAATCCGGCTTGTGCAGGATCGATTGACCAAATCCACCATCCAGGCGCCGTTTGCCGGTTGGATCACGAAAGAGTATACGGAAATCGGCCAATGGATCGAAGAGGGCGGATCAGTGGTGGAATTGGTAGACCTGTCCTATGTTGAGGTGCAAGTTCCTCTCCCTGAAGAATATATGCGGGAGGTCAGAGTCGGCGATCCGGTGGTGGCGGTGTTCGATGGCTTGCCCGGTGTTGAGGTCAAAGGAAAAATCTTCTCGATTATCGCGCAAGCCGATCGGGCGGCACGGACGTTTCCGGTCAAAGTCCAATTGGCTAACCCGGATCTACACATTAAAAGCGGGATGGTCGCCAGGGTGAATTTAGCCGTGGGCGCGCCTTACCAGGCGGTTGTGATCCCCAAGGATGCGATGGTGCTCAGAGGGGGCAAAGAATTCGCGTTTATTGTGGCCAATAACACCGTCAGCCAGGTCACGGTGACCCCCATAGCCCATTTTGAGGACGTTGTTGAAGTGCAGGGAGCCATCGAAGAAGGCATGCAGGTGGTGGTGGAAGGGAATGAGCGCCTCTTGCCCGGTCAGTCCGTCAGAATTTTAGAGGAGCCCGTGAAAGCATGAATCTGGTTCATTCAGCGATCCGTTATCCGGTCAGCATGGCCGTGGGCGTGCTCTTAGTGGTGCTGTTTGGCATTGTGGCGTTGGTGAAGCTCCCGGTTCAATTGGCACCCGATGTGGAGAAGCATGAAGTCACCGTGGATACCTTTTGGCCTGGAGGAAGTCCCCATGAAGTCGAACGTGAAATCATTGACGAGCAGGAAGAGCAACTCAAAGGGGTCGAAGGTCTGGAAAAAATGTTCAGCGAGAGCTCTTATGGCCAGGGAAAAGTCATTCTTCGGTTTCCCACGGGAACCAATACCGATACGGCCTTACTCCAGGTCTCCAATCGGTTGAATCAAGTCAAAGAGTACCCGCTTGAGGCCGACGAGCCTGTCATTAGCAGTGCGGATACCCGCGGGGTGGCCATGGCCTGGTTTATTTTAGACACCTTGGAAGGCAATCCGGTCAATATTGAAACGATGCGGGATTTTGCAGAGGATGTCATCAAGGCCCGTTTCGAACGCGTGAAAGGCGTGGCTGCCTCAAATGTTAATGGCGGGCGTGAGCGAGAGCTTCGGGTCACGGTCGATCCGGCCAAATTAGCCGCCAGGGCGTTAACGATTACGGACCTGGCCAGAGCCTTGGATCAGGAGAATCGCGATTATAGTGCCGGAGATTTCGATGAGGGTAAACGGTCGTATATCGTTCGGACCGTGGGGGAATATCTCAATCCCCAGGATGTGGAAAATGTCATTATTACCCGGCGCGATGGAGCGTCGGTGTATGTGCGGGATGTGGCCACAGCCCATATTGATTACAAGGATCCGACCGTTGTGGTGCGGCAAAAGGGCCGTCCCTCGATTGCGATCAATGCGATTCGGCAGACCGGGGCGAATGTGTTGGATGCGATGGATGGTCTGCGCGCCGCCGTCATCGAGCTCAATGAGGAAATTTTGAATCCACGAGGATTCCAGCTATTCCAGGTATATGACGAAACCGACTACATCAACCGATCACTATCCCTTGTCCAGCAGAATCTTATCGTCGGGAGCCTGTTGGCGATCGTCGTCTTGTATTTGTTCCTTCGCACAGGCAGTAGCACCCTGGTGGTGGGTCTGGCCATTCCGATCAGCATCATGGGAACCTTTATCATGCTGTGGGTGTTGGGACGGAATTTCAATGTCGTCAGTTTAGCCGGAATGACGTTTGCTGCCGGGATGTTGGTGGATAATTCGATTGTCGTGCTGGAAAATATTTATCGTCATCGGGAATTAGGGAAATCGTTATTTCAGGCTGCCTACGATGGCACCGTGGAGGTATGGGGTGCGGTGCTGGCCAGTACCCTGACCACAATTGCGGTCTTTGTTCCGATTGTGTTTATGGAAGAACAATCCGGTCAGTTGTTTCGGGATATTGCCATTGCGATTAGTGCGGGAGTGGGCTTGAGTCTGGTGGTCTCGATGACCGTGATTCCTTCGTTATCTGCGCGAGTATTAACGACGGTCAAAAAGCCCAAAGAGAGAGAAGCACCCACTGTCTGGAATACATCAATGTTGGCGGAGAAGGGTTTGGCGGAAAAAGAGCCTTCCGGGATGGAGCGCATCAAAGAGGCTTTGGGTTCTCTCGTGTATGGTTTGAGTGGCAGTGTCTTTTGGCGAAGCGTGATCATTTTGGGGTTCACTTCTCTTGCGATTGTGGGAAGTTGGGCTTTATTGCCGAAGGCGGAATATCTTCCTCAGGGCAACCGGAACCTTGTCGTTGGTATTCTGTTGCCTCCGCCCGGGTATAACGCCAATAAATTTGTCAAAATGGGAATGCCGATGGAATCGACCTTACGCCCGTATTGGGAGGCGAAGGCTGGTTCCCCGGAGGAAGCCGCTCTGGATGGCCCCGGTATTGCGAATTTTTTCTATGTGGCGCGGGGGCGGTCGGTCTTTATGGGCGGTCGAGTGAATGATCCGAGCCGCGTGAAGGAATTGATCCCTCTGTTTCGTCGGGCCACAGCCGATCTTCCAGGGGTGATTGGGATCATCACCCAACGCGGCCTGTTCGAGCGTGGCTTGGGCGAGGGGCGAAATATTGATATCGAAATCACCGGGCCGGAGTTGGACACGCTGGTTGGATTGGGTGTTCAGGTGTTCGGTCAGGTCAAAGAGGTGCTCCCCGAGGCGCAGGTCAGACCTATTCCCAGTTTGGATTTGGGAAGTCCGGAAGTCCGGGTCACCGTCAAACGGGATCGGGCGGCGGATGTGCAAATGACCAATCAGGAACTCGGGTTTACTATTGATGCCCTGGTCGATGGGGCGAAGGCGAGTGACTATCAATTTCAGGGCGATGAAGTTGACCTGACAATACGAGGGATCGACCGATATGCCAATCAGACCCAGTCGCTCAATTCCATTCCGATTTATACCAAAGGCGGGCAATTGACGACAGTCGGCAATATTGCCGATGTCACCTTAGTCGCGGGGCCGGAACAAATCAATCATATTGAACGGGAACGGTCCATTGTGATTCAGGTGATCCCACCGGTTGAGATGGCGCTGGAGGAGGCGATGGATGTGATTCGAAAGCAAATACTAGGGCCATTAAAAGAGGGTGGGACGTTGGGACGCTTGTATAATGTCCGGGTGTCGGGGACGGCCGACGATTTAACCGAAACCTATGACGCCTTAAAATGGAATTTTCTGTTGGCCTTTACCATTACGTATCTCCTGATGGCAGCCTTGTTCGAAAGCTTTCTCTATCCTCTGGTGATTATTTTTACCGTGCCGTTTGCCGCAGCCGGTGGATTCCTGGGTCTTTCCCTGGTCAATAATTTTGTGGCGTACCAGCCATTGGATGTCTTGACCATGTTGGGCTTCGTCATCCTGATCGGCGTGGTGGTGAATAATGCGATTTTGGTGGTGCATCAGGCCTTAAATTTTATGAGGCCAGCGGGCCAGTCGGATTTTCCTGAGGGAGAATCTGAGCAGGGATTACCGCTTCGAGAGGCGGTCAGCGAATCCGTCAAAATCCGTATACGCCCTATTATGATGACGACTCTTACCACCCTCTTTGGACTTTTCCCGCTGGTGGTCTCTTCCGGGGCGGGCTCCGAGCTGTATCGGGGAATTGGAAGTGTGGTGCTGGGAGGCCTTTTGGTCTCAACGGTGTTCACTCTCATTGTTATTCCGGCTTTGTTTACCCTGGTAATGGAGGCGCAACACAAGTGGTCAGCGAAAAGACAGCCTCAATTGGCAGTTCACCCTTCGGGAGGCCATCTTTAACAAAGAGGCGATGGAAAGGATATTATGGCGTTACAGTTTTCGAAGGTGTTACGGCTGGTAGTGGTGTGCAGCGGGGTATACTGCGGAATGGACACGGTTGCATGGGCGGCTCCCCTGGAGCCTTCCACGGCTCAGGATCTTCCCGAATTGCGGTTAAGTTTGCGGGAGGCCATGGAGGCTGCCATTGATCAAAATCCCACAGTCCGATTGTTTAAGGAACGCATTACCCAGGCGCAGGATGTGGCAAATACCCAATTGGGCGAATTATTACCAAATATCTCAGGGACGGTGGGCGGGGCGCGGCGCCGGTTTTTTACGAGTCAATTCGGTGGCAGTCCCACCGTGGCCGGCCCGCGGGATTTCTATGAAGCGAGAGCCTTTCTCACCCAAAACGTATTCAGTTTGAGTCTCATTCAAAGATGGCGGGCTGCCAAAGCCGGAGTGGATGTGGCAGGGTTGGATGCGGAAGTCAACAAACGTGATACCATGGCCTCCACGGGTCTGATTTATTTGGAAGCCCTTCGGGCCAAAGCAGCCGTGGACGCTCGCAATGCGGATGTTGCATTGAATAAGGAATTACTTCGATTGGCGACGGAACGAAAATCCGCTGGAATGGCGACCAGCTTGGATGTGACGCGGGCGAAGGTTCAATTGGAAAACGTCAGACAGCAATTATTAGTCGCTGAAAATGACCGGGATCGTGCCAAACTCAATTTGATCCGCACCATGGGGCTGTCGTTCGAGGTGCGCCTGATGCTCACAGATGAAATGAAATTGGTGGAAGTCTCAGAGCAGTCCATAGGAGACGCATTGCAGATTGCGAAAGAGAACCGGACCGAATTGAAGGCACAGAAGAACCGGGAGCGACTGGCCTCCCTGACACTCAGTTCTGTGACCAATGAACGGATTCCCTCCATTCAGGCCTTGGGCGATGTGGGCTTGATTGGCAATCAAATTCCCGATGCGCTCACCACAGACAATGTTCAGGTTCTTATGAGGGTGCCGATTTTCGATGGGGGACAGCGGGAAGGGAGAATTTCAGAGAGTCGCAGTCGAGTCAGGCAGGAAGCAATCAGAATGCAGGATGTACAATATCAAGTGGGGCTGGAGGTTCGCGATGCGCTCATCACCCTGAGTTCGGCCAAACAACAGGTGGCGGTGGCCGAAGAAGGATTAAAGCTCTCCCTCACCGAATTGGAATTGGCACGTGAACGATTTACGGTTGGTGTCGCCACAAACATTGAAGTGACGGATGCTCAAACCCGTGTGGCTCAAGCCCGTGATAATTTAATCGAAGGGTTATTTACCTTTAATGCCTCTCGTCTTAGCCTGGCCCGGGCACAGGGTCAGTTGGAAAAATTGTAACGGGCAGAACTTTCTTGCTCAAAAGTTAATATGACCACACTTCAACTCCAACACGAAATTCGGACCGAGGCGGGCAAGCGGCGGACCTTTGCCATCATCAGCCATCCGGACGCGGGTAAAACCACGCTGACCGAAAAACTCCTGCTCTACTCCGGGATGGTCCGCACCGCCGGCATGGTGGGGGCCCGCAAAAACCGCAAACTGGCCACGTCGGATTGGATGGAAATGGAGCAGGAGCGCGGCATCTCCATCACCGCCTCGGCCATGCAATTTCCATATAAGGATGCCGTGATTAACGTCCTGGATACGCCGGGCCATCAGGATTTTTGCGAAGATACCTACCGGACGCTCACGGCGGCTGATAGCGCGATCATGGTGATTGACGCCGCGAAGGGGGTCGAGACGCAAACCCGCAAGTTGTTTGAAGTGTGCCGTCTTCGCCGCATTCCCGTGTTGACCTTCATTAACAAGATGGACCTTCCCGGACGCGCGCCCCTGGATCTCATGGCGGAAGTAGAAGAAGTGTTGGGCATTCATGCCAGTCCCATCAACTGGCCCATCGGGTCCGGACGGGACTTTCTCGGCGTGGTGAACCGGCAGACCCGACAGGTGTTGCTCTACACCAGAACGGCGGCTGGCGGGGCGGCGAAGCCGGAGCTCACGGAACTCTCCTTGGACGACCCTTCATTGAAAAGTCGGATGCCGGATGATGTCTGGGATCAATTGAGGCATGATTTGGAATTGCTGGACATTGCCGGGAACCCGTTCTCGAAAGAGGAGTTTCAGAATGGGAACGTGACGCCGGTCTTCTTTGGCTCGGCCCTGACGAATTTCGGCGTGGAGCCCTTTTTCGATGCCTTTATCGACCTCGCGCCGTCCGCGTGCGGTCGCGTCGCGGAGACGCCGGATGGCCGGGAGCTCATGATCGATCCGGTGGACACGCCCTTCAGCGCCTATGTCTTTAAACTACAAGCCAATATGAATCCCCGCCATCGCGACAGCACGGCGTTTTTACGCGTGTGTTCGGGGCGGTTCGAGCGGGATATGGTGGTGAAACATCATCGGGCCCATACGGAGGTGCGGCTTTCCCGGCCCCATAGTATGGTGGCCAAAGAGCGCAACACGCTGGATGTGGCCTATCCCGGCGATGTGATCGGCATCATCAATCCCGGGGTCTTTCAAATTGGCGATACCATTTCCCTTGCGGACGGGTTCAATTACAAACCTCTACCTCAATTCCAACCGGAAGTGTTTGCCCGTGTCCGCCCCACCGACACCACCATGCGGAAATCGTTCGACAAAGGGATCGAGCAACTGGCCAGGGAAGGGACGATTCAAATCTTACGCAGTCTGGACGGCCAGGAGTTTTTTGTGGCAGCGGTCGGAAAACTCCAGTTTGATGTGTTGGAATTTCGTCTGCAAAGCGAATACCGGGTCAAAGTGGTAGTGGATGTGCTGCCCTATGAATCCAGTGCCTGGCTGGTGGGCGATGTCGACACCTTCAAGCCGCCCTCGGACGCATTGGTCGTCAACGACAGCCGGGACCGTCCGGTCGTGCTGTTCCGGAGCGCCTGGTCCAAAAACTTCGCCCGCGAACGAAATCCTCAACACGACTTCAAGGATATGGGGTAAACTCGCCGGTAGGAAAATCTTCCCAGCTCTTTCATTCATTCTTGTGCAAAACCCATCAATTCATGGACAGACGCTGTTCGCCCTGAACCAGGCGAAGGGCTCCCCACAAACGGCGTGTATCGTGCTGATGAGACACGACCCAAGATCTTCTACCATGCGGAAGTCGTTCGACAAAGGGATCGAGCAACTGGCCAGGGAAGGGACGATTCAAATCCTTCGCAGTCTGGACGGCCAGGAGTTTTTGTCGCCGCGGTCGGCCGGGTGCAGTTCGATGTCTTGGAATTCCAGTTGTAGAGGGAATACCGGGTCAAGGTGGTGGTGGATGTGCCGCCCTATGAATCCAGTGCCTGGCTGGTGGGCGATGTCGACACCTTCAAGCCGCCCTGGGACGCGCTGGTCGTCAACGACAGTCGGGACCGTCCGGTTGTGCTGTTCCGGAGCGCCTGGTCGAAAAACTTTGTCTGTGATCGCAATCCTCAACACGACTTCAAAGATATGGGCTAAACACTGGAATCCTGCCAAAATCTGTTCTCGGGGGGATTTAATCTTGTTCCAGGTTTTCGAAAATAAATTCCTGTGGAGAGAAGACCGGGGTTGTTTTGATCAGGAACTTCCGTAAGGCTTGATCCCCTGTCACCAACATCGCATTGGAGACCGTTTCCAGAAGCTGCCAAATATGCAAGTCGCCTGGATCCAGTCCCTTGGCCTGGGTCCCTCCGGGTTCTTTGACCAAGCCATTGGCTGTCATCTTTGTCAAAATGGTATCGACTTCGGTTGTCCGTCAAACCATGTAAGCGTTGAATCTTTGGCCGGAACAAGACCATACGGTATTCAGTTAACAGATCAAAGGACAGTAAGAAAGGGAATGTTCCGCGAAGCATCGCATCCACAATGCGAGCAGGAGGACTATCCAATTGGTTCGGTAATCAATCCACTGACGACCACATTGGTGTCAATAACCACGAAACGGGTAGTCATCGCTTTCTATGCCGGCTGGCGCGTGTTTCAGCCACAGCGAGATCCAGCGCGGCATCGGATTGTAACCCTGCGTGCGATCGAGCCTTCGCGACCAACGTCGCAACTTCCTGACTTGTCTTGATCCCATACAAGTCCAGACTCTCTTCAATTAATTCCCCAATAGTTTTCCCGCGACGAAGGGCCGCTTCTTTCAGGGCTAAATGGCGTTCGTCTGAAAGGCTAATGGTCAATCTAGCCATGTCGTCACCCCCAAATTTTTATAAGCATATTATCACCAAAACACCATAACGCCAAAGTGAGACTCGATCAAGTCTTAACTTTTCCAGATGGATGGTCCTTTCTCTCCTGATCCTTCCCCTGATAACTCTCAAAGACATGTTCAAACCCGGCAGCCACTTGGCCCTGATACAGTTCAGGGGTGTAGGCCCTCGGCAATCCTCAGCCCGTTTCCAAAACCGGTTCAATATGGCGACGGTACATGGTTGAATATTAGCCAATTAATGGTTAATTTTCAACCTATAAAAAGCCGGAAAAATAAGGCTGGTTACTACGGGGAATGACTTGAGGAAACGGGGAATAAATCATTAAACATGTAATAGAAACAGCTGTGAGGTGACTGCAAAGCATAAGGTTCGGTGAAATCCTGGATGTTGAAATTTCTGAAAACCCCTTTCACCTTTGTGATTTTTGTGGGAAGGATTCCACAATGCCAATTACCCCAAAAAAGTTTGTGATGAGCTTGATTCTACTTGGATGGTTGGGAGGATTGTTTGTTCTCACATCGGGGAGTGAGGCCAAAGGGAGTCTCGCCCCTGACATTGTGAGCCCGATTTGGTTGAATTCTGAACCGTTAAAGTTGGAAAATTTGCGTGGGAAAGTGGTGATGGTGGAGTTCTGGACCTTCGGATGTTGGAACTGCCGGAACATCGAACCCTATGTCAAGGAATGGCACGAGAAATATGCCCAACAAGGGCTGGTCGTGATTGCGGTGCATTCACCGGAGTTCAAGTATGAATACGATATTGAGAAAGTCAAAAATTATATCCAGGAGCACCGCATTCCCTATGCCGTGCCGATCGACAATGAATTCCGGAACTGGCGGCAGTACCGGAATCGTTATTGGCCGACGCTGTACTTGATCGATAAGCAGGGAAACATCCAGTACACCCACATTGGTGAAGGCGGATATCAGGAAACCGAACAAACCATCCAACGCCTACTCGCCCAAGCTGGCTAACCTAAATTTACGTGGCGTGTAAGGAGGTCAATAGAAATCTTTTGAGGAGTTGGTGATGGGGCAGCCGGTTTCCAGGGAAATTTGGCACAAACTCTAGCGGCGGTTATGGATGCCTGAACAGGTTACTCAGCGTATTGAGTAAATTTACTAAATGTACTGAGTAAATTGTAGTGGAAATCAGGTGAGTTTTTGGGTCGATCGGGTTTCCCTCAACACCTCAATCATTTCCTGGTGGATGCGTCCGTTTGTAGCGATAAGGGTGGTGCCGTAAATGGAGTAGGGGGCGCCCTGGTAATTGGTCATCTTCCCGCCCGGCTTCTTCCACCATGATTTTTCCCGCCGCCGTGTCCCACGGGTTGAGTTGCAGTTCCCAGAATCCATCAAATCGGCCGCAGGCGATGTAGCAGAGGTCAATGGCAGCGGTGCCTGTGCGCCGCATTCCACGCGCGTGTAAGGTGAACGCGCAAAATT
Source organism: uncultured Nitrospirales bacterium (assembly GCA_963785905.1). Lineage (GTDB taxonomy): Bacteria > Nitrospirota > Nitrospiria > Nitrospirales > UBA8639 > Nitrospira_E. The sequence goes on from CAWAXJ010000037.1 coordinate 33,710, forward strand.
CCTTGAGATTGTTGTCTTTGGCGGTGTGCACGTCATAAGCAAAGCCGGTGACGAGCAGCGCTTCGTTCAGCTTGGGCGTGGCCGAAACATGTATGGGCGTGCCGTTGAGTGTGGCACCTTTTCCTTGTTGCGCCAGAAAGAGTTCGTCTCGTGTTGGATCGTAGACGACCCCTAGAACGCAGGCGCCCTCATATTCCACGCCGATGGAGACGTTGTACAGGGGAAAGCCATGGGCGAAGTTGGTGGTGCCGTCCAACGGATCAATGATCCATTTGACGGGATTGGTGGGGATGTCCTGTAGCCCTTGTTCTTCGCTGAGGATTTGATGGGTCGGGAAAGCCTGGTGGATGGTTTGGATGATCGCTTCTTCGGAGCGCAGGTCGGCTTCAGTGACCAGGTTAATGGCTTGATCTTTTTGATGGATCTGAAACCCCTTTTTGGCGTAGTCGAGAAGGATAGCTCCGCCCTGCCTGGCGGCCTGAATGGCGATTTGGGTCAGTGCGTCGAATTCGGTAGGGGAGAGTGGCATGGGTGTGAATGAAAGTTTTTTCAGCATACCTGAAGCATGCTGAAATCCCAAACGCGCGGCCGAACCTATTCATTGCGTTATGCTGAATCTTGATGAATTGGCGGGAAAAACACACCGGGAGCGGGTGGCCCCACCCCCGGTGGCACTGCAGGAGGGAACTACAGTTACTTCTTCTTGGTCTTTGCTTTGGCTTTGGGTTTCGCAGCCGCGGCTTTTTTCTTTGGAGCGGCTTTCTTTTTCGTTGCTGCCAATTCACTCACCCCCTTTCAGATCGTACGGTAAATGTCCGTCAGTGTGTCTCAGACGGCTTTGGTGAAAGACTTCTCGTGACTGACTTCGAACGTATTGGGCCCCACTTTGCGAAAACGTGCATCCCGTTTTAAGGATGTGGCGACAGAGGTGACCGGAGTTTTTCCCCTGATGGGCATGCCGCCTTCTTTGAGACGTTGAAAGAGTTCTTTGGCGTGTAATGGGCGACCGACCTCTTGAAGGACCATGTATACTGCATCGGGCACACTCATTCCGACATACTTGCTTCGGCCTAAAAGTATTTCCCTCGACTTGGACGCGACATCAACATCGGCTGAGGACAGGTGCCCCTCCTCACCCGAGAAGATCTGGCTGGAGAGACTCGCCAGTTTCGCTTTGTCAGCTTCGACGCGATAAAGGGTTTTTGCAAGCTCCAGGTATTTTTCAACCGTCGCAATTTCTTCACCTAAAAGCTCCCGTTTTTTTTGGAGGTCCTTGAGTTTGCGCTCATAGACACTGATGCGCTGTTCCAGCCCATCACTAATATCTTTAAGCTCGTCATTTTGATCCTCCATCGCTCATGCTCCACCATATGTTGAGTGTCATTGTATTCGTGTTTTAAAGCAAAGTCAACAAGCAAGCTTTAAATTTTTATTTTTCAAGTTAACCTTCAAACAAATATGTAAATATTGATTGGTATCCAAAACCTTAATGGTGTGTTTGGGAAGAGACAATTATGGAATAAATCATATTGTAGAATGAAAGCCTAAACATGGTGGGTTGGCATACATTTTAATCAACATTTGGTATGAAGCCGTTTTCGAAATGAGATTAAATGTGTTATCAGCCTAATTAATTAGGTAGTTTAAAAGTTAAAATGGTTTTCGCAGTAACCGGTATAGGGTGAGTCAGTTTAAAATAACTCTGTTCTTGAGAATGAAAAAATTGAGGGGATGCGTGTTGAAGAGGATTTGCAAGCTGTTGTTATGCTATGAACGGGTTGGCATTTTGAAATATGGCCAGGAATATGGATCAACAGGTTGTGGTGTAGTAATGCCTACTTAGATATAGCTATATGTGCTGTTTACTTGAAACAACCATTCCGATGGCTTAGGCGTTCGGTGATGCTATGATTGATGCATCATTGGAAATGTTCATGTTAGGACGTTATGGCACAAACGACGCCTCATATTAATTTGATCGCGCTCAGCGAGAACGAGATGACCGCTCTCGTTCAAGATCTGGGCTGGCCTCGATATCGGACCAACCAAATTCTTCGATGGCTTTACCAACAACGGGTGTTGGACATTGAGGCGATGACGAATTTGTCAAAAGCCGACCGGACCAGATTGGAAGAGGTCGCGACAATTCACCGCGCGGTGTGTGCTCCTCCAACCGTAGCCAGTGATGGCACAGAAAAATTTGTCTGGAAATTGGAAGATGGCTTGGCCGTGGAGACGGTATTGATCCCGGATGGACACCGACGCACGTTGTGTCTGTCATCACAAGTCGGATGCACACTGGATTGTGGGTTTTGCTTGACTGCCGAGATGGGTCTAAAGCGGAGTTTGCGCGCCCATGAAATTGTCAGTCAGGTGTTGACTGTTCAAGCCTCTCTTCCTGAAAGAGAACGTCTGACTTCTCTCGTGTTCATGGGGATGGGAGAGCCGCTGGTCAATTTTGATCCTGTCGCCGAAGCCATTCAGCGTCTCACCAATATCGAGTGGGGATTGGGTTTCTCTCCGCGACGGATCACGGTGTCGACAGCCGGGTGGATTCCCCGTTTTCCGGACATTCGACGATTAGGGGTGAATCTGGCTATTTCTCTGAATGCGACGACCAATGAGCAACGGGCGCGTCTAATGCCTGCGGTCAATGGCCGCTATGACTTGTCCGCATTACTCGATGCCTGTCGGCACTATACCCAATTCAGCGAGCGTCCTCTCACGTTTGAATATGTGTTGATAGCGGGTGTGAATGATTCGCCCGACGATGCCAAACGTTTGGTCAGCTTATTACAGAGTATCCGGTGTAAAGTGAATTTGATTCCGTTTAATGAATTCCCGGGTAATCCGTTTCGGCGGCCTGAGCCGGATGTTATTGAAACCTTTCAAGGCATCGTCAGACAGAAGGGACTGGATGTGTTTCTCCGAAAAAGCCGTGGAGACGATGTGCTGGGGGCTTGCGGCCAATTAGGTCGATCGGCTTCTGAAGTCTTACATGAGACCTTGACGAACAAGAAAAGGAATCTCCCTATATATGCTCAGCCTTGAACCAACCCTGCAGGGGAAATATGAAACGTTGCAAGCACTCTTTCACAGTATGGGATCGGTCGTGGTGGCGTTTTCCGGCGGGGTAGATAGCACGCTCGTGTTGAAGGTGGGCTTTGATGTTCTCGGAGCGGAGGCGAAAGCCGTGACGGCGATCTCGCCGACATTTCCCGCTCTGGAAGTGGAGGAGGTCAAGCGATTAAGTGCAGCCATCGGTGTCCCCCTGCAATTGGTCGAAACGGATCAGCTGCAAATTCCGGCATTTGTCCAAAATGATGCGACCCGATGTTTTCATTGCAAAACGGATTTATACCGGTTGCTTTCCGGTCTTCGGGCTGCTGTGGAATTTCAAGCCATCGTAGACGGAACGAATGTGGATGACTTGGGGGAAGATCGCCCGGGGATCAATGCAGCCCGTCAACTGGGCGTGCGAAGTCCCTTAGTTGAAGCAGGGTTTAGTAAGGCAGATGTCCGCCAATTGGCAAAAGAGTTAGGCTTGGCCAATTGGAATAAGCCGGCCGCAGCCTGTTTGTCTTCACGAATTACCCGTGGTCTTCCTATTACGAGAACCTATCTTTCCCGTGTGGAACAGGCCGAGGCGTTTCTGGTTGCTCAAGGGCTAAAGCAGGTGCGGGTTCGTCTTCACGGCGAAATAGCCAGAATCGAGACTGAACCGACTCAAATGTCGATCCTTACGGAAGAACCTGTCAGATCTCGTTTGGTGGAGGAATTCAAAAAACTCGGATTTCTGTCGGTCACTGTAGACCTGGAAGGATATCGGGCAGGAGGGGGGAATTTTCCCTCAAAGAAGGATTGAACAAGTATGCCCTGAGTCTTGTGGAAGGGGTTGGCTAGCGGCGTCTCCGTGTTCAGTAAAAAGTGAAGAGAAGGCGCAAGAGGACTTTTTTAAATTTGCCCCCTCATTTCTCGAAAATCAGGGAGGGTTTTTTGAACGAAGCCGTTGGTAGGCACGTTTCCTGAATTCGTTATCGAGTAGGAAAAGAGGGAAGGGATTCTTCCCTCTTGTTGTATGCGCGTTGAGTCTGTGGGGCAAGCAATCCCGTCAGTGGATAGGCTGCGATCGGGCAGCCATTCCCATGGGGCATGAAAAGGCTTAGTTTTTCGATTGGGCGGCGACGGCAGCGAGGGCTTCTTGCGCAAACCGGCGATGATCATCATCCGATAAGCTTCGACCAATCACCTTCTCCGCCACCAGAATGGCTAATTCAGCGGATTGGTTTTTGATATCCTGAATTGCTTTTCGTCGCTCCCGATCGATTTCTTGCGTCGTTTCCTCTTTGATCCGCTGGGATTCCACACGAAGCCGTTGCTCATTTTCGTCAAGCAATCGTTGGGCTTTGAGCTTGGCCTCTGTCAGGATGGTTTCCACTTCTTTGGCGGCCACCTGCAGCTTAGCTTCGTATTCCTTGAGCTTTCGCTCTGCGGCTGCGCGGTTTTGCTCGGCCTGGTCAAGGCTTTCCCTGATTTTCCGTTCGCGAGTTTCCATCGTTTCAAGAATCGGGGGTAAGGCGAATTTATAGAGAACCCACAGCAGGATTCCAAACGACAGAAGTTCCCAAAAAATCAACGACGAAAAAAAATGTGTGTCAAATTGTGGCATAAGTCAGAAGCCTTTTACCCCTTGCCCATGATGATAAACGCGATGACCAGTCCATAGAGCGCGATGGCTTCAACCAACGCAAACCCGATCCACATGTACTTGCCGACCCGGCCTTCTGCCTCTGGTTGACGGGCAACCGCCTCAATCATTTTTCCGAAAATATACCCGATGCCGATCCCGGCACCTGCAAACCCCGCGGCCGCTAGGCCCATTCCCAAAAGTGCTGCTGCTGCAGAATCCATTGTAGTGGTGTCCTCCCAGTTTAAAAGGGACTAATTGTGAAAACGCATCCTTATCGGTTCGTTCGAGCGTGATTAGTGTAAATGCATGGCGTCTCCGATATAGACGCAGGTTAAGACTGTAAAAATATAGGCTTGAATAAAGGCGATACCGACTTCTAAGCCATACAACGCGATGGTAAAGGAAAAAGGCAGCCATCCAATCAAAAGGCCGCCGGCAATAGTCAGCCCGAACAGGACGCCAAGAATAACGTGTCCCGCCGTCATATTGGCGAATAAACGGACGGCCAGAGAGATCGGCCTGGCCAATTGACTGATTAGCTCGATGGGAATCATTAAGGGAAGGAGCCACCCTGGTGTTCCGGGAGGAACCAGGATGCCCAGAAATTTGGCTCCATGCATTTGGAATCCCACGACGAGGCTGAGAAGATAGACGCCAACGGCGAATACCCCGGTGACGATGATTTGACTGGTGACCGTATACGATCCTGGCACGAGCCCGACCAGATTTGAAAACAAGATAAACAAAAAGAGGGCGCTGATCAGAGGGAAAAACCGCATGCCAGAAGCCCCCATGGTGTCGTGGATGATCCCGCGAATAAAATCCACCAGCAATTCTCCGAGGCTCTGGAGTTTGGATGGCACCAGTGATCGGGCTGTACCCGCTTTCAACAATAAGAAGGTGACGATTCCCACCACGACCCACATCATCAAGACGGCTTTATTGACAGAGATGTCAAGGCCGAAAATGGAGAGCGGGAGAAAGTTATGAAGTTCGAAGGGATGTAACGGATCTTCCAAGACTGAACCTTGTGTCTAGCGACTATTTTCCCCAGCGCTGGGCTGCGCGGTAAGCATTGCGTATCCCAGCGACCAATCCCAGCACCAGCCCAATGGCCACCCCCCACGGTGTGGTATCCAACACATACGAATCAAGTAACCAACCGAGGAATCCACCGACGATAAGGGAGGCAAGCAGATCCGTCCCCACCCGCATTGCCTGTCCCAGCCCCGCAAACAGTGGATCCTGAGAAGGTGCCATTTTTCAAACCGGCAAGGCGAGTCGTTGGAAGGGGCTGCATTCAACCAAAATATCCTGAATATTGTCAAGCAAGAAAGGTCCCATTTTTATAAATGGTATGGTATGGTAGGGCAGAGCGTAGAGCATATGGAAGACGTGAAGATGGAAGGAAGGCTTCTAACCGGTTCATTCCTGTTTTCATTTTTCTGGGCCAACATCATGCTGAAACGTATCGTGTCGTTCCTGGCCATAGCAATGGCAGCAGGCGTGGTTCCCGCCATAGCCAATCCAGCTGTGGATGATTTGCCCGATGTAACGAGTGGCGTGGTGCCTGTCGTTCAATATAAACATCTTGATCCCTTCTCCGGAGATGATTTATTAACTTCGGTCAGTGAAGTGGAATATGAGGTGAGGGTCAAAAATCAAACCGGCGACGCGTTGATTGCGGATTCCCTTATCCTGGTGGTGGATTCCGTGCTGGAAATTTCAGGAAAAGAGATCTCCAATCGTGTCGGAATACCAGGATCTGATGGGATGACTGGAGATGGAAAGCCTTTCTTTCGGATCCCAAGCACACGGAAGGAGCTACCCCCCTTCGGAGAGAGCGAGCCGGTGACAATCCGTATTACCAATCCTGATTATCTTCGGTTTTACCCTCCAGGTGTTCGGGTTCGCGGAATCCGACGCTCGTCTGAGAAGACCGTCAAAGATCTACTCGATACCCTCGTGCAAAAAGGGTTATTGTCTCCAGAAGAAGCGATGCGGGCTCTGGAATCCCCTTCCTCGAGTAGTCCATAACCCTTGTCAGCTGGTCCTACGCATACTGAACGAGGAGGATGTTCCTCGCTCCGTCCGACCCCTCCCTTCCCTCTTATCCAACATTGTTCCGTTGCTTTTGACGACCCCTTCGACCTCTACGGGCGGGTGACAGGTTATGGTCCTCATTCATTTTTTATCGAGCATGATGCCATTCAGGAAGGTGTCTCTCGTCGTTTTTCTTATTTAGGGTGCAATCCCTATCGCGTGGTGAGGGGGAAAGACCGCACCTATGAATCCTTTTCGTCCAATAAGCCGGTGACGCAAATTGGAGATCCGTTTTCGATTTTTCAGAGTCTCTTCATCGGCCAGTCCACCGGGTCATGGCCTCAACTCCCGCCTTTTCAGGGAGGAGCGATCGGCTGTTTCAGTTTTGACCTTGCCCGGATGTTTGAGGTATTGCCGGAATTCGCGCGAGATGACCTGCATTTTCCCGACCTGTATTTTTTGTTCGTCGAGGTCTTTGTGGCGGTGGATCATCAAGCGCCAGGGGCCATGTTGATTTTTTCGCCTTCGCCGGAACGATTGGCGAGTGAAAGCTGGGATGCCGTATATCGTGAGGGACAGGTGCGCCTGTCTGATCTCTATGCCAAAGTGATGACCGGGGACAAGGGGCCGAAGAAAATGCACGCTGACAAGTCTTCACTTCGTATCGACGGGGAGCAATCTTCTTCCGAATATATGGATCGTGTGCGGAAGTGCCAGCACTTCATTGGTGCGGGAGATATTTATCAGGCCAACCTCTCGCATCGATTCCGGGTGGAGGGGGTGACGCAAGGCTTTCCAAGCCAGGGGGAAGCTGGAGCCGTCCTGTATCGGCAATTGCGCAAGGTGAATCCGTCTCCCCATTCGGCCTTTGTGGTATTGGAGTCGGATGTGATTGTCTGTAATTCGCCGGAACGGTTAGTCAGGCTTTCCGGGAGGCATGCGGATATGCGTCCCATCGCGGGAACCCGGCCGCGAGGAACAGATTGCCAGGACGATCGGCAAATGGCAGAAGATCTGTTGTCCTGTCCTAAAGAACGGGCGGAGCATCTCATGCTGGTGGATTTGGCCCGCAATGATCTGGGGAGGGTGTGCGACTACGGTTCTGTTCGAGTCAATGAGTTGATGACGGTGGAACGGTATTCCCATGTGATGCACCTGGTCTCCCATGTTTCCGGACGATTGCGCGACGTGTGTAACGGGTTTGACCTCATCCGTGCCACGTTTCCTGGAGGTACGATTACTGGAGTGCCTAAAGTCCATTGCATGGAACTTATTGAGCAACTTGAGCCGGTTCGCAGGGGAATTTACACCGGGTCGATCGGATTTCTTGGCTGGAACGGAAACCTGGACCTGAATATTGCCATTCGAACGTTGTTGGTGCGGGCGGGGCAGGGATATCTTCAGGTTGGCGCGGGAATTGTGGCCGACTCCGATCCGTGTCGGGAGTATGAAGAAACCCTCCATAAGGCGCAGGCCTTTTTTCAGGTTCTGAAAGGGATTCACTGATGGGACGAGCATAAGTGATGTGGATTTTTTTAAACGATCGATTCGTTGAAAAAGAGCAGGCGCGGATTTCGGTCTTTGACCATGGGTTTTTATATGGTGACGGTGTCTATGAAACCCTGCGTGCCTACCAGGGAAGGATTTTTCTATTGGAACGGCATCTGGCGCGACTGCGACGATCCTGTAATTTGATCGGCCTGGCTCTTCCAATCAAGGATGACGCCTGGGTGTCCATTATGACCGACATACTGGTTCGAAATGGCCTTGAGGATGCTGGCCTCCGGTTGACGATTTCCCGGGGAGAGGGCGAACTCGGGATTGATCCGGGTCTTTGTGCCCGCCCAACGGTCGTGGTAATGGCGAAGTCGTTCGTGCCCTATCCGGCTCCCATGCGGGAGAAGGGGGTACGCTTGCAGATCGTTTCCGTTCGACGGAATCCACAGGCAGCCCAATCTCCTCAAATCAAGTCGCTGAGTTTTCTCAATAACATCCTGGCCAAACAAGAAGCCATTCAGGCAGGAGCGTACGATGCGCTGATGTTAAATATGGATGGTCACGTGACGGAATGTACGACGAGCAATGTCTTTTTTGTGGCTAAGAAGCGGTTGCATACCCCATCGATCGCCTGTGGCATTCTGGAAGGGATCACCCGAGAAGTGGTGATCGAATTAGCCAAAGATTTAGGAATCGGAGTGGAGGAAGGGGCGTATGCCGTTGATGATATGCTTCATGCGGATGAGTGTTTTATCACGAACACGAGTTTGGAAGTCATGGGAGTCTCGCAAATTGGAGAGCATCCGGTTGGCCAAGGCAGGGTTGGCCCGATGACGAGGGAACTTTGGAGGGTCTTTCAGCAAAATCTGGAGCGATTTTTGGGCCCGTGCCTCACGGTTCCTCAAACCTGAATCCGATTCACTTCCGAGCATTTTTTTGTTGTTTTCTTCGGGATGCCGGCGGCGGATTTTGCAGTGACTTCCTGGAGACAACGACTGTGAGTTTTCCACTCTGATCCTTTGTAAAATGGGAAATCTTCACGGTAATGGGCTCCCACACTATTGACTCGCCATACGGCAGCTTGGGCAATGCATTGCCCGACCTGGACCATATTCCGGGTTTCTAATCCTGGCCGGTTGAACGGAGCGGCAGACAGCTTTTGAGACCACTGCTGAATCTGATCTACGGCTTTTTGTAACGAATCTCCCGTTCGCACCAACCCGACCTTCGACCACATTAAGCGCCGTAAGGAGTTTCGGATTTTTTCCACGTCTTGGGTAGTCATCGCACGACCGAGGGATTTGCGGGGAAGGGATGCTTCCCAAACGGTTGGAGAAGAACCCGTTGCCGAAAAGGAAGAAGCCGCTTGAGCTGCGCGATATCCAAATACCAACCCTTCCAACAAAGAATTACTGGCCAGTCGATTCGCTCCGTGAACGCCGGAACACGCCACTTCTCCTGCGGCAAATAGTCCTGGTAGGTTGGATGCTCCATGCAGGTCGGTTTTGACTCCGCCCATAAAATAATGGGCGCTAGGAGAGACAGGAATCCATTCCTCGGTCATGTCAATGTCGTACCGCAAGCAGGTCGAATAGATGGTGGGAAACCGTTCTTTCAAAAAAGTTGTCCCTAAATGGGTGACATCTAAATACACATGACGGGCTTTGGTTCGCTGCATTTCTGTCCAGATGGCTCGGGACACGATATCTCTGGGTGCGAGTTCCTGGCTCCGATGGTAGTGCCTCATGAATCGTTCGCAGCGATTATTGCGCAGGATCCCGCCTTCCCCGCGCAGGGCTTCGGAAAGAAGAAACGGGGGACTGGAGGGAAGATAAAGAGCCGTCGGATGAAATTGAACGAATTCCATGTCTTCCAGAATGGCGCCTGCACGAAACGCCATGGCGATCCCATCTCCGGTCGCATTGGACGGATTCGTGGTTCGGGCATAGACCTGCCCGGCTCCCCCTGTGACCAACAGGGTGGCGGAGGCCCGGATGACTTTGAGAGTTCCATTCAATTCATCCAGAATCGACGCCCCCCAACACCGACCGTCCTGAATCCACAACTCTACCGCGAAGTGATTCCCCATCCACGTTAGATTTTCCAGGCTTTGGGTTTTGACGCTCAAGGCACGAACCATTTCACTGCCGGTGGCATCCCCTCCCGCCCGCAAAACCCGGTGCCGACTATGTGCCCCCTCCCGGGTAAACGCCAGCTTGCCATCCACCATGTCAAATTTGGCTCCCCATTCGATCAATTCATGAATACGTGAGGGCCCTTCTTCAACCAGTATTTTGGTGGCCGGCCTGGAACAGAGTTGATGGCCGGCTTTCAGGGTATCAGTGAAATGAAGCACCACGTCATCTTCCTCGCTGAGTGCGACAGCCACGCCCCCCTGAGCGTAAAAGGAATTATTATCTTGTGGCCCACCTTTGGCCACCATGATGACTCGGCCGTGTCGACTGAGTTCAATTCCCGCGCGAAGGCCGGCGACTCCTGCCCCTAAAATCAGGAAATCGGTTGAAATCACTTGAGGAGATTGTTGTGATTTGGCAGAAGAAGCCATGAAAGTGAAATTGGGTGGAACGGCGAAAGGTGTTCAAAAATTAAGCGGAGAAGTTGGGTCGATGCGTCATGCCAAACGGCAGGTCTCCTTCGGTCCCGCGGAGCAGAATCACTTGATTCCCACTCCATAAGAGGACGCCATGGCCTCTCGCTTGAGCGAAATCCCCCTGAGGGGTGCGCTGCCAGTCACCTTGCCAAGAGACATAAGCCGAAATGCGGTCTCCATCAATCAGGATGCGGTCGATGGTCAGGTCCAGGTGAATGGAGGAAAAGGTGGTAAAGTCCTGCCGAACTTCACCCTCTAGGAGATCCAGATTTTCGAGGGGCAGAAGTAGTCCGTGAAAGGTCGAAATATCTTCGTTAACATAGGCGGTTTCCAATGTTTTGATGGCGTGGACCACCCGTTGGTATCTGGCATGATCCTCCGGGTATTTGGGAACTTTTTTTGAACATCCGGTTCCCGCAAGTGAGGCGAGGACCAAAGTGGTCGTCAGAAAAGCCCAAAAGTGGCGGCTTCGGGATCGAAGAGGAATCATGAACTTCTATAATGAAGAAGGATACTGGAGGGGGTCAAGAGAATTTATAGAAAGTAGATGATTATTGTGTGAAGGAACAGGTATGATGCCGATGGTTTCCTTGACACGTTTCTTGACCCTATGATAGGAAATCCGCCGGCACTAGGGGACTTGTTCGCCAAAAGCGTGGAGATGTATCCTCCGGGCCCCAACGTGCAACATTGAATTAACCCCAGGAATGTACCTTTATGTCGAGTGTTGTCAAAAAACGGAGGAAGAAGATGCGCAAGCATAAGCATAAAAAACTCCGTCGCCGAATGAAATTCGCCAAACGTCGTAATTAATTTCATTTCAATAGGCCGAATGGTCAAGGCTCCACATATGACCCAGGGGAAAAAAACTCGGATTCGGGTACGTTCCTCCCTGGCGTCCTATGTCGGAGACCTTTTGATCCCCCCTATGCGAAATAGAATTTCAGATGTCTTAAACGATGAGTCTGTCCTGTTTATCAATTTAACGGATGTGCTGATCAATGAGACCGAACATTCTGAGTTTGTGGCTTTAAACAAAAATCACATCGAATCGGTTATTCAACTCGATTAACAGCCGAGACGGATTTCCTCTCGCCCCTTGCCCCCTCCGCTAATTGTGACTGGTCTCACATCGAGTTCTTCCCGCAGGCCATTGTTTCTAATCGTTGCTTAAAAGCCTCTATGAAATATCTGTCCCGGTTTATCCCATTTCTCAGGCCCTATCTACTGACCATGGCTGGCGCGGGGATATTGGTGATGGGGGTTGCGGCGTGCAATCTGTTCTTAATCCGGTTGGGTGGTACGCTGTGGGATCTCATTACTGTTCAACGCGATTTGACGCAATTGACGAGCATGGTGGGGGTGTTTATCGGGTTGGTCATCGGACAGGGCTTGTTATCCATGGGTCACAGCTATTTGACCGCCCTTGCCTCTCAACATGTGATGGCGGATTTTCGCACCCACGTCTTTTCACATCTCCATCGGTTGTCCCTGGGTTTCTTTGCTAAACGGCGGACAGGGGAATTGATTTCTCGATTGATGAACGATGTCGGTGTGATTCAAAATTTGTTGACTGAGACGCCAATGGATGCACTGAAACATCTGGTAACCATTATTGGGGGAGTGGGATTTCTCCTGGTAATGAATTGGCGATTGTGTGTGTTGATCCTGATTCTCCTGCCGTTGCTGGCGTTCGTCGCCCGGACGTTTGGGAAACGGTTAAAAGTCCTATCCATGAAAATTCAGGATCAAACGGCCCATGTGACCACGTTGATCGAAGAAGTCGTGTCCGGCATCCGGGTCGTCAAGTCGTTTGTCCAGGGTAAGCGAGAGGAGGCACGGTTTCGCTCAGCCGTGGAGGACTTATTAGCGACTACGATGAGACGGACTGCCGTGCTGGCAGTATTTGTTCCCGTGATTACCTTCTGCACATTTGTGGTAGCGATCGGCGTATTGTGGTATGGAGGCAAGCAAGTCATCGAAGGGCAGTTGTCGCCTGGGGAATTATTTGCGTTTGTGCTGTTTGCGGGGATTCTGATTGGCCCGTTTGGATCTGCGGCCCGGATGTTTTCTCAGGTGAAAGAAGTGCAAGGAGCGACGGCTCGGGTCTTTGAACTTCTGGATACTCCCTTGGAAATTCAGGATAGTCCGATGGCGAAGGCCTTAACTCCCATTCACGGGCAGGTGCAATTCGATCATGTGCAATTTGCCTATGAAGGCCGCCCTCCGGTGCTGGATTCGGTGTCGTTTTGCATTCAAGCCGGAGAATGTGTTGCTCTGGTCGGGCCCACCGGAGCCGGGAAGACTACGATTGTGAATTTATTGCACCGATTTTATGATCCAACTGCAGGCCGGGTTCTGATCGATGGGCATGATCTCACGTCCATTCAAGTCGATAGTCTGTATCAACAACTTGCTCTCGTGCCTCAGGAAACTTTGCTGTTTGGGGGAACTATCGCTGACAATATCCGGTACGGACGGGCAGCCGCTCCGGAATCGGATTTGATTGAAGCCAGTCGCCGGGCGAATGCGCACGAATTTATTCAATCACTTCCCGATGGTTATGACACGGTTCTTGGTGAAAAGGGTATTAATTTGTCCGGAGGACAGCGGCAGCGTGTGGCGATTGCCAGGGCGCTTCTCAAAGACCCGAGAATATTGATCCTGGATGAAGCCACTTCAGCCTTGGATAGCCAATCGGAATCCCTGGTGCAATCCGCGTTAACAGAACTCATGAAGGGACGTACTACGCTGATGATTGCTCACCGGTTTTCCTCCATTCAGCGGGCGAATCGGATTCTGGTCTTGCATAAAGGTATGATTGTGGAGGAAGGCCAGCACGAAGCATTACTCGCCAAACGCGGGCTCTATCATCATCTTTACACACTACGAGAGGTCGAGGGAATAGTGGAACGAACCGAAGTCTGAAAACCGTTGCCGTAATAAGGAATGCTAAAGCCCGAAGAACATGTTGAGAGAAGCATGTCCCGGTCCTCAGCGGCAATAAGACGGAAGGGCCGGGTCTGAAGATTCCGTTAGCGCGGTGCTTAGAAGGTGGGCTAACGAATATTAGAAAAGTCGGCGGGAATAGTGATCAGTTTTCCATCAGGAAAAAACACCACCAGGGATCCCGGCGCTTGTGGATCGACGTCGTGATAGGCAAATCGTGCGGTAAACCTCGACCGGAAACCGGGAGTGGAACCTGAATTCTTTCGGCCACGTTCCGCTGGCCCGATATCCACAGGGCGAATGGTCGCAGAGCCTTGTTGAAGGGCGACTTCCGCACCTTCTGCAAAGAACTCATCCTCACCGCATAACCGAATTTCCACCTCCAAATAAGGCATATCCAGAATTTCTTGGATTTTGGCTTCTGGCATGCGGACTTCTTGCTGTTGCCGCTTAGATTCAGCCGATTCTCGGCGGCCGAAGTATTCCATCCAATAGCGCCTGGTCCGTAAAATGGCATGTGCCCCGCAGGGATCCACTTCCGGGTCCGTGCCGACTCGAACCACGCGCTCCGAGGCTTTCATCACTTTAGCAATATCCTCTACGGACTCGGCTTGTTCCATGGTTTGGCGACCGGTAGCCATTGCTTCCTTGGCTTCTTCCATGGTCATGGTCAAATCGATGGCCGGGGAGACCGAGGGGTAGGCAATCACAGCGATAAAGGTTATGGCATAGATCGGGAGTGAGAGACGAATGAACGAGGACAAAAATGGAACCATGTGCATCCTCCCTTGGGGAATTCCATGTATGACTCGGGATGAATGACCGAATTGTAGAGAACACCCTGAGGGTTTGCAATCCCTGGCTGACGGGCGTCTTCACTAGAGAGGAACTTTCATTGGTGTCCGCCTGTACAAAAGAGACTGATGGATTAAATTCCTGTCTAGTTGACTCCCTTCTTCTACTCCGGTAGATTAGCGCTCCGTTAGGTAAATTAGGTGGGCCGTCCCCCTACGGCACCAATAGCTGGGGTTCCCGTCTCAGAAACCAATTCCCTATTCAACGGTATGCATGTCGAACGTCAATCTCCTTCGAATGGGTGTGGAATGAGAATGGCACCACTATGGAGGAAAAATGAATCTTGAGAAAGTGGAGCGGGTGTACAGTGCGTATGCCTCTGTGTATGACCATACGTTTGGCAAAGTCTTTCAGCAATCACGCGAGTCGGCGGTACGAGGCCTTCCCATTGAATCAGGCCATCGGATTCTAGAAGTCGGTGTAGGGACGGGAGAAGCCTTGCCGCTCTATCCCCCATGCTGCGAAGTGTTGGGTATCGACCTTTCTGATGGAATGTTGGAACACGCTCGACGCCGGGTGGAGGAGCACCGGTTAAACCATGTGACCCTTCAGTTGATGGATGCGGGGAACATGAATCTCCCGGATAATCACTTTGATATCGTGATGGCGGCCTACGTCGTCACGGCGGTCCCCGATTATCGAACCGTGGTGGATGAAATGATTCGGGTCTGTAAACCCGGTGGACGGATTTATATGCTCAATCACTTTAGCAATGGAAATAAGGTGATCGCTGCGGTGGAAAAATGGATTTCCCCTTTTTGTAAACACATCGGTTTCAGAACCGACCTGGCGTTACATACCGTCTTGGAAGGCACCTGCCTGATGGTGGTCAGTAAAAAGAAGGTGAATCCTTTGCGGTTCTGGCATTTGGTTGAATGTGTGAATAGTAAAAATGGTCATCAACCGGTCTTTACAAATGGCTATGCCTTGAACGGACATTCATAAGTATTCTCTATGGTCTCTCGCCCTCTTTATCCTTCTCGCCATACAAATTGCACCATTTCCCGATTCTGAATATTTGAGCCAGGCGGTCCAACCTGTCGGTGATTCATTTGGCGACCTGAACAGATCTTATTGGTGAGCCCAAAGCCACATCATGAAGGTTGCTCTCTGCCTCCAGCACGTCTCATTTGAAGGTCCTGGGGTGTTTCGTCGCGCCCTGGAAACTCGGGGATATCGTGTCAGGAGCGTGTTGGTGCCTGTTGATGGTCTCCCGTCGGATCCCGGTGATTTTCTCCTCATCATGGGAGGCCCGATGTCGGTCAATGATCCCGATTCTTGGATTGAAGCCGAACTCCACTTTGTGAAAACAGTTCTGCGGACTGGTATTCCTGTCCTGGGCATTTGTTTTGGAGCTCAACTTCTTGCCAAAGCGTTGGGTGGATCGGTGGCACCCGGGCCAAAGTTTGAAATTGGTATGGTGTCCGTGTCACTCACCGAAATCGGGAAAGACCGATCCCAGTTTTGGGTGCCGTGCCCCAAGACCTTTCCCGTTTTTCAATGGCATGGAGAAGGGATGACCCTTCCCTCAGGAAGCGCGCATCTGGCGACCTCAGCTGATTTTCCCGTCCAGGCGTTCCGGATGAAGGATCGACATCTATGGCCTCCTGTTTCATCTGGAATTGGAAGAGGCGGGCATGCGGGCCTTGTGTCGGGAATGTCCTCACGATGTTCAACGAGGCGGAATTTCACCCGAGATGGTCCAGGACCGGTCGGTTCCCCACTTGCCCAGGCTTCATCAATTGGCCGATCGATTAATCGGTCATTTAGTCGGGTTCCGATGACGCCGGCCTCTTTCCTGATGGTTCTTTGTTTCCTGTCGAGGTGGTTTTTTCCCTGACGGTACCGTAACAGGTTCTAAATTTGGTACCGTAACGGGTTCATAATTATCAGTTTCCGGAAAGGGGTACAATTCATGGCAGGGTTTCCCATTCAATACGCGGAACGGATCCGCACACTTCCTCCATATTTATTTGCCGCCATCGATGACATGAAGCGCAATGCCATCGAGCGTGGGATGGATATCATCAATTTAGGAATCGGCGATCCCGATTTGCCCACACCCGAACCGATCATTGAAACCTTACGACGTGCCGCAGGAAATCCCAAGCACCATCAGTACCCTTCGTACGATGGCATGTTGTCATTCCGCACCGCGGTGGCCCAGTGGTATCAGCGACGGTTCGGGGTGACGCTGGATCCGAAAACTGAGGTGCTGACCCTTATTGGATCGAAGGAAGGGATCGGCCATATTCCACTCGCCTTCCTGGATCCCGGCGATGTGGTGTTGGTGCCTAGTCCCGGTTATCCGGTTTATCCGGTCGCCACCAGCTTCGCAGGAGGCAAGTCGTATTTCATGCCACTGATCAAACAGAATGGATTTTTGCCGGATTTGGATGCCATTCCCAAAGATGTGCTTCAAAAAGCCAAATTAATGTTTCTCAACTCCCCGAATAATCCCACGTCCGTGGTGGCCGGCAAGGAATTTTTTGAGAAGGTCGTGGCGTTTGCGCGCGCGCATCACATCATCGTCTGTCATGATGCCGCCTACTCGGAAATTTATTACGACGGCCAGAGGCCGTGCAGCTTTTTGGAAGCTGAAGGCGCGAAAGAGGTGGGCATTGAATTTCATTCCCTGTCGAAGACCTATAATATGACAGGATGGCGTATCGGATTTGCGGTGGGAAGACAGGAAGTGCTTGCCGGATTGGGGAAGGTCAAAAGCAATCTTGACTCCGGCGTGTTTCAAGCGATTCAAGAAGCAGGCATCACGGCACTGGAACTCGATGATTCGGTGACGGATGATTTGCGAAAAATTTATCAGGAGCGACGGGACGTGTTGGTGCCGGGATTACAGAAACTGGGTTTGGAAGTAGATACGCCTCCAGCAGCGTTTTACGTCTGGATCGGTGTGCCAAAAGGATTTAACTCGGCGTCATTCACGGCGCACCTCATTGAGCAGGCCGGAATTGTCACGACCCCTGGTAACGGATTCGGCGATCCGGGAGAAGGCTATATCCGGATGACGGTCACGACCACAAAAGAAAAATTGGCCGAAGCGATCGAACGCCTCAAGAAAATCGGCTGGTAACCCGTTCTCCAATTAGATGAATAGCTTCATGTTCCAACTCTTGCTGACGGGATATATGACGTCCGTTTCTCATAATGCATTCTCTCATTTAGGCAGAAGGACGCAGTGAACGCCAGGCAGCCCGAAACAGTCTTCATCGGTTTTGGCTCCAATCTCGGCGATCGCCAGGAACTCTGTGACCGGGCCGTGGCGCTGTTGAAGCTTCTTCCCCTTTCTCGTGTTACTGGAGTGTCCTCTTATTATGAGTCGGAGCCCATAGATCCCAAGGGAATTCTGGGAGACACGTGGTTTTATAATGGGGTGGTTCGATTGGAGACGGGTCTCACGCCGCAAAGACTCCTGGATATTCTACAAGAAAGCGAACGAGCGTTGGGCCGTAATGACGACAAGCGTGACGGCCCGCGCACCATGGATTTTGATATCCTCTTTTTCGGACAACAGGCGATTGAACAATCAGGACTGATCGTTCCGCATCCGCGTCTTCATCAGCGCCGGTTTGTGCTGGAACCGCTTGTTGAACTCGATGCTGATTGGCAACACCCATCGTTTCACCGTCCAGTGAAAGCGTTGCTGGAGGCTCTTTCGGAAACCAGTCAGGTCAACAAGCTGGATATCATACCCGGGACGAAGTATGGATCCCGTCCAGCCTGTTCCTAGCCTGCTGCCGGATCCATGCGCGTCATCCATTCAATTCGAAGCTTCCATACTTGGAGAAGAACACAGGATTCTTTGGACGGCCGCATCGGGTTTGTCCCAACCATGGGCGCCTTGCATGCCGGGCATCTCTCGTTAATTCACCGGGCGCGAAAACAATGCCGGACAATAGTCGTCAGTGTCTTTGTCAATCCGCTCCAGTTTGGTCCTGCCGAAGATTTAGGCCGATATCCCAGAAGTTTCAGTGACGACCGACGCTTGTGCCAGCAGGCGGGTGTCGATCTGCTCTTTGTTCCACGACCAGAGGAATTTTATTCATCAGATTTTCAAACGACCGTCACGGTGAATCGTCTTACGCAACGATGGGAAGGGGAAGACCGGCCGACTCACTTTCAAGGGGTGACGACGGTGGTCACAAAGTTGTTCTGTGCGGTTCGTCCGCACCTGGCCTATTTCGGGCAAAAGGATTATCAGCAATATCTGGTGGTGAACCAGCTCATTCGGGATCTGAACTGGGATATGCGCATGATTCGCTGCCCGACGATACGGGAATCCGATGGCCTGGCGGTCAGTTCCCGCAACCGGTATCTTCCAGCCAATCAACGACGGCAAGCCGGGCTCTTATCGAAGGCGTTACGCCAAGGGGTCGATGCGATCAAAAGCGGGGAACGCAACGTTCGGACCATTCAAGCCAGGATGCATAAAACTTTAGGCAACGATCCCGATGTGCACGTGGAGTATCTGGCAATTTGTCATGCCGACAATTTGGAACCTCTCACGAAGGTGCAGGGGAGAGTGGTGTTGTTAGGAGCCGTCAGGCTGGGGAATATTCGGTTGATTGATAACCGGCTTGTCCACTGTCCTCGTTAAAAGCGCTAATCCGGAATGAGTTCGTTCGGAAGTTCGTTGGGATTGGGTCCTGTGGGACCTGCAGGAAAGTATTCACCTAACACCTCCCCGCATAGTGTAATGGCCTGGCACAACGATTCCACGGGATTACCTTTTTGAAACCCTTCTTGAATCAGTGACAGCATATGATTCCAAGTCTCCCGGGGAACCCTATCAAGGATTGGGCCATCTGTCAGGATCTCAATCCGGTGTTCCAGTAACGAAATAAGAATCAGAACTCCGGTTCCGAGTTCCGTTCGATGCAGCCCATGTTCCTGAAATGCCTGGTGGGCGCGGAGTGTGACCTTGTAGCCCATACGTTCGTGGGAAGTGAGCAGTCGAATGACGGAGGACAATGTTCCCGACCAATATCCGACTCCGTAGGCGATTAAGACAATCAGAAGAAGCCAGCCGGCATTGGCGGCATGCCAACCCCACCCCATCCAGTGAATTTCCATCGTCAGGAAAATCGTGAGTACTAAAAATGCGAAACCAATTCCTGCACGGTAACGAGCTTCCTGATAACGGGCCGAACGCTCCACGACCATGGGGACGATTTCTCCTCGAGTGTGGCGTTCAGCCTCGGTGACTGTCCGGCGAATCTGTTCGTGGTCGTGTTCAGAAAAGGTCATTTCGGATTACCATCTCCCTGAGGCACCGCCCCCACCAAAGCTGCCGCCTCCTCCACCAAATCCACCACCAAACCCTCCGCCTCCGAACCCACCCGTGCCACCCATCGGCCAGGAATGTCCGGGCCATCCCATTCGGGAACCACTCCCGAGTGGACCTCGAGTCGACGAACCTCCGACAGTATTGAATAGGCTGATCAGGAGAGAGGACGCGGCTCCCGCGAGGATTCCTAACCAGAGCGCTGCAGGAAATGCGACAAAAAACGAAAGTAGCATCCCAATCACGCTGCCCTGGAGTCGACGCCTGGGAACCCAAAAATAAACCAACCAAGGTTCCCAGGACGACAGCCAATCCAAAAGTCTGCCAAAGGCCGGATTTCTCAGGACTCTGTGTGGCAGAGGGTTCAGGAGCGGTGTACGTCCCTTCAATGGTATGCACGATGGCTTGAGTGCCGGCCAGGATTCCTTCGGAGTAATTCCCCTGGCGAAATCTTGGGACTATTTCATGTCTGATAATTTGTGAGCTTCTGGCATCGGTGAGGGTGCCTTCCAGCCCATAGCCGACTTCAATGCGGATCTTGCGTTCTTGAATCGCTACCAGGAGCAGGACTCCGTTGTCGGTCCCTTTTTGGCCGAGACCCCAAGAAGAGGCCACCCGGTGGGTAAATTCTTCGAGAGGTTCTCCGTCCAGCGAAGGCAGGGTCAGTACGGCAACCTGGTTGGTGGTTTTGGCTTCATGGGCCGCGAGGAGGCTAAGCAAACGAGAATGGTCAGAGGATGAAAGAACCTGTGCGCCATCTACTATCCGATCGGTGAGTGGGGGAATGTCCAAACCCCAGGTGGGGCTGGCATACAGAGAAATACCGAGCAACGCCAACCATCCAAGTTGGCGAAGGCTGTGATTCTTCCACCGACTCAGCCGGTTCATAATCGAAGTCCTTCGTTCAACAGGTTAGAATTTTACCTCGGGAGGGGTGGACACGGCTTTTTCATCGGCGACGGTAAAATTCGGTTTCACCTCAAGCCCCAAGAGATATTTGGCTGTCAGGTTGGTCGGAAAAAACCGAACGCCTTTGTTGTATTCGACGACTTTGTCGATATATCGCTTTCGGGCCACTGTGATCCGGTTTTCCGTGCCTTCCAATTGACTTTGCAGATCGCGAAAATTTTCATTCGCCTTGAGGTCAGGATATCTTTCGACGACCACCATCAGCCGGGAAAGCGCAGAAGTCAGTCCCTGCTGGGCCTCCTGGAACTTCTGAAACAGCGTGGGGTCTTTGAGAGCTTCCGGGGTGAGTGTCAGCCCGGCCACTTGGGAACGCGCTTGGGTCACTCCCTCCAAGGTTTCCTTTTCGTGAGCCGCATAACCTTTGACTGTCGACACCAGATTGGGAATCAAATCGGCCCGGCGCTGGTATTGGTTTAAGACTTCGCTCCAGGCGGCGTTCGTTTCTTCGTCGAGCCCCTGGAGGTCGTTATAGCCACATCCACTGAGAACCAGGGAAAACAGGACTAATCCGAGCACAAGACTTTTAAAGGAACTTTGCATCATACATTCCTCCTCTACGGGAAATACGGGCGGTGAACCCAATAAGGTGTCAGCAACAGATAATCACCAATAGCGAGAAAACAAGAAATAGACAAATGATCTATTGGAGACAGAAGAGAATACGGAGAGGATGAACTATTGTGGCAGCGTGGGCAAAAAAGAGCAAACAAATCAGGTCGGCTTCTTTGTCAATAGGGGAATCTGTCAGAATGTCAATCTGGCGTTCGAGTAAACACAAGAATCAGGACTCCGGTTTCTTGTTCCGTTCGATGCAGCCTTGTTCTTAAAATGCCTGATGGGCGAGAAGCTTACTTTCTCCAACTCCTCCATTAAAACTGGCTTACACAACGATTTCGAACGAGATCGGCTCCCTTTTATCATTGATCCAGCTTGTTGAGGCAGGGTTTGTCCTGTGTGCTATGAGGGAGGTGATGGGTTTTGGAAGGGAGTGCGCCGTCGCGATAGGCGAATTCCAACGCTTCTTCCAGCCAGGTGAGGCGCTGGGCCGGTGTGGTTGCCAAGGTGCGTTTCAATTTCAGTAATTCAATTTCTTTATATCTTCCGATTATTTTTTTCGGAGAAAGAATTTGTTTGGTTCCCTTATCCATTGTTCCCTTTGTGTTGGAAAATTTCTTGAGAAACCGTTTGAACTTCTAAAATCTTATCAAGGGCTGCAGGAGAATAGGTTGCGGGTTTGACCCATTTGCCGTCCTCTCGTTTATAGCCGCCCACTTTGCTCATGTTGGAACGGTGTACTTCCCGGAAGACCGGTTCCATATCAATACCAAGCGACACGGCGGTTCCATAGACGACATACAACAAATCAGCAAGCTCCTTAGCAATGGACGCAAGATTTTTTTCATCCATCGCTTCCTGGAGTTCTTCGAATTCTTCCTGAATCAATCGTTTCCGAAGAATGGTGGTCGGTTCATCGGGAATTGAAGGTGTAGGGGACACATGGATTTCGAATTGTTCATGAAATTCTTGGACCATATGCTGTGCGTCGTTCAATGTTTTCTACCTCCTCTAGCTCCTCCTTACAAAGGAGGAGAAATGAATATTTCAAGCTACATGGCAATTATTAGATAAATGTCGTTCGCATTGGTGCCGGTTGGGCCGGTCATGAATGTGGCCCCGGACATGCTGGAAGAATGTATAGCTGTCATGTCTCTCCAGAGCGTTCTCAATTGAGAGGCCGGCTTTCCTGGCCTGTTGAATCGTCTTGCCATCAACAATGGCGCCAGCCACATCGGTTGGCCCATCCGTACCGTCAGTTCCGAACCCTGCCACAACCACGTTCGTGAGTCCAGTCAGTTCTTGGCGGCGGCCAGGACGCATTCCTGTGCCCGCCCCCCTTTTCCTTTCCCTTTGACGGTGACCGTCGGTTCGCCCCCCGCAATGAGACAAACAGGTGGGCGAATAGGATTGCCGAATTCAACGAGGTCTCTCGCTAACCCTCCCAGAATGCTGCCAATCTCCTTCGCCTCCCCTTGTAAAGGGATAGGAAGAATAAAGGGTTTGAGTTTTAATTGCCGAGCCTTTTGTGCAACGCCTTCCAGGGCATGTCGGTTATTGGCAAGAATGATGTGTCGATTTCGTATAGTCCGTTGTTTGGCTGGCTTCAATGTTCCGGTAATCTTGTTGGCAAGTTCCTTTTGCAAGTGATGTTGGACGGAACCCGGCAGCCTGCTCCAAATTTTATATTGTTTAAGTATTTCGATGGCATCCTGGAACGTGGAGGAATCCGGGACGGTCGGGTCCGGATCCAATGGTGGCCAGATCATCTCCCAGGACATCGGAAATGATGAGGGTCAGAATATTTGCCGAAGTGGCTTGGGCTAATTGCCCGCCTTTGATGGCGGACACATGCTTTCGGACGATGTTGATTGCGTGAATCGGTGCTCCGGAATGCAGGAGTAACCGGGTCGTGCGTTGTTTGTCGGATAACGTCAGGCCCGCCGATGGAGCACAGAGCAGGCTGGATGCGCCCCCGGAAAGCAGAACGATCAACAGGTCGCGTTGAGTAAGGGATTGCACCAGTGACAAGATCTGTTTGGAGGCTTTGAGGCTACGCTGGTCGGGAACCGGATGTCCCGCTTCAAGAATGCGGACCTTTTTGCAGGGCGCCTCATACCCGTCCTTCACAATGACAATCCCGCCTTCGAGTGTTTCACCAAGTACCTGTTCCAGGGCCACGGCCATCTGCCCGGATGCTTTCCCTGCCCCGACACACACGATTCGGCCAAACCGTGACAGATCGTAGGATATGCCTGCCACCTTGAGTTGGTTTCCCTTTCGAGTCAAAGTTCTTCTCAAAGATTTCCTGGGGTCAGCGGCATTGACAGCGGCGCTAATTAAATCCTTGAGAATGCGCTTGATTAGAATATCGGAGTAGTCAATGCGGATGGATGAGGCGTTCATGGAACGTGACCGGGAAATTTCTCTGGGTTCCGTTGAGGAGCCTATGGTAGCATTTTCTCACATGCGTGCCCTTACTCTTTTACAACTACAACACACAATTTCCGATTGCACGCGGTGCCTGCGACTCACGACCTATCGCCAGGCGATCGCCCGTGAGAAAGTCAAACGTTTCCGGGATTGGGAATATTGGGGTCGTCCGGTTCCGGGGTTTGGTGATGCTCAGGCCAGGTTGTTCGTCATCGGCTTGGCCCCTGCCGCCCATGGGGGAAACCGCACAGGGCGTGTATTTACCGGTGATCGAAGCGGAGATTGGCTCTATGAGGCCTTACATGCGTTTGGGTTTGCCAACCAACCGGAATCGGTTCATCGGGATGACGGACTCAAGTTGCAGAATTGCTATGTCGCGGCAGCGGTGCGCTGTGCTCCCCCGGCGAATAAACCGACGAAAGACGAATTCGACGCCTGTCGGCCCTATTTGCAGGAGGAATTGCAATTATTACAGCGGGTCATCGTGGTCGTCGCGCTCGGAAAAATCGCCTTTGATGAATATCTGCGGACCTGCCAGGCAATGGGAATTTCATTACCCTCTCCTCGACCGAAATTCACCCATGGGGCGGACTATGCCATGCCCTGGGGAGTCACCTTATTAGGGTCCTATCACCCGAGTCAGCAAAATACTTTTACAGGAACTCTCACCCGTCCGATGTTTCACGGGGTCTTCAAAAAGGCCCGCAGTCTTGTCGACCGGTCGTCAGGCATCCATCGGGATCCTCTGCCGTGATGCGAACGTTAGGACTTCGTGGAGGGTCTGGCTTCCCAATCCGCGAGAAATTTTTTCAAACCAATGTCAGTCAACGGATGTTTGATGAGCTGCTGGAACACGCCAAAGGGCATGGTGCAAATATGGCCGCCGATCAGGGCCGCTTCCACAACATGTTGGGGATGGCGAACGCTGGCGACAAGGACTTGGGTGGAATAGTCGTAGTTTTCATAGATCGTCAGAATCTGTCGAATAAGCTCCATGCCGTTTGAACTGACATCGTCCAGCCGACCAATGAATGGGGAGACACACCATGCGCCGGCTTTGGCCGCCAACAACGCTTGAGTCGGGGAGAAACACAAGGTGACGTTCACCCGAATCCCTTCGCTGGACAATTGTTTTGTGGCTTTCAGCCCTTCCGGAATGAGGGGACATTTAACCACAATATTTTTGTGAATTTTGGCTAATTCTCTTCCTTCTTTGACCATGGCGGAGGCTTCGACACTGACCACTTCGGCGCTGATGGGCCCATCCACAATGCTGCAAATTTCAAGGAGAAGATCTTTGAAATCACGTCCTTCTTTTGACACAAGAGACGGGTTTGTGGTGATGCCATCCACAAGGCCATAACTGGCTGCTTCACGAATCTCTTTGACACTGCCGGTATCGAGATAGAGCTTCATATGGGATCCCCTTTTGTTTTGTTAGCTGGTGTGATCTGAATTGTCTCGTGTCTCATTGTAATCCAGGACCCCGTCATGTACAAATACTCCGAAACGATACGTAGCCGAATCCATCTATGAGGCAGGCAAACGGAGTTCCCGCCTTTTAGTTTGGGAGGGGACTTCAGTTCTGATCCGGATATTATGCCTCCCTCCGGAGAATGATAAAAGAGGGCACCTGGCCAGCTACGAGAAATGGAGTTGTTTGACTGGTAAGAGATCGAGGGCTAGAATTTTTAGAGAGTATGAAACGTGTTTCTGCTTTCTGGCATGTTGGGAAGGAGACGGGTGTGATTCGAAAATATCTGATGATTGGGCTGTTTGGATTTTTTTGTGTCGGCTGTGGAGGGAATCCCTATTTAGACGCTTCACTGGACCCCGCCAAATTCGAAGGCAAAGACAAGGCCTGGTTTGAAGAAAACTGGGGAAAGCCGAGCGGGAAATCGGCTCGCTTCTTTGGAGGAGAAAGCTGGGCGTATTCGCGTATTGCCGGGGGTGAAACGCGGTTTCCCTTCTTCAATTTTGCCCCGAATCAATGTCGGATCATTTTAGATTTTGATAAAGAAGGCAAGCTTGATGATTATGACTACACGGATTGTTAAGCAATCTCATGCGCTTTCGACCTATCGTGTTTAAAGGGAAAATTTTCTGAATTTGCAATTCCAGATGGTCACTCATCGTTCATGCTGTACGCCCGCCTCGGGGGCGTAGGAATCCCAATTGTCGCGGACGATCATCACGACCACCACCATGGAGAGGCTGTTTGTGACGGCCGCCAGGGAAGTGGTGCAGGTGGTGATGGGTTGTGGCAAAGAGGGCCGAGAGTGTTTTGTCGCTCTGGCGGGTGGATCTACACCTCGCGGCTTGTATCAGTTATTGGCGAGCGAACCCTACCGCTCTCAACTTTCCTGGGAACATCTTCGCGTATTTTGGGGGGATGAACGCACGGTCCCGCCTGATCATCAAGAGAGTAATTTTAGAATGGCGGAAGAGGCGTTATTATCTCAAGTACCAATTCCTTTAAAACAGGTGTTTCGAATTGAAGGGGAATTGCCTGCCGACGAAGCTGCCGCGCGGTATGAAGCCGTTTTGCGGGAACAATTCCGACTGTCACCGGGAGAGGTGCCACGGTTTGATTTGATCCTTCTTGGCATGGGCCCTGATGGCCATACCGCCTCATTGTTTCCCGGCACCTCTGCCGTGGCCGAATCGGTCAAACTGGTGGCGGCCCCATGGGTCGAGAAATTTCATACGCATCGCGTGACGCTGACGCCACCGGTACTCAATGCCGCAAAACAGGTGGTTTTTCTGGTGAGTGGACGCGATAAGGCGCCGGCGCTTCAGGCGGTGCTAGAGGGACCTTTCGAACCCGCTCGCTATCCGGCCCAAGTGATCAATCCGACGGCGGGCCACCTCATGTGGTTCATCAATCAAGATGCGGCTGGTCTGTTGCAACCAGAAACGATGACGTCACGCGTGTTATAAGGGAGGGACCTAATGAAAATGGTGAAGGCGCCGGTAGCATTTATTCAAGCTTTGCACAAACGACCGATTTCCTGTTCCACACCGAACTGTTCCGGCCCCGTGGCCATTGAAGAACGTACCCTGTCCAAGGATCGGGTCAAATCGTTTGGATTGCGGTGTGAGCAATGCGACTGGCACGACACGATTACGGGAGATATCCAAGTGGATCCGCCCTGGGACGAAGGATCCCTGATGGAAATTACAGAGGAACACCTTCTGCATTTAGAACCGGTCTGCCCGTATGATCACGCACCGTTAGATTTTCATTCTTTGCCCAATCCACGCCGGCGGGCGCGCTATCGGATCTCGTGCTTTTTCTGTGGGCGGCAGGAAGAATTGGATTGGCCCCCCGAAGAAGCGAAGCGATGACGGTTGAGATCGGGATGGCGAGGGTCTCTTCGCCTCGTTTCCGACCAGTTCTGTTCACGATAACCCCGGATTCCTGCCATCCTCTTTGTCTGTAAAACCGATGAAAAAAATCAAAAAAAAGAAATCGGCCTCCCAAGCCGTGCCGGCCTTTCTTATTGGATGGACACATGGGGATCCTCCTCCGCCAGGCTATGTCGTTGCCTGGTTCGATCAAGCCTATGGAGGGCCACTCGGGATTCGTTTTCTCTCCTCGACCGGGCACCATCATTTTGAGGCAACCCACACCAATTGGATGACCGAGGTCAATTTAGCGCCTTCCGGTGATATTCTTGAAGAGTGGCAAGGCCGTTTGCAGTGGGACCATGCCCGATTGGCATTCCTGTTTCCTCAAGCCAATGCGCACACCGATCGGCGGGATGCCGTGCTCCATGCGACGAGAATTGCCAGAGGGCTCTCTCTGCTGACAGACGGGACGGCATACGATGTGGCGACCGGCACGTATCACAATCCTTCGGATTGGCGCGATCGGGATTTAATAGGCTTTCACATCACGGATCACATTCAGGTAGAGCAACGTGAAGATACGCAGCGGGCGCGAATGTGGTTCCACACGAGGGGGCTGACGAAATTCGGGTTGGATGAAGTCGAGACTTTTCAACCCATTGGGTTATCAAGTCGAGAAATTGAAGACATCGTGCTCAAGGTGGCGGGAGAGCTAATCGAACAAGGGAAAAACCCCAAGGTCGGGGAACACGTTGTTCTCGGTGGGATCGATCCTCAGGTCACCGTGGTGCGCCATCGAACGGATCCGATCTATGGAATTCCCCTGGCATTCCGGGAATTCAGGTTGGAATAAAAAAGACAACCCAGACAGGAATTGGTAATCGAAGGAAGTTATCGTGGTGGAGATACCACGGTAATGCGGGTCTGTGCTCCCCGGCCCATGTGTTGGTCACAGGGGCCCAGTTCCATATCAATGGCAATATGAGGTATGGAGCCAGGCTTGCTCATGAGTTGCTGGGTCAGGACATCGCCGGATGCTACAGGGCGTGGCAGACGATACAGATAGATCATGTCGAGGTCTTCCACCTGAAACCAGCCTACCCCTAAACTTCGTTTGTAAAACTCCAGTATTTTTTCAGGTGGATCGGCAGTGAGTAGCACAGCTGAAGGCAGGGTCTGATAGGCCTGTCCATGAATTTGCGCGCTCCCGCTGGGCATGGCACTGGCCAGGACAGCATTGGGATAGGGAGGGACCATAAAATATTGAGCCGGGGGCGTCCAGTTTTTCAGAAAGGATTCATGTATGGTCGTGAGCCGGCATTGTGGATTTTTGCTGACTGCGGAAAAATCGGCGAGAGGCGCATAGGAGCTAGCGTGAGCTAGGGCTGGAAAAACAATCAGTGTGATGACACTCAGTAGATGAGACTTCTTCATGCCTTTACTCCTTGCAGCGTCCTGGGTTGAGAAATTTTAACATGTTCAGCATGCTGAGGAAAATCATGGCAATGTGCAGTCGACCGGGAGGCGGCCATTGAGATTTCGTTTAGCCGACATTATTTAAAGCCGGGGCGTACTGCAAGCACCGGCTGAGCCGTGGCGAAGGACCTGTGTCCGCTATGGTCTGCCTCGATTTACGTAAGCTTTGGAACAGCTGCCGGTTTTTGATTGATCACATTCATGGCCAGCGCAATCATCGAGCCCACATCGGACACGGAGGCCGGGAGCACCAGAGTGTTACTGGCTTTCGCCAATTCACCAAATTCGCCGATATATTGTTCCGCTACCCGAAGTTGGACAGCCTCATAGCCGCCGGGGAGTTGAATCGCTTCGGCGACTTTCCGGATGCCCTCAGCCGTGGCGGTGGCAATCGCAAGAATGGCCGACGCTTCCCCTTCCGCTTCGTTAATTTGTTGCTGGCGCTTCGCTTCTGAGGCTTTAATGACTTGTTGTTTATCTCCCTCGGCTTCGTTAATGGCCGCGTCCCGCTGTCCTTCTGAAGCCAGCACCACCGCCCGTTTTTCCCGTTCGGCCCGCATTTGTTTTTCCATGGCGCTGAGCACATCTTTGGGCGGATTGATATTACGAATTTCGTATCGAAGAACTTTCGCACCCCAGGGCGCCGAGGCTTTGTCTAATTCGTTGACGACGGAGATATTGATTGTGGTCCGTTCTTCGAAGGTTTTATCCAGGTCAATTTTTCCGATCTCACTACGAAGCGTGGTTTGGGCAAGTTGAGAAATGGCGAACCGGTAATCGGTAATGCCATAGGAGGCACGTTCGGCATCCAGGACTTTGATATATAAGACTCCGTCAACGCCGACTTGCACGTTATCCCTGGTAATACAAATTTGTTCAGGAACGTCCACGGCCATTTCTTTTAAGGTATGTTTGTAGCGAATGACATCCAAAAACGGGATGAGAATGTGAAGCCCCGCGTTCAAGGTTGAAGAATATTTTCCTAGCCGCTCAACGACATAGGCACTTTGTTGGGGAACCACAACGGCGGTTTTTGACAGAATAATAAACGCGAGTAAGGCTAAAACCAGCATGACCACCAATTCACCCGACATGAGATTCCTCCTGTGCGATCGGATCCGCTTGGACCCACAGCGTCAACCCTTCAACTCGAATCACTTTGGCCTGCGATCCTTTTCCGATTGTGGACGTTCCTGCATTCCGGGCGGTCCAGGTCGATCCATGAAGTTCCACCTTTCCGATTCGTTGGGTTTCCAAATTCTCCAGAACGATGGCAAACTCTCCGACCATGGAATCCACGGGAAGGTCATTCTTTCCCCTGAGGAAACCGGTTCCTTGAAGGGGTTTCTTCAAGGCAAAAAGCGAGATGATGCCGAAGAGCACGAAAAAAAACCATTGCAGCCAGGCGGCTTCGGTCAGGCTGAGCCAGGCCAGGCCACTCACCATCAAGGCCGCTACCCCGAAAAACAGAAAATAAAAATTGCCGAGGCCTCCCAGCGTGAGGATTTCCAACCCGATCAAAACCAAGCCCAAGATTGACCAATGCCACCAGAGCATGGCTGGACGACTCCTTGTGTTATGGGAACGGCAACACTTCCGGACAAAGGTGTCCGTTCTTTGCCGTTGGATGATGTATCGGTCGTCCTATGATGAAAAATAAGACGTTCCTGATTTTAACGTAGATGGGACCCATGCAGCACTGTATGAATGAAATCCTAACACATTTCCTTGGTAACGTCTCCTTCTTAGAGAAGGAGCATCAGGCATTGGAAATGGCACAGCTCCAGTATAATACCGCATAGGGGGCCCGGA
This sequence comes from uncultured Nitrospirales bacterium, assembly GCA_963785905.1. Taxonomy (GTDB): domain Bacteria; phylum Nitrospirota; class Nitrospiria; order Nitrospirales; family UBA8639; genus Nitrospira_E. Next base: position 64,253 of record CAWAXJ010000037.1, read on the forward strand.
CCTATAGAGCTAATCTATCTCTCAGTCAAGGGAACCATCGTCTCGTTTCTAAGCAAGGACAGCATGGGTGAGTATTGAACAATACAATCGACTCATTATGCGGGTTCGTTAAGAAGATCGGTTCCAATCGGTGAGAAGGTTCGGGTGTTCGACAAACACGGAGGCTGGAAACTTTGCGCCGGTTGTAGAATGGCGCAATGTCCGTTTGAGGACGAAGTCAAACAGCAAGGGATTGTAGTCATAAATCTCATTGAGGGCTTCTCGTTCTTCAGAGGTGATGTGACCGGAAGACACGAGTGATCGTGTCTGAATCACAATATTGATGGCGGGCAGGGGATAATCGCTCCCATTGATGAGCCTGGAATGAATGGAGGATTTCGCCAGGATCTGGTCAAGATTGTGATGTCGATTGTATTGCGTCAAGGCTGAAATGTCGGCAAACACCAACCCTTCATACTTGGGATCATCAAGCATCTGAATGGCTAAGTCGATATACGGCGTGCCGGGCGGACAAATGGACGCCTCCTCTTTTTCGCATTTCCCCAAACTGGCCACATGAGCCATCACGACTTTCACTCCCATGTCCAAGGGCTTTTTTAACAACAACGGATTTCCCAAATGCTGGTATGCTTCGGCTTCCGTGGCCACCTCCACTCCCGTATGCGAGATCAACACCATGTCGTACTCTTTCATGATGCGATAATAGGGGTCGAGCTTGTCCTGCATGCTATCTGAGGCCGGATGAATGCCCATGGCATTGGGCAACCACTTCACAAAGCGAACCCCTTGTTGTGCATAGTGACGGAGGGCGGTCGTGGCATCCTCCCGGTAAGGATGAATGGAGATGATAGGGAAAAAGATATCGGGATTCTTCTTGGCAAGGGTCACCACATATTCATTGGGCACATAAAACGTCGATAATTTTCGATTGGGTTGTCCCTGCTCGTCATGAAAAAAATCAAACGCCATGATGCCGAACTTTCCATGTTCCGGCATGTGGTGAATAAGGTCTTGCAAACGTCCAAGATATTGGGCGTCGGCCTGTTGTTCATCGGTGATCACAGCCGCACTTTTATAAATTTCAAACTGGAAAAAATGAATCAATCCATTCCAAGGGGATTGCCATTCCTTATTGACGAAGGTTCCATTGATGTCCTCATTCATGCCCAGCATATGAACGTGATAGTCGCGAAGCGCGTCACCCTGTATGCCCTCGAACGCCTGTTCGATCAGCGTGCGTGCCACGGCGCTGATCTCTTTCTCTAAATCCTTGGGTTCATAATCGAAGGCGCCCCCCAAAAGATCGCAAGAAACACAGAATGTGCTCACGGCAATCAACAGCAGCCCGGAAAAGACATGTTGATGCCGTCATTGTGTGCTTGTGCGGGATCATGGCAAGTGCTTCTAGTTCGTGATGGCAGGCTCAATCTGGAATACGATTATCTGTATCCAACGGTTATTCCTCGAAAAGCTCACGCAAAAAATTCTTCGACATAACAAACACACATTCTACGTGGGCAGGCTAAGATTAGGAAAGGCGAAAAGTAGAATTCATGAATGGCAACTTTCTGGAAGTGGAATGGGAAAGGTGTATTTCGCGCCGATCCTAACAGGAGCCCGTCTCTTCATTGTTCATTTTGTTTACGAAAGCAGGCTTCATAATCTTTTACCTTGACTAATTTCAATAAATAACCAAGAATTCTCTCAAACCTGCAGATCCAAAGATTTCATTGTTTGACTGCAGCGATGCTGTAGTTGGAGGAGGATTTATGACTACTTCACCGAGATCCGAATCATGGCCGTCCCTACCCCTAGAGGAGTGGAAGGATACTTACGCCACCTTGCACATGTGGACGCAGATCGTCGGCAAAATTCGCCTCTCCCAAAGTCCCTGGATCAACCATTCCTGGCATGTCACGCTTTACGTGACCGCGAGAGGGCTGACGACATCGCCGATACCCTATGGAGATCGAACATTCCAAATCGACTTCGACTTTATCGATCATCAGGTGATTGTGCAGACGAGTGACGGTCTTAGCGGGCGTATTGCACTCCAACCACAGTCGGTCGCGACCTTCTATACCTCTCTGATGGCGGAATTGGACAAGCTTGATCTGCACGTAGATATCCATCGTGTGCCGAACGAAGTCTCTGATCCAATTCCCTTCGATGAAGATGAAACGCATCGGGCATACGACGCAGCATACGCTAACCGGTTTTGGAGAATCCTCGTACAGGCCAACCGGGTTTTTGAAAAGTTCCGTGCCCGCTTTATTGGTAAATGCAGCCCCGTGCATTTCTTTTGGGGTGCGCCGGATCTGGCCGTTACCAGGTTTTCCGGACGACCGGCACCCAAACATCCCGGTGGGATTCCAAACCTTCCGGACTGGGTCACTCGGGAAGCCTACTCGGAGGAAGTCAGTAGTTGCGGATTCTGGCCCGGTGGAGGTCCGATTCCCTATGCGGCTTTCTATTCATATGCCTATCCGGCACCGCCTGATTTCGCGGCGTCATCCGTGCAGCCGGACGGAGCATACTATAGTTCCGATCTGCACGAATTTATTCTTCCATACGATATTGTCCGGGAGGCAGCATTGCCGGATGATACCCTTCTCGAATTCCTGCAAACGACCTACGAAGCAGCAGCCAACTTGGCCGCGTGGGACCGCGGTTCTCTGGAACGAGGGATCGACCCCAAGAGAGCGGTCTAACCTGTGGTCTAGCGGGTGGGCCAGCGGTTCTGGTTGGCGGGCATGATGAAACAAAAAAATCGACTTTTCTTTGTGAGGAGTTATCTGCTCCAGACCTCGTTTATATTTTTACCCAGAAAGGCACTGATCCTCAATCCGGATTCTGTGACTTTTCCCAGCCACAAAATCTTTTGCCTTGACTAATTTCTATAAATAACCAAGAATCCAATTGAGGTCATCCAGGGAGTTCGATGAGAGCTTAGTTTTTACTAAAAAATGGATGGGTAACATTCAATACTAAAGGGATAGTACGCAAGCAAGGAGGGCGAGATGAGACACAGGGCAAGTGCGGGGGTGATGATGGCAGCTCTCGTTGCAGGCATGATGCCGGTAAATGCCTGGGCGGAGGCAAAAGTCATTGGCACGGTCAGTAAGAGTTCCTTGTCAGGTTCCGCTCCGGGAGGGACCAGCACCCTGGATGTAAAAACCATCGTTCCGGATGCCTTCGGTACGACTTCCGAGGATCAATGGGCGCTGGGCGGCCTGGTGTTTTATGAACGCAGCGACGAGGCGTGCTATATCGGGACTCTCCGTACAAGCTTGAATGGTCGCCATACCGCGGAAACCACGTCGAATAACATAACCAGGGCACCGTGCACGGACAAAGTTGTTCACGACAAGCAGACCATCAAATTCGACAAGGCCGATCACGTCGTCCAGGCCATTCAAGTATGCACCACCGACAAGAAAAATAAAGACGACAAGATTAAGGGCGCCGAGATCTGGGCCGTGCGGGTGGGCACCGACGGAAGGCTCTACGATGCCAATCTCAGCGATAAGTTCAGGCGCCCGAACTGTGAGCGCTGGCGCGAGAAGGTTTCCTGCCCTAGCAACCAGATCGCTATCGGCATTGAGGCTACATATGGCGATGGCGGTTTCGCCGGTTTGCGCCTGCGCTGTAAGGCAGTGGCGGAGAAGTAGGCCGGTCGCGGCGAGGACTCTAACACCCTGCTAAACACGAAAGGAGTTACACACCATGGGTCGGGTACTTGCTTTCGTATACGGAGTAGTCAGCTATGTGATTTTCTTCGTCACGTTTCTCTATGCCATCGGGTTTGTGGGCAATTTCATTGTGCCCAAATCGATCGATTCCGGCGAGCCTATCTCTTTCAGTCAGGCGCTTCTGATTAATGTCCTGCTTCTTGGTCTCTTCGCCATCCAGCATAGTGTGATGGCGCGTCCGGCTTTTAAGCGTTGGTGGACTCGATTTGTCCCTCAGCCGGTCGAACGGAGCACCTATGTTCTGCTGGCGAGTCTCGCCCTCATTCTGCTGTTCTGGCAGTGGCGGCCCCTGACCGATGTCGTATGGAATGTTGAAAATCCTGTCGGGCATTACATCCTGTGGGCATTCTTCTTTCTGGGCTGGGTGACGGTGCTGGTCGGCACATGTCTGATCAACCACTTCGATCTGTTTGGCCTGCGGCAGGTGTATCTCTACCAGCGTGGGGAGGAGTATACCAATTTAACCTTCAGGACACCCTTTCTCTACAAGATTGTGCGCCACCCGATCATGTTAGGTTTCATTATCGCCTTCTGGTCCACGCCCCACATGACGATTGGCCATCTGATGTTCGCCATTGTCACAACCGCGTATATTGTGATCGCCATTCAGCTTGAGGAGCGCGACATACTGCGCATGCACGGCACGGCATATGAAGAATATCGGAAGCAAGTCTCAATGCTCCTGCCGATTCCGAAAAGGAGATAAAACTCTCCATTACATACGGCACACGCGAGGGAGTCGCCCGAGTTCAGTTTGGGAGGGGAAAAAATACTTGCCAGTTTTATGACCGAAAAACTAGCCAGGAAATCTGTTGCCTAGAGTAATTTTCACGATTAACCAAAAATCTTTCAATGCTCATTCTAGAGCATGCTGATGAATTGGCATTGATCGGCGTTTGAAGAAGCCTGGGCTGATTCTGCTATTATGCGGATCTACCAAATCATGGTTTCGAATGAATAAGGAGATAATGAATGCATAACGAGTTCACAGCCGTTATTGAAAGCGCGGAGGAGGGGGGATTCGTGGCCTTTTGTCCCGAAATGCCAGGGGCAAATGGCCAAGGAGAAACGGTGCAAGAAGCAAAAAAAAATCTCGCCGAAGCCATCGAACTTATACTAATGGATCGTCGGGAAGATGGATTGCGCGGCGTTCCTCCTGATGCAGTTAAAGAGATTGTGTCTATAGAGTGAAGCGCAACGTTCTCCTAAAGCATCTTAGAACGCATGGCTGCATTCTAAAGAGAGAAGGAAGAAGTCATTCCCTGTGGATGAATCCGGCTACCTGGCCGTCTGGCTGGGTCACTTGCCGGCGCGCTCCTCGGGCCGATTTCCGTGCTGCAGAATACGGGAGATGCCCATGAATTCACCTATCTGAAGGAAGTTGTGGATCTGGTGGGGGACATGGGGGTGAAAACAGATTTACGGCCGCCCAATGATTCGGCTGAAGTGGCCCTTGGCTGGATGCTCCCAGCGGAGACCCGTTGCAAATTGGATCAGATGGTCAATGCCGCCATTAACGGATCCGATGGATCGGCAGTCATCGGAAGTGTTCTTGAACAGGATACGCGCCATCCCGCGTCATGGACCTCCTGTCTCTTACCATAAAAGCCATCAATGCCTCATGATAAGGTATCTATATTAAGCGGAGTGGCAACCGTAAATGTGAAAAAAACAAATGGCTGGATCCGCCTATTTCCCCTTCCCTTAAGATCCTTAATCGGTCACCCCGTGTGGCCGAGTTTTTTAAGTATCCGCTTTGGTTTGTAGTGCGATCAGATTCAAGAGGTGAGAACGTTTGTCGGTAGCACAGAGTACTCCGGACCCATAAAATCCCATCCTTGCCCGTTCAAGCGATAATTTCCCACAGGTCTTCGATAATCATCAGAAAGCGATTTCCAAGCTTAAGCGCACCGAGATGGATTGATTCGCAATTTTGAAGCTGCCACAATGCGTTCCGGGACTGAACACTCCTGCGAACGGGACCTTACTACTGTATGAGAAGGGGCTCATCTGAAATGCCCCATCTCAATCATGCACGCCATTCATCCATGCTTCTCTCCTACATGAACTCAGAATGAGTATGAGTGCTCTTGCTTGCTTTGCCATTGCCTGTATCCAAGCCCCGCTCACGTGCGCGCCGATTTTAACCATTGGACTTTTGGCCATTCTGCCGAATCTCCCGGGTCTGGCAGGCTGGTACACATTCCCGGGAGAGGGAAAAAGGATATGAAAGACGTCAATCACACGACTTCTGCGCAGGATCCACACCAACCCAATAGCCGGGAGCCGCGACCTGTTCATGGCCTGCTGGAAAGAGAAGGTCATCAATACAGCAATTGGGGACTCAGCCATTCGACGACGCCCTCCGTGTATGTGGAAGCCGTTAGCTATGCTGACGTCCAGGCGGTCGTCAGTGATGTGGAACGATTTCCAACACCGGTGCATCCTGTGGGCTCATTGTTTTCGGTCACCTCGACGATCGTCAATGATGGTGGAACACTGGTCTGTACCCGGAAGCTTGATGAGATCCTGGGTCTCGAACAGGACGAAACGGGACGACAGGTCGTGAGGGTACAAGCCGGGTGTCGACTCAAAAAACTCAACATGTGGCTCCAGGCACGTGGAGTCGAAATGCCCTTTCAGGCAGAAATCGGGGAAGCAACGGTAGGGTCCGTCGCTGTCGGCGATACAAAAGAGTCGTCACTGGATGCTCCCGGATATTTTTCTGCACATGTGGTTGCCCTCACCTATGTTGATGACAAAGGCGAGATGCGCACATTATCTGACTACAAAGACGGGGCAGCGTTCTATGAGTTTAAGTGCTCATTCGGCCTCTCCGGCATTGTTATTGAATGTCAGCTCGAAGTACGTTCCGCCACCCTGTGCCGGTCAGACGTATCCCTGGTACCCTATGATTCTCCAGAGAGCCTGGCCGCGGGATTGATTCGCATGCGCGAAGAGTGCGACGCTCTTCTTGCCATCGTGTTTCTACAACAACTAGCCTGTTTTTTCGACCAGCGGTACCATGCCGGCTACGGCTCCTCCACGCCCGTATCATCACAGCCTGCCTGCGAAGAGTTCCGTGTCGCCAAACGCCTGGCGATCCAACACGGGTTCGATGGCGTCGAAGTCCCACAGCCCAAGGGAATCGTTTATTCTCGCCATGACTTCGTCAATGAGTACTGGCGCCCTACGATCGATGAGCGCCGGCTCGACTTCCAATACTATGAACATGACATCACCCAACTGACGCGTGTCATCGTGGAATCATTCACCTTCACCAAAGATTTTGAGAAAAAATTCGGATTCACGCCCAAGGGGTGGGCGACGTATTTTGTGCACCGACCGGAAAAAGTGAAAAAGCCCTTTGGGCTCTACTCAGGCGGCCCCGGCATGTCGTTCTCATTCGACCCGTTTTGCTCCAACCCTGCTGACCACCGATGGCATCAGTTTTTGCAGGAATACAACAAGTTGGCCATTCATGGTCTAGGGGGCAAGGCTTCGCCGATTCAGACCCAATGGTTGAAGGCCGGCGATCTGAAAATTCCTAAGAAACTGGCGCGCCCGAGATTTACCACGAAGTTCTATGAGCAGTTTCTCGTTTGATGGATTGAGCAGACGGAGCGAGGCGGGATATAATCCGCTAAGAAGGTGGGTCTAGATAAATGTTATGCATTGAGGAATTTCGAAGGTTGACCAGCTTTGCACAAGCCTTCAATTCCACGGAGATTGGTTAGTATGAGACCTGGGAAAAGAGATCTTCTACAAGGGCCGAATCTCAGGCCTTTTTGACATAGGCTTTATACACTTTTTTGTCGGTGGCATCTTCTTCTTCCATGCCCACCATATGATGTCCTGTCGTTTCGCACCAGGCCGGCATATCTTTTTTAATTCCTTCGTCGTCCGAAATGACCTCGAGGACCTGCCCTGGGACAAGCTCTTTGATTTTCTTTGAAGTCAGAATGATGGGCATCGGACAGAAATAGCCCAGTGTATCGAGTTTGACATCTGCTGGTATCATGATTCAATCCTTTGGCATTACTCGTTAGATAAATAAGTTTACAGACCCGTGGCGGGCTTCCGCGAGATATGTGCTGACTCCGGCAAGCTGGTCGATCCCGTCAATCAGTGTGTCTTTGGAAATGCCCATGAGCCCCAAGGTCGTGGTACAGGCAATCATCTTTACATCCAGGTCCTTGGCGGTTTCGATTAACTCGGGGACGCCGGGCATGCGATTGTCCTTCATCACCTTTTTCATCATCGTCGTCCCGAGACCGCCAAAATGAAATCGAGAGAGCGGGAGACGACTGGCTCCTCCTTTGTTGAGCCATCCAAAAGCCCGACGGAGCCAATCTTTCGGGGCGCTGCTGACATTTTCTTTCCTGATGGCATTCAAACCCCAAAAGGTGAAAAACATCGTGACCTGCATGCCCATGGCCGCGGCTCCCGTCGCAATGATCAGGGCGGCCATGACGCGGTCCATGTCTCCACTTAACACCACGAGGGTGACTTTATCGGGTTTGGTTTCCTTGAGTTCAGCGAGGGCTGTGGCTGGTTCAACGTGGGTGGCGTTCATGATGTCACCTTCTTTTTGAGGACAATGATGGGTCGCATATTTTGAGTATTCGTGATCGATGGGATGGAATGTTACAGAGTATAGCAGTTATCGAACTTCGATTGGGTTGCTATAACAGCATGGTTTATCCAAATCCGCAGAATTACAGATGTTTCGACTATAATATGGTAATTTTTTCGGTGTCAAGGAACGCTGTTCCCCCGCTTGAACATCCACGGATTGTGGATCGTTGGTTTTGACACCAGGGAGGCGAATGAACAATAGGCTTATGGGTCGGTTGGTGGAAAGTGTGCCGAATGTCAGTGAAGGTCGGGATCAGGCCGTGCTTTCCACATTGGCTGCTGGCATTCGGTCAGTCCCCGGGGTGGGATTACTGGATCTCCATTCTGACCCTGATCACCATCGGTCCGTATTCACCCTGGCAGGGGAGCCGGAGGCTGTGGGTACCGCGCTGTTTACCCTAATCATGCAGGCTCAACGCTTCATTGATCTCCGTTCGCACCACGGGCAGCATCCACGAATTGGGGCGGTGGATGTCGTGCCTTGGATTCCATTACGTGGCGTGACCATGGAAGAATGTTCGGCCTATGCCAAAAAATTAAGTGGTCGTGTCGGGCAAGAATTAGGTATTCCCGTCTTTCTGTATGAAGAGGCTAGTATGGTCCCCTCGCGGGTCAGGCTGGAAACCATCCGGAGTGGAGGCTTATCCGGGTTACAAGAACGGATGAATCATGAGGCAGAATGGAAGCCGGATTTTGGCCCCAATGTTGTACATTCCACGGCTGGGGCAGTCGTGATCGGAGCCCGGTTCTTTTTGATTGCCTTTAATGTTGTGCTCAAGAGTCAAAATCTTCACGGGGCTCGTCAGATTGCCGGCAGGATTCGGTCCTCAGGGGGAGGCTTGCCCGCGCTCAAAGCTATGGGAGTTTCCCTGCCCTCGAGAAAGTTGGTGCAGGTATCCATGAATCTGACCGATTTTCGGGAAACGTCCTTGCGAGCGGCGTTTCAGGCTGTGGAGCGGGAGTCTTATCGGGTGGGCATTGATATTCTGGAGAGTGAAATCGTGGGGCTGGTGCCTGAGGCGGCGTGGGATGAGGATCTGCCTGGAGCGATTAAGTTAAGGAATTGGGCTCCCGATCGAGTTTTGGAGTCCCGGTTAGTGCGAGAGGATCTTTTTTCACAATAGTGGCTTCGGTACAATGGACGCAAAAAGAATTGGGTTCACGAAGTGAAGCCAATGAGAAAGTTTCTATGGAGGATTCTTGTCGTTTAAAACATCAGGATTCAAATTGAAAAACATCGTTGGTTCATGGAACACACATTATGGAGGAATACTATGACGGACGGTCCCGGGGCACTTCGAGATAGCAAATTCGGTCATTTGACGGTGGGAGCAATTATGGAGAAAGAGGTGCAGTCCGCGAACAAGGAGACCGAGGCGGAAATGGTGGCATCTTTTATGATGGACGGTTTTGGGTCTGTCCCGATCATCGACGGGCATAACAAACTTCTGGGGATTGTTTCTGAATTTGATCTGCTCACCGCCCTGCGTAAAGGGAAGAAGCTCAACGAGGTCACTGCCGGAGAAATCATGACAGCCAATCCGCTGTCGGTCACTCAGGATACCAATGTGATGACGCTCATTGATGTTCTGCAAAACAATCATCTGATTCGCGTGCCTGTTGTCGATTCGACCGGAAAATTAATCGGGATTGTCGCCCGGCGTGATTTGTTGCGAGGTTATCTGCAGGCGATGACGTAAGCAACTTCCTGGGCGCCGCATTCAGTGTATCGTCGTGATCATTTCTGGGTTTGTATCACTCCACAAAAAAAAGGCCTACTCCGGATATCCGGGGTAGGCCCTTAATGGCTTCGAGGTCCGAGTTACTGGCGAATACCTTGAGTCCAGGCCACATTGGGAGCTACTTCAACGGGAGCGGGTTTCGTACATTTTTTCCCGCGATTCCCATAGCTGATGGTCGAGGTTTTAATCGGGCATGTCCCGAACGCGGTGCCGAATTCCACGATCCCCTCCACCACAGTGAGAGTTGTTTGACCATCCGGCAGGACCTTGATATCAAATTCCGTTTGTTTTACGGCTGCGGTGGCCACCGGAGTTTCAATTTCCAATGGTTTTGGTCCTCCCATGGTTTTGACCCAAACCTCTCCGGTTGCCAGGCGTAAGATCCTGGTAAACCCCTTACCGTTTTCCCAGCGGGAGAGAATAAGAAAATCAGTGTTTTCGTTGAGGGCCACCTGGATGCCATTGGTGAATTCCATTAACGCCTGACTCCCCGATCCGGTTTTGACCCGATCCCCTTCATATAAGGGAAGAGAGCCTTTCCCCTCCAGTTGTTCCTGAATGCCATCGGTTCGAAACACGGTGAAATCCCCAATGGCATTCATGGCATTGGCGGCCAGTTCGTCGGCGGCATGAACCTGCGATACGGAAAGAAATCCCAGACAGAACGCCATGCCAAAGATTCCGGAAAAGAGTTGGCGGGTCAGACGTGGCAACGCGTTAGGTAAGCAGAATGTAGTGGTGTCTTTCATGTGAGCCTCCTATTCATCTATTGGAAATCATCAACGTGGTTGTCGTGAAGGGATTATTCCTCCCACATGAATGTTCTCACCGGGATGCGACCACCCGAATGGGTTTTTTCCCAACGGGAAGGGTGGCCAGAACCTGGCTGGTCCCCGAATCGACGACCATGACATTATTCGATTTCGTGTGCCCGACATAGATTCGCGTCCCGACGGCATTAGCCCAAATCCCGTTTGGTTCCTCTCCTACGTCAATTTGTTCCCGAATGGACAGTGTCGGGGAAGTGGCACTGACCACGACCACTTTATTAATGCCGGTGACGGTGACATAAGCATTGGGGCCGGCGATTCCCTTCAACGCAAACGCGATTTGTTGCGGAGCTGGACCGACCTCGATCGTTTTGGCGATTTCATTGGTCGAGGTGTCGATCACATAAATATCATTACTGCCCGTGTTGGTTCCCCAGATATGGCCATCGGGTCCCAGTGTGAGAAAATGGGGATTCGGTCCGACCGGGATTTGCTTGATCACCTGATGGGCGGATGTGTCGATGACGTTGACCATTTTGTCCTGGGTACTCACATAGGCAAATTTCCCGTCGCGAGAAAAGGCGATGCCCATCGGACCTTTCCCAACCGGGATCGTGCCCAAAATGCGAAAAATCGTCGTATCAATGATCGAGATCGTGTTATCGGCGATATTGGCCACCCACGCATGTTTATTGTTATTGGTGAGTGCCACCACATGAGCGCGAGTGCCGGTATAGATCGACGCAACCGTTGTACGGGACTCGGTATCAATGACTGATACCCGGCCATTGGCGAGATTCGTTACCCAGAGTTGTTTTCCGTCCCGGCTGAGGGCCAAATCGTGCGCCCCATAATTAAGGGTATCGATATCCCCGATGACTTGAAATGAGTCTCCATCGAGAACCGTCACGGTATTGGAGCTTTCATTTGCGGTATAGACCCGGGTATTCAATCCTTCAGGTTTGGGGGGAGGCGCGAAGGCCGAACAACCCGTCAAATGAGCCGCGGTCAATAGAGCGAGACCGGTTAAGAGGGGAGTGATCACACGCGAACGTTCATTCATGAGTTGAGTCCTCCTACACTGAGGTTAAAATAATCGTGCCTTTAGAATTGGGTCCGTCCGAGAATCAATTGTCCTTCAACCTCACCCTTTTTGACGGGATGTTGGTTTTGGCCGGTGGCCTCGGGAACATGCTTGGAAAGATAGGAATAGGCTTCGTCAACGGTCACGATACTATCGCCATCCACATCCGCTTTTCCATTCAATCCTTCGAGTAAATAGTACGTAAAGACGCCATGCCCCAGGTCATCCCGTTCCTCACTCACTTCTCCCGCCCGGCTGGCTGTCAGCACCACTCGTCCCTTGCCTTTGGATAAGCGGTTTAAAAATCCATCTGAGAGGTTTGCCCGCTCGGGCAGCTGTGGAAAATGTCCTGCCGGCAGTGGCCCCACTATAGCAAGAATCGGTAATAAAAATGACCCGTTCGGCTGATAACCGATGAAAAATCGTCTCGACTTCCCGCATCGGCAGTCCGGTGGTATACAAATCCTGCGGGTCGGCATCATAGGGAATGAGATATTTTTCCAGGCCATCCCCGTCCGGGCTGGAGGCATCCGGTTCCGGTGCTCCATGACCGGCATAATAGATAATGACGGTGTCTTTCGGACCGGCCTTGCGTTTCAAATCCGTTCCCAACGATCGCTTCAGGTTAAAGAGCGTGGCTTGTTCGTTGGTTAAAAACGTCATGTGATCGGGTGCGACTCCCACATTCTTGGTGAGATAGTCTCGAAACGCCAGCGCGTCTTTATCGGCGTATTTGAGAGATCGGACGGTCTTATATTGTGAAATGCCGATGACGACCGCCCAGATTTGTCCCCTGTTCACCTCACGTGTCACCCGAAGTGTTCGACTGGATTCCAATTGGTCGCCGTCATAGGCGATGACGGTAATGATATTTTCTCCCTCGCGAAGCTGAATCGTTTCGGAAAATTCCTGTGTCGATTGGGGCGTGCCTCGCGAGGAGACGACGGCCACACCTCGACCCTGGCGCCTGGCCAACAGTTCATCATTCACCCGAACCTCGATTCGGGCAATGCCCCGGTCGCTGGCCGCTGCCCCAACCAGTTGTATCCGGTCGACAGTCAGGATTTGTTGATCATACGGGGTAGCCAACGCAATCGCCGGAGGTGTTTTGGGAGAAACCTGGGATTGATTCATTTTGTCTAATTTGGCCTCCAAATGGGCCATTTCCTGCTTGAAATTTCGCAAGGCCTTCTCAGCTTGTTCCCGTTGCGCCTGTTCCTGTTGGAGGTGTTCCCGCATGGTAGTTAGCTC
>CAWAXJ010000038.1:0-11468 GCA_963785905.1 uncultured Nitrospirales bacterium
GCAGATATTTCAAGTGACAGCCTTTGGTTTCGATAAGAGCCTTGGTGGCAGCGGACTTATGGAAGGACGCATTGTCCATCAATACGATCTGCCCCGGACGCAACTCAGGCAACAGCGCTTGCTCCAGCCACGCATTAAACACCCCTGTATCACAATAGCCCTCAAATCGCATGGGGGCCATTAGCTGTGACCGATTGAGGGCGGCGATGAGGCTGATCCGTTGAGTGGTAGAACCGGCGATGTCGCCCCGCACGGGCGTGCCGCGGGCGGCCCGGGCAACCGGACGATGCAGAGCCTCATCCACTCCACTTTCATCAAGATAGACCAGGTCATCGGGGTCCAAGTCAGCCAGCTCGTCTTGGAATGGTGCGCGGGCGACTTCGTCCCGCTCAACGTACAGAAGCGTTTTTTTTTCGGGTGATCTGCAACCGGCGGCAGGCTTTCCACATGGCCACGGCGCTGACAGCAAACTCCTCCCCCAATTCCGCCAGCGTTGCGTCAGGATGCTTCGCGATATACTGGGCCACCACGACATCATCCAGTTTTCGCGGGGCATATTTCCCCCGAGGGCGTGGGGCCAGACTGCCCGCGGTCTGAGATTGCCGGAGCCAGCGATACAGGGTATCTCGACCGATCTGGAAAATCTGACAGGCCTGTTGCCGGTCTCCCCGGCCTGAACATACGCGACGACTCGCTCTCGAAGATCAAGGCTATAGGCATTGCTCATGCCCCGAGAATAGCATGAAAGAAGTCTTAGTTAAAAGTTAAAACACTATACCCTTAAGTCTACTGATTCCGCTACCGAAAAAATGGGAAAAGGAAGGGAGTCCGCTAATGTCATTACGATTACTCGTGATTATCATTGTGTGCGCGGCATGGGGCTGTGAATCGGTATCAATGACTCACCAGGCCTCGGAATCAATTCCGTTAGGGCCACCACCGTTCACGTTGACCAATTTATCCAAGAGTCAGAAATTTTTGGACCTTTCCCACCAAAAGGTTCTTCCCAATACGCCGGAAAATAGGTTTTCTCCGGAAAAAATCCAATTGGACCCATTCCCCACAGTGTATTTTCCCTTTGATAGTTGGGAAATTACTTCTGACATTCAAGACCGTCTGGACGCTACGGCCAATTGGATGAGCCGCTTCCCGGGGTATGAACTCACCATTGAAGGGCATACGGATATACGAGGAACCGAAAGTTATAACATGATTCTGGGAGTTCGACGCGCTAAAGCCGTAAAAGAATATCTGGCTAATTTAGGAGTTCCCCGTAAGCGTCTTGATGTTGTTTCATATGGAAAAACCCTAGCTCTTTGTACGGTCGATGATGAACATAACTGTCATCAGTTCAACCGACGGGCTGATTTGCTTTTGGAGTGATGATTCCTCTGGTTATTAGACAGACCTTCTATATTTCTCGCCTGTTTTTTTAAACCTTCTGTATATCTAAACTTCGCTTACTTTTCTCTTAAGATTTCGGTTCATCAGACTTTCCTATGGGTCATCTGGACCGGATACAGGAGAAGACCGCCGCAGTGGAAATAGACGGCGATCTTAAAATGGGCACGAGTGCTGACTCCATAGGCCCGTTTTGGTCTCGTGGCCCTCGTGGCATGCAACCCTTCCGCCACGGCACTGGTGATGCGATGTTTGAAAGAGGTCACCTCATTCGGCACGTGCCGGGCAAGCAACTGGGCCGCCTCGATCATCGCCGGCAGGCGGCGGTGGGTCGCCCCATGATACCAGCGTTGCCCGACGCGTTTGGCCCAGCCCGGACTGCGAGAGCTCCCCAGGTCACGCCACGATTCTTTCAACGCCCATGCACGCCCCGTCTTCAGGGTTTCCCGCTTGATCTGGTTCAATCGCGCATGCGCCGCTTCGGGCATATTCCCCCCGTTATCCAGCCACAGGTATATGGCTCCGCGCCAGGTGGCATCGCCTTGGGCGGGCAATGCCTTGTGTTCCTGCATGCGGACCCGATCAACTCCACGACTAACATGCTGCATGATGGGGAAGCGGGCAAACACCATTTTGTCGGTTGCCCCCGGCACAAGGGCCCGGCAGGAATTGAGGAAGGCGGGCCACATGTCCCGGCTGATCTTCTCGATCCCGGAGTAGCGGTCCGTCCCCCAGGCCTTGCAAGAGGCGGCCCGGCTTTCTTCCTTGCGCTCGGCCCCACTGTATTCCACCGTCACTTCCTCCAGATCGCAGACCACGGGCCTGTACGGGTGCCCTTTGGCCATCCCCTTTCGTCTACCCCAATCTGCGTGACCCGCATTTTTTGGTGTTGCAAAATCTTCAAAAATTTCTGGTCTAAGCTGGCTGCGTGATGCCGGGTGTGGTTAATTCTGTCATATTGACATTCCCCTACCAATATGTTATTTGCAATAGAGTTGCAATAAGAGCCCAGTAAACAACTCCTATTCATGCTGGAATTAACCATAAAAAAAGGGTTGAGAGCCACCGGGCGACGTATGACCCGTACCCGTCAGGCGGTATTGGCGCTATTGGAAAGGACCCGTCAGCCCCTAAGTGCAACTGAAATATTCGACCAACTCCATCAGGAGAAAGTTTCAATTGATTTAGTAACAGTGTATCGAACTTTACATGTTTTGAAAGACCTGGGGCTGATCGTCCAACTAGACCTGCATCAGGAAGGTCTCTCACGATATGAACTGAAAGAAGGGCGAAAACATCACCATCATATTCGTTGTCAAATATGTGGGCATATCGTGGATTTACTTTTATGCCCTTTGAAAAAAGTGACCAAACTTATTGAACAACAGACACAGTTTACCGTGGATGATCATACCTTAGAATTCACGGGATTGTGTCCGGAATGCCAATAATATGATCTTTACCCTTGGCACCAAAACTTTCGAAGGCGGGATCTATCGCTTCCCTGATCTGTGCGGTGCACTGTGCGCTGACTCCACTGGCTTTATTAGCTTTACCGGTTATAGCCGCACATTCCTGGGACGGTCTTGATGGCATGTTCGGGGCCTTTTGGGTCGATACCACGGAATGGGTATTTTTGGGTGTGATTGCCTTATTGGCAGGATTTGGCTTATTAGCGACCTATCCTCGTCATCGGGATATTCGTCCAGCCTTAATTACCGCTGGCGGTCTTTTGGTGTTGACTGTGTCGCATCTCTGGATAGAGCCAGGTGGTAGCCAAGAAGTGTTTCTCGATGTTTCCGGAGCTTCAATGATTGCTTTAGCCGGTTTTTGGAATCGACGTTTGTGCCACCATTTGGGTTGCCATACCCATGAGCATACTCACCAAGCATGTTCCTCTAAAATTCAACCCCTTTCAGATTTATCTTCCAATCCATAAATTTTACGTATTTGAACATTCCATATAATATATATTCAGTTGTGCGGCATTCTTCCCATGTTGCCTAACGGGTAAGACGTGCGAAGTGTTTTCTGGCTTTAACTGATGCAAGCATTGAAAGAGGAAGAGAAGGAAGGGTGAAATAGGTACTCGCTTATTTTAATGAAACGCCATAAGCGTAGCTGAGGGGCATAATCGGTCGGCCCTAGGTATTGGGTCCAAGAGCACCAAGATGCTTAAGAAGATAGGACTTTATTTTTGGCTGATTTGTCCATAGTTTCCGCCAGATCATCGAGTAGGTGTTCGGTTTCTTCCCACCCAAGGCATGCATCGGTAATCGACACTCCCCACTCCAGTGGTTTTCCCGCTTCCCATTTTTGATTGCCTGGTTTCAGATTGCTCTCAATTAACAAACCCATGATGGCGAGTTGTCCACTCGTGTATTGATTGACCACTGATCGAGCAACGGGAACCTGGCGGGTATGATCTTTCTCTGAATTGCCATGCGAACAATCGACCATGATCGGACGACTAATTTCTTCATTCGACAAGGAGCGAACCGCCTCCGAAATATCCTCTGGATTGTAATTCACTCGTCCTCCGCCGCCTCGAAGGACAAGGTGCCGATCTGGATTTCCGTTCGTTTTGATGATTGATGTCAGGCCTTCACCATTCACACCAATGAAACTTTGGGAGTGTCGAGCGGCGATCATGGCATTTAGAGCGACCTGGAGTCCACCGTCGGTGCCATTTTTCAGCCCAACTGGCATGGACAGTCCACTGGCCATTTCCCGATGGGTTTGGCTTTCAGTTGTCCGAGCGCCGATAGCTGCCCAACTAATCAAGTCTGAAATATACTGAGGTGTGACAGGGTCAAGAAATTCGGTTGCACAGGGCATGCCCAGATTGTTGATATTGAGTAAAATGGAACGAGCCAGTTCAAATCCCCCTCCGATATCGCAGGAACCGTCTAAATGTGGATCGTTAATGAGTCCTTTCCATCCCACAGTGGTGCGTGGTTTTTCAAAATAGGTCCTGAGAACAATGAAGGCATGCTCGCCAATGCGATCCGCCACCTGTTTTAGGCGTTCAGCATAGAGAATAGCCGCCTCTGGGTCATGAATAGAACACGGACCAATAATGATCAATAAGCGATTCGAGTCTCGTCCATGAAGTATATCCCGAATGGCTTGTCTGGCTTGAAGAACCATCTGCCTGGTTTTCTCAGGCAAGGGAAGAGCGTTCTGCATCTGTTTCGGCGTAGGAAGTGGAGAAATATCGATAATATTCCGGTTGTTAATTGGTTCGGTCATGCTGTATGTCCTGGGTAAAATTGGAGGGACATCTGGATCAGAACAGGGAAATCATTAAAGAAATGTGGGAATTAGGGGCATTGTAATAAGAAAGCCTATTGACAGGCAACCGGTTGAGGCTGGCCTCTCTATCTCAGGTATGAAGCCATGTGGAGAATAACCCATTATCATGGCAAAAATTGGAGGGTGACGTGAGGGTTGGATGAAGCAATGCGAAGTCGAATGAGACCTTTTGAATGAGGAAAAAAGTATTGGAGACTTTGTGGAGAGGAAGGCATTCACTGGGGGGAACACGTTTTAGGCCGTCGTGTTGACCAGATGGGCTTGTTGAGAGGTATACCACCGCATCACATCTTGGTTGGCCACGTCCTGGGTAGAAGCAAAAAGAAATTTGATGCCAATCACTAATTCCTTTGTGGGATGAACCCACTCAATGGACCCAGAAAATTTTGAATGGTGGTGAAAGCCTGGTAAACGGCAACTAATCTGGAGATGTAAGGAAGAGACAATGGGCCATGCGGAAGGGAATACACTAAACTGACAACCTGTCGGAGAAAGGTTACTCAACAGAACGGGAAGGACGGCAAGAATATGCCCTTTATCGCTAAGGGGTCGAACGGCTCCAGTCAGGTTAACCGTCAAGCGCGGAAAGGAGCGAGGATTTTGTCGTGAAATGTGTTGTGGGGCTGCCAATCGAATGGTCGGAGGTTGTGTAAGCATTTCTTGAATGACCGTTTCAAATTCATACGTTTCTCCATCGATACATGAACGTCCTTTACAAGAGATACCAATTTTTAGGCAATGAAGCGTTTGGTCTTCGGGGAGGGCGCAGAGAAGGGAGTGATCGGCTCCCAGTCCCAATAAATATGTTCGGATTAACAGATTCTCCGGTGTGGAGGGAACGGTCAACCAAATCGAGTTTGAACCCAAGGCCAGGTGAGGAGTAGGAGTCTTCATGATTCTCTTTTCGGTCGTGTTTGATCATGTTACAAGGGTGAATTCAGGCCTGCAATGAGGCGCATTCATAAAATACAATAAATCCTTTCAATGTACAGAAACGAGTTGGAATTCAACAATGAATGTCCTGGCCCTATACAGATTACCTCATCGTGCAAATCGTCACTTTTTTCATAAAACGGGAATTACGCGTGTAGGCGAATGCCGTAGGGAGTCGAGGACAGTCTACGTTTCTGCGGTGTTTGAAGGAAGTTCTTGAAGAATTTTGTCCGCTAAATCTTCTGGTGAAATCCCATAAGTATGTGAGTCAAGAGCTTTTTGAATCTGTGTGATCCGCGCTTGGCGAACATCCGGAATCTGGGCCATGTCCTCCAGATAATGGGAGAGATCTTGAGTAGGAAAGGAGAGCGATACAATATCCGTAGGAGGGCTCGAAGGTAAGGCAGGGGCATCTTTCATCGAGTCTTGGGCTGGGGTGATAGTGGTCTTGTGGTGGGAAGACGGAGCACCTGGTGGTGTTGATGGGATGGAGGAAAGTGGATTCATCGGTTTTGTTATTGAGTTACATTCAAGGATAAGGGAAATACTAAATAATATGCATGCCAGAATCAAACATGTTTTCTGAGGATGTAAAATGCGCTTGAAAATTTTACAATGGGATTCCTTATAACACGGAGAGCTTTTTTTTATAAAAACGGGGTTAGAGAATAAGATGGAACTTGTTGTTCCTGCTCGTATTCATCATTTGCAGAGCATTGATCCAGGAGAAATTCGATTGGTGCGGTTGGCTTTGCCCGAGCAGATTGAAATAGAAGGGAAAACTTATGCCATCCAAGATACCATGCGTCCGGGTACAGCCTTTTTGGCCAAACCCTGGGGAGAACGGACAGGTAAGTACCGGCGGCGGATGTATACCCGCTCAAATTCCGCATTTAACGAGCCGCGCCTATTGGAAACCTTCATCAATCATACTCATCAAGAACAAGCGGATACGTCTGTGTGGTGGCAGTCAAACATGGCAAATGACTGGTTTGAGAAGGGGAAAACTGTGGATGTTCGGCTCCAACTTGATGAGAACAAAGGTATCGCCATGGTGTATGAAAATACCCAGATGTGTAAACCCGCCAATCTTCGCTTGGAAGACGAGGGAAAATGGGAAGGGATGCGAATGGTCTGCATCGCATTTGGCACGGGCATTACTCCATTCTTGTCCTATATCCGATACATGGCTGCCCATGATTTTGGACAGAAGAAGTCGAGGCAAGGTGTCCACCTCACGCTGGTTGCCAGCGTTCGCCATGCGGGACAATTAATGCTTCACGAAAAGTTGATATTCCTTGAGAAACAATTTCCGGAACATTTTCGATATCAGCCAGTCTTAACTCGATCCTGGCCGGATGCATGGGGGTATTTGAAGGGTCGAATACTTCAAGTGAAGGATAGAAAGCCTGGGAATGATTATATTGATATCACTCCTCTTCAGACCATTGTGCCTGATTTGGCCCAATCGCATCTTCGTGTATGCGGGAGCGTCATGGCATGTCGCCAGTTAACCGGAGGCCTTGAACAAGGGGGAATTGTCCCCCTCTCGGTGCGAGTGGAATCTTGGTAAGAGGAAAAGCCTGGAGGGGGTCAGAAAATTTTGAGGGTAGGGCCTTCCCTACTCCCCCACGGGCCGTTTGATGGAATCGGGGATGATTACGTTGGGGCGGCGTAATAAACGGATCACTGGCCGGCCGAGAAAGGTGTGATGTCCACAGATCAGACAGTGTAAACTTAATGTGACCAGGAGTTCTTGCTCCAATTGCTCTAAGGTGACTGTTCGTGACCCACAGCGTGTACAGCGGGGATACGCGTCGTTCGAGGCCGTTTTCGTCGAGGTCTTTTTTTTTGAAATTTTGCGGGGCTGACCTAGCTTTTTTGCTGTTTGAGGAGGTTTTTTCATGAACAGATCCTTGGTCAAGATGAGTAAGGAACTCTTCTCTAAGAAACAATTCTTATGCCAAAATCAATTGAGGGAAAATACGCAAAAAGGAACACATTCTGTCCAGAAACATCAAAAAGGAGAGGGGAGGTAGGTAAGTTTTTCCAGCGTAACAGGGCCAAAAATGCTGAGTAACAGGAACTTTTCCCCTGGTTGAAGGTTACTGACGAGGGGACGAGGAGGAGGAGAGGGCTGAGATAGCGTCAGCTCGCGTGAGAAGACTGGCTGCTTCAGACGGTCGTTTGGCTTCTTGCAGCAATCGGGCATACCGGCGAAGAATTGCTGCCACATCGGGATGGTTCGGGCCATTGGCTTCTTCTTTGAGTTGTAGAGCACGCTCATATTGAATGGCGGCTTTGTCATATTCTTTCCGATCCTGGTAATACGTAGCCAAACTGTACAAGCTACTGAGGAGCAGGGGATTCCCAGGTCCTAAGCGTTCGGCGTTTGTGACGGTGGCTAATAATTGTTGTTCCAGGGGGGAAGTGGGGGATTCTATTGCTTCTGTTGGAATTGGGGTTTGCGAAGAGGAAGAGGGTTTTCTGGATTGATGTGTGCATGCGCTGAGAATAACCACACACAGAATAATCCCCCACACCAATCGTAAAATAGTTCGCATATTTTCAGTTTATTGGAGCAAACGCTGAGGAAAAACCATCATAAGAGCATTAGCAAGAATTCCTGTAAGGATTCTATGTGCTTGGAAGTGGTCCTCGCAAGATAATAACCACGTTTTTTTCTTTTGCATCCTGAAAAAAATTATCATTCTAGTCAAATTAGAGGGATAACATATGACGGTCGTATGGTGTTCGATCTCGGCCCATGGCTTTGGGCATGCCGCGCAACTCATGCCAATTTTGAATGAATTGGGAACGGTGATTGATGACTTACGGTTGGTTCTACGCACCCAGGTCCCTGCCGATTTCTTTCAACGGCATTTGCAGGTGAAGTGGGATCTTCAGGCTGTCCAACAAGATGTCGGATGTATCCAGCGAGGGCCACTGGATCTTGATGTGACAGCGACATGGGATGCCTATACTCAATTTCACACAAATTGGGAGCGTAAGGTCGATGAGGAAGCCCGAGCCATTCGTTCTGCCAAGGTGAATCTGGTGATATCCAATATTTCCCATCTTGCCATAGCCGGCGCAGCTCAAGCCGGGTACCCGGTGGTGGGGATTGCCTCGCTATCCTGGGATCGCGTGTTAGAGCCGTTTGTGCAAGACCATTCTCCAGCCCAGCTTTCGATTCTCGAAACTATCAGAAACGGATATGCCAGGGCCGACTATATCATCCGGTTGCATCCGGGCGTTGAGATGCCGGCTTTCCCTTCTATGGTGGATGTAGGGCCCTCAGTTCCCCTTATGAAGCCAACCTCCCACGATCTGAGAAAAATCATGAGGGTCAGAGAGAACGAATTGATCGTGCTGATTGCCTTTGGCGGAGTGCCTCTCACCAGTCTTCCGCTGAAACAAATGGAATCAATGGCAGGGTTTCAATTCCTGGTAGACGATCTGCCACCTTCTCTATCCTATACACGCGTGCATAGCCTCAAAAACCTTGCAATACCCTTTTCGGAGATTTCCAAACAGGTCGATATCATCATGACCAAGCCAGGGTATGGGACAGTCATGGCCGCCGTGCACTCTGGAATAGCACTTGTCTATGTTCGCCGAGGAAATTTTATTGACGAACAAGGCCTCGTGGATTATACACATCGATACGGACGGGGAATGGAACTCTCGCGGGACGACTTTGAATCAGGAGATTGGGAAACGACGCTGCGTGCCGTGCTCACGGTGCCGGATCCATTAGATCCTCCCCCACCACCGGGCAATAGTGCCGTGGTTCGTCTGCTGAGAACATATTTACCATCCTGAGGAAAAGACAACCGAGCGTCTTCTATGCGTTCTCTGGAATCAGCGTGGGATAAGGGGAAACGGAGAGGGCTTCTATCGTATTGGTAATGTGTGATGAATTTAACTCTCGTTCTTTCCAAAAGACGCCGATCACTTCCACCGAAAGATCCAGGTAAATCGATAAAGCGCCTTGTGTGCGGTCGTGTCGACCAAACACGACAACTGATTGGTCTCCATCGGCAAGACGAAACACAAAGTTAATAAACAGCTCTGATTCATCAAGGTGCAGTTCCGGCTGGGTGACATGCCCCCGAATGGCCACCAGTCGTTGATGGTAATCAGCACCATGACGGAGAAGGCTGTCAATAGAGACGGGTTCGGGCGGTGTGGTAAAAGCATGGGGGCGGGGCCAAGGAGAGTGTTGCCAGAGCATAGAATGTGCCGGTGGCGAGGGGATCAACTGCGGGTTGGATCCTGTGGGGAATACTGGAGGATAGGAAATGTCAGTCCCTGCCACCAACACAAGACTCCATGCACCCGTCAACATACTCTTGGTGAAAGAAATCATAGCAGTATGGTCGTCTTGAAGAGGCAACGGACAAGGCTCAGAGTGAGTGGAGAACTCATGAAAATATTCAGGAATAACTTTGTGAATGATTTAATGGAGTCAGGAAACAGGTAAATGCCCGTCATGAATTATTATGCGATTCTGGGAGTTCCTCTTCAAGCACCGCAAGAAGAGATAAAAAAAGCCTATAGGAAATTGGCCCTTCAATTTCATCCAGACCGAAATCGTGGCGATCGTCAGGCTGAGGACAAGATCCGGGAAATCAATGCCGCCTATGAAATTTTGGGAGATCCGGAGGCCAGAAAAACCTATGATCGATTACGGTTAGGCTATGTGGCACCAATGGTTTCCAGAGGGGATACGGAACCGGAACCGGACGAATCCGTGTCTCCTGCGGTGGTTTTGCAACGAATGGAAGACACTCTTCGTGAAGAATCCCGTAAACAACTCTTTATGGTACTGATGCGCCAGACACAGAAAATTAAAGAAGAATTAGAAATTATTCGGGAGCGAGTCATTCGTGCGCAGGGGTATGACACCTTTCTTGAAAAAGTTGTTTTGCAGCGTGGCCGTGAGGTATTAGATGAACTGGTTTCCGAGGAGATGAAACAGAAACGAGAACGGCTTGTCGAGGTGGCCGTGGAAATGGTGTGCTCGGCGGTTCCAGGTTCGATTCAAGGGGACGATCAGATGGATCAGGTCAGGCGGAGCTTAGATCAGGCATATCAGGAAGGGTGGATTCAGGGATATGAGCAGGCCTGTGAACTTCTATATGAACGGCGCTAACCAGGAAATAGCGGTGTAGAAAGAAGAGATATGACAGGGTGATTGAAGAAGTGAAAAAAAACCCGGCTGTAATATAGCCGGGTGTCACCAAATGAGGTCTCCCCTCTCCACGAATCTCAGCGGTCAAATGGAGAAGGGGACTGCTGAAATGCATTGTTGTTTGAGAGTGGCCTGTTTGATGTTGCCAACGTCTGAGCCTCTTTCGACAAAGTCACTTGATCCTGGATAGGAGAGGGGACACTTCGTTCCCGTTGGCCTTTAGCTTTGCCACCCTCCTCATCGGAGCTAACGGCAGTCACCTGCTTTCGTGAATGATCACCCGGCGATGCGGATTGCAGAAATTGAATAGCTCCTACTTCCGGTAATGTCATGGTCAGTGCTCCTTCGCTCTCCTGAATGAATTCGCGACTTCTATTGCATTCTCTGTATCGGTATGTGTCCATAATGCTTGCGTGGCGGGAAGGGGTGGTGTACACGAAAAATCATCCAATATGGACCACCTGTCAGGAAGCTCAGGCAATCCGATGAAACGCCCGCAAGCAATAATAATCAGCGAATGACCAATGCAGGCGAAAAGTCATGAAAAAATGGGTAATCCGGGGATAAAGAAAATCCGTCAATCTGTGATCCGGAGAGGATGCGTGAAAATCAATTGGCCTCT
>CAWAXJ010000039.1:0-88567 GCA_963785905.1 uncultured Nitrospirales bacterium
ATTTGACGCTTATCTGGCCGATCAGGGACTCCAACCGCGAGGGGGCCAACTGATCGATGCTTCACTGGTCCCGGTCCCGAAGCAACGGAATACACGAGAAGAAAACGCGGCGATTAAAGCGGGCCAGAGTCCCACCGAGTGGGAGGCGGACCCAGCCAAACGCCGGCAGAAAGATATCGACGCCCGTTGGACGGTCAAGCATGGGGACAATCACTATGGCTATAAGAATCATGTGAATGTCGACAAGCAACACAAGCTGATTCGGCGCTATACCGTGACGAATGCCGCGGTGCATGACAGCCAGGCGCTGGAAGCCGTGTTGCAACCGGAGTCTGCCGGACGAGGTGTGTGGGCGGATTCAGCGTATCGCTCCCAGGAGACGGAAGCGTTACTCAAGAGGCAGCACCTCCGTTCTCACATTCAAGAAAAAGGCTATCGGGACAAGCCTCTGACGTCGCAGCAAAAAGCGCGGAATCGGCGTCGAGCGCGGACGCGAGTTCGCGTCGAGCATGTCTTCGGCCACCAAGTGACGGCGATGGGCGGGAAGCTCATTCGAACGATTGGGGTGATCCGGGCTCGAGCCAAGATCGGGCTCAAAAATCTGGTCTATAACTTTCAACGGGTGCTGTTCCTCACAGCCGCGAGTCGGCACCAGATGGCCTAACAAAGGAAGGAGAGAAGGCCTTGAGCGTCAAGCAGTCAACCAGTCACTCCCACGCACACGGCGTTCAGGGCGTTTCGCCCATCTCACCAGCAGGGGCAGGAAGGGACGACTCCAAAACTGGAAGTTTTTAGAGGTGCCCTTAAGCAATTCGGAAGCAATTCAGTCATTTTTCGAAATCTTCTTGCATAATTGGCGGAAAGCTTGAGCACCATAAGTCATGTTTCAATCATCCGAAATACTCTACCAGATAATTTTTTCTGTGGATTTTCTTAATGTCACAATGGAAGGAAGAACCTGCGAAGGGGAAGCCCCCAAGCTTCCGAGAGGTAGGAAGGCCTGAATCATCATTTACGAATCATCGAGTCATCCATAATTTGGACCGACGAAAACACATTGTCTATTGTAGAAAGTGCATCAAATACATTATTACCCAAAGCCTGGAGAGACCCTACAACCGCCATCACGATTAAACTAATCAGTAACGCATATTCGATCGCTGCCGTCCCCTGCTCTTCCACCAAAAACTTGTACATCTCCGGAGGCCTCCTTTTTGACTAGCTATCTCACCTGCTGATTTCCTTCATCCCCACACAATGCAAAGGGCGCACCGATCGCACCAGGTGGCACGTTGTCATCTCTTTTTCTCGCTTGACGTTTTTCGCTTCTCCCCACTAGTCCTTATGGGGGAACTACCAGATTAAATGAGCATCCGAATATCGACAAAACCATCGACACATCTAGAGAAAATACCGGACACCTCCCCAACATTAAGAAGAAAAAAACCGCCATAGAAATGTCCAGGAATATGAGGAGTGTGCATTAAATAACCCCAATGCCGCAGCATGAGGGACTTTTGCAAACAGAGTAAAAGGGATTAGAAAAGAGGAATTTATTAATAATCTGCCAGAATTGTCGGAAATCTCCATGTGGTGAATTTAATAATTTTCCTCACTTAGAGCAAATCCCATGAAAATCCTATTGGCAATCTAGCAATCTGGTGGCATCAAGGAATCCCTTTAGTCATTCTTGAGGATTAGGATCATCCCGGCATTAAATGGAAATCTTCGCACGCTCATTCATAAAAGAGTTGGATGTGATGAAAAATAGACAAAGAGGTTCATTGAAAGTTCAAGATGAAATACATACATGTTGGGAAGTTAATAAAAGTGGTCTGGGGAGCGACTCTGAAAAACGAAATGATCCATTTTGTAACTTTGGGCACACTCCTTTATTGTAATCTTTATTCCCGTGGCAGCAACTCCCAATTCCGGCTTTCAAGAAAGAGAAATCCCCTTCGTGGTCTATTCTGGTTGCTTGCAAAAGAAAGGATGCCTCAACCACTGTTGCCGGCCTGAAGGAGGACGATCAATTTCCAAAGTGTCGTCACCAATCGTTCCGAGTCTCACAATCACTTCAGGAGATGTTTCCCGTTGGTTCAGAGTGATTTGATCTCTTCCGTTCATATTACAAAATTCGAAAATTATGATTTAGGATCCGGCAATCCAGGATTATTCATGTTCCATAACCCTTTCATGTCTTGTCATTGCAGAAGTTGAACAGAACCACGTAAAATCCAGAATAAGAAAATTGCCTTCAGGACGGTAAGATTGTAGGTAAGGGAATAGATTTTTCAGCCACAAATCCAGGTTAGCGTCTGGGAATAATCCTCTCTCAGTTAACAGAAGGAGGCTGTCATGCTTGTCCAGGAAGTCATGTCTACTGGAGTCGTAACAGCATTTTCTACAGATTCAGTTCGATCCGTGGTGATAAAGATGCTAAGTCGCCATTGCGGGGCGGTGCCTGTCATTGACGATCATCATACCTTGATCGGACTGGTCGCCCTTCGAGATGTGATGATTCCTCTTTTCCCCAATTATGGGGACTATATTCATGACAATGTTCACAGTCGTGACTTCACGGAAATGGAGGAGGGATACCCTGACATCCTTCGAAGAACTACTGAAGAAATTATGAGCAAAAATCCTCTCACTGTTTCTCCCCATACCCCAATTCTGGAAGCAGCCTCTTTCATGGGGATGAAACATTTTCGACGTATCCCGGTTACGGAAAATGGAAAACTTTTGGGAATGATCAGCATTGGAGATATTAATCGAGGCCTGTTTTTTCAAAGAGGATTTCTGACTCCGTAAATAGAATCAGTCATCGAATAGGATTTTATTTTATTCGAATGGGGAGTCGCAAATGGACGGAGCATTAGAATGAACCACAGGAAGACTCAACTGGTCTTATGAGGAAACGAGCGGTCCAATGCAGCTTGAAGGGCTTGCGCCATATCGCTCATTAACACCGGCTTGGTTAAATAGGCTCGGAGACCCATCACCAAGGCTTTTTCTTCATTCATCGTGTAACTAAAGCCTGAGCACAAAATGACCGGAAATCCAGGACGTATGCTCATGATTTGACGGGCAAGCAAATCCCCTGTCATTCCTGGCATAGTTTGATCCGTCACTAATACATCGAATCGGTCAGGTTCTTGCTGAAATGCTTGCAATGCTTCTGGACCATTCGTAAAGACGACCACCACATAGCCCAATTCTTCCAACATATCCTTGGCCCAATTGATAATCGACACTTCATCATCTACAAACATCACCGTTCCCTGCCCGCAATAAGAAGGCGGCACTGACGAACCCTGCTGGCCTACGACAGGAACGGAGGAACAGGGGAAATAAATGGTGAAGGTTGTTCCTTCGCCCTTCTGACTATCCACCCGAATGGCACCTCCATGACTGGTCACCACCCCGTGGATCACAGCCAGTCCCATCCCCGTTCCTTCTCCGACATCCTTCGTTGTAAAAAACGGATCAAAAATTCGTTTTTTGACACTAGGAGACATCCCCTGTCCGGTATCAGAAACTTTCAGGCGAATATATGCCCCCCCATGAAGCCCTTGGAAAAGAGAAGCCGTGGATCCATCAATCTCCACTTCATCTAATTTCACCACCAGGCTCCCGCCCGTCGCCCGCATCGCATATTCCGCATTCGCCCCCAGGTTCATAACAACCTGATGAATCTGAGTCGCATCAGCTAGAACGGGCGCTAAATCCGATTGTAGCTCTGCATGCAAGGTAATCGTAGACGGAAGGGAAATCCGAAGCAGGTTCAATGCTTCCTCCACAATCGGTTGCAAATATATCACTTTTTTACCCGACTCACCTTGTCGGCTGAAGGTTAAGATTTGCCGAACAAGATTTTTGGCGCGATAACCTGCTCGTAAGACTTCTTGCAAACGGGGCAACACCGAGCTTCCTTTCCCAATTTGAGTCATGGCCAGTTCGGTGTAGCCAATAATGGCCGATAAAATATTATTAAAGTCATGGGCGATCCCGCCGGCCAAAGTCCCCATCGCTTCCATTTTTTGTGCCTGTCGACGTTGTTCTTCACTTTTCAACAGAGCATCTTCGGTCCGACGTCGTTCCGTTAAATCACGAAGAAATCCGCTAAAAATGGTGCCCCCTTTTGATCGAACAGCCGTAATGGCAATTTCTAATGGAAACTCATGACCATCACGATGTAACCCTGACAATTCAATCCGGTTATTTAAAATTTCACTGACCTCTGAAATGAGATAGCGTTGCATCCCCAGTAAATGCGCGTTTCGATACTTCTCCGGGATAAGGGTGGACACGAGTGGTTGTCCCACTATTTCCTGACGAGTCCAACCAAACATCCGTTCGGCCTGCGTGTTCCACCCAATAATTTGGCCATTTCCATCTACGGTCACCACCGCATCGAGGGCGGTATCCAGAATGAGCCGGGTTTGTTCTTCACTTTCCCGTAAGGCGGTTTCAGTCTCTTTCCGTTGCATAAACTGCCCAATCTGGCTTCCCACAGACACCATTTGGTGCAACAAGGCTTCGTCTGGTTCCTGGATCTCACGGCTAAAAAACTCCATCACGCCATGTGTAGCCACACCGAGTCTGATGGGGAAGGCGAATGCCGCATGTAATCCTGCCTGGGCGGCCATTGGCGCACGAGGAAAATTGGGGTCCTTAACGGCATCAGGAATCCATATAGGTTCACCGATCTCCCAGATCCGTCCAGGTAAACCGACACCCTTCGAGAACGACATGCCCTGTGTCACAGCGACAAATTCAGAAAACCGGTCAGGGGAAGCTTTCCAGACTTCCACGCAACGCAGGAATCGCGAACCGGGCTCCACTTGCCAGAGCACTCCCAATTGCCAACCT
The DNA here is from genome assembly GCA_963785905.1 of uncultured Nitrospirales bacterium. Classification (GTDB taxonomy): domain Bacteria; phylum Nitrospirota; class Nitrospiria; order Nitrospirales; family UBA8639; genus Nitrospira_E. The sequence continues at coordinate 4,876 of CAWAXJ010000039.1, forward strand.
AAACTTTCACAGACGGCCCGAAGTATTTCCGGGGTGGCTTGTTGAATGGTCGTGCAATCTGCCAACACTCGGGCAACAGCATATTGTGCGGCTAACCGACGTTCAGCTAATTTTTGTTCAGTCACATTACGTAATAACGCGGTAAACAGCCGATGCCCCCATATCGGCGATTCGGTCAAGGTCAGCGTCAATGGAAAAACCGTTCCATCTTTTCTTTTGGCGTAGAATTCTTTCAACAAACCACCAATGCGTTTTTTTCCCAATGGCTGATAGGTCAACAAAAACAGATCGCACGCATCGTGTTCTGAGGAAATAAACAAACTCCTAAACGGCATTCCAATTACCTCTGAGGCCTGCCAGAAAAACATCGATTCCGCCGTTTCATTAAATGTCTCAATCGTCCCATATTCGTCGAACGTCACAATACCCTCTCCCGCACAGGCAATAACTGCACGAAGTTTTGCTTCATCCTGAGGCAAGTCCTGCCCTGTAAAATTTTTGCTTCGAACGATCATCAACCCAGTTAAAACCATAATGCCAATTTCCCCCAACCAGATGCCTCCTCCAGCCAATAAATAGGGAAACTGAATTTCCTGAATATTGACTTTCGCCACAACCCCCACCATGGGAAGGTCCAAAAGAGGTTCATAGGCTGCCAGGACCACGTTTCCACGGCCATCAGGAAGAATTTCCCGTCGGCTTTTACCAGAAAAGTTCAATTGAAATTGGGAAATACTATTTCCTGGTAGAAGCAATGATTGGGATATTCCGGCATGGGCAGAAGGGAGAGCGGAAAAACCTACTACCACATCTTCTTGACGCCGTACGAAAATCACCTCCCCCGTTTTCCCAAAATGATGTAGTTCCTTTCGAGAATCAAATAATTCTTGAATGCGATCTGGGATGAACTTTTGAGAAACGTTCATTTCGTCCACCCTGGAACCCATTTTTGACATGGCTTCTAAGTCGTGAGCATGCATGATTGATAAATAAGCCAGCCGGTCTTTTTCAAATTCTATAGCTCCAAGATAGAGCCAGCCCAGCATGAGGGCGCTGAAGGACAAAATCAACACGGTTGCCATTGCGACAATCTTGAGAGTTCGCTGTCGATCAGATGGCATCAAACACCTAGTGTGGGCAAGGAAAAGGAATAGGAATAATTTAGGGGAAGCTCGGATAAAGGAAAAACACGAGGATGAGCAAAGTCGAAGAGACCCAATTGTTCCCTCCATCCAACGAATGGAAAACCCAATTTTGAACAAACAAGGAAGGCGATAAGATTATGCTTCTTTAATCAAAAAGTCTATCGCTAGGGGGAGCATAAAAGTGGAAATTCTAGAAGAAAAAGAATGCGAAATTTCCCAAAGAAAGCCAAAAAGAGCAGTCCCAGCTTAATAATTGTGAAGAAAGCTCAGCCCTACAATCAATTACAATGCCGGTCTGACTCGCTTCAAAATCCGAGGTTGGGCAGAGAGAGTCTACTTGGTGCGAAAGTGAATACGAAGCGAGACTTCACCATCGATGGGGATATCTCCATTCAATTGAGGTAAGAACGTCCATTGTTTGAGAGCCTGCAATGAAGCATGGGTGAGTTCACGATGTGCGGCAGGTTGAAGGATTACCACGGTCACCTCGGAATCTTTACTGACCAATAGGCGAGCTTTCAGCCAATCATCTAAAACTTGTCCGTCTAAGACTGACGGTACGGTCGGCCAGGGCGTCCGTTGAGGGACCGGCCCAATTTGTTGATCCTTGTTGAGACGTAGCCCATGAACATGAACGGTGGGAAGGGTCTCCACCTGTACGTCTTCCTCATGGTCAGAATGATGAGTCGCGAAATCAGATTCGGCCGAATACGAAAGCCATGGAACACTCAGAAGCCAGAGCACGTTCAAGCAGAAACCAAGAATTCCGGAAAAGGCTCATAGAATTACCCACCAAAAAAGAATTGCCCACGAAAGAAGAAGGAACGCGGCAAGTTAGCATGTGCCACACCTAAGCCCAATACTCCCCTCTCCATGATTCAAAAAAACCTGTTGGTCCAAGACATTGATCACATCAAAACCCAGCACCATTTTGTAGTTATCCCATAGAGGAAGCAGACTGCTCAATGGAAAGATTATACGTGGTATATGACGGGCTATGGGTGGAATTGGTTTTTCCTCCCTGGTCTGCTGTCCGAAGTCCCGGACCCGAAATAACATTTGTCCAGTGATAGTTGTATGGGTAAACGGACGATAAGTGAGAACAGCCGAACTGGTGACCAGTTGCATATGATCACAATATACCCCACTGCTGGAATTGATATCATCAATTTCATCCTGCTCTAACAACATAAATACCTGATTGAAGTTTTTTCCCCCGACACTGCCCCCATGCAACATTACCCCGCCCGTACAGATTATCTAAAAATTTAGCTTTAACAGCCAGATCGATTCCCCGCTGCCAACCCTCGCTTAAAGGCAAAATAATTAAGAAGCGGGGTCGTGCCGAATTGTCCGGCATCGGATAAATTTTTACTCAATTTATAATAACCGGTCAATTCGATTGACACCGAATCCCCCAAGGCATGGGCAGAGCCGACCTCAAAATAATGAGCCCGTTCAGGTTTCACGGTTCGATTGGTCAAATTCTCGGGTTCCGCAGTAGTTCCGATCGTGTTCGAGTTGAAGAAACGGCACAGCTTCTAAATTGGGTGGAGTAAATAATCTCCCATAGAAGGCATGAAAGACATGATTTGGAGTCATGGCATAGGTGGCTCCTATCCGTGGACTCACTTGCCCATCATTGGTCAACGCCTGGATTTGATCAAAGCGCACTCCGAGATTAAAGGTCCATTGATCCCAGGGGGTCCATTGATCTTGAATCCAAAATTCCTCGCGCCATCCAATGGTGCGGTTATCGGCATTCCGAGAGATGACTCCTCCCTGTCGGATCACCCGCTCCATCCCTCAAAAAAGCCGATAGCCGGGTTTTATTAACAGCCTGGGTCCTTTGAATCTGAAATCCTGTTTTAACTAAATGATCGGGATTCAGACGATGGCTGTAATCAAAGCGTATCCCTCCAGAATAGGCCCACCGGTCCTGATCTCCTGCCGAAAAGGGTTCGTCAGGATCTTGGTATAGGACAAGACATTGAAAGGATCGGTCTCGAACGTGGCGCGGGAATGCTGAAAATACCCGGCCAGACTGAAAAAACTGGTCCCGATTCCAATCATGCCGCCAGACCAGACGTGGAATATTGATTGTTTCCTTTTGGTATTCATCCACATGTTGGGATCTAACCGGCTCAAAACCTGGATTGTCGCTCTGATCAGATCAACAATCGTGTCATTTGGCGTTAAATCTGGTCGGGTGGGAATTTGCAGTTTGGCTATAGAGTTAAGAAACAACCACGTGACATTGTTCTGATTATTGACCTGCCAATCTCCACGGAAAAATGATCTGATTGCGGTTGCTTTGATCATGAAAGATAGTTTTCCCTAAGCGTTGGCGGATTGAGCCCTCTGTTCGTCGAGGTAAAGCTATTTTGCAGGTAGAACCGAAATGCAGATCCGACTGTGCCACCATATTCAAAGGACGGGATTGATCGTTTCATTACTGCCTCCAAAGAATTGAACAGACCCCACTGCGGGATGCAGTCCCGCTTTTCGTGGTCACATCAATAACAGCAGCAGTCCTATTGCCAAATTGAGCTTCAGGCCCCCCAAGAATAAAATGTCGTTCGCTCCCATGTTCGAGGCGAAATGACATCAGAAAAAACAGACGAAACGGTATCCGGAATCGGCACACCATCAATACGAAATTGCAAATTGGCATGATCCTGACGAATATGAACTTGTCTCAGCCCGCCATTCACTGCTCCGGGAATGGTTAACAAGACATCCGCCAATTCAATATTATTTCCTCGGGGTAATTCCTCAATATCCTTTCGACTAACCGAATAGGTTTCACTTGAGAGACGATGCTGTATGGGAGGCAAAGACGCGACAACCTCAAGAGTGAGTTCCTGGCGAGCAGCGAGGGTTAATCTGATCTCTGTGATAGGATCGGTTCCAATCTTGAGAATGGTCGATTCGCTGGATAAGTCTGACTGGGTTGCTCGAATGGAATAAATACCGCGCTCAGGAGGAGCCAAAATAAATTCACCCACTTCATTCGTCACTTGGGTATCAATGATGGTTCCTTCTTGATCCCGCAATTCCACGTTTGCCTGGGGAACTCGGCGAAGGTCCTCGTATTGCACCACACCCGTCACAATCCAGACTCTCTTGTTACCATCCTTCTCCATCCCCTGAACGGGACCAGCGCCCATCAATGTCCCCAATCCGAGAACGCAGAGAACAAGCCGACCCCATTGCACCCGTTTAGCAGTCCAAATCATCATACGGAGACCTCCACCATCCAAACATGGATTAGCCGAAATAGACCCATTGTGTCATCCCTAGCCACTCTTCCCCTTTGGGAAAGGCCAGCCAAGATGAATTAACTGAGATGGAAAGTTGTAAAAAAAGAAAATTAGGAGAAAGTAGAGCCTGGAGGACCGCGGGGATTACCGAGAGGAAGGGTGAGAGACAAATATGTCTCTTCTCGATCAAGGGAAAGGAAACCGGCAACGACAGACCAATGAGATAAACCTGGGACGTCCCAAACTAAGGAATTGGCCGTATGATGTTGTACCCATTGACACAGATCAAAATCCGAATGTTGATGCCCATCCTGATCTACATCGGCAAACAGATGGTGAATTTCTAAGGCATGGGCAAACGGGATCGAACTCAACAAAACCAGCCCAAGCGTCAGAGCCAAGCCCATACAGAAGCGAGAGGACGGAGAAAGCTTTGATTGGAATTTGCGAAGCATTGTTGATTGCGGTCTTGCCGTCAAAGTACCAAAGAGCTCTAAAGGTGTCAACGCCAGTTGCAATTATATTGCAACAAATGCCTCATCCGTTTAGGAAATCTTTGATCCCGTTTTATCATTGCTTTTCATTTCATAATTAGTCGTCCCTGAAAAAGTCTTTTAAAAACTGCGTTAGAAAGACGCGGTGGACCATGAGGAATTCTCGGGGCCTACCGGCTCCTCATGGGCTCTCATGAGGTGACGCCAAAAAACCTCAGGTGTCTGAGAATCGCTCGGAGATTCTGCCCGATCCCACAGAGCAGGGCATTGAGTTTGTCGCCTGACTCGCCTTTCAAGTGATTCCGGCCCAGCTAGCCATCGGCTTTCATATGGCCAATGATCAGAGAAATCGCCGAGCGCCGGCGGAGGGCCCATTTCAAGGCGCGTGTGAGGAGGCGTCGCTGCCGACTGATGAGCACCTCTCACCAAATGCGGGGGCGAAACCGGGCCATCTGTGACGGATCGACCGGCAAGGCATGTTGAAAATAGGCCTCCCCGCAGAAGTATTCCCAGTACGGAATCTCCACCCACCGCGCCACCACCTCCTCATCCGGGCGAATGTAAAGGTGCTTCAAGTACTGCAGGCCCACAAATAAGCGAATCGGCAGGCCCGGGCGGCCCCGCTCCGCTCTGCATACAAAAGTCAAACCGCTCGACGCATTGGCCCCAGGGGAGCTGGTGTGCCAGACGATACAGCTCATGCTGGCTATCTAACAGATTGTTCAGTTGGTGTCGGAAGAGATCTTCTTGCGGGGGAACCGGCGAGGCAAGGGGTGGCATACAACATTTTCCAGAAAATGACCAGGCACGAACGATTTCTGGCGATTGTACGCCACGCTAAAACCCAGAGAAACATGATCAATGCTGGTGACCGGAAGTTTTCCAGGGACAACTAATTTAACATGGAGAAAGGAGATAGGTTGAATTACTCAATAGCGGAAAACGGCGAATCATCACTATTCCTAAAATGCCGTCATCAAGACTCCCTCTTTGCCAACCGAAAAGTCCGCTTAGACATATAAATTAAAAATCTAGTTCAATCCGTTCACGGATAGTAAGGAGTGGATCTCATGGGACCCTCGAGCCGCCTTTTTATAGCATTTTCCGTTTTTGCTATCAGTGCTGTTGTGGGAGGCCAGGCCTTATTCAGTCGAATTCCTTTGGATCAGACTCTCCTCAAAACCCGTTTAGGTATCCCAACCTCCGGGCAGGTGACTGCCGGCTCCGAGGATTCGGTTATTCCGCTTGAACGCTTGGGAGGAGTCTGGGTGGCGCGAGTAGAGTTGAATGACTTCCATGAAGCACGACTCATTGTTGACACCGGGGCCACCTTTACGACCATTTCCGAAGACTTGGCATTTGACGCAGGAGTTCAAAAAGATTCTGCTCATTCGCACATTAATTTGTTTACTGCTGGGGGAAAGGTTCAGGCTGACTTGGGGATAGCTCGAAGAATTCGCGTGGGAAACGTAGGCCGAGATGATGTTCGAGTGGTTGTGCATACCATCCCCAACCTCCCTAATGAGATTGACGGCCTATTAGGTCTCAGCTTTTTTGATCGTTTTCTGGTTCGGCTTGACCATTCCAACCAGCAATTGCACCTTTCCCCGAAGACCTAGCCTTCTCGAGCCTGTCTGAATCAAGAAGACCACGATTCAGGGTTAAGAGATGAGCGTGGAACCCTCTGCCGCTCCTTCCCGACCTTCTAAATTGAGCCCCACGAACAAAAGATACCTAGAATCAATCCTTGACAGTTCGCAAAGGCAGTATGGTAATACTACCACTCGTTTAAACAGATAGGACTCAACTATGCGATTTTTTATTTATGCGGACAATCTGAATCCAATTCAGCTGAAACGACGTGCTCCTGAAGCTCAGTTGTTATTTAAGGCGTACGTTCCAGACCACACGATCAAATTCGGACGGTGGTCAACACAATGGCGATGTGGATTAGCCACCATTTCCCCTTCTGCCGGTGAACGAGTGTGGGGAATCGTCTTTGAAGTCACCCAAGAAGATGTCCAGGAAATGGATAAATTTGAAGGCGATCTTCCAGAGGGGGCTTTTCGTCATGTCGAAATGCATGTGTTTACCGAGGACGGGAAAAAAGAGTTTGTCACCACTCACGTGGCACAAAGCATTGGGAAATTTAAAGCTAAAGATCATTATTTAGATTGGATCATTGCGGGAGTCAAGCACTGTAAGTTACCGGATGAGTGCTTGGACATGTGGGATTTACTTCGTGCACGCTGAGTTCCCCCTTGGCTTTATTGTAATCTTCATTCCCATTAACCTAGTTCGTTGAGAAGGAGTTTTCTATGCCAAAACCCAAATTCCATATCCTGGTCTGTACGAATTCCCGTCCTCCTGGGCATCCCAAGCCTTCCTGTGGATCTGCGGGTGCCCAAAACTTATTGATGGCTCTCAATATGGGATTGATTGAACGCGGGGTGCAGCCAGGCGAGGTGCTGGTCACAGGCACCACATGCCTCGGACCTTGTGAACAAGGACCCAACATCGTCGTCTATCCAACGGGGACCTGGTATTCTCAAGTTAAAGACGCCGATGTCGCGGTCATATTGGATGAGCACATCAAAAAAGGGCAACCTGCAGCGCAGCTCAAACCGGATTCGGTGTGGTCCTGATTGCCCGCAGTTTCTGCCTTCAGAATCATCATGGGTAAACAGCAACCTCATCAAGAGCCTGGATCTCATACCGACCACGCCCATCCTTCTCATCTCACACACAAAACCAAGGGAATGACCTCCTTGGTCTGCATGGTCGTCACCTGCAGTGATAGCAGAACACCCGATTCCGATACCAGTGGGAAGCTGATCTGTCATCTGTTAAAAGAACAGGGCCATACCATTGCAGAATACCGGGTCATCAAGGATGAACCGACCGATATCAGGAACCTTCTTCTCCAAGCGAGGGGGAGGGAAGCTATTCAGGTCGTGATTATCAATGGTGGAACTGGCATTTCCCGGCGAGATTCAACGTTTGAAGCCGTTGACGGGTTTTTGGAAAAACGACTTGATGGGTTTGGGGAGCTATTTCGATATTTGAGCTACAAAGACATTGGATCGTCCGCCATGTTAAGCCGGGCCACTGCAGGGATCCATGGAAGAATGGTGATTTTTTCAATTCCTGGTTCTCAAGGCGCCGTACGCCTCGCCATGGAACAACTCATTCTACCCGAAATGGGGCACATTGCCGGGGAATTAACGAAGTAGATATCCGGCTAACGATCCCTTTCAATTTTTGGCAAGCCCCCAATAAGGTAAAAGGATTAATATGCCATCTTTCCTTCTGCCACCATCACAACCTGCCCTCCCACTTTGATTTGGTTAATCACATCATCATCAGAAAAAATCTGAACCAAAATACGGGACGGCCGGTCAATTTCATATCCCTGTTCCATCACCACCTCCGTAGTAGGACCAACTTCCACAATTCCATTCTTCACCAAATAGGCTCCAAGGGCACCACTGGCACTCCCGGTGGCAGGGTCTTCAGGAATACCAATGGGGTCGGCAAACATTCGAGTATGCACACTGGCGTTTTCTTCCACCGTCATCGTCGTAAAGACCATAATCCCATTGGCCCCCACCCGATCACAAATCTCCAAAACCGCTGCCCGATTCACCTCTATCGATTTCACCGCGGTCAGGGTCCGGATAGGCACAATCAAAACCGGCAAACCTGTTGACACCACTTCTACCGGGCATGAAGTACCGGCAATGAGTGATTTATGAATTCCTAGAGCTTTGGAAATTTCATAGATTGATTCGACCTGTTGAGGCACCTCAATAAACTGCGGAGGCGGTTGAGACATCACGACTTGTTCAATTTGGTTTTTAAGGACAATGAGCTCCAAGGGATACAACCCTAAATTACATTCATATAGCACTTTCGTCACAGGCTCCTGCAAAGTAAGGAGCTTCAGGGCTCCGAGAACATAGAACGTCCCCAGTATGGGATGCCCGGCAAAAGGAATTTCTTGGAAAGGGGTAAAGATACGGACTTTGGCTGCTGCCCTTGGGTCGGTTGGAGGTAACACAAAGACGGTTTCAGATAAATTCATTTCACGGGCAATTTGTTGAAACTCCCGTTCGCTTAATTCTCCTCCTGAGGGGAACACCGCCAAAGGATTCCCCCCAAAAGGTTCACTGGTGAACACATCCACCTGATAAAATTGGAGCGACTGCCTGGAAGGATCCATAAAATATTCAACAAGTACCGCTGTGAATCATTGCATAACAATCCTCAACGAATCACACCACTCAGAATAAATCGTCTTGGTGCACTTTAGGCAGTAAGAAGAAATGATTCATAGGAACGAGTCAAGGGATTGCGCACATAATCCCGAACATAATTTTGCAAGGATCCATTTCGATATAGTCGATTATTAGCAAATTTTGTACTAATTTTTGGCAATATTCGCACCTTCACCCCGGTCTTATTCACAAAGTCATCTACGTGGACACCTGCAATATCGCGATTGGCCCCTCGACCAGATTCTACGACACATTGGGGGATATAAAGGTACTTTTCATTTGTGAGCCGTCTGGCAACGTCGTTCAGTGTCAACAGGACCGTACAATCGGAATCTCCTCCCAGTGTCGCATTCGGAACATGCAAAAATCTCGCACGATTCTTCCTGAACATGGTTAATATCCGATATACACTTCCTGCCATGACGACCGGATCCCGTTTCTCTAATTCCAAGGAATCAAATAGACTGATAATTCGTCCCCGATTTAAAAAAGCCGTGACATACGCTTCAGTATGAATCGTCGTAAAGTTGGGAAGGCCCGCATCGTATATTTTTTCGGCCTCAACAGCAAGATATTTTCGACCCTGCCTCATCAAACGACTGGTTGTCTCCTGAATTCCGCCCACAGGCGTCAGACATCCCATCCACAAAACACACCGAGAATTTATTCGGGAAATTGTTTTAGCATCTGCAGACATCGTATTGACATCAAAAGCGTAAAAATTTGCAGAGGAAACCGCAGGACCATCCAAGACTTTCATGAGATGTTTGACGGAGGGGGCATGCGGCATCAGTTTTTGTCGATATTCCCCCAGAGTGATCACGGATAATTCAAAATTTATTCTGCCCGGATACTGCTCGACCAATTGATGAATCTTGGGAACATGCACAAAGCCAACCGTAAAAAATTGAATATTTTTATCGGTGAATTTTAAAAAATCTTCCATCCACTCCATGGCTTTGGGATGAAGGAACAAATCCGTCCATTCCATGTATTCATTCCCACCCAGACACCAAAACTGAAGAGGGTCCGTTGGCTTAGTGTTGATATAATTCAGAATAAACTGCCAGTCTTCCTGAGACGTTTTAGGAGGGTCAAGGGTTTCTCGGTAGGAATGGTCTAATTCATAACAAAACGCACATTTGACGGGACATTCTTTCCCTAGACTTAGCGGAATTTTCCCGGCATCCATTTCCCGTTTCAACACATCACGATAATCGTGTTTGGAAAAAAGCTTTGGAGCTTCTAATACTGGGAGTTCGCGTTGCATCAAAAATTTCTACTGAAAAACGTTGCAATGTTTTAACCCAAGACCGATTGACAGTACCTCTCATCCTTTGAAACACTTAGGAGCAATCTAACAGACTCAGAAACTCTCATTTACCTTCTGAGGAACACTTCATGATCCTCCCAAACTCTTCACATCAGATGACCGTGGAGTACGCATTACAATTATTCAAACTTACCGAGCCATTTTCGCATGAGGTGTTAACGCAACGATATGCAGAAGCTAGGAGAATCTGGCATCCAGCTCGTTACGCAGGCGTCACCAATAATCCGGGAAAATATATGGAAATGTACAAAAAGGGAGAGGCTAAAACTAAAGAAGTTCAGGTAGCTTATCAATTCCTGCTCAATTACCTGAACACACACGAAGAACCTTGAATTCCCGCCTGAGTTCTCGGGCAGATTCCTGAACAACCAAATTTGGGCGAAGCCAGTACCACATCTGGGATTTCTTTCGATAGCCCTCACTGAATATCCACTTTTTTTAAGATCGTCAAGGAAAGCTTGTTACGGAGCGACGTGGCTCACGACCCGAGACATCCCTGATTCACCTTTCGTATTTTTCTCAGAAGGCGCATGAGCCACCGGCCAAGTGATCAGACCTTGCACACCATCGGTTCGAGGTTCATCCTGCCCAGCCTTCATAGCATAAATCTGAGGCAAGTAATTCGTCCCATACTTGGAGATATACAGAAAGACATGTTCACGGGCATTGACCCGGACAGCCCACGGCTCAAAGTCTTTCTGATAAAACTCTTCAGCCAATTGCATAGCCTCCAAACACGTAATCCCTCCGGGCTCTTTAAGCGTGTAATAATAATCAAGAGGCATATCATAATCGGTCTGCTTATGAATCGTGATACCAAACTGATCGGGATTCCGCACCATGGGCGTGTGCCGATAGGCCACAAAATAGAATAACTCAACTGAATGAATATACCGTTTGTTCTCCAAAAGAAATTCCCGTGTCTCTTCCGCCTCATCCCGTGTTTCACCAGGAAACCCATAAAAAGCCATGACATGATTCCAGATCCCGGCCTTGGCAGCCTCCCGTAGATTATTTTCAATCACGGACTTTTTGGCATGTTTATCCATGAGTTCCAACACTCGTTCATTAGCCGATTCCATCCCATAATACAGCGTGCAACAGCCGGCCTGAACAGCTTGTTTCCATATTTCAGGGTCCTGTAATGATTCTTCAAACCGGATTAACGTCGTCCATTTAATACCTACCTGTTCCTCAATCAACAGTTGCGTAACCTTTTTTAATAACGCGGGGGGATAGGATTCATCTGAGAATAAAAAGTGCTCAGCCTGATATTTCTCTTTCAGGGCTTTGATTTCTCGAACCACATCATGTGCGGGTTTTCCACGATACTGATCAAAATATCCCTGCCCGTGATCACAAAAAGTACATCGTCCCCAATAACACCCTCGTGTGGCCAAGTAAGGCAAAATTCGAACCGGAACAAAATAGGCATCCAATGGTAACCCCTCGAAATCCGGAAGAGGCAAGGCCGTCGTCTTTTCTGTATAAATTTCAGAATTCACTCGAACCTGTCCATTTTGATACCATATCAAATTGGGGACCTTTTCCCAGATTCGTTCCCCCGCCAGCGCTTCAAGTAACCATACCAACGCATGTTCGCCTTCATACAAAATGGCTGAGTCAAAGACTTGGGTAAAAAATTGCTTCTGTTTGGGAAGGTCTTCTTGTAACCGTGTAATCACGTTGCCACCCACCGTCACATGAATGTCGGGGAATTCCTGTTTAATCATTTTACAAAAGGTCATTCCCGCCAACAGTTGCATTTGGGTTCCCACAGAAATTCCCACGACCTCCGGATGTTCTTTATGAATGGCAGGGAGCACTAATTGCCGACAAACATCCCGATACACGTTAACGGTTTCGTCCTCAATGAAAGCTAGGACTTCCCGGGATACTCCGGAACGATACCCTAAATTGCTTTCCATGGGATAGAACACCAAGGACGCCGGGAAATAGGCCGCGGAAATAAATTTCATGACATCTCGAAACGTATTCAAGGCCCATTCCAGCTTTTCGGCATCATAAAACGCCTCGCCTCGCACAATGGATTTGGCGTCTACAGCCTGTTCCGCCAACTCCATGACGTCTACGGCATCTTGTGCTATCAGACAGTTCAACCGATCTCGTTCCAATTCGGTCAACTCATTTCGAGCTGCCCGCTCATTCAAACCCCGTCGCTGTTGGTCCATACGAAGCTTGACCCAGATTAGGAAGGTATCACTGAAAAACCAGTCGTACATTTCAATATTGACATCTTTCTGCACAACCTGATGGCCAAACGAGCGAAGAACGGCGGTGAGACTGGGGAGGGCAAGATACGGAGCGGTAGGAACCCATTCCGGTGGAAACAACAACATCGTTTTAAATAGACGTCTGGGTTTATCAGTAGAAACTCCACCCCCGATTTCTATCAATGTATCCGTCATGGACATAAGCTCCTGATGTTAGACCGATGCTAATTTGGTTGAGGAATCTTGTGAATCGAGACGGAATTGAAGGGAAGGCAATTTATTAGTCCCGAAGTGGGCCACATACAAAAACACATATTCTCGCACGAAGATTTTTAAATCCCAGCCCGCATAATGATTTTGCTCAAATTCCTCGAAAACCCGTTCTGCGTCTTCAATACTCAATCCTTCTTTCACCGTAAAATAATAATCCAACGCCAAATCCCATTCCGGATTTTTGTAATAAGTAATTCCAAACTTTTCAGGATTTTGGGCCACGGGAGTATGCTTGCTTAAATCAAATGTACCAAAGCCAATGGAATGCACGTGTTCCCGATTATTTTCTAAAAATTGAATTGAAAATTTCGCATCCTGATACGTTTCTCCGGGGAATCCAAAAAATCCCATGACGTGGTTCCATACCCCATGTTGGGAGGACAACTCCAAACTTCGTTGGATAACCTCCGTGGTGGTTGCCTTGTCCATGAGTTGAAGCACCCGCTCGCTCCCGGACTCATAACCCATATGGAGAAATTTGCATCCAGATGTTTGGGCATCCTCCCATACCTTGTCCTCAAGTAGACTCTTTTCAAAACGAATATGCGTCGTCCAGGCAATATCTAAATTTGACTCAATGAGTTTCTTCGTGAGCTTCCGGAATAAGGCAGGGGGATAGGACTCATCCGTAAAATGAAAACTCCTCGCTTGATATTTATTTTTTAAATAGGTGAGTTCCTCAATGATCTGCCAATCCCTTTTGGTTCGATAACCTGCCGTATAGCCCTCGCCATGATCGCAGAACTCGCATCGCCCCCAATAACATCCACGAGTCGCCAAATAGGGTAGAATCGGCTCCGGCACAAAATATTTCTCTATTGGTAATCCGTCAAAATCAGGTGGAGGTAATTCGCCCATATTTTCGGCATAGGTTTCCGTATTTACATGAATCCCGGCTGAATCCCTGAACAGCAAATTGGGAATATGTGATAAATCACCATTCGACCCTATGGCTTCGACTAATCGCAACAGTGCGGTTTCCCCTTCGTACACAATCGCACTATCAAACAATTCGAATAACTTAGGAGTATCAGGGAGCACTTCTCGCAGACGAGTCACGGTATTGCCCCCTATCGTGACATGAATATTCGGGAACTGTTCCTTGATGAGTGCGCAAAATGTCATGGAAGAAAACAACTGCTGCCGAAGAACGATAGAAATGCCAATGACCTCAGGACTTTCGGCTAAGATGGCTGGCTTAAGGATCGTTTCAAAGACATCCCGATAGATATTGACCTGGGTATCATGAACGGCTTCAATCACTTCAGACGACATAAACAGCTTATATGATAAATCTGTCTCCATTGGAGGCATGCAGATTCTTGCCGGAGCATACACCAAGGAAATGGTTGCCGTAACTTCCCGAAAGGTATTAATCGCCCATTCAAGCTTATTACTGTCGTAAAACTCCTGGTTTCGAACGATTCGTTTGGCTTCCTCGGCTTTTACAATCAATTCGTTGATATAATTTCGAGTACAATTGCAAAGGGCTAATTGAAGTTCTACTTCAGCATCTGTCAACTCCCGTCTCTTTCCGATTTTTTTGAGACGGTCGAGTTGTTGAGGGACTTTTTTTAGAATACGACGCAGGAAATCTCCGCTAAAAAACCAGTCGTACATTTCTAAATTCACATCTTTTTGTACCACGTCATGGCCGGCCGCTCGAAGAAAGGCCGTCAAGGTTGGAAGACTCAGATAGGGTTCTGAAGGATACCAGTCTGGAGGAAAAACCAGCATGACTTTGGCTTTTCCGGGTGGGTCTTTCGTACCAGCCGATCTAGGTAATTGAATAAGATTAGGGCGAATCAACCCACCTTTGTCATAATTTATCCTCATCGTAACATCCTAGGTAAAATTATTTATTCATTCTTGGTACATTAAAAGCGAAAATAAACCCGAAAAATATGAGTAAACATTTAGACATGAAATAACCGACTGATTTATAAGATATTTTCACAAGGGACCCACATCATTCTAAGTGCTTGAAAAAACGGTGGTCAAGAGCAATCGTACCGCCTACCTAATATCATGTTTTGAGAAGATTTTAAAGATTTGACCATACATTATTCTAGGATTATAATCAGTTCTATCTGCCCTAGGAATTCCATCCTGGTAGCGTAATTTTCATCAATAATTTCGTATTTCCTTAGGATCCCTTAAGGAAACGCGTGTAAGGAAATGCCAATGACCTATCCAACTGTGTCTGGACTTCGAAACTGGATGTCGTACTTGATGGATTCATTAGTTAATTCTGGGACGATGCCATCATGGGAAGCACTTCAATATCTGGTGACAAATCTTCTTGGAGAGGCACCCAACCCCCACCTTCATCAGACCAAATCCCCTTACGAAACCATTCAGCAGTTTCTGCATCGTATTTATGGACCAATCGTTGAAGCTGCAACTCGCACAGTTGACCTCCCAGCTCCATCAATGATCCATATGTTTACGGATATTAGTCTTATGGGAAAATCTGCGGTATTGGTGGTCTACTTTCCAGGACAGAATGAACCCCACCAATTGTTATTATTGGACTCGGTGCCCGCATGGGACTTGGTCTTTGAAAATTCCGCTGCGTTTGACACCTGGGCTGAGGAACGGTATGAATGGATCGTGAACGCTCTCCAGAGTATTGGGCATCCGGTAAAAGCGTCCATGCTGGAATGCTCAGATGATCTTCAAACAATCCTGGCTTGAAATCGCATCACGGCACTCATTCTTTTTCCGTTCCCAAAAAAACTATGCCTCCTTATAGTGGCCCAGGGGGCTAAACATTGTGTATGCCTCTTTTCTAGCTGGGCAAAAAGTCCCCCTTCTCCGTCATATACACTTGACAGTTCGAGTAAACTGGCGTTATGCATGAAACCTCAGGACCAAACATAAGGTGAGTATGCCAATCAATGCATTACCCAAAAACTCTCCGCGAGGGAGAGGACCAGAGCCAAGCCAGCCCATTCCCCAAGACACCGCGGAGAAACCGGAAGGGGAAGAACGGATAGCCGATTTGGCAGCCCAGGAGATTCAGGACTTATGGGAGTCCCAAGAGATCGGGATTACCAAATGGTCAGGTGAAGGCGGCAATCGGTATTCGGATCCCGAGTAATACAGATAGCAGATAGCTTCAAAGGACACCACAGTTTCCTCTCTTTCTCCGGCTCTCTCCTCAAACCAGTAGAGTTCCCCTTTCCCCCCAATGATTTAGAGAGGCCCTGTGTTCGCTCCGATAGTCTCAAACAGGGTCATAGGACAAGTTGGGTGATAGCCACCGCTCAACTGTCGGGACATCCATTTTTTTCCGGCCAGCATAATCATGAATCTGATCAGGAAGAAGCTTGCCGACTGAAAAATATTTCGCTTGAGGATGGGCAAAATACAACCCACTCACCGAAGCAGCCGGATACATCGCATAGGACTCGGTGAGATGGATTCCCACTGATTTCTCTACATCCAACAATTCAAACAACGCCTGCTTTTCGGTATGATCAGGACAAGACGGATAACCGGGAGCAGGGCGAATTCCTCGATATTTTTCTTGAATGAGCTCTTGGGTGGTCAATTGCTCGTCCTGGCCATATCCCCATTCTCTGCGAACTTCCCGATGGAGCCACTCCGCAAACGCTTCTGCCAATCTATCGGCCAAGGCCTTCGCCATGATGGAATTGTAATCATCGTGCTCTTTCTCAAATCGTTGGCAGAGTGCCTCGATCCCGATTCCTGTTGTCACAGCAAATCCACCGATGTAATCGCCTCTTTCTGATGAGTCAGGGGCGACAAAATCTGCCAAGGCAACATTACACTCGTCTTTCGACTTTTCTATTTGTTGCCGTAGTGTATGAAAGGTTTTGGTAATCCTCACTCTGGAATCGTCGGCATAAATCAAAATATCGTCCTCATGGCTGTTTGCAGGGAAAAAGCCATAGACTCCTTTCGCAGTGAGAAGGTGATTCGCGATGATATTCTGGAGTAATCGTTGCGCATCGTCAAAAAGTTCCTTGGCCTTCGGCCCCACAGTGCGATCTTCAAATATTTGAGGGTGTTTTCCCCGCAATTGCCACGCATGAAAAAATGGAGACCAGTCAATGATTGGCACCAATGTTTCTAGCGGCATCCCATCAAGGACTCGAGTTCCTATGAAACGTGGTTTGGGAATATCAGCCTTCTTCCAATCTATCAGCAAACGTCGCTTTCTGGCTTCCTCCAAAGACAATAATGGTTTTACCGTTTTTTTCAACTCATGAGCTTCACGCGTGTGCTGTTGTTGGGCACGCACCTTTTCAACGAAAGCGGGTTTATCATCCTGACTCATTAACTTTCGCACTACGTTCACCGCTAACGAGGCATCCAATACATGTACCACGGGATTATGATAGCCAGGTGCAATTTTTACTGCCGTATGAGCTTTGCTCGTCGTCGCCCCTCCGATTAACAAAGGAATAGTAAACCCTTCCCGGTTCATCTCCCGGGCATTATGAACCATTTCATCCAGGGAGGGGGTAATCAAGCCACTCAGTCCGATCAGATCGACATTTTCACTCCGTGCCGTTTGCAAAATTTTGTCGCACGGGACCATCACACCCAGGTCAATTACCTCATAATTGTTGCAGGCCAGTACGACACCGACAATATTTTTCCCAATATCGTGCACATCCCCCTTAACGGTGGCCATCAGTATTTTCCCCTGACTCTTATTGCCCCCCTTGTCCTTCTCGGCATCCATGAAGGGCAGCAGGTACGCCACCGCTTTCTTCATGACCCTGGCACTTTTGACGACTTGAGGTAAAAACATTTTTCCTGAACCGAATAATTCCCCGACAATATTCATCCCATCCATTAAGGGGCCTTCAATCACATCCAACGGCTTAGTGAATTGTTGACGGGCTTCTTCTACATCGGAATCAATATATTCAACAATGCCTTTGACTAGTGCATGCGAAAGGCGTTCCTCTACCGTTCCTTGACGCCATGCATCTTCCTTCATAACGGCTTTACCTTGTTGCTTCACCGTCTCGGCAAAAGAAACCAATCGCTCTGTCGCGTCGGCTCGACGATTCAATAGAACATCCTCAACCAGCACTAAAAGGTCCTTGGGAATTTCTTGATACACTCCCAGCTGCCCGGCATTCACGATACCCATATCAAGACCGGCTTGAATGGCATGGTAGAGAAACGCGGTATGCATGGCCTCTCGCACCACATCATTCCCTCTAAAAGAAAAGGAAATATTGCTGACGCCACCGCTGACTTTACAATATGGAAGGGTCGCTTTAATCTGCCTGGTGGCCTCGATGAAATTGACCGCATAGGCATTGTGCTCTTCCATGCCCGTCGCCACAGTTAAAATGTTGGAATCAAAAATAAGGTCTTCGGGCGGAAATCCAACTTCTTCGGTCAACAGGCGGTAGGCCCGGGTGCATATGGCGACTTTTCGTTCCGTTGTGTCGGCTTGCCCCATTTCGTCAAAGGCCATCACCACAACCGCTGCCCCATACCGTCTTATGAGATTCGCCTGTTCCTTAAATTTGGCCTCCCCTTCTTTGAGGCTTATGGAATTCACCACTCCTTTGCCTTGAATACATTTAAGCCCTGCTTCAATAACCGACCATTTCGAACTGTCAATCATCAGAGGAACCCTGGCGATGTCCGGCTCAGACCCAATAAGATTTAAAAACGTCACCATGGCCTTTTCAGAATCCAACAGGCCCTCATCCATGTTGATATCGATAATCTGGGCCCCTCCCACAACCTGTTGTCTGGCTACCTCCAGAGCTTTTTCAAGATCCCCATTAAGAATCAATTTGGCAAATTTCGGGGAACCTGTGACGTTCGTTCGCTCGCCAATATTGACAAAATTTGTTTCGGGACGAATTGTGACAGGCTCCAACCCACTCAATCGGGTCGCCCGCGGAACAGTGATCTTTTTATGAGGGCTATAATCCCGAACTGCCGCTGCGATGGCCTGGATATGTTGCGGTGTGCTCCCACAGCATCCGCCAACAATGTTCAACCATCCTTGGCTCGCAAAATCTCCCAGATCGGACCCCATTCTTTCAGGAGTTTCATCAAATCCTCCAAAGGCATTGGGCAGACCTGCGTTGGGATAGCAACTGATATATACCGGCGCAACATTAGATAATTCCTCGATATAGGGTCGCATTTGTTTGGCCCCTAACGCGCAATTGATCCCCACGCTCAGAAGATTGGCATGAGAAATGGAATTCCAAAAGGCTTCGATAAGTTGTCCTGACAAGGTTCGCCCGCTCAGGTCTGTAATCGTCACAGAGGCCATAATCGGCAATTGCCTTCCAATTTCCTCGCAATACTGGGAAATCGCATACAAGGCCGCCTTGGCATTCAAGGTGTCAAAAATGGTTTCGACGAGCAGCAAGTCCACTCCACCTTCCACTAATCCGCGAACCTGGTCGTAATAGGCTCTGGCCAAATCTTCAAACGTCACCGCTCGAAAGGCAGGGTTATTCACATCAGGAGACATCGAGGCGGTTCGATTGGTCGGCCCCAGCGCACCAGCTACCCAACAATCACGATGGGGATTTGTCTCATTCACCTTAGCAACAGCCCGTTTCGCGACTTGCGCCCCGGCCAGGTTTAAATCATAGGCCAGAGACTCCATGTGATAATCCGCCATGGAAATCGCATTGGAATTAAACGTATTTGTTTCAATAATATCCGCTCCTGCTTGAAGATATTGGAGATGGATGTCTTCAATAATCTGTGGTTGCGTGATGACCAGCAGGTCGTTATTGCCTTTGACATCACAGGAGTGATCCTGAAATTGTGTTCCACGGAAATCTGCTTCACTCAAATTATGCATTTGGATCATCGTGCCCATGGCACCGTCCAATACGAGAATTCGAGAATCCAACGTTGATTCTAATTTTTTCATTCATATCCCCCCATCAAATAAACATCTCTCTTATCGTCAAGCACTAAAAAACTCCTCAACCACGATTCTTGACTTATTGGAATTTCAAGAAATAGGATGACAAATAATGTTGGTCTTTTTATGACATGTTTTGCCCCATCTTGTAAAAGGCAGTTTTCCGGAATCGCCTTCGCCGCTATTGTCACAACAATTTGTGGCGTCGGCACCTTGTTCTGGCCTACCGATTCACTTGCCAAATCCTATTTTGAAGACGGATATTTGGGTTTGACGCAGGAAGAATTACGCCAGACCTTGGGAACCCCCATGGCCGTTCGTTCCCGAAAAGCCGCGCTTCGGGTTTTCAGTTACTACACCTTTCCCGATTGGGAAAAATATTTCAAAAACTTAGTTTCCCCTGGAAATGGGGAAGATGTTTACACCTATGTGCGAGATGGTATCCAAGTTCGGTATTCCTTTGTTTACATCCCCGATTTAAATGGAGGCAAAGAAATTCCGACTCTGTATGTCCAACGATGCGAAGTGGAGTTCTCACCTGCAGTTTCATTGGAAAAAATCCCTTCCCTAGTTCCCGAATTTGTCCCTCCCACAGAAAATTCGGCTCCAGCCTTTCGATCCAATCTCTGGGTGCTGCTTTTCAAGGGCCCGCCATCACCAGAAGCCGATTTCATCGTCAAAGAACAGGGAAAAGAAAAACTCTCGTGGTCTCTGGCGTATCAAATGTTTGCGATTAATGGAATTCCCGCTTATTTCTCCGTACAAACCCCCATTGACCGCCTGGAAATCACGGCCCAAAGTCTTCAAGTTGTTAAAGCGCGGCAGCGATTAACACACGAACCCATTCCCAATCCCTACTCATCTGAATTTCAGCATGGTCCCCCGGCCCCGTCGCCAGTCATAAAATCCATTCCCCATCCCCACTACGAAGATTGAGGGCTCTTACCGAAATCTCCTGTGAAGGGGGCCTCATTCTGCCTTACTCATAACGTAGGTCACGTTCTTCCCCCAACGATAGATAAGCTTCTCCCCATTGATTGGGATCATGAAGACTCCATTCCTTTGTGTCGCTTTCAAGTTTCAGTCGAATGCCCCAATTTCCTCCGAAAACAATAAAAGCCGAACCGGCCCCAGAATCTTCCACTCTTTGCGCATAAGCTGGGCAGAAAGGAAGATCCGGGTCATCACACGACCCAATCACCAAACACCATTCTCCCTGGGAATTCCGGTCGTAGGATTTTACGTGGGATATGCGCCTTGGCGGTCCTAACTCCTTAAACCTGATGAAATACGATCCCTCAAAATTTGGATTGTGTTCAACTTCCAGGAACATGCTGCGTTATCTTGACCTGCATTGAAATCCGCTGCTAGAGTAATACGTAAATTACCTCAATAATGATAACACACGATAATATAAAGATAGCTCCTCAGTCTTTACCCGATAGTGCCACGTCACCCACGGGGACAAAACAATCCTTTCCCAATACCTTTCCATCCACACCTATACCATGGATCTGCCGACGCCCATTTCGACTTTCGATATATGGATTGTTGGCGGCCTTTGTGCTTTGGATGCTTGGATGGGGGATATTGCCCCGAGTGCTTGATCCAAGTTTTGAACAACACATACAGGATAAATCCGTTATGGCGGGCATGAGTCGGGAACAAGTAATGGACGCGTGGGGCTCCCCCTATCAAATGAATGTCAGCTACACGGAGAAGGGAATACGACGAGAAGAATGGGTCTATGAAGATTGGCTGGATTCCAGTACGATTAAGCACAGGTATCTGTACTTTGAAGAAGGGAAATTGGTAGGTGGTTGGTATTAAAAAAGAGGCAAGCATGGCTATGAGACGGAATTGAACCACTCCTCTCCCAAAACTGGGGTATTCCTTCATACTCTGATTATTTTCTTCTTAAAATATATATGACATCAAGGAGTTTCGGTAATTTGAGCCCGTCTTTCCTTACCTGCCCCACCCGAAATAACCAAGACTCTTTTCCATTCCCGGATTTGATAAATCCCCCATGCATGCGGTTGCCCC
Source organism: uncultured Nitrospirales bacterium (assembly GCA_963785905.1). Lineage (GTDB taxonomy): Bacteria > Nitrospirota > Nitrospiria > Nitrospirales > UBA8639 > Nitrospira_E. The sequence goes on from CAWAXJ010000039.1 coordinate 26,836, forward strand.
TGGTAATAGGCATCAGGATCCTCGCCCTTGGCACTTAAATAAGTAGGTTCCGTAAATCCCTCATCCATTACGTAATCCATGAGATTTTCCGAAGTCACACCTTTCCCACGTAGAGAAACATTCCCTAATAATTTTAAAATGGCATCAGGATCGGCCAGGCTAATGGGCTGCATGGTTACAGTCTCCTTATTATATGATATATTTAGCGGTGGAATATTTTCTATCATAAACGTATGCCTATTCAGAAACCCACCTTTTTTATTGTATAGTATTAAGCCACTTTAAGGGATAATCCCTCCATGTCCAGAAAACTTTCCCCAGAGCAATTTCGTGATCGTATGTTTGACGTGCTACGCCGCAAGCAGCATTGGGTCACGCCATTTTTTCAAGGAAGTACCATTACCAAAGAACAATTGAATATTTATTTTCACCAAGAATATGTGGTCTATGTTCGAGACTTTTCGATTCTTCTAGCTCAAAATCTCGGGAAAAATCCACCATGGGAGGCGCGTCGACGACTCGCCACGATTATTTATGAGGAAGAAACCGGAGGATTCTCACTCGGACAACCCCACCAGGAATTATTTCTTCATATGATGAATGGCCTCGGATTCGACAGGGCTGGATTTCGGGATGTTGAACTCCTGGCCTCGAGTCGCGGATACAGAGAGTGGTTAAATGAAATTTGCCAGGAGGAGGATTGGTCCGTAGGAGCTGCGGTGCTCTGCATTTTCATTAAGGGAACCGCCAACGATCCAGAGGAAGTGTTATATCCGAAAGCCGCCCAAAATCAGGACGAAATTGAAGATATTGTCCGAAAGCATCCATTGAGTCAACACCAAAGTCTCTCGCCGGCATTCATGGATTATGTACGGGCGCAATATATGTTTGCCCCGGGATCCCGAAAGACTGTGTATGACATGGTTACTCACCACACCGATGAAAGTAGTCAACAACATCAGGTCATCGCTCGGTTGGAAGAAGCCTTGAACCTGTGGTCTCGCTATCAGGACGGAATTGCCCGTGCTTGTGGAATTCGCCAGGTCTAATCAATATCTATTCTCCTCTCCATTACATATGGATTACTTATTGAGAATTCGTTATCTTTCTTCCTAAACACCTCGCCGAAGTGATTCAACCACTTTTGCATTGTTTTTCTTCCCCCCTCTCTCAAATCAAGCCATTCGCTTTCATTCAAGGATGGTTGATTGTGGCCGTCTTGGGAATCTTCAACCTACAATGTTCTTGGACCCCTGAGATAGAAACGATCCTACATGACAGGGATGACTGTTTCATTTCATTAAAAACGACTCGAGCACTTAAAGTCACTCCCAAACACCCAGCATCGATTTCGGAACCTCTTATCACAAAAATTTTTATGGAGATTACCAAAAGCCAAGAGGAAGGAATGCTTCAACAGTTACTGGGATCGGCCCCTAACACCGTCCCGGCCTTCTCTCCTTCACAGATAGAAGTATTGGCGCCTCATGTATCTATGGCTTTGTCAAAAGCCACGCCGGAGGAGATTATCCATTTTCGGTGCCTAGCAAAAGATGAACAGGCTTCTCTGGTCCAGGGAACCGTCGCTGTTTTTTCTCCCACCTATCTTTTTTTGATATTGACAGATGCTAAAGAATCCTCTGGGATACCTTCAAAAATACAAAATTCCTCTCGAAGACTCCAGACCACAACCTCTTTGAGCTTTCCTCAGGATAAGGCCTTCATGAAGGGGGAAGACATTCAATCGTTCATGGAAATCCCCACCTCATCTCATTGGATTATTATTAATTATCAACAATTTGAGCCTTTAAACACAAACATCCAAGGGAACCAGCCATACAAATTTGACACACCAACCCCTAGTGACGAAAAAGGTGAATCTCCCAGGGAAATGGATTCGCTAAACGAACAATTGAACGATCTACGAAGAATAGTAGACCAGCAAGCCGAAGAAATCCGTCGCCTCAAACAAACAGCACCATGAAGAGATCATGAGCCGACGTCAATGAATTGAGTACCATGGAAGATTTCATCACGACTCTGTAGATCTCGAAACGTCATTCGGCAATAGCAGGCATACGTCACAAAGGTATCTTGTAGACAATATTCTGCCGTTTCCTTCCGTAACCCCTGCTCCCACATCTCCGCCACTTGAGAGCCACTCCCTGATTTGGTGTCCACATTCAAGGCTTTGGCGAGTACATCTAATTTCACCCAGCCCCGCATGTCCCAATTGCTCCAAATAGCCATCGTATCGTATACGGGGTCACTCCTGAATTTTGCCAGATTGATATCAAACGGTGGCTTTATTTGATGAATAATTGACCGTTTTTTTATAAATGGCAAATCGAAACCCAACCCATTGTGCGTGATGATGAGAGACGGACGAAGTTGGCCCATACGATCCCAAAATTGGCGAAGCACCTCAATCTCATTGTCCCCATACCAAGCGATCGCTCCTTGCGGTACCATGGCATCCGAGAATACTAAGACTCCAATCACCACAATCCGGCTGAATGTTCCATCAAATGCGGATCGTTCATAGAGCTCATTTTCTTTATGAATCAGTTCTTCATAACCGGCATACGCAAATAGGTCCGTTTCTGATTGAAGAGACACCTCTAGTGGAGACACGAGGTCAATCCCTAACAGTTTTGCCCATTCTGACCGAGTAACTTGGATGGTTTCGATATCAAGGACAATCTTCATCGATAAAATGTCTTTAAAAAGTTTAAGAAACCGACTCTTCCGATCATCCTGCTTGAAGAATTTTTTTTAATACGGGTATATCTGCAGGAGGAAACGTATAGGAAATCAATTCATGTTTGTGAACCCACGCTATTTCCGCACAATCTATCGCTTGAGGATACCCTTCAGTAATGAAACAGGTGAAGAAATGCAACTCTAATTCCATCTCTGAATACTGATACCAAAGAGAGTGGAAAGCCTGTGGCTCACTGATCTCAACCCCTAACTCCTCTTTTACCTCCCTGCGCAAACAAGTCACCAGCGTCTCTCCGGCTTCCTTTTTTCCCCCAGGAAATTCCCAAAGCCCTCCTAGATGGGATTGCGGCTTTCTCCTTGTTAATAAGAATTTTTCTTCATGCTGAATAATAGCCGCCGCCACAACAACAACCGGGAGAGACCGCTGGAACCCTCTACTTTTCATTGGAGGAAACCGTTAGACAAAGAGTCCGCATCGGACACAACAGACAGAGAGGTTTTCTGGCCGTACATACCGTGGCCCCAAAATCCATTAAGGCCTGATTAAAATCATATCCCCTTCCTCTGGGAATAAGTTTTTCAGAAAGTACCCATAGATCGGCCTTTTGCTTTTTGGGATCCCCTTTCCCGATAAAAATCCGATGCAACACCCGAATGACGTTGGTATCCAAAATAGGCGCGTCTTTATTAAAAGCAAAGGATCTGATTGCCCCGGCGGTGTAACGACCGATTCCCTTTAAGGACAGGAGTTCCTCAGCTTTACTGGGAATGACTCCCCCGTACCGCTCAACCGCCTCACAGGCGATACCATGGAGTCGGTAGGGGCGTATGTTATACCCTAAGGGATACCACGTCTTACGAACATCATCAGGATGCGCCACCGCCAGGTCCTGTAGAGTGGGATATTTTCCCAGAAACTCGTGAAATTTTGGAATCACCCGATCCACCTGCGTTTGTTGCAACATCACCTCCGACACGAGAATCTTATACGGATCTGAGGTCCTTCTCCACGGAAGATCTCGACCGAATTCCCCATACCATTCCAGCAGTCGATTCTGAAACTTTCCCCTTTTCGTTTTGGTAACACCCTGAGCCACCTTTCCATGGGTCCCGGACTTTTTCTTACCTTTTGGTTTTTTTAAATTGGCCATAAAAATATATCTTTCGCAATATCGCGTTACTGGCTGCCCACAGAAACCGAACCATTCACCATTCGGGGTTACTTGCCAGCAACATATTAAAACAAAAGCAAAATGTTAGATTTTAATGATGACAGAACGAAAATATCATAAATTACTTTAAATAAAAAACTCCAATAATAAAAATTTCCATTTTCTAGACAGCCGTCTCTCTGATCGGTTAATGTCCCTTTCATTACGTAGGGTCATAATATTCCTTTTCATGTGCTCTCCCCCCACACATGTGCGCTCCTTTTAAAAAATTTGGAGGAATAAAGGATGACCCATGAAATCCCCTAATTTCCACTAAGCCGTTGCCTTCAATCATCCCGGGGCTTTGTCCTACTATGCGGACGAATTCCGGACCAGGACTACTCTTCTCATTTCCCACTTCATGGGAAACTTGCGCTATTTCCCGCACCCCTTTCTTTTCAACTCTCCAGTTCATATTTTTTCGGATATCAAACGTCTTTGACGTTCCGGTGTATTGTCAACCATTCATTTTCCACAAACCACCATCAGGAGGTTTCCTATGTTCACACACGCTATCCCTCTTTCCCAATTTTTTCCCAAGCGGTGCCCAAGAGGTTCAAAAACTGGCCAAAGATACGTCTGAATCTCATTTCTCGGATTCTCAAAAAATGGTGGGCCTGATCCAAGAGACTATCCGATGCTCAATACGCTTCTTCAACAATTTTCCGCAGAAAACATTCAAAAGATCTTTTCCGATGAACAATTGAATTTGATCAGAAATGCCTTTGGAGAAGCCCTCTCTCCGGAAACCATACAGGGTTGGGCTTACCATAAACCGTTGGGGTATGCAGGAGATTTTCAAATCATTGAAAAAATATATAATTACCACACATCGTCGAACCCACATTTAGCCAAATGGGATCATTTTTTTCACACCCAAAAAGCGCCTCAGGCAGTCAGAAACCGATTGTCATTTTTCCTTGACCAATTATGGAAAACCAAAATGGACACACCTTCTACCAGCCATATTCTCAACCTAGCCTCTGGCCCCGGGAGGGATATGTATGAAGCCCTTAAGGTTATTGGGGCATCAGACATTGAAATCGATTGTGTTGATCAGGATGCCCAAGCCATCAACTATGCCAAGGGACTTTGTCGTGACTTTCTTGCTCATATCAAATTTACACACAAAAATATTTTTCGTTTTATTCCGACCAAAACCTACCACCTCATTTGGTCTGCAGGTTTATTCGATTATTTCAATGACAATATTTTCAAGCGCACATTGGAAAGGTTCTTTACAATTCTTAAACCAAACGGGAGATTGGTGATTGGAAACTTCACGGTTGACAACCCCAGCCGAGGCTATATGGAACTCTTCAAATGGGATTTATTTCATCGGAGCAAAAAACACCTATACCGGCTCGCACAGGAATGCGGATTCACAGAGAATCAAATCTCCATTGAACAAGAACCTGAGGGAGTCAATTTATTTCTGGTTGTCACAAAGAATTAGGTCGTAAAGGCAACCCTACAGATTTTCTCCAGGATAGCCAGAGTGGAATTTCACCAAAATAAAACATCATAAAAAAAGGGGGGAGATCATCACCAGTGAGTTCCCTCCGTTTCTTAACTAGGTTACAGACTTCTGACGCTTTTCGATCTCAATTTTTACGAGAGGGTATCTTCTAAAACGGAATTAAGCACCACACTTAAATCGACCAGGTTGAAAGGTTTGGCGACTCTTCCCTTGAATCCATATTCCTGATAATTGGCAAGCACCGGGTCATTGGAATATCCACTCACCACGATAGCCTTCACTTTCGGGTCTATAGTTAATAACTTATTAATCACATCTTTGCCCCCAACACCCCCAGGCACCGTTAAATCGAGAATAACCGCAGTAAAGGGATCTCCGATTTCCTGGGCCTGGCAAAAAAATCGCATGGCCTCTTCTCCGTCTTTGGCAGTTTGGTATCTATACCCACAGGTTTCTACCATTTCCCCTAGTACCTTGCGAATTTGAATTTCATCATCCATGATCAGAATCTTGCCTTGCCCTACTTTAATATGCCCCGCAGGAGATTCTGGATCAATTTTTACGTTTTGACTGGCGGGTAGAAACAGAGAGAAAACAGTTCCCTCCCCGAGTTCTGATTTTACCGACAAAACTCCTCCATGGTTTCTGACAATAGAATAGGACGTAGCCAGGCCAAGCCCAGACCCTGTTGACTTCGTTGTAAAATATGGATCGAAGATCTTTCCCAGATTCTCTTTTGAAATCCCAGTCCCGTGGTCTCTAACTGAAATCTGAACCCACTGATCAGAATAAGAAGTCGCTTGACCCAATCCGGATATTTCGGCCCCATCTCCAATTTCATTGTGAGCTTGGACAATGCATTTCCCACCGTCTTCCATCGCCTGCCGCGCATTGAGCACAAGATTGTGAATAACTTGGCATATTTGCCCTACATCAATATTCACCGGCCACAGGTCCTCGGAAATCTGAAAAATGGGCTCGACATTAGACCCCGCGAGTACCAAACGAACATTTTCTTCTAATATTTCCCGCAAGAGAACGGTCTTTTTAACCGGAGCACCACCCTTAGAAAACGTAAGAAGTTGTCGCGCGATGTCCTGTGCCCTCAATGAAGCATGTTCTGCTTCTGAAATTCTATAAAATAAGGGATGCGATGAATCCATGCTATATTTCGCCAATGACAATTGGCCCAGAATAGCTGTAAGCAAATTATTAAAATCATGGGCCAGTCCTCCAGCCAAGAGCCCCAGCGATTCCAACTTTGCTCCCCTCAGCCGTTCTTCTTCCCAGATCTTTCTTTCCGTCACATCCTGGGCAATTCCAATGACTCGGTGAATATTTCCCGATGAACTTTTCATCGGAAAGGTTCGGTTATGGACCCATCGCACCTCATTGTGATGAGTTATAATTCGATATTCAATATCAAGGCTTTTCCCATCAATTCTCTTTAAGAAAAGGTTCTCAACTCGGGCCCGATCCTCCTGCGATACGACGGTCAACCAATCAAAGGGGTTGTTCATGAGTTTTTGAGGATTCCCTCCCCAAAGCCGTTCATAAGCGGGGCTCACATACACCATTCGTTGCAATCCAACATCCCAAATCCAAAACACACTATCCACCGTTTCAGCCAATTGCCGAAATTTTTCATCACTATCCTTAAAGGCCAACGCTGCTGTCCTCAGCTCCGTCACATCCCGACAGACCAGTAACACTGTCAAAATATGCCCACCTATGGTTGGCTCAGGACAGAATCGAATTTCAAAAATTTTCATTCCTTGAGAAGTCGGATGGGAAATTTCCATGCATTCCGATATGCCTCTTTCAAAAACGGATTGAATTTTTTCCTCAAAGATGCCTCCAACTTTTTGAGATAATCCCAAATCGACAAGTTGTTTTCCTACATACTTTTCAGGGGGCAATTCCTCATGGGTATCCCACCATCGGTTTAGATACATAATCCTATTTTTGCGATCCAGTCTTCCAATAATGTCGGGAAGATTGCCCGTTAAGGATTGGAGTTCTCGGTCCCACCGCTGAAGCTCATGTGTGATTTGTTGATAATTAGGGATCTCGGTTAACACGCCATGACAAATCTTTTCATTGCCAGTTCCTCCATGAGATATCACGCTATTATCATGAATCCAGATCACACGATCCCCCTCACCAATCATCCGATAATCGAGCTGAATTGTGGCCGGCATATGAGAATGATTCTCCCAGGCTCTCAAAAACATATTTCGATCTTCCGGATGAATTCGCCGAAAAAACGCTTTGGAATCATTGCGGAGTTGTTCAGAAGTCAGCCCTAATAACACGTGAACATAGGAAGTAACCAAATCAAACTTCCGATCGATCCCTTGTTGAATGCACCGATAGACGACCAAGGGAACATGGTCGAAAAAAGAAGACTCATTTTGCGCAGTGGCGGTCATAAAAGGAAAAAGGACACAATTCAATTAACTAGCTGACTAATAAGAAGTCAGCGTAAAATACCTTACATTCTACCAATTTTCTTTTACGAAGAAAGATGTTCCGTGCCTGGGGTCAGCTTACCTTGCTTAAGAGGAAGGGATGGAGTACGGAAGAAGGCGAGGGAAGGGTCATGGTCATCGGGTAGACTGAAAGGCAGCTCAATTTGAAAACCTAAAATCAAGCCATCGTCAGTCAAAAGCTGAAAGCTTCCAGAATGGCGTTGTATAATTTGATTGGCAAGAATTAAACCTTGCGCAGCTGAAGGATCATCAACATCCACATCAACAAAAGCGCCATCCCACGCCAAATCCTCTACAAGAACCAGTTGGGCGTTTAACAATGCTTGTGGTGATTTCCACCACACAGCAATCTGAAGACAGTTGCCTCCCATGGGCCTATCCGCCTTTGTTTCAATTCGCAAGGTTCCAGACATGCGTGCGGGGTTCTTCAAAAGAAATAAAAGCCCATTAAAGATTGCCTGCATAAGTCCTTGTCGATCCACACAGACCATCGGGACATCATGACTAAATATTTTCTCAATCAAAATATTATGGTAGGAAGGATTGCTCGCCACAAATAATAGACAGGAATCAATCACATCGTGGACATGAATTTTTGCATTCATTGATCCCGATAACGGCCTGACATATTCCCTGATCTCTTTTGTTAACTCTTCAATCTTTGCAAGATCTTCTCCAACCACACGATGAAGCCTATCCATAAACTCCCCATCATGACGTCGCAATTGAGCCACTTGAACAAAAGCTTTAATCGATACTAAGGGACTATGTAGTTCCTGAGTTAATCCATCTGCCATTGCTTCCAGGGAACGTAAACGATCCACCTGACAAAGCAGATTTTGAGATCGGTGTATTTCTTCTCGTAAAATGGCATTCTCTAAAACTAAGGCAGACTCCTGGATAATGGTATTCCAAACAGTTTTTCCGCCCATCCTTTGAATGGCACCGCTGAAACCCGAACCTAATGCTAAGAAACCCAACAATTGGTTATTCCCAAAAATGGGATATAAGAATTCTAATCCGGCTTCTTTCAATTCTTCGGCGACCCGACCTTCCACTTCATTGAAGTCCGTCTCCTTGAGATTTTCTATGGACACACTTGACTGAGTGAACAGTAACAATTGTGGCAGATTGTCCGAAATAACCCAGCCATTCTGAATAACAGGATGATCCGGAGAAAACCCGAAGCTTGAAACAGCCCGATACCGGTTTTCTTCAACTTGTAATACGAAGATAGCGGCTTTTGATGCTCCAACACCCTTCCCTAACGTTTCCAGAATAGCCTTTCCCAAATCGGGAACATTTTTCACGTTAGCGACTTTCGACGAGAACTTGGAAAGAACTTGAGTCCTCAGCTCCCTGCCTTTCAGGATAGTTCTGGCGACGGCACCCTTTGTTCCTACTTTCATCTGATACACACCCACAACCGTGAGGAGGTGGAGGACGAGTTGCACGACGGAAAACCTAATATTAATGGCACCAAGGACCGATTTCTGTGCAAGTAACAGCATGGGATAAACGGGTTGGGAAACAAACAACAAAATGGCAAAATAAGACAATCCCTTTTCGACGTAAACGGAAAAATCCAACCAATGAAATCGCAACAGGGTATAAGCAACAATTGAAATATAAACCGCAAAGCCGACCGTCCCGTAGGGTAAAAATTCAATCCCATACCATAAGGGATAATTCGTTGCCCCTCCTATATATCCGATCCCCGAGCCAATGAGAAGATACAAAAATTGCCTTTGACGCAATCCTTTTTCTTTTAAATAGGCTTGAATTAGAAGTATATGTGCAAAAATTACAAGTCCTATCCACCAAATTAAACAAAAATGGAAAGCAATGCCAGGCACACCCCAAAAAGAAAACACAGAAATGGGGCGGACACCTTGAATAAAGAAAGGGGTGAAATCTGTAATTAGAAAAATCCCCCCGATAACGTAATTCCATTTAATAATAGTCGAACAGGAATGTTCCTTCTGCAGTAAATAAAATACATGATGTAAAAAGGTAATAGGGATGAATATGGCGCCTGCCATTAATATCCGGAGATTTAGCAGAGCAAAAGCCTCAGAATCTGAGATTTGCCAGGTAAAATATCCAAAACTCCATATGGAAGTGGAAATGCCAAATAATCCGAATGTCCAATGTCGTGGATCCTTGGGAGCGCGAAAGTAGACAAAGGAGGCAAGTCCAATGGCAGCTACACCATTTAACAGTCCGCTGATAGCGAAAAATTCCATAACCTACCCGCTTAAGGGTTTATCTTTATCGGGAATGTCTCTCGGGAAGGGCTCAAACCGCACCAATCTTGAAGGGACCATTTTGATTTTTTACAGTAGCCCGAATAGAAGAAATGGTCAAGTTCCCTATGGGAGGCATGATAGGCATTAATTCCATGCAGTTACTTGGGCCGTCCGAACAGGCTTTCTAATTAGCGTTCTGTTGCCCCACATCTTCGCCTCTATCCATTGGATCGCTTGGAGCAAGCCACGACGCCACGGCGCCTTGCTTTCTGTCCCGCAACCACTCTTGCTTATGAGGATTAAGGTGAATGCAGGCTGTTTTTAGTTAGGGATACAAGAGGTCATATGAAGTCAAGTGGGATAAACTTGATACCGTTTGATTATGAGGCAGGCTATTCGAAAAACGATCAATCAACACGGCATGAAGACCAGCCTGCCGAGCCCCCTCGAAGTCCTCAATAGGATGATCCCCAACATGAAGAGCTTCCTGAGGAATCAGCATATGCTGATCAAGTGCGTGAAAAAAAATCTTCTTGGCTGGCTTGACGGCCCCAGCCAAACTGGAGATGGTCACAGAATCAAAAAACGCACTTAGGCCCAGAACACGGGAAATCTGAAAAAACCGACTATCAAAATTTGAAATGATTCCGAGTTCAAACCCTTGTTGTTTTAACTGGGTTAAGACCTCATGGGTTTCAGGGAAAAGCTCCCAATGGGTGGACTGCCCAAATGCCTCGAACACCTCATCAAAAAATTCATCAAATCCCTCAAACATACCTACCCGATAAAAGACTGCATGCACCACATCAAACCACCATAACCGCTCGCATTGTTTCAGTTTCTCCGGTCGATCCACCGAAAAAATCGGAAAGGGCATATCTTTCATGGTTTGTTTAAAAGCCGCATCTAACGCTTTTTGAGTGTGTTCGGTTGCCGGGACTCCGTATTTTTTAGCATAGGTCAAATACACCTCACCCACTGATCCCTTGACATCAAATAATGTCCCCACGGCATCAAAGAAAATGACTTTTATGGGCGAGGAACTCATAACTTGAATCACTGCTGTCCAAAACAGGTAAAATCCGTTTACAGCTGCTCTGTCCTGATGCGGGTTTTGGACGGATTTTGTGCGAATTTCATAATCGTGCCCCCCTCTGCTGTCCAAGATCACCCGAGCACCATGGCCGTTTAAGTTGAGGCTTGCGGCTGCGGCGGTGTCCCGAAGGGTTCCGCGAGCCAGGCCATGAGATCCCGATGGGTGAAGAGATTCATGCGCAACAGCGCCACCAGATTGGCCAGGCTCCAGTCGAAGCGAGCGGTCATTTGCAGGTAGCGCAGCAGGAGCATCGCAATCAGGGCGGTCCAGATCTGCGTCTTCACGGCATTGGCCGAGGTGCCCACGAAGGTCTTAATCTTCAGATTCTGTTTGAGGGCTTTGAAGAACAGTTCAATCTGCCAACGATCTTTGTAGACGGCGGCAATCGTGCTGGCTCCCAAGGTGGGATGATTGGTCAGGAAGACCAGAATGTCCCCTGTCTCCTCCCGAACCGCTTCGACACGGCGTACCCGATGTGGGCACTTCTCCTGGGCCCCGTGGCCGGTCAACCGGATGGTCTGATCTTTGGAATGCGCCGGTGTTGCGGGGGCTCCCGCTCCTCCACCACCTCAAACTGCGCATTGGCCTTCAGGCGCGTGACAAAAAAGATCTCGGCCGCGGTCCACTCGGCAAAGAGCCGGTAGTCATTATATCCGCGGTCATCCACCACGATGGTCCCGGGCGCGAAGGAGAACTGGCGGGCGACGGTCACCTCCTGCACCTTCCCGTCCGTGATGAGGCCGAAAGAGGGCAGATAGCCATCATGGTCAAGCACCAAATGCAACTTGACGGCACCTTTGGTGCGCCGAAACGTCGCCCAATCGTACAGCGAGAGGCACAGATCGATCACGGTGGAATCCAAGCTGAGCAGTGTATTCTTGAAGCGGAACTTGCGTTTGCCGGTGACCTGCGCGGCGACACGCTCATAGAGCCCATAGAACACCTGCTCGAAAAGCTCCCACGGCCGGTGCGCATTGGCATAGGACAACGACGAGCGGGCAGGGGCCGTCATGCCCAGATGGACGAGCTTCCCCTCCCAGCTCCTCAGTCCACCTTCGATCTCCCGCAAGGAGTGGGCACGACCCAGTTGGCAAAAGAGCATCGCCACAAACTGACTCCAGCTCGACAGGCCTTTGCTGCGATACTCGGCTCCGGTCTGCTGGGCGAGCCGTTGAAAGTCGGTGCGGGGAATGAGCTTGAGAATTTGACTAAACATGCTGCATGATGCGGTCACGTTGGGCCTCCTTCGGTCAGGTAACAGTGTATGGGACAATTCACCGCTACCGTAAACTGCTGGACGGCCCACCGTCATATCCTGTTTTGGACAAGAGTGAACTTGAATGGAGAAAAAACGAGTATAGGGAGGAGGACTAAAAAGACATGGAGCACTCAGATGCTCTGCCCTCGAACAAGGGCATCTTTTTTAATTTGATCAATCAGGACAGAGAAAAAAGAGGAAAGAACCGAGAATACGCCTCTTATAGAAGATTTCAGTAGAAACCTCAAAACCGGCCGGTTACTTCTTTTTGCCTTTTTCCCGCCTGGCAGCTTCCAACCCTTTTACCCGTTGTTGATTTTTCCGATGCTTTCTTCGTAAATCACGATCTTTTTGACGACCACGGGGCATTGAATATCCTCCTGAATACATTAATAAGTTAGAAAAGCTTTTACGCGTGTATCTTTACCATAGGTCTCTCAAGGGGAACAAGAGGTCTTCTTGCAGGGCTGTAGGGCCCGTGATACCATCGTAGCCTTTTCACCCATTCCTGAGAAACAATCACCTGAGTATGTCCTCCTCCCAATTAGATAAAACCTACAACCCCGGTGAAGTCGAACAGCGATGGGGCGCATACTGGATTGAACGCCTTCTCTTCCAGCCTGATCTGACAAACAATACTCCTTCTTTTTGTCTGGTCATTCCACCGCCCAACGTCACAGGTTCTCTCCATATCGGCCACGCCCTTAACATGACTCTCCAGGACATCATTATTCGATGGCGACGCATGCAGGGGTTCAAGACCCTTTGGATTCCCGGCACGGATCATGCCGGCATTGCTACACAAAATGTGGTCGAACGGCAACTCGCACAAGAAGGTCAATCACGGGAACAACTCGGGCGTCAAGCCTTCATTGAGCGAGTCTGGAAGTGGAGGCACCAATCCGGTGATACCATTATCGAACAACTGAAACAGTTGGGGGCTTCCTGCGATTGGTCTCGCCTTCGATTCACCATGGATGAAGGACTTTCCCTCGCGGTCCGAGAAGTGTTTGTTCGACTATATGAAGAAGGCCTCATTTACCGCGGTGAACGGTTAATCAATTGGTGTCCGCGTTGTCTGACAGCTCTTTCCGATCTTGAAGTCGAGCATGAGCCAATCAAGGGGAAGCTCTACCACATTCAATATGCTCTCGCCGATAATCCAACACTATCTCTCATAGTGGCTACCACCAGGCCGGAGACCCTACTGGGAGACACAGCGGTGGCCGTCCACCCTGAGGATCCACGTTACCGGCACTATATCGGTAAAGAGGTTCGAGTCCCGCTCACCACACGGACGATTCCCATCGTGGCTGATTCGATTTTAGTTGATAAGGAATTTGGAACCGGTGCCGTAAAAATTACACCTGCACATGATTTTAATGATTTTGAAGCCGGCGAACGTCACGGCCTTCCGCGCCTGGCGATACTCGACTACCGAGCTCGAATGAGCCCAACAGGACTCCAGGAGGCCCAGGTAGATTCCACGCTTCAAGGGGCACTCAATCTCAAATCTGTCCCAAAAGCCCGTGCCATTCTGGTGGAAGCCCTGGAAAAACAGGCCCTTCTCATCAAGGTCGACGATCACGCCATGGCCATTGGGAAATGTTACCGATGCAAAACCGCCGTCGAGCCGTATCTTTCGCCCCAATGGTTCGTCAACATTCAGTCTTTGGCGACTCCGGCCATCCGAGCTGTTGAAACCGGGCAGATTCGCATTATTCCCGAGGGATGGAAAAACAATTATCTGGGCTGGATGCGTCAGATCAAAGACTGGTGTATTTCTCGCCAAATCTGGTGGGGTCATCAAATACCGGCCTGGTACTGTCGAACCTGTAATAAGGACCATCTTCTGGAAACAAGTCCTGCCGTTGAGGAAACGGCAGAGGGAGACCCTTTTCCTGGCAAAAACACGATGAGTTGCTTTATTACATCCAAAGCCAAACCCATTGTATCAAGAACCTCACCCCAATCCTGTCCAACATGTGGCGGAACGAATCTTTTTCAAGATCCTGATGTATTGGATACCTGGTTCTCCTCTGCTCTTTGGCCGTTTTCCACGCTGGGGTGGCCAGAAAAGACAGAAGATTTCAAGACCTTTTATCCAACAGTGACCTTAGTCACCGGCCTGGACATCCTGTTCTTTTGGGTTGCCAGAATGATCATGATGGGCCTGAAATTCACCGGGAAGGTCCCGTTCCGCGATGTGTACATCCATGCCTTGGTTCGGGACGCTGAGGGTCAGAAGATGAGCAAATCCAAAGGAAATGTCATTGATCCTCTGACAAAAATGCGCCAATATGGAACGGATGCTCTAAGAATGACCCTGGCGTCAATGGCCTCACCGGGACGAGACATTAAGCTGGCTGAAGAACGCATTGAAGGGTATCGGAACTTTGCTACCAAACTCTGGAATGCCGCACGATTTATTCAACTCTATGGGGATGGACCACAGGCATCGCTTGCACCACAGTCGCGACCTTTTCCCGACAAATGGATACTCAGCCGCCTCAACCACACCATCCGTGAAGTGACCAAAGCGTTTGAAGACTATCGCTTTGACCAAGCCGCTTCTGCGCTCTATCAATTCATATGGCATGAATATTGTGATTGGTTTATAGAACTCGCCAAACCCTGCCTCCAACAGGAGAACCATCCTGATGCACCTGTCACCCGCCAGACACTCTTGGAATCATTTGAAATCCTCCAACGACTGTTACACCCCGTGATGCCATTTATTACTGAAGAAATATGGCAATCCTTCCCGCACGAAGGGCAATCAATCATGACGCAACCCTTTCCTACCGAAAAACCGGAATGGGTCAATGCTGAAGCCGAACAGGCCTTTTCGCTTCTCCAAGCGTTTGTAACCACGGCTAGAACTGGTCGAGCCTTCCTGAATATTTCCTCCACTCAAACACCTTCTATCTACGGAGCGAGTACCCAGGCCAACGACACGACAATCCTGACCTTTCTTGCGCCCTATATCGGGTCGATTCTCCGCTCATCGGTCATCACCGACCAGGGCATTCCACCCCTCCGCACATTACAATTGCCTTCAGGTAATTTCAGTACCATTGGCATTCCAGTTCCCAATGAGATTGACCTCCAAGAAGTTGTCAAAAAAATCCAGAAACAAATTGGAGAAAAAGAGAAGGAAGTGCAACGCCTTGGCAGTCGGTTATCCTCTCCTGAATTCAGGGAGAAAGCGGAGCCTTCCGTGATCCAGGAATCAGAAGACCGTCGCACCAAACTGGTCGATGAGCTGAGAATTCTAAATATGACCGAACGACAACTTGCTTCCATGACGGCCTGATGGGTGTACCATCTCTCTGCTCGCCACCTCCTCTTTCCTCTATACAGCGCGTAATCAACGCTGCACTGGAAGAAGACCTTGCCTACGGAGACCTGACCTCGACCCTTCTTATTCCACAAACCCTGTTAGCTCGTGCCGAAATCATCGCGAAAGGCCACATGATCGTGGCAGGAGTGGCCGTTGCAAGGCGGGTATTTCATTCAGTCGATTCCACCATTGCACTCGCCACGCATATTGGCGATGGAACAATGGTGCGCCCGTCAACCCCTATCCTCACCATGAGAGGGAGGGCTCAGTCACTTCTTCAAGGCGAGCGTATCGCACTGAATTTCCTCCAAAGGCTTTCGGGGATCAGCACGCTCACTCATCAGTTTTGTGAGGCTGTCCGCGATTATCCCGTCGCAATAGTGGACACCAGGAAAACGACTCCGGGACTTCGGGCATTAGAAAAATGGGCCGTCCGCCTTGGCGGAGGGAAAAATCACCGCTTCTCGCTCCACGATGGTATTCTCATTAAAGATAATCACTTGCTTATCATGGCATCCCAACGAATGAACATCAAACAGACCTGCCTACGGGCCAGACAACATGCCCCCCATGGGCTTCGAATTTGCGTGGAAGTGGAAACGGTTGCTCAGGTCCGACAGGCCTTGAAGGGAAAAGCCGATGTCCTTTTATTGGATAACATGACCCCCGATCAGGTTAGGCAGGCCATAAGCATCATTCAAGGGCGGGCCTTAGTTGAGGTATCGGGAGGCATAACCTTGGACAATATCCGGGATATGGCGGAAGCCGAGCCGGATTTCATTTCAATTGGGGCACTCACACATTCCGCCCCCTCTATGGACCTGTCAATGGACATCATTCCCCTTCGAGCAAAAAAAACGACCCTAAACTGAAATCCAAGGCCTAAAATTCATTTCTGAACTATTCGTGTTATCTCCAACAAAATTAGCGGCGTTGTTTCCCTCCAAAAAACTTGGAGAAACCCTCTATGTTTTTGACGAGTTGGCTTCCACCAACACGTTTGCTTCGGAATATGCCAAAAGACACAGTCCTCCGGCTGCAGTCATTCTCGCCGACAAACAAACCGCCGGACGTGGCCGATTGAATCGGTCCTGGTTTTCCCCAGCAGAGTCAAATATTTACGGCTCTCTCCTTTTCTGCCATGATCGACCCATTCAACTTTTAGGTTGGGTTCCTCTCATGGCCGGAGTGGCCATTGCCCAGGCCATCGAAACACAGACCAAAATACGCATTCATCTCAAGTGGCCCAATGATTTATTGGTAGAAGAGCGTAAGGTGGGAGGCGTATTATGCGAATCTCTCAGTAATGTACAAAAAAACAATTATGTGGTTATTGGATTTGGAATCAACGTCAACCTCTCCCAATCCGAATTTCCTCAAGATCTTCTAGATAGCGCAACTTCCCTAAAAATTCAGTGTCATCGGTCAGTGGACAGAGAGGCTCTAGTCGTGCGAATCATCACATCACTCGAGAAAGGATGGGAAGATCTCCTAACCAACGGTCATCAATCTTGGCTATTAAAATACAATAATCGTTCTGCCACTATTGGACAAATGATTCAGGCTCATTTCCCTGATGGAAGTCGACTGATGGGACGGGCCCATTCCATAGGAGAACATGGACAACTCAGAATCATCCCCTTCTCTTCCGACTCAAACAAACAATCAGCTAGGATGCGAGATATTCACTCCGGGGAAATCCTGCATATTCGAACAACCAGTCCTCAATAACTCGCTCAAGAATAGACTCAACCTCAATGGTGCTGTTTCATGCTTCTGGCAATTGACATCGGTAACTCACATATTGTCTGTGGAGTATTCCGAGAACAAACGCTGTTATCACACTGGCGATTATCAACCGACCACTCCAAAACCCCGGATGAATACAGCATCATTCTTCGCTCTCTCCTTCAATTCAATAACGTGAAGCCGGAGGACATTCAGGGCTGTATTGTCAGTAGTGTGGTCCCCCCTCTGACTCATGTGTTTGACATGTTGGCCCAATCTATACTCGGGCAACAACCCATTATAGTCACTAGTACATGCCCTCATGGGCTCACAATCCGATATGACAATCCGGAGGAAATCGGGACAGACCGTCTCGTGAACGCGGTTGCGGCCTTTGCACGGTATCAACGATACCTTATTATTGTTGACTTCGGCACAGCGACGACATTCTGTACCATTACCCAACAGGGCGAATATTTAGGCGGAGCCATTGCCCCGGGCTTAAAAAGCGCAGCAGACACCCTTCACCTGAAAACGGCAAAACTCCCAAAAGTCGATCTGGACATCCCAAAATCCGTGATGGGCAGAGACACGACCACCAGTATGCAGGCAGGAATCATGTACGGTTATTCTGGACTGGTTGACGAAATTGTGAGAAGAATACAACAGGAAATTGGGCAATCTGCGTTTGTCATCGCGACAGGTGGACTTGCTCCAACGATCGTCCCAATTTCTCACACAATTCAGGAGGTTAGACCTCACCTCACATTAGAAGGATTAAATCTGCTCTATGAACGCATGACTTCGTCCTGTGGATAACTTTCTTTCTTACTTCCGCTGCTCTCCGCCAACCAAAAACCATAAGAAATTTAAGAGGATGGGTTGACTTGTCAGAGGAAGTGACTATCTAACCTCGGTAAGCAAAGTGATATGTCATTATCCTCCTATTGGTCATTCATGACTCAACAATCGGAAAACGGCAAAACAAGGTCGACGACAGAAGACAGCCAGACAGAGTCCGTCTCGGGAACAGGCAGTTCGCAAGGACATTCGCTGGATGGAGTTCAAACAAATACTCCGGAAAATGGCGGATCGACCCAAGAAGAGCTTCAAATTCTTCAGGATAAGTATTTACGACTTGCTGCGGAGTTTGAAAACTACAAACGCCTGGCACAACGAGAGCAAAGCGAATCTATTCGGTTTGGCAATGAATCGTTACTGAAAAATTTGCTTCCCATCATTGATAACCTTGAGCGGGCCATCCAATGCGCAAAAGATGCTGGGACGGGCGGTCCATTGCTGGAAGGTGTGGAACTCACCCACAAACAATTTCTGGAAACTGTAAGCAAGTTGGGCGTTCGGCAAATATGCAGTAAAGGCAATCCCTTTGACCCGGCAGTCCATCAAGCCGTGACACAGGTAGAATCTGAAAGCGAGGCACCGAACACCGTCGTCGAAGAATTTCAAAAAGGGTATTTTTTACATGATCGTATCTTACGGCCGGCAATGGTAAGCGTGGCGAAAGAAAAATCAGATCTGACAGAACCATTTTCTACAGAAGAATCTGGTGAGGAGGGAGGAATAGGAGAATGAGCAAAATTATTGGGATTGATTTAGGAACAACAAATTCCTGCGTAGCCGTGATGAGTGGAGGAGACCCCAGCGTCATTGCTAATTCCGAAGGTGGACGAACCACACCATCAGTGGTGGCTATAACCGACAAAGATGAACGATTGGTCGGCCAGATTGCCAAACGGCAAGCCATTACCAATCCAGAAAATACTATTTATTCCGTTAAACGCTTAATGGGGAGAAAATTTTCTTCTTCCGAAGTTCAAAATGCCTTAAAGCGGCTTCCTTACAAAGTCATAGAAGGATCCAACGGGGACGCTCACGTGCAAATCCGAGGGAAAAGTTATAGTCCTGCAGAAATCTCCGCGATGATTCTTCAAAAAATGAAGCAAACGGCTGAAGATTATTTAGGAGAAAAGGTGACGGATGCCGTCATTACGGTTCCCGCCTACTTTGATGACAGCCAACGGCAAGCAACCAAGGATGCAGGAAAAATTGCCGGATTAAATGTCTTGCGCATCATTAATGAGCCGACTGCCGCGTCCCTGGCCTATGGACTCGACAAGAAAAAAGATGAACGAATTGCGGTCTATGATCTTGGTGGCGGAACATTCGATATTTCTATTCTAGAAATCGGAGAAGGTGTGTTTGAGGTCAAATCTACAAACGGTGATACCTTTTTAGGTGGAGACGACTTCGATCTTCGAGTTATGGATTGGTTGGTTGATGAATTCAAAAAAAATCAAGGAATCGATTTACGGAATGATCGCATGGCCCTTCAACGTCTCAAAGAAGCTGCTGAACGCGCAAAAATCGAACTCTCCTCATCCCAAGAAACTGAAATAAATCTACCCTTCATTACCGCCGATGCCAGTGGCCCTAAACATTTGGTTCTTAAGCTTTCAAAATCGAAATTTGAGCAATTAGTCGACGATTTAATTGAACGAACAATCGAACCCTGCAAAAAAGCACTCGCCGATGCCGATATGACCACCAACGATATCAATGAAATCGTACTTGTGGGTGGGATGACCCGTATGCCGAAAGTGATCGAACGAGTGAAACAATTTTTCGGCAAGGAACCTCACCGCGGAGTGAACCCGGATGAAGTCGTGGCAATTGGTGCAGCCATTCAGGGTGGAGTACTCAAAGGAGATGTGAAGGATGTCCTGTTATTAGATGTCACCCCTCTTTCACTGGGCATCGAAACACTAGGGGGAATCTTCACAAAGCTCATCGAACGCAACACCACTATACCTACTAAAAAGAGTCAAATTTTCTCCACCGCAGCCGACAACCAAACTGCCGTGACCATCAGAGTCTTCCAAGGTGAAAGGGAAATGGCCAATGATAATAAGCTCTTGGGACAGTTTGATTTAGTGGGGCTTCCTATGGCACCTAGAGGTGTTCCGCAAGTTGAAGTCACCTTTGACATTGACGCAAACGGAATTGTACATGTCTCAGCCAAAGATATGGCTACCCAAAAAGAACAATCGATCAAGATCACGGCATCTAGCGGGTTAAGTAAGGAAGAGGTTGAGCGTCTCGTTAAGGAAGCTCAAAGTCATACCGAAGAAGACAAAAAGAAACGGGAATTGGTCGAAGTTAAGAACCAGGCCGACAGCCTTATTTATAGTACCGAAAAGAATTTGAGCGAACATGGAGACAAGATCGAGGAAACGGAGAAATCAAATATCACCGGGGCAGTTGATGCACTCCGTAAGGCCATGGAGGAAACCGATCTGGAAACGATTAAAACCGCCATGCAAAACCTCACCACAGCCTCCCATAAATTAGCGGAGGAAATGTATAAAAAAGCCTCAGCGGAATCTGCCTCATCCCGGCCACCCACGGAGGAAGGATCTGGAACCTCTGCTGGTGAAAGCTCCGGTAATGAAGAAAAAGTTGTTGATGCGGAATTTGAAGAAGTCGATAAAGGTAAAAATTAAGATTATTCTCATAATATCCATGCGTTACCTGATACACCACTCCAACTTTCTTGCGTTCTTTTGGCGAAAATGATGGCACAAACCGGAAAACGAGATTATTACGAGATTCTGGGAGTAGAACGCAATGCTTCTGAAGAAGACATCAAGAAGGCCTTTAGAAAATTGGCCAGGCAGCACCACCCCGACTTGCATGCCGAGCCAAATCAGAAAAAGTCGGCGGAGGAGAAGTTTAAGGAAGCCGGAGAAGCCTACGAAGTACTCAGCGATTCAGAACGCCGAAAAAAATATGACATGTTCGGACATGCAGCCGCCGGACAGGGTGGAGGAGCTGACGGATTCGGGTTTGGAGGCGGGGGCTTCGGAGATATGTTCGGAGATATCTTTGAAGACTTTTTCGGTGGGGGCAGAGGACGAAGTCGAGCCGAACAAGGCAATGACCTTCAATATAATTTAGAAATTTCGTTTGAAGAGGCCATCAACGGTAAGGAAGCCAAACTCAAAATTCCCCGGTGGGAAATTTGCGAGTCCTGCCATGGAACAGGCGCAAAATCCGACCAAGTCCGTCAAACCCTGTTCCGCATGTCGTGGGGCAGGACAAATTCGCTTACAACAGGGGTTTTTTACTATCAATCGAACCTGTGGGCAATGCCAGGGTTCTGGTCAGGTCATCGCCGACCCTTGCAAGGCCTGTCGGGGGCAAAAACGCGTTCACAAAGAACGTATGTTAGCCGTCACCATTCCGGCTGGGGTAGAAACGGGCATGCGACTTCGGCTTTCCCACGAAGGTGAACATGGGATGAACGGCGGACCTCCTGGTGATTTGTATGTGGCACTCAATGTGAGGCCCCATCCACACTTTCACCGTAAAGGCCAGGAAATTCTCTATGACCTTCGCTTGAATTTTGTCACAGCCACTCTTGGCGGAAAAATCGAAGTCCCGACATTAAGTGGAAGTACTTTGGTGAAAATTCCGGAAGGAACCCAACACGATCAAATTCTTCGTCTCAAAGGATTGGGAGCACCAGGCCTTAAATCCCAGACTCGCGGGGACCAACTGATTCGGATAAAATTAGAAATTCCCACAAAATTGACTCCAAAACAGCGAGAACTCCTCAATGCCTTCGCCGAGGAAAGTGGAATTTCCACCGACACGCAAGGAGAAGGGCTATTCGATAAAGTCAAAAACCTGTTCGATTAAGTTTCCCCTCACATTTTTCACAAACACTTCCAGAACATATGCCAGTATTTTTCATCCGTTCAACCCAGGTTGAGGATGATAGGGTCGTCATTGGGGACCCTTTGTTCACTCATCTCTCCAAAAGCTTACGGATGAGACCGGGAGATCCACTTATCCTCAATGATGAACAAGGGCGTCGGTACCAGACAACTATTTCTCAGGTCACCAAACACGGTATCCATTCGAATATTTTTTCCATTCAAGACCCGTCGCCCACTTCTCATTCCGTCCATCACTCTGGCACAAGCTCTATTAAAAGGGGAGAAAATGGGCTGGGTCATTCAAAAAGCGACGGAACTCGGGATTCACACTATAGCGCCTCTGATCACGAACCGAGTCATTCCCCGCGTGTCCTCAACAAATGCAGCCAGTTTTTTGGAAAGATGGGATCGCATTGCCTTGGAGGCCGCTCAGCAAAGTGAGCGATGGAACGTGCCAACGATCCTTCCAGTTCAAAAGTTCCAGGAATTTCTTCAGCGAGAAAAAGAAGGAATAACGATTATGTTAGCTGAGCGGCAGAAGAACGTATCCTTATCGAAAATACCGTTACCATCAGAAATCCAAGGCGGAATTACAGTCGTCATCGGTCCGGAAGGGGGGTGGACCCAAGAGGAACTGCACTCAGCCCAATCTCGAAGTTTCTCCTTTGCGAAATTGGGTGAGGGAATTTTGCGCGCGGAAACTGCCTGCGTGGCATCATTAGCTATTCTCCAGGCAAGGTTAAACTATTTATGAATATTATCGCACGAAAACCCCCTATTATCCCTACTATCAAGGTTTGGAATCGGTGGAAAGAAAATGAATAATCGTCCCGTGGTCTCCCACAGCGAAGCCCTGAGAAGGTACGGGAATTGATAGTCCATAAAGGGTTTCAGAACTAATGGATTCAATCTCTTGCCAGGTAAATCCGGCATCCTGAGTCTCTAAGATTGTCCCTCGCTCTCCAATAATTCGGCCGATCAAAGCATTGGAAAATTGGACCTTAACGAGGTCGGCAGGCTTAATGCAGGGGCTTCCGCAAGATCGAGTGTGATCAACCCAAACTTGCCCACCATTCAAAGTTTGGAACATGGCGCCTTGTGTCCCCACGGCCCAACCCGCCACATTATCCGTGAACACAATATCAAAAAATGTCGAAGGATTATTGGTGGTCTGCACCTTCCAACTCTTCCCCCCATCCGTAGTCGCTAAAATGACACCAAGAGCACCGACGGCCCAACCACGTTCTGCATTGATGAAATGGATACCAAAGAGGTCGGCTGTAGTCCCGCTGACCTGATCAACCCAGCTTTCTCCACCGTCCTCCGTGTGCAGAATTACCCCTCGGGAACCAACCATCCACCCTTGTTCGGCAGAAAGAAAATCTGCGGCATACAAGGTCCCATTGGTTCCGCTCTCCTGAGGAAGCCACTGCCTACCACCATCTACAGTATGCAATACCGTTCCGTTTTGCCCCAGAATCCACCCATGCATTGCATCTGCAAAGGTCACAGCGGTCAACAATGCGTTTGTCCGGCGAGGACTAATCTTCCACGTGCCCCCACCATCTTCAGTATGAAGGATCGTTCCACCTGCCCCAACGATCCACCCTTGACGAGGATCCTGAAAATGGACAGCAAGTAACGTAGCCCGGGTAGGGCTGGTTTGCAGTGATAGAGCGGACGGACTCGCTTGAGGAAACGCTTGGGGAGCATTGCCTAGAATGCATAACACCCCAATGAGACCCAACATGGATAAACGTCTTACCCCTTGATTCCACGCATTCAGATCATTCATATGATTATTTTCCACGTAATCCCATTAGTCATTACTGCGCTCGACCCTTTTCGTTCCAATAATCCTTGTCAGGAAGGCCTCGCTGCAAAATCTTAAATGGCCCGGCCACTACCGTAAGATACTTTTTGGGCGTACAACACTCGCCAGTTTCCAGCATATCCCATGACCCACGCTTAAGAATAAGTTCTCCTTCTGTCAGGTCGGCATCAAAGCCATCGGGATTCCCAAAACCAAAGGCGGGGCGACGAGGAACTCGGATAGTAATTTCTTTATCAGACCAGGACACCACATGCGACGCAACGCCGTTTACCAACACCTCACTCCGAGAAACATCTTGCCCCAATTTGTAGTTTTGCCAGGAATGAGCCTCCTGGTTGAGAGAGAGCCGGGTAGCTTCTGAGATTTTTAAAAATTCACCAAATCCAGTGCCGGAAATGGTCACTAATTCGTCCAAACCCGCCTCTTTAGGAGAATAGGAATGAATCTCCGGCTGAATAACGGCAAACTCTCCGGCTTTGAGCGACACAATTTCTTTTCGTTCACAACAGGTGCCATCAGGTTGAGGAATCACCCCTCCACGTTTCACAATGACCGGTCCACTTTTCGCACTAAAGGGCACCCAGACATCAATTTGCTCATCCAACCATCGGTGAATAACAGCGGGCACACCGCCAATTTCGACTCCATTGCCACCTGAAAGAAAGTCGAAAGCATACGCGGTGCTACCGGCTTCTGAATACACCCCAAAATTTTTCCCTTTAATAATAATAAGAGTCCCGATTGGTCCTTGGGGAGGAAACATTCCTGATATCTGACTGTCCATGACCGTAAACGTCCCGATATCCCGCTGCTTACCTCCTCGATGGAGAGTGAGAGACCCTGATTGGGCGTTCAATGGAACATGAACCACAATCGTTCGATCGGACCATTGAGCAATGACCGAGGGCTTTCCTCCAAATAAAATTTGTCCATCCTCTGGTCGTTTTTGGCCAAAGTCCTGTCCAGACAACACAACCTTACTGCCGATGGGACCAGCAGGAGGATCAAACGTAATGGAAGGAATGACCGTAAGAGACGCTTTATTACTGACCGCATACTCTACCGGAGCGCAACATGATCCGTCCGGCAATGGGTCACTTGACGCCAACCGCACTTCCACGTCTCCGGTCTTGGCATTGGCAGGGATAAGGACTTCAATTTTGGTGGGGCGCCATCTTCGGACTTCCGCGCGAATCCCATTGATTAAGACTTGATTCACACCAAACATGGTATTGGGATCACGAGACCCAGCCGTATTGCCAAAATGCTCTCCAACAACCGTGAGCAATGAACCCGCCTCCACTTGGGAAGGGTCTAGACTGGTAATACGGACATTTTTGACAGAGAATATCCCGGCTTCCCGTTTTGCTGATCCATTGATCACCATCACCGGACCGGAGCGAGCCTGCAAGGGAACCTTGACCAAAATAAAATCGGGTTCCCAGGATTGAATTAGGGCTGGAGATCCCTGAAATTCGACCCGATTATCCTGAGTGTTACGAAAATCTCCAAACCCTTCCCCACTAATCGTGACAGTGGTTCCTGGAGGCCCATCGGAGGGGAACAATTCGGCATGAGCCAAGGATGAGAAAAGAAGCAAACCCAAAATAATGCTGAGGAGATTCAGAACTCGTTTCATAGGTAACAACCCTTTTTTGTTGATCCTAAAATTTACCCAGAAATTTACCCAGGGGCGAACAATGTAAATCTTAACTCAAATCAGATCGGAAAGAGGAACCAACCCAACTTCGTGGATACCAATACAAGAGGTGGACCAAGTCAGAGAGGGTGCCCAAAAAGACTATATCAAGCGATCTTTTCAGGCGTCAATTTCGAGAAACCCCATATGGACAGGAAGTCCTCCATTCAATGCCAATCAAGGGTTTTGAGGTAAATTATCCAGTTGTCCATGAACCATCAACTGCCTAAAGAAGAGAAAAAGGATTACACCAAATCGAAAAGGCTACCTGCCCCTTCAATGGATATTCGAACATCTCCCAATATCATAACCAGGCGAGGAGCTATTAGAAATTTCTAACAAAGAGACGAGGCAATGAAGGGCAATCTGTAAATTATGAACAAGAGGAGAGTCTGATAAATCAAGAGACTCTAGAATTTTCTTTTTCCTAAGTCATGGAAAACTCCGACTGCTTTGTCATTTCCTTAAATTCACCCCTCGTTGAGGATGTTATATCAAGGAAAAGAAATGCAATGCTGTGTGAAACGGTTTACGGGTAGGACACTTGAACGATTAATTCTAGTTCAATCGGAGCGTGAAGGGGTAATTCAAACGCTCCAAGCGCCAACCTGGCATGTCGCCCGGCATCTCCAAACAGCTCGACCAACAAATCGGAGGCCCCGTTAATTACCGCAGGTTGATCCACAAATCCCTCGGCAGACGCCACATGCCCTGTCAGACGAACAACCTGATGAAGACGCGAGAAATCTCCTAACATCTGTAGGAGAATGGCCAGCCCGTTTAACGCGGCTAATTGTGCAGCCGCAGCGCCCTCTTTAACAGTCAGGTCCCTTCCCAACTTCCCGGTTTGCTCAATTTTCCCATTTCGAAATGGCAGCACACCGCTCACAAAAATCAAATTTCCTGCCTGACGAGCCGGGACATAGGACCCGACAGGGCAAGGGGCTGCAGGCAGCTCCAACCCTAAGCGAGCGAGTGTTTCGTGAATACCCATAGAGAAAATGGTGAAAGTACTCCCTTACGAAGCACGCTTACCATTCGTCATACGTTGAAATTTTTCCACGGCTTTATTGTGATCGGCCAATGTGACAGAGAATTGATGACTCCCGTCATTACGTGCCACAAAATACACAAAATCGGTTTGCGTTGGATAGAGCGCCGCGTGGATTGCCGCCAATCCAGGGTTGGCAATGGGTCCGGGGGGAAGTCCACGAACCTTATAGGTATTGTAAGGACTATTCACGGACAGATCGCCCTTGCGAATATTTCCATCAAAAGAATCGATGGCATAAATGACGGTGGGATCGCTCTGCAAGGGAATGCCCCGCTGAAGACGATTATGAAACACCCCGGAGACTAAGGGTCGCTCGCTTGCCATTCCCGTTTCTTTTTCAACCACGGAGGCCAGGGTCAACACCTCTTGAAAAGTCATACCCATCCTAGTCGCCTGATCCTTAAGCTCTGGAATCACCACTTCATGAAACCGTTTGACGAACGAGCGAATAATGAATTCTGGTGGCGTATATCGAGAAAACAAATAGGTATCAGGAAAAAGATAGCCTTCCAGCGTTGACGCCTGAATATTGAGGCTCCGAATAAAAGCCTGATCACGAATGAGTTGAAGAACATCCTCTTTCCGGGCAAGGTTCTTTTGATCCAGGATATCCGCAATTTGTACGACGTTATAACCTTCAGGAATCGTGAGGGCATGCTGATACACCTCCCCCTTCACAAGTTTTTCGAGTAACGCAGTGGGTCGCATTCCCGCATGTAGTTCATATTCCCCTGGGATTATTTTTCGATCGACTCCCTGTACTCGGCCCAATAGGGTAAAAAACCATTCTGAGCCAATTAAATGATTCTGATGTAAAAATCTGGAAACTTGGGTAAAGGGAGTACCGGGAGGGATATCAATGAGATGAGGTTGACTTGGCCCGCCAATTGGTTGATTCAACCACCAAAAACCAATCATGGCCATCACGCTAATCAGTACGCCTGAAAACACTGTCCGCCGAATAATGATCACGTCACGACGTTCCCTTTTTGATGACTCCTTTTCCGTCAATCAGGGGACACGTGATAACGGAGAATGACGCGAATGGAGTCTTCTTTCCCGCCTATTCGCCTAATTGGGAGGTGACATAATCATATACACTATTCAAAGCCGCATCTAAATGTTCTGGTTGATTGCCTCCCGCCTGGGCCATATCCGGTCTCCCCCCTCCTGACCCACCGACGAATTGGGCAACGTACTGTGCCACTTTTCCTGCCGGTATTTTGTGTGCCTGGTCTTTGCCCACAATGACTAACAACGAAACTTTTGCTTCTTGGACAGACCCCAAGACCAAAAGACCGGAAGGTACTTTGTGGCGAAGCTTATCAGAGAAGGTCCGTAATTCCTGCATATTGAGACCATCCACGCGCTGGACAAGGACCGGCATTCCGCCTATTTCCCTTATGGAACCTTCTCGGCCGGCCCCTTGCTGATCGAACATTTTCTGCTTGGCGCGTTCCAATTCATGTTCAGTATCACGAAGGGTCGCAATCAACTTCTTCGCTTTTTCAATGACTTCGTTCGGACTGGTTTTGAATACGGATGCTAATTCTCTCCATTCAGCTTCCTGATGTTGAGTATGAGTTAACGCGGCATCGCCCGTGAGCGCCTCAATCCGCCGGACACCTGCCGCGATTCCCCCTTCGGAGGTGATTCGAAATAAGCCGACATCTCCGGTTCGGGAACAATGCGTTCCTCCACACAATTCCTGACTAAATGAACCCATTTCTACCACTCGAACCTGCTCACCATACTTATCACCGAAAAATGCCAATGCCCCGCGATCCAGGGCGTCTTGAATTCCCATTTCTTCGACATGGATAGCCGTATTATTTCGGATTTGTTCATTGACCAGATTTTCGATTTCTTCGACGTCTCGACTGGTCAATCCTTTGAAATGGGAAAAATCAAATCGCAATCGATTCGGAGACACTAAGGACCCATATTGTTTCACATGAGGCCCTAAGATTTCCCGCAATGCCGCATGAAGAAGATGAGTTGCCGTATGATTTCGGGCAACACTCTGCCTCAGTTGTCCATTGACCGTAGCGGTCAGGTAGTCTCCCAGGTGGACTGATCCTTCAAGAACCTGCCCCTTGTGCAGGAACCACCCCTTCGCCACCCTAGTGGTATCCTGGACCACAATTCGGGCCGAAGGACCAACCAACATGCCCTGGTCCCCTACCTGTCCACCACCTTCAGGGTAAAAAGGCGTCGTATCCAAAACAAACTCAACCGACTCACCTTGTTTGGCCTCTTTTATGAAATGCTCATCCTTTACCATACCAAGTAGAGTTCCACCGGCCTGCTGATGAGCATATCCTACAAATTGTGTCAGAGGAAATTGTTCGATGGCACTCACCACTTCGGTACGAGAAGCCGCCTGGCTAAACCTCGCGGTTTTCCGGGCTCGCTCACGCTGCTCTTCTAACGCATGTTGATAGCCCGTATGGTCGACCTGTAAGCCCTCCTCTCGTGCCGCCTCCTCCACCAGATCAAGAGGAAACCCATACGTATCGTACAATTTAAAGACCGCTTCCCCCTCGAGTTGAATTCTTCCCTGTTGTTTTGCTTCAGCCAAAATTTGAATGAGAAGAGGCAAGGCCTGCTCCAAGGTTCCAATAAACCGTGATTCCTCACCTTGGACAATTTCTGAAACGGTATCTCCCATTAAACGAAGCTCAGGATAAACTGCGTCCATATGATCGACCACGGAAGGCACCAGATGAAATAAAAATTCTCGCTCCACGCCTAACAGACGCCCATGTCGAGAGGCCCGACGCATAATCCGTCGTAGGACATAGCCACGCCCTTCGTTTGAAGGTAACACCCCATCAGTAATCATAAACGTCATCGCCCGAAGGTGGTCCGCAATCACCCGCATCGAGCGGTCGGCCTTTGCAGACGCACCATACTCATGGCCGGTTCCCTTTTCAATACTTTCCAAAATTGGACGGAACACGTCGCTATCGTAATTTGAAGTAACTCCTTGGGTGACAGCTGCTAATCGTTCTAACCCCATCCCCGTATCAATACTGGGCTTAGGGAGAGGATTCAGGGTTCCAGCCATATCCCGATCAAATTGCATAAAAACCAAATTCCAAATCTCGAGATATCGGTCGCAGTCACACCCGACGGCGCACGTAGGCTGTCCGCAACCGAACGCCTCGCCCTGGTCTATGAGAATTTCGCTACAAGGGCCACAAGGGCCCGTCTCCCCCATTTGCCAGAAATTATCCTTTGTACCCAACCGAACGAGCCGACTCTCTGGTATCCCCATTCGTTTTTGCCAAATATCATACGCTTCCTGATCATCACGAAACACGGTAACCCACAGTCGGTCAGGTGGAAGACAAGCAATTTTCGTGAGAAATTCCCACCCAAGTGCAATGGCCTCTTCTTTAAAATAATCTCCAAAGGAAAAATTTCCCATCATTTCAAAAAACGTGTGGTGGCGGCGGGTAAACCCTACATTTTCCAAATCATTATGCTTCCCGCCAGCCCGCATACATTTTTGAATTGAAATGGCCCGGACATAGGGGCGGGATTCCTCACCCAGGAACACACGTTTAAATTGGTTCATTCCGGCATTGGTAAACAGCAGAGTAGGATCCGCTTGCGGAATAAGAGAGGCACTGGGGACAACAGCATGCCCATGTGTGGCAAAGTAGTCGACAAACGCCCGTCGAAGAGCAAGTGAGGTCGCGATCATGACAGGTCTATGAGGTTAGGATGCCTTTCGTCACCATAAATACCATTGAGTCTGATCAACCACGAATCCCTGCTGGTTTTTTGGGATCAGGACGTTCGGACGTAGAGGATTCGTTTTTCTGAGATCACCCCTGAGAGGCCATAACTGTTACGTAATTGGGTTTCGATGTCCTGAGCGATATCCGGATTACTTTTCAAAAACGTTTTGACCGCCTCCCGACCTTGACCCAGTCGTTCCTCCTTATAAGAATACCATGCGCCGGCTTTCTCAATAATTTTACGCTCCACGCCCAGATCCACTAATTCTCCAACTTTGGAGATGCCCTCCGCAAACATGACATCAAATTCGGCTTGCTTAAAAGGTGGCGCCATCTTATTTTTGACCACTTTTACCCGCACCCGGCTCCCCATCACTTCCTGCCCATCCTTAATCGATTCAATCCGGCGAATATCCAACCGTACCGAAGAATAAAATTTCAACGCGTTGCCGCCGGTCGTGGTCTCGGGATTTCCAAACATGACACCGATTTTCATGCGAATCTGGTTGATAAACACCACCGAAGCTTGTGATTTCGAAATGGCTCCGGTCAATTTCCGCAAAGCCTGGGACATCAATCTCGCCTGGAGCCCCATATGAGAATCTCCCATCTCCCCTTCAATTTCGGCACGAGGGACCAGGGCCGCTACTGAATCAACGACAATAATATCTAACGCCCCACTTCGGACCAGGGTTTCGGCAATTTCCAGAGCCTGTTCCCCTGTATCCGGCTGGGCAACCAACAGATCATCAGTTTGCACTCCAAGCTTTTTGGCATAGGTGATATCCAACGCATGTTCAGCATCGATAAAAGCTGCTGCTCCGCCGGCTTTCTGCGCTTCGGCAATCGCATGTAAGCACAGGGTGGTTTTTCCGGACGATTCCGGCCCAAACACTTCAATGACTCGACCTCGTGGCAAACCTCCAATACCCAGTGCCATATCAAGCCCGAGCGATCCCGTCGAAATGGCTGGAATATCATGCGGAACCTCATCCGTTCCCAGTTTCATGATCGCTCCCTTGCCAAATTGCTTTTCAATTTGGGTCAGAGCCAAATCCAGCGCCCGTTTTTTTCCGTCTTTTTGTGTCTCTTTTTGAGGAGTAACGCGTTCTGCCATTGGGTTTCCTTTTGTTCAAAATCCCTGGATATGCAAAGTGGCGGCTATCTTACCCCACACTCCCTAGCAGGTAAATGCCTATTCTTAGAATTAAAAATATGATTCATCCTCATTCAATGGAACCGTCCAAAGAGAAGTATATTCTGCACCGAAAGAGCTCAAATTACTCCGAAAGAGGGTGATCCGGTCAATGAGCAAGGTCCCCAGATTCTTCTGGGGTTGTTCCAACAAGCCAGAGTGATTTAATACGCTACCCACTTTGGAATTGTCATGTTTAATCCTGGCCAGGGTCAAATGAGGATGATAGGGCTTCTCCTCAATGAGAAAACCTAACGGTTCCAGTGCACCTTCGATTCGAGAAACAAGATTGAGCAAAGAAGGAATGTCACCAATACATCCGATCCACAATATCCGTGGACATCGAATTTTGGGGAAAACTCCTAGTCCCTGAATTTCCAATATGATAGGAGCCTGATTTTTTTGGATAGACCTAATCGCGGTCATAACCTGCTCCACCATGGCCCTATCAACAATTCCAAGAAATTTCAAGGTGAGATGAATCGACTCGGGACGAACCCAATTGATTTTTGGCAACCTTCCCCGAATTTGATGTTGGAGTTCGGCCACTTTCTGACCCAAGTCCGAGGAAAGAGTCACGCCAAGAAAGACCCTCAGATTCGCATGGTTAGGGTGCGGTTTCATTCGCATATCGACGGATCAGATCTAAGACGGCCTGAGAAGTTTTATATTTAATTTCCGTTCGGTCACCCCAAAATTGCCAGCGTCGGCACTGAATCCCTCGTGGTCCATCAATTGCTCCATATACCAGACCCACTGGCTTTTTCACCGTTCCTCCCCCAGGACCGGCAACTCCTGTCACGCCCACTCCCACATCGGTTCGACTCCGGATTCTGATTCCTTGGGCCATCGCCTTGGCTACCTGATCGCTCACCGCTCCATACCGACGTAGGAGCAAGGCAGAGACTCCCAAGAATTCTTTTTTTGATTGATTACTGTAAGACACCACTCCCCGGTCCAAGTAGAGAGAACTTCCAGGGACCTCAGTCAACCGATGAGCAATTAACCCTCCGGTACAGGATTCGGCTAAACCAAGGGTCCAAGCGCAATTCTCTAATAATTCTCCTACGATTTCTTCCATGGTTCGTTCATCTTCAGAATAGAGCCACGGCCCCAAAGAATTACGGACTTGTGTGACAAGGTGCTCCCATTCCGAGAGGAATGGAGACGTCTCCTTCATAGAGGATTGGGAATCGCTGGGAAACCAACAACGCACGGTAACTGTAACGCCCCTGGGCGAAGCCAAGAGACCAAACTGAATGTGCGCATACTTTTTTAAAATATGGCTCAATAGTTTTTGGACATCGGTCTCGGGTAATCCAAAAGTATTGAAGGCTTGGAACCAATGCCGCCTAGTGCTTTTGCATATCTTCCGGAGTAGTGGTTGCACCTGGGATGACATCATTACTTTGGCTTCTCGTGGAACACCGGGCAAAACGACTATCACCGAGCGCCCCTCGCGCATCAAAAAACCAGGAGCTGTCCCCACGGTATTCGGCAATATCGTTGCGCCAGAGGGAATAAAGGCTTGTTTGGCCAGGAGAGGGGTGACCGGTCTTCCGAAACGCCGATATCGAGCTTGTAACTCTTCGTAGGCCTTTTTTCGTCGGATCAGCGGGCGACGAAACGCATCTGAAATGGCCTCACGGGTACAATCATCGAGTGTTGAACCGAGACCACCAGTCAGGATGATTACGTCAGCTCGCTTCAAGGATGCGCGAAGGGCCTCTTGGATATCGGCTCGGTAATCACCGACGGATATTTTTTTTCGAACCTCAATTCCACACTCAGCAAGAAGATTCGAAACAAATACCGAATTGCTATCCACTCGCCCGCCCAGAAGCAATTCGGAGCCCACGGCAATGATGTCGGCATGGAGAGATTTCATGTTCATTAGATATCGGGAAGGTCGCCTTAACCAGAGTGTTTGCTCATTCGCAATTCAAGGAATGGAAGAAAAATCTAGATCAAATTGCATTTCGCCTCCGGCTCCAGGGAAAACCTTTATGTTGGTGAGAGCCTCTAAGTCAAAAGTGCCATAGACAAAAGACGCCACAATCCTTGCACGAAACACGGGTTCTCCCTGTATTTGAGTTCTCGACGAAGCCCTGGCATCAAAGCGGATCCGATCAGGTTTGATCAGCCGATGTCCTTGCTTGAGTAACAGATAGCTGTCCATGGCAAACGTGGGTGAATCACCAAAAATTATCACCACGACTTGCATGGCTTCTTCGTCTAATATCTGTTGAATTTCCGGGGAGGTGAGCTGTTCTCCTCGTAGGGCAAAATGACTGGACATCACGGCAATCCCTCCTAGCTTTGTCATAAGAAAACCATGAGGCCGGGAATCATCTTCAGAGAATCCAAATTTCCAATACAGCATATTCGGAGGTTTTCTACTTCGGGCTCCCTCTTGACCTTTCTCGACTGCTTCCAGAATTTGGGATTGAGAGGGATGGTGAACGATGGCCCAAACAAGGGTCGGTCCCCAGGTCATCAGTCCCAGGCCAAAACCCAGCAAAACACCGTATCCCCTGAATGGAAAAAACGCATGAAGTATACCTTGGATCCATCTTCGCACCATTGAGGTCTGCCGCATTGACCCTTGGGGCAGACCGTTAATTTCCATTTTTTCCTTCCTAACTCTTCCAGGCATTCTTCCGATCGCTCGTTAAAAAAACTTAAAGGCCATACAGACAAATCCTCATTGACAATATTGCAGTGGCGATGTTAAGACATATTTCTTTAAGTTATTAAAATAACACCGGTTTTCTTTCTATGGGAGGTACCACTATGGCCGGTGCCGAAGAGGCTGCCAAACAACAATTCGTCAATTTTAGTTTTTATAAAGTCGACCCTTTGTGGAGACGTCTTCCCAAGGAGGAGCGAGACCTTGGCAAGCAGGAATTTGTCCGCGCAGCGGAAGAATATACCGGCAAGGTCATCGTCGTTCCCTATACCACGACAGGCATCCGAGGGGATTGCGATTTTTTGTTGTGGCGAATTAGTTATGATTTGGAAATGTTCCAAGAAATGAGTTCAAAACTCTTGTCCACAGGCTTGGGACGTTACCTTACCACGCCCTACTCTTACCTTTCCATGACGAAACGCTCCATCTATGTGGATCATCATGTGCATGAGGGGCAAGAAAGCCGAAGGTTGAAAATTGCTCCTGGACGCGCGAAATATATCTTTGTCTACCCATTTGAAAAAACCCGAGAGTGGTACTTACTAACCAAAGCCGCCCGTCAAGGCATGATGGATGAACATATTGAAATTGGTCATAAATACCCTTCAGTCAAGCTCAATACCACCTATTCTTTTGGATTGGATGACCAGGAATTTGTGGTTGCCTTTGAAACCGATTCCCCTCAAGACTTTTTGGACTTGGTCATGGAATTACGCTCGACCGAGGGTAGCCGTTATGTCAAACGGGACATCCCGATCTTCACCTGTATCATGAAAAGTCTCAAGGAAGTTGTCGAAACCCTCGGAGGGTAACTTTTTTCAGACTGCTTGTGAGTAATTAACGATAATTTTCTTTCAAACTTACGGGCTGGCCAGAGCTTTTCTCTGGTCGGCCCGCCTTTTTGTATCTCCCCCATCTCAATTTCTCCCTTCAGAGGAACGTGTTACGTTTCCAGACTTCCATTGGACAGCTCCTGAAAAAAGAACACGACCCACTTCACCCGATGTAGCCTGGCTCCCATTAGCTGCCTTGCGCAATTCAGAAAACCTTCAATTTAGATGTCTGGATCACCATTGCTACATCAACTTCCTCATTTTGACACCTCTCAAAGAGGTATGTTATCAACAAATTCATGTTTGAATTATAGTTTTGAGGGTTTTATGGAAGGAGAAAAAGATATCCTGTATGTGCGCCGGGACAAAGATGGCGCCGTCACCTTGTATGTTGATGAAGATTGGGCGGTAGAACGAGGAGTTGATCCGTCTCAATTGATCAAGATTGAAATCCCGAGAGAACTGTATGCAAACGGATCGGTACAGCAACTACGAGAATACGCGGCAACTTGTTTAGAATCTCTTGACGAAACCAATTCCTCATCCTAGTTGTGAATAAGGGCTTCGCCCAGCGGAACACCACATAATTATGTCTACTACTCTACGATTTGAGGATATTGAATCAACTATCCAGGCGCTTCCGATTCAAAGTCGAACCATGCTTCAGGTTCTATTGTTGCAATACATGGATGTGAGCCAAGAAGCCATAGACTATATGGCCAGCGACCAACCAGATTCCCGATTCGGGTCAGGGAATCAACCGAAGGGGAAATCGTTATCCCTTGAAGCCGTTCGAAATGTGACATCCAGAGCCGACCAGTATAAGGGATACTACCGCCAGAAACGGGAACGTCCTGGGATGCACATTGATTTTCTTACAGAATCCCTCGCAATCATGGAAAAGAGCATTCGCATTGCAGAGCGATTATTAACGTCAGACTTCGATACCGACGAGAGTATCCTTCAATCTGCAAAAACCCAGGCCCCGTCTATTCTCCTTCGACAGGAGCAACGGAAATTACAACGAGCGTGGGACGCCCAGGATTTAACGCCAAAGGATTACCAACCCCAGCGACTTCTCCTGGAATATCAATCGTTACTGCGAAGACGTGGGATCCTCAGGCGTCGACTGAAAATCGCGCAACAAGATTTCGTCACTGCCGGAAATTCTCCATTGAAAGATCACGAAATTGCACATGTCTGGGGAATTCCGCTAGGAAGCCTGGCTGGCAGAAAAGTGAAGGCTCTTCAACAATTCCTGGCCGGATTGCAGAAAACCTTGAAAAAATCATCAGCTTCCGAGAACGCACCTCAACCTATTGACCTCTGGAAGGAAACCCTTCACGTTTTATCCCAAAGACCCGTTGAACGATCAATAGTTGAATACGATGGCTTGGAAAAAACTGAAGAGGGCTTGCTGGATAAATTGCGGGCATTTGTCAGCGGAACGATGTCCGAACCTGAAGAATCAAAATTCTGGACAAGTATTACCAAAGTGAACGATACCGAATTCTCCGGTACTTGGAAATCCCATGCCCGTTCCATATTGGCTTTTCAGCGACTACACGCAGTTCTTAATGATATGGACTTTTCTGATGAGGGACTGGAAGAGGAATTACGAGTCAAAATCTATCCAAAACTTCCTGACGATCAACTGGCCACCCCTGAATCAGAGGAAAAGCCCGTTGAATTGGGAGAATTGGGATTAGGTGTGTTAAGTGCCTTTGCCGGCGAACAGGACGATAAGCGAAGGGGGTAAAGCATTCCCTTAATCCATTTCCTTCAACGCAGCTCTATTTCGCCTTTTTCGGTAAGGTAGTATCCATAATCTCGTTGGCCCATTCGGCACTTAACAAATACGCCTCGCGTAATACCTGCGGTTCAAAAAGACCGTTCTCGATTTTATTCCATTCTCCTCGCTCGTAAAGCAACACACAGGTTAAAATTTCACCTAACTGGCCTTCTTTTTCCGCCAAAGCAAGATGAATGTCAGAAGTAAGAGGTAGATCTGAAAGAAGTTGTTTCATTTCACAGTCAAAGTAAGCATCCAACACAGAAAAGAGTCCCACGGTAAAACCTTGGCTCGGGGATAATCCTTGTAACCGGCTTAATTCTTGACACATCCGTCCTCGAATCAGAGCAATGCGCATCAGTTCACTCGGCTTTCCTGCAGTATTGGCCAAAACGAGTAACGATGCCCATTGTCGCATACGTTCAGTCCCCACCATTCCCACTGCTTGAGCAATCGAGTCAACTGATCGAGGAAGCCCCACGGAAGCGGAATTCACAAAACGAAGAAGCTTGAGACTCAGTGACAGATCGTTCTCGACTAACTCCGTTAAGGCTTTGATATTGATATCGGGATCCTGCAATTTAGCCAGCAGGAGCACAATAGCCATACGATTACCGGAAAGCTTCATCCCTTCCATTATTTGGGGTTTACAAAAAAAGTATCCTTGGAAATATGTATATCCCAAATCATGGCACAGTTTAAATACTTCCTCATCTTCTACCTTTTCCGCCAAAAGTCGAACTGGATATTGTTGTAATATTTGAGTTTGCTCAAGAAGTTGCTGACGCGTTAAGGCCAAAATATCTACTTTAACCAAATCAGCAACTTCTAATAATCCTCTATGAGAATCCTTTACGACAAAATCATCCAACGCAATTTGGTACCCCTGCTGTCTGGCTTGGAGAAGCGCTTGCAAAACGAGCGGTGTCGGCTCAATGGACTCCAAAACCTCCAGGACGACATTTTTCGTTGGCAGCACTTCATAATGACCACTCAAAAAGAAATTGCCGGTCAGATTAATAAATGCCTGGGTACCCCCGACTATGTGATCAATTCCAAGCTCCAAAAATGTATTCACCATCACCCTGGCCGTAGCTTCATCTCCATCATCCACTTGCGCCGAGTTTAATTGGCCATCTCGATATAAAAGTTCATATCCAAAAACCTCCTTTTGACGATCAAAAATGGCTTGTCGCCCCACCAGGACGGATTGATTCATGTTTTGAGCGGCAGTGGAAGTCATGACAAAATTACCGGATTGAAAAGGCTTGCTGAAGGGTTATTTCCGTATCGCCATTCTTCTCTAAAAAAAGGAAATAAAATGGCAATTCTGAAACTCTTGCATTGAGAAACGGCCTAAAAAACTGTTTGAAGAACCAGATCATTTTTCGAAAAAGATTTGTCCAAAGTTCTTCCGCTATGGTATAGATCTGCTCGTTCAGTTTGATTCACGGCGGTGTAGCTCAGGTGGTAGAGCAGCGGACTCATAAGCCGCGGGCCGGGGGTTCAAATCCCTCCACCGCCACCAATTCTTTCCCTATCATCACCTTTCCCTTCCTCACTCTCCCACCAAATTCAAATTTCGCAAATCAGTCCCTTCTCACACAAGGGATCCCCATGAGGGAAATGATGGCAAGGACTGTCTCTCCCTAGTGCCCTATCCCATTTTTATGGCTTTTGCCATTATTAGAATAGGGGTTATGCCACTGGAATCTTTCTAGTCGCGTCCAAAGAATTCGAGGATGAGACCGTATGAGTCCCGTTAGACGACTTCCCATTCAAAGGAACTTCAATGTATACCGAAGTCCCCTTGGAAATTTGGCTGTGGACTTTCAGGCGAGCCCCGATCGTTTTGGCCCGATTTACCATACTTCCTAATCCCTGTCCCTGAGCTCTGACAAGATCCACTTCAAAACCTTTCCCATTATCAGAGACTTCTAAGACCACATCCGTAGCCGTCATCTTGGCGGTCACCTGCCCTTTTGTCGCTTGCGAGTATTGCATGCTATTGCGAATGGCCTCTCGTAATATATGCAAGAACGCTGTCCCTTGCTCACGTGAAATATTGTTTTCGCAAGATGGATCAACATAAATCGAAATCGGAAATGAGGCTTCCCGGCTCAAATCTTCCACAAGAGTCTTAAGCGCCACCTCGAACTTGTTTCCCAACAAGACTCCGGCTTTGAGATCCTCCAAAAAGATCTGAAGCATTTGGGACATTTCCTCCACCTGTTCAATAATAAAATTGGCAGGCTTTCCAACCTCCATGGCAATTTGTATTTTTTGCAAGGCTCTGGCAATTCGTTCGTGAAATTGATGGATAATGACATTCCGCTCGTCAATGACGGCTAACAGCTCTCTGTTGCGTTGCAAAAGGTATAGGAGGGGTGATAAGCACGAAATTCCGCCTAACAATAATCCGGAAACCACAAGCCCAAGCACGACACTCACGAAGCTTAACGCAGGAGGATTGAGTTCAGTGTATTGAAAATACAATAGATAGGTTTTTTGGATGGCCAAGAGGCTCACTGCCAGCCCCAATAGATTCCACACCAGCGGTTTTTCTGTGGACCGTACTCGGCGAACAAGCAAAAAGACTGTCAACCAATGCGCGAGGCATGTGGCAATTACTATCCAAAACAGTATTGTTTCAATATCCATCTAGAACTTCCTTCCCTGATGATGGCCTGGTATTTTTTTCATTTACCATCAAGGAGCTAACGCTCTATACCTTGGTACAGCATACACACGCTTTTGCTATACCCGAAACCGCTCAACACAGACAAAAACACCAATTCCCTAAAGATATCCATAGCATCCCTTCTCTTGTCGGGAAATTGTCAGACCACCTTAAGAAAGATGACAAAATTTCTCTAGGTCCCCCTTTTTCTCTCAATGGTTTTCTAGGGGCAATTCCCACCCAAAACATATAACAAGGTATATTTTTCTCCTTTCCCTTCACCTCCCTTTCGAGGTATTTACCTCTCGTTTCACGTCAGAGACACTCCAGTCAGTAATGGGAGAATATATATGCGCTTTGTTTTTTTCTTCCTGGTAGGCCTTCTTCTTTGGGCTGGAACAGTCTCCATCAATTATGGCAGCCGAACTTCCGGCACCCCTTCCACCATTCTATCCTGTTCAGGAAAAGAGGACGGAGAAACCCTCTTGGACTATTTACACACAGGAAGGATTACGGGAATCAGAGATAACGGGCACATTCTCACTATCAGCCTCACTCCGCAATGGTCAACACTCCCTACTGACATTCAACATCATACGCAGGAAGCCGTAGCCTGCTATGCCAGAGCACAACAGCGGGATTGGCAATTTATTGGGACACCCTGAGAACCCGGTACAATTTCATAGTGGAGAAGATCAGGCTGGTGGACTTTGCGGATGATTGAGGGCCTCTCGATAGTAGGCGCTCAACACATCTGCTCTTTCTTCATCCATAAGGACGAGCTGTCGTTGATCGAATACGTTGGCCCAATACAGATAGATTAAATTTTTCGTCGTCCCTAATTCGATGTGCATTTCTTTTCCCTCTCCATCCTGAAACGTCGATTCCTGTTGAATAGTTTTTGAGGGTAGAGCCTTATAGATCGTCTGAGCGGAAGGATAATGGCTTTCGAAACAAGGAACCGAACGATCCTCAGCGACACGAGCGACATCCTCCCAAAAATCTCGAACCAATCGATCTAAATCAGGCTCATCAATGTGTTTTACGGTTTGCGCTAATTGAAGCAGCAGATCCTTATCATCTTCTCCTCCCATAACTAATCCTTTAAATCCAGAGGAATTTTCATAAAGAGCCCAAACAAAGACTTCATGCCACAATCCGAAACGAAAACTCCAGGATCCAATATTGGAATGAATCCCCGAAACCCTTTCGAGCACTAGATTTAAAGCCAACTCACGGCCCATTCGCGCAGCGGGTAAGCCTACACACCGATAGAGTGTTTCTCCAGATTCTCGATAGGGTTCCTCATTCCATAGGGAAGGCTTCCCCTTGGGAAGTCGGGCCACCTCATATAAGGGTCCATCGGTGATCTCTTCATCTAGCGATCGATACCGGCAGGGAACAGGGTCAGAAATTGGCCATAAATCTCTCGCACCTAACGCTCGTTGAAAGAAAATACGCCGACCAAGATGCCAGGTTTTCTCAAAAAGGATCATTCGCCCCATTGGCCGTAATGCCGATAACAACGTATCCAAACGACCCTGCAATCTCGTCCGAATTTCAAGTTGCTCCTGTCCCTGAAGATTATCTTCACGTTGAAAGGTACGCCAACTTCGACTAGGAAGCCCTGGCTCCCGTTCTGCCTGAAACAAGGCCTGCGTCGAAAGAATGAGGTCATAGTCACCTGGAACCGTATGTTGTGGCACATGAGAAACCTCGAATCGAATATTCGTGAGTCGTCGTTGTTCGGCCTCAAGGCAAGCCAATTCAATCGATCGAGGAGATCGATCAATTCCCACAAATTCAATGCCAGGATGTTGTTGCGCAAAAAATGAGGTCAGGATACCCACGCCACAACCAAAGTCCAATACCTGAGTGGCGGGTGAAATTCGGCTACAGACAGAGGAGCCAATGGTTAAAAAATAATTGAATCGTTGAGAATAGAGAACAGGGACAAGATCCCGACGCGCCGACATATCGTAAAATTCAATGTCGCAGTCAACCTGTTCACCACCCTGTCGATGTTCGATCAACCGATGGAAGCCCAGCAATTCTTCTTCGGAAAGAATAGAGCGTTGCCATTCGTAGTAGGAAGCTTCATCACGAAAATCCCGCAATCCCCATGATTGCAAATATCGGATAAGAACTTCATTGCACTCCGAACCCTCTTCCCCGCCAAATCTCATGACAATCCTGTCCAGGCACCCCGTACTGAAGATAACCAAAAAAAGGAATTGAAGGCGGCAGAAAAAACAATACGAAAGACACCTGATTCAGATGACAGGACCAGCCACCTTCACATTGATACTGTCAGACTTTTGGGATCAACAGAAAGAAGCGGCTGCGTGAGGTAAAAGCTTGATAATTCCGCCCTAACCATAGTGGACCTCTAACTCAAGAAAACCCCAAATCAGGCACCACACAGGTACCTGGGAAGCGGATTCATATTAAATTCGACCATTTCTAAAACTTGGCAGATAACATCATGGCATCCTGGTAGGTTTGAGGCACCGGGTGTGGTTGTTGGAGTTGCCCGGTCCCAAATACCATGTACTTTTCAATCGTGAGTTTGGAGAGGATTAGAGGGCCACGACCATGCACATGCGTGCTATTACTCCCGAGTTCTGGACCAAGACCAAATTGCTCACCTCCATGCAGACGGGTTGAGGCATTGATCATAACAGCGCTCGAATCCACTTCCCGTACAAATCTCATAGCTAACTGATAATCACGAGTGACAATGGTATCGGTATGCCCGGGAGAAAATTTCGCAATATGGTCAATCGCTTCCTGGCTATCTTTTACAACTTTTATGTTCATGGTTAATGACTGATACTTCTTCTCCCAATCAGCGTCCACAGCCTCTTTAATGCCTAAATGGCCCGTCATTTCCAATACTCCCAACATGGAGACGGTCTTCGGACATCCATGTAAACTCACCCGATATTCCTGGAGGAGTCTTCGAGTTAAGCCCGGCAATAAATGCCGCGAAACGCCCTGATGCACCAAAAGAGTGTCCATGGCATTTGGGGAGGTTGGAGATTGAATCTTGGCGTTCACAGTAATCGTTTGAGCTAAGGGGATATCGACATCCTGATCGACATACACATGACACAGACCTCCGTCAAAACCAATCACCGGAACTCTGGACTGCTCCATTATCCCTTTTCGCAGACCGGCACTCCCCCGTGTAACGACCGCTTGAACGTATTGGGGATATCGCACTATTTCCAGCGCGGCATCGGGGGAACTCCTATCCAAAAAAGTCAGCCCCCCTTCAGGTACGCCATTGGCTGCCACCGCCTGCTGGAGATATCCCACTAAAGCCGCATTAGTATGCAACCATTCAGTTCCACCACGGAATACACACACATTCTGGGTCTTTAAACACATCCCAAACGATTCGGCAGTCACCAGGGGGCCCATGTCTGATACCACCGCCAGAATGCCAAGAGGAGAGCGTACAGTATGAACCTGCATTCCATCTGAGGTCATCCAGGCCCGGCTCACCTCTCCAATAGGATCAGGCAGGGTTAATAAATCTAGCAAGCGTTGCTTCATAAGATGAATAGTCTCTTCGGAAATTCGAATGCGTTCTGTCGCTTCCCGATGAGCTTGTTGGCCCACTTCCTTCGAAATCGCCGCCAGATCCTTTTCATTAGCTTCTAAAATTTCTGAGGTGTGGTCCACCAACGTATCGGCCATGGCTTGTATGGCCAGATTTTTCGCCTGTGGAGACAAACACGCCATAGGGCGGGCAGCATCCTTTGCTCGCTTCAACAGAGCTTGCACATATAACTTCAGAGGAATTTCAACCATCCTTCTCACTCCTTGTCTTCAAAAAATGCAAAAAACCAGATTGACTATAGCCATGAAGTCTCTTAGAGTCAAAAACGTCCTTGATTCCATGAGAGAATTTTCAGCTAGTGGTCTTCATCCGGAAATGAAGTCCTAGTACAACTTCTGAGCGGCTC
Organism: uncultured Nitrospirales bacterium; assembly: GCA_963785905.1. Classification (GTDB taxonomy): domain Bacteria; phylum Nitrospirota; class Nitrospiria; order Nitrospirales; family UBA8639; genus Nitrospira_E. The sequence continues at coordinate 70,655 of CAWAXJ010000039.1, forward strand.
AAATAAGTGACAACAAATTTAGCGGGCTTGAATTAGTTTTTTAACCTGTGCTAGTCTTGCTTGGTTAAATGGAAATTTACTGACTCTTGTATTTTGCATGAATGTCTCTTCACTTGGAACAACCTGCCTGTTCAGACAATCCACATTTATTGTCTCCTGCCGGTCCCATTTGAGCCAACTTCCTGTTTTGAGTTTTGTTAAACAAATCACAGGTCTTCGTTAATCCTTATATCTCTGAAAGGGGGTGGGAAGGTCCGTTATGGTCACGATTAAATCGTTATTAGAAGCTGGGGTTCACTTCGGGCATCAAACAAATCGATGGAACCCCAAGATGAAGCGTTATATCTTTGGTGAAAAAAACGGCATTTATATCATCGACCTCCAAATCTCTCTCCAATGCTTCCAAAAAGCCTACGATTTTACCAGGGACACTGTGGCAGGCGGAGAATCTGTCTTATTCGTGGGGACCAAGCGACAGGCCATGGATATTGTGGAGGAAGAAGCCAAGCGGTGTGGAATGTTTTTTGTGAATCAACGGTGGTTGGGTGGCATGTTAACGAACTTCCAAACCCTTCGACGCAGTATCAACCAGCTGAAAAAGCTTGAGGCTGCAGAAACCGACGGCACATACGAACGACTCAAAAAGAAAGAAATCGTTCGCATGAAAAAGGAACAAGGCAAACTGGAAAAGTATTTGAGTGGCATAAAAGGCATGAACGATATTCCAGGCTGCATCTACATTTTGGACACCAGGATTCAACATATTACGGTCAAAGAGGCCAATCGACTAGGCATTCCGGTTATCGCATTAGTTGACACCAACTGCGACCCTGAAGGCGTAGATTATCCCATTCCCGGAAATGACGATGCGATCCGATCGCTCAAATTGTTTACCGGACAGATTGCCGACGCATGTATAGAAGGCATGGAACTTCGTCGGAAACGTCAAGAATCAGCAGCCGATGCAGACGGGTTCCTTCCGGATAATACGGTATCAGGCCATTCATCCATTGAAACAAACCAGAATGCTCAACATGTGTAAGAACGCTACGTCCATCGTCTGACCATCAATTCACATCACTCTGTAGGAGAGCAAGCGTATGTCTAGTTTGAGTGCCTTGGTGAAAGAATTGCGAGGCAAAACCGGGGCAGGAATCCTCGATTGTCAAAAAGCCCTTCAAGACACAAATAATGATGTCGAAAAAGCGATTGATTTACTGCGTCAAAAGGGGTTGGCTGCCGCACAAAAAAAGGCCGGCAGAGAAACCAAGGAAGGAATCATTTCATCATATATCCATTCAGGGTCAAAAATTGGCGTACTGGTAGAAGTCAATTGTGAAACAGATTTCGTCGCTCGCAACGAAGAATTTCAAGCCTTTGTCAAGGAAGTCGCCTTACAAATCGCCGCCTCTCATCCCTTGTTTATTCAACGCGAAGATATCCCGCAGGACCTCATAGACCGTGAGAAAAACATCTATCTCGCACAAATGAAGGAATCGGGTAAGCCCGAAACGGCATGGGAAAAAATCATCAAGGGAAAATTGGAAAAATATTATCAAGAGCAGTGCCTCCTCGAACAAGCCTTCATTAAGGATCCTAGCATCAGCATCAAAGATCTCCTTTCCCAGAAGATTGCGAAACTGGGCGAAAACCTCACGATCAGCCGTTTTACACGCTACCAACTCGGCCAGGACTAATGCCTCTCAAATATCGTCGCGTCCTCCTAAAAATCAGTGGAGAAATGCTAGCCGGGGAACAGACCTACGGCATTCAACCTTCTATTCTAAATAATCTTGCCGACGAAATTGCCGACGTCCTGACCCTGAATGTGGAAATCGCCATTGTCATCGGAGGGGGGAATATTTTCAGAGGGCTCGCCGCAAGTGCTTCCGGTATGGAACGGGCATCCGCCGATTACATGGGGATGCTGGCCACCATGCTGAATGCCCTTGCCCTTCAGAACGCCTTAGAGAGCAAAGATATCCCCACCCGCGTATTATCCGCTATTGAGATGCGACAGTTGGCGGAAAGTTACATTCGTCGACGGGCCATTCGGCATTTGGAAAAGAAACGCGTGGTGATTTTTGCCGCAGGGACGGGAAATCCGTATTTTACCACCGACACCGCGGCCGCTCTGCGAGCCATGGAAATCGGAGCAGATGTGATCATGAAAGGCACCAAGGTCGATGGCATTTATGATGCGGATCCCCTGACCACGCCCGCTGCCAAACGCTTCACCGAATTACCATTTTTATTGGTCCTCAATAAAAGCCTGAAAGTCATGGATGCCACAGCCATTACGCTTTGCATGGATAACGATCTGCCCATCATTGTGTTTGATCTCACTTCACCGGGAAACATCAGGAAAATCCTTGAGGGAGATCCTATCGGCACGATTGTTTCCAAAAATGCCACTGTCAACTAACGTGGGGAATGAACATGAACGATCCGACCATTCAAAAAGTCACACAGCGAATGGAGGGAGCCATCGAGCACATAAAAAGAGAATTCATGGCTCTTCGAACCGGTCGTGCCTCCTTGGGGTTGCTCGATCATATCACCGTTGATTATTACGGAACACCAACCCCACTCAAGCAAGTCGCCAATTTAGCGATCCCTGAAAGCCGAATGATCACCATTCAACCCTGGGATACTTCCCAGATTAGAGAAATTGAACGTGCCATCATTAGTTCGGAGCTTGGGCTCACTCCCTCAAATGATGGGAAACTGATCCGCCTCCCAATCCCTCCGCTGAGCGAGGAACGCCGGAAAGACCTGGTCAAACTCAGCAAAAAATATGGCGAAGAAACCAAAGTACAAATTCGAGGATTCCGTCGTGACGGCAATGATGAGCTCAAACATCTTCATAAAGAAGGCTCACTGACAGAAGATGCGCTTCGCCGCTTGGAAGCCGAGAATCAAAAACTGACGGACAAATTTATCCAGATCGTCGATGAATTGATCAAAAAAAAGGAGGAGGAAATACTCGCCATCTGAGGGATTTTTGTGATACCTACACCGTCTGCTCCATCTTCCGACCTGCCACTGCTCCAGTCTCCGATTACCGTTTCCGTCAATCTTCATGCGCTAGCCAGGAATTTTCAACAAATCCGGCAATGGATTGCTCCGCCCACGAAAATTCTGGCCATTATCAAAGCGGATGCCTATGGCCATGGAGCGGGCCCCGTGGCTCATACTCTGGAATCATTGGGGATTTTTGGATTCGGGGTGGCATCCGTTCTGGAGGGTATGGCTCTTCGGGAATACCACATTCACTGCCCCATCGTGGTGATGGGCCCTCTCTTACCCGAGCACCTAAGAGAGATCATTCACCATCAATTAACTCCAGTCATTTCTCGCTTTGAAATTTTACAACAACTGATTGACGTACTGCCTCCCGGCAAACCACAATTTCCCATTCATCTCAAGATCGACACAGGACTCCACCGGCTAGGATTTGAAACCGATCGGGCTCTTTCCGCACTCACCACGCTATCCCGTTCAACATCTCCGGTTGTCATACAGGGCTTCTTAACCCATTTTGCCGATGCCGACAATCACGATCCCTCTTTGACAAACCAGCAAATCCAACAATTTCTGGCGTTTGTCGACCAGGCGAAGCAAATGGGGATTCACCCGCCAATTCTTCATATCGCCAATAGCGCGGGAATTCTCTTTCATCCCACCGCCCACTTAGGAATGGTCCGACCCGGCTTAATGTTATATGGCTACGCACCCAGGCAGGAAGGTTGCGCTCAGTCCGTTCAACTCCAACCTGTCATGAAGGCTACTACCTATGTGGCCCATCTCCGCTCTCTGCAGCCTGGTGAAATCGTGGGCTATAACGCGACTCTTTCGCACACGGAGGCCTTCACACGTCGCCGTCCTGCCCATTGGCTATACGCACGGATTTCCCCGTCACCTCACGGGGGTCGGGCATGTCCTGATCCAAGGGGAACGAGCTCCCATCATTGGAAAAATTTGCATGGATATGATGATGGTGGATGTCACAGATATGCCCAATCCCAGAATCGGGGAAGAGGTCGTGTTACTAGGAAAACAGGGAACACGCGAGATTACGGCCGAAGATCTTGCAGGTTGGTTGAATACCATTCCCTATGAAGTACTGTGTGGGATTGGAGGAAAAGCGAACCGGATCTACCTGCCCCAACCCCCTGGCTCTTCCCCGTCAACCACGCTGACACACTCCGGAAAGGATGGCCGTCAGTAATCCTTCCGTCACTCGCCTCTCGATCATTCCACACCATCGATCCGCATGAGCGATCTCCCGATTACGCTGTTTTCAATTTGCGTTTCAACCGTTTTTCGACACTCGCCACCTTTCCAGACAGCCGGTCTTTGTGCCCACGCCGATAATCCACTTTAATCACACAGGAAATCCGCGGGCAGTCCTTTTTCATCCGGGTATAACATTGTTTCACCACTCGAAACACATCATCCCATTCTCCCTCCAGTACCGTTCCCATAGGATTGAGGCGGTAGTCCACCCCGCTTTTATCAATCACGTCTAATGATCGAGACACATATTTGCCCACACTTTCCCCCTTACCAAGGGGGGACATACTAAATTCTAACAGCACCATTACGCACCTTCCTTTCCAACTGTTTCCACACCGCTCTTCACTTGATAATCTCCAACTATCGGGGTAGTGCAACTCTCCGGTCAATTGAAAGCCTCTGACCGCCTCAGTCAAACGTTCACGACGCCGAAGATCGCTGACCTCTGTGTTCTTGAACTCCTCACGCAATGCCCCTAACCAATCCAAAAACTGTTCGAACTCCTCATCAAAGAGCAATTCAAGATTTTGGCGAAGCACTTTTGCCAGAGCCGGAGCGGCTCCACTCGTACTGATCGCCAGTCGAAGATTTCCTCGCTTCACCAGCGCAGGCATCATGATCGTCGAATATTCAGGCAAGTCCATAGACCACACCAGACACCGTTCCGTTTTTGCCAACTCAAATAATGATTTACCCAATTCCAGATCGTCCTTCAACACATTTAAAATTAACACGACTCCTTGCGCATCGCTGGAACGAAATGTCCGGCCACGGTGAATAATTTTTCCTGAGGCGGTGAGTTTCCGCAAATCCACATGAAGGGTGGGATTGACCACCGTAATTTTCGCTCCTGCATCCAATAAGCGCTGAACTTTCTCAACCGCCTCCTCATCACCACCAATAACCATGCACTGACGACCATTGACATCTAATGTCGCTTGAAACCCTGCATTATTCGTCATGACAATCCTCCTCTACAAACCAAGTATCTTATCCAACATCAGGCACAAGGGGAACTCCCTACACCGCGGCTCAAAATTTCAAAGAGAACATTTTGCCCACCCATCAACAAAAACGGACAATAGAGCCTGGTGAAACATCCGGAGAGAGATTTCCCGGAAGCCCCATGACAGAGGCATTCGGGAGAAGGCAGAGGAATGAGACAGACGGTCATTCGACCGCACGCTGGAGACTTTCTGAACTTTGAATACCGAGAGACTCATAGATTTTCAAAGTGGCCTTCGATTTATTCAAGGTATAAAAATGAATCCCTTTCACTTTATGATCGATAAGATCCACTACCTGTTCGGTCGCCCAATGTATTCCCACCCGTTCCGCATAGACATCATTCTCCGCTCGATCCATGGCTCGTAAGAGTTTCGCAGGAATTCGAGCCCCCAGCGCCAGCTCGGACATTCGAGCCATGCCCTTTCGGGAAACAATCGGCATAATGCCTGCGATGATCGGCACCTTAATTCCCACCACTTCACAGCGTTCACAAAAATCAAAAAAGTCCCGATTATCGAAAAACAATTGCGTACAAATATAATCGGCTCCCGCATCGACTTTCCGTTTCAGATTGTCCATCTCCAGCAACCGGTTTGGAGTACCGGGATGGCCTTCGGGAAACCCCGCCACCCCCACCCCGATACCAGGAAATTGCTGTTTAATAAACCCCACCAAATCAGATGCAAACTGAAAACCATCGACAGGAATCTGTACCTCCGTGCTCCCCTTGGGCGGATCTCCCCGCAACGCCATAATATTGTGAATACCGCTCGCCTGGTACTTCGACAAAATCTGATGGATTTCCTGCCGCCCGGACCCCACGCAGGTCAAATGGGAGACAATCGTCAAATCAGTTTCACGTTGGAGCTTCACCACAAGGTCATGGGTGCGTTCGCGAGTGGAACCGCCGGCGCCGTAGGTGACACTGACGTAGGCGGGTTTTAACGGCATAAGAGCCGAAATCGCCTCAAAGAGATCTTGAAAAGTCTGTTCGGTTTTGGGGGGAAAAAACTCAAAACTGATGGCAGGATGATGATTCCGCAGCACCTCTGAAATATGCATGTCCATACCTTAATTCGCTGAAAAACGTTTGTCTAGTCTCACTGCCGGCGAAGGACTTGAATCGTGACCGTGGCGAGGCGTCACGCACCACCGAACGAGCATCGCGCTTAAAAGACCTAAAAAAACCACGACCGTCAAGAGATGAAACGGGGTAAGGCTCCCCACAGCGATGGGAATTCCCTTGACATGCAGGGTGTTGAGAAAAATCACATACCGGATCATTCCCATTAGCACGAGCGTGATCACCACACTGATGAGCCCACCCCAAACCAGACCGTTGACATGCGGCACCATAAAAGAGGCATTTAAAAAGACTAAGGCCACAAAGGCAGCCATCACACTCACAAAAAATAACGCGGAGGCAAACCCGGATCCGTTAATGAGCACACCTCTCGGCACTTCATCCAAAACTAAAAATAACCAGGGGCCGATGAGCATTTGCGGAACCAGACCCGACAACATCCAGCCGACTCCATAGCGAATAACTTGATGTGAGGGGACTGCCTGGGGTCGAGGAATGGATGGAAGTGCGGCCGGCGCTCCACGCCATCCGAATAGTCCTAAGAGCGTCACCATGAATCCTCCTGCAGCCAAGCTGGAAAAAAAGAGGTGAACCGCTTTGGGGACCACACGAGTCCAATCCAAGGTGGAAAATCCCAGTACAAACCACCCGCCCTGAACATTTCCCTCATTGGCCATCGCATCCCATCTTCCAATCCACAGCATTCCAATCACTAGTAATACTGCCGCCGAACAGACTATCCAGACAGGACTAGGGTTCATGACGGAAACATTTCGCTGACTGGTTCGCCACAAACACACCCCAGCAACCAAAAAACCCAAGATTTCTTCATAACCCCAAGGACCGACAGCAATATGGGATTCAGGCAGGGAATATCCAAGGATCGATGGCACGAGAAGGCCGACGACTGCTGATATAACCATTAAGCAAAGCGTCAGGCGAAAGACTATTGGGCTGAGAACGTCACACATACCTCCATAATAAGAACCTCTATGCCACTTACTAAGAATTTCGGTAACCAAGAGAATAAGCGTCAACCCTAAAGGCAACACCATCCGCCACACATCCAAGATCGTAAAAAGGAGAAAACCGTCAACCATCCCCCTGCTCTTTCTTCAAAGATCTACCGTCCATTATGCCCCACTCCCCGTTCTGTGCACCTGGTCGACGTTGAGCCGATTTCGGCCGGAACAACCTGGAACCATCCTTGTGTGTGAACAAGATGGACTGGAGTGTCAAAAAGAGCGGATAAACTGCGCCCACTCAGGACGTCTCCCTTGGAGCCATCTTCGTAATTCGATCATGTTTCAACAGCAACACACGCCCCACCTCAGGAAGAATTTCATGGACATGATGCGTCACCAATATTACCGTACCGCCTTCGCGAATAAAATTTCGAATTATGTCCAAATAAGTTGGAAGAAGGCCTGCACATCCAAACCCGTAGTTGGCTCATCTAACACGAGAGCCTGGGGTTCGTGAACCAGGGCCCGACCTCATAAGGCCCGCCGCTGCGCGCCGGTGGACATTTCCCCGAAGGGGCAATCTCGAAGATGGGCAATCCCTAGTTTTTTCATCCTCTCATCACTTCGGGGACGCTGAATAAGACTAATCGCGTATGGTCATAGATAGCAAAACTAGAGAAAAACCCCGAGAGCACAATATCAATCCCCTGGCATCCGAGTGGGATAGACCTGTTGCAACTCCGCCGAAACAATCCCCGTTCTGCTCCGTAATTCCCACACGTTCCAGTTTTCCTGTCCCATCAGCCTGACATAGTGATCAGACCCGACCACTGGATAAAATTCCCTCGAAAAAACATTCAGGAATGTCAATTTACCTGACCCATTGGGACCCAAAATGACAGTCGAGGCCCCGGCAGCAATCACCCTGGGACAGATCATGTAAGACAGGTCGAAATCCCGATACACGGTAACATGGTGCAGGTGGATAAATGGGGATTTCTCAGAACTCAACAATTCACCCACCAAATCAGGCATGCTCCAAACCTCGGCAACAGGTCATCAATCCCCTAGGCAGAAAACCACAGACCGGTCTCTTAATTCTTAGACACGAGACCCCGAAGAAGAGAGCAGGGCTGGGCACACCACCATGTCCAAAAACATATCCCGCTTTCCTTTATCCAAAACAAACCGTCTCAGCCAAAGACAAATTGTCCAGGCCGCCGGTGAATGTTAAACGATGCATCGTGACATCCATCAGGATTTCGTAATTTTCCTGCTTAAAATTAGGTAAACACCATTGGCACATCAGTTGCTATTGCCATACTGATGATCAGGTAATCATGATATGAGGGAAAAAGAGTGTCAACCCGTGAATTTGACTTATTAATTTCAAGCCAACACTGCGGGAGAGTCATCGTCAACCGTTTCCACCATCAAACCGGGAGGTCGATATGAAAGGGGTTGCTTCACGCTGTACCATTGGAACCATGGCTTTTATTTCCGGGGTCGCTCTGGGCGTCGGTGCCGGCATTTTGTGGGCGCCACAGTCCGGAAAACGAACAAGGGAAGACCTACAAGAACTCACAACCGATACTCTCGACCAGGCCGAGGAATGGATCGACACGACCAAAGAAACGGTCGGCGATCTCCTAAAAAGGGGAAAAGCCGCAGTCGGAGGATAAGGAACCCCGGAGGTTCAGAGAGTTCAAGATGAATAACCCGGGCTGCCGCACCCGGAAGACAGAGGGAAAGATTCACCCCTCCTAGACTCTTTCTGCCCATCCGATTACAATTCCCACTTAGTCCGATAATCAAGGACACAATGTAGAATTCACCGAACTGTTGAGCCTATCTGTACGTATTGTGTACCCCTTAACGTTTGTCCGTAATCCCCCAGCAGTGACCTCCCAATCACTCACTGGTCACAAACCTCTTCAATCCAGGCAGTTCACACGCACTTCCCTTCTAGGGCTTCGCCAAATGGAGCGTTGCCACATCCAATAGGACACCAGACACGAAAAACAGGCTGGGTCTTCATCTTCCACAGCGCCCAATAAGGACACACGATTTTTCTATGGCAGGCATAACACGAACTCCGTTTCATCAACGAATCGTCATTGGCGTCGAAATTGAGGCATATAGTATCAATGTCACGGATCACAAAATTGGCCGGCGCCTATCAAGGCCCCGCCCCGGGCTGTCAGAGTCAGGGGAACGCTTTACCCGTGATGCCTCAATCGGCAGTGAATATAACAGCCGCCCATTCACCACGGTTCGGGAAAGCTTGTTTTTACTCAAGGCCGGTTTGCGAAAGTATCTGCGAGGACTGTATCGCAGTCGGGAAGAAGACCAGGACTACCGTGTGCCGTTATTTGTGGGGGGCTGGACCAACCGGTTTGCCGGTACCCACCTCCACATCTCCGTTGCCCATCGCAAACTCACCAAACAAGAAGCCACCTCACTCAGTTGGCATCTTCACGACCAACTCCCGTTGTTCATCGCCACCGGAGCTAACTCCCCCATATGGGATAAACGGGTCACCGCCAAAGCGTCCAACCGGTTCCTCCGTGGGAATGCCACCTATTTTACACCCACGAAGCGAGGGTATCTGACCTCGGTCGACACCAGGGAAATGGTCTATAGTAAGGGACGAAAAACCAAACCCCCGACCCTGGAAATTCGTGTCTTCGATTCCAACATACCTGAATTCGTCGTGGCCAATTTATGCCTGGTCAAAGCGGTCTGTCTCCGATGGCTCAGAGGTGAACGGGCGGCCAATCGAATGAGTCATGCCGATTACCTCCTGGCCAGAACTGAGGCCGCCACCAAAGGCATGAGAGCCAGCCTCCCCTGGAAACGCGAATGGATTTCAGCCCCGGAATATTTGGACCGATTCTTATGGGAACACCGGGAAGAAATCGACGCGATGGATATTCCTGAAGATATCTATGAGGTCCTTCGCCTGTTCAAACGCAAATATAATGGGGCTCGACTCATTCATGATGCCGTGGCCCTGGCCATTCGTGAACACCCGCAAACCTGGGGACGCCGATTCGCCCGACGGTATCGCTCAGGGCTATCTCATTTACTGAGCGGCAATACCTTGCAAGATTTTGCCACCGAGTTGAAAGTCCCTTTTCCCAGCACCGAGCGAGTGTGGCTCGGCCGAAAGCGATCGTCCATCGATGAGTAAACGCTTCCCCGCCCCATTAATCGGTATCACCTGCGAAGCGGTGTCTAAACGCAAAGACTTTGCCCACTATGACTTGCTATGCGATCATCGCTATGCTGCGGCCGTCACCGAGGCGGGAGGGCATCCCGTGTTGCTACCCATTAATCACCGCGAATCCCTACGAAACCGCTATTTAGAGGGCATCGACGGATTGGTCATTGTCGGAGGAGACGATCTGGACCCGACATGGTATGGGGAGCGTCCCAAAAAACGCACAAAAATTGCGTTCCAAAACCGTTCAAAATTTGAAGCCTGGCTCTATAAGGCGGGAAAAACCCGCAAGTTACCCATTTTAGGGATCTGCTATGGCATGCAGCTCATCAATGTATTGGAGGGTGGAACCCTTCACCAACATATTCATACGCCCAAGCATGGATATAACGTGGATCATGAAGGGAAGAAAAATGGTTTGCACCCCGTAAAGGTTATTCCCGGCACCCGATTGGCTAAAATTCTGGGGAAGGGTCGCAAGCTGGTAGCTACCCAACATCACCAGGGCGTCCGAACCCTCGCTCCCAATTTCATCCCCTCTGCCATGGCCAGCGACGGACTCATTGAAGCCATGGAACATCCAAAATTTCCGCATATTTTTACCGTACAGTGGCATCCGGAACGACAACTTCGCAGCCAGACAACACAACTGCTCTTGAGGGCATTTGTCCGATCCTGCCAACACTACCAACGAACAAGGAACCCGTAATCAATCCTGAACTCGTCCAATCGTGACCCACAGGGCGAGAGAACCGGAAAGGCACCAAGAAGGAACCACTCCGCCGGCAGATCCTTCGCTGCAACTCAGGGTAGGCTGGTTCAACTCTCCACTTTGACTTGAATCATTTGGCTTCCCGATGATCATTCAATATATTCTAGGAGTTTATAAAATTTGTAAAAATTCTTCCCCTTCTCATGAGAAGATGAATGGCCCGAATCAACCAAAAAAAATAGGGATGGTTCAAAGCCAGTTCCGAGGTTCTACGCGGGAAGGCCCCCTTTTTCAAGGCCGCAAGCAATGAGGAGGGCGAGGCCAACACGAAAGGTTCCCTTTGAGCCCTCCGAACAATGAAAACGCCCCTGGTCGCCCCTTCGGTAAGACTCATGGCATGATGTTGCAACGGTCCAGAAGGTGGTCTGACTGAATGGTGCCCTGGCTACACTCCTGGAAGGTCCAAGCTAAGGCCTCCCTGATTATTGTCCTCATTGTGGGAGGAGCTATTCTGGTCACAGAATGGTTGCATCATTATTACGTGGCGGAATTGGCCAAGGACGCCATTCACTCGAAATCCCTCGTGCTCCTGCGCCAGATCGGCGCACGGTTTAAATCGGACAACCAATTTCAAAATCCCATATTGCGGGAAAAGTACTTAAATGATCTGATGAGTCGGAACCCCGATCTCCTAGTCCTTCGTTTATACGGAAAAGGCGCCGACGCCAATGAACCGCCGGTTTTACTCACGCAGGTTGGCGGCGACGAGGAGCGCTCCTCTGAAATTCCCCTGATGGTCACTCAAACATTCTTGTTTGAGGAACCCAAGGGCGTTTTTCAAAATTACCGGGGTGATGACCGGCTCAAACTGTCCACTCCTCTTTCCATTCAGGGAACTACTGTCGGCGTCATCTATGCGGAATACTGGACGGGGCATCTCAATACCATCACCCGTTTTTTTCTCAATTGGTCCCTCTTCATCCATCTTATGATGGGAATCGGCATCGCGCTGGCGTTGAACTATTTTCTCTACCGGCATGTCGTCCGTCCTCTTGGACGTCTGAAAGCCGGGCTGGCGGAAGTGGAGCATGGCCAATGGGCCACGCTGGTGGCAATCGAAAAAAAAGACGAAATCGGCGCCCTGGCCAGCCAGTTCAATTCCATGGCGCACCAAATCCAGGAAGTCATGAGGGAAAATGAATCCTTGAATCAGGCCTTAGCCCAGGCCCGTGATGCGTTACAAACCAGAGTGGAGGATGCGACGGCAGAATTACGGCAACGGAATGAAGAGCTGGCCGCCGTCAACGAACGACTCTCGATTGCGCAACGGGATATTCTCCGGCAACAACGGTTGGCCGTGTTGGGACAATTAGTCGCGACCATCGCCCACAAGATCGGCACCCCCTTAACGGCCATCTCCGGACATCTTCAACTCTTACAGGAAGATCCGCATCTCACGCAGGAAGTCCTGGAGAGAGTACGCACCATGCTCAAGCAAACCGATCGTCTTACCCATAGCATTCAGGATTTACTGACCTTTACCCGGACCCCCTCCATCTCGGTGGAACAAGTCTCCCTCCCACACCTGATAGACCAGTCGCTCTTGTTATTTCGTCCACTCCTTCAAGAGCATGGCATTCAAGGCCTGACCCACTTTGCGCCCGATCTCCTCCCGGTGCAGGGCGATGCGTTTCATCTCCAGGAAGCCATTAACAACATCATCGATAACGCCATTGATGCCATGCCGGATGGAGGACAATTGACCATTCAGGCAAAAAACACCGAAGATAATCCCGAAGCAGGCTCGGAAGTCATCTTAGAAATTCACGATTCAGGACCCGGGATTCCTCGGGAACACCGGGAAAAAATCTTTGAACCGTTCTTTACCACCAAAAGTTTGGGATCAGGGACCGGCCTGGGATTAGCCATCACCACGGAAATCATTCAATTGCATAAAGGCCATATGACCGTTCACAGCGAAGAGGGCCTCGGCACTCGGTTTCTCATTCGACTGCCTGCCTGGAGGACATCGGATCATGCCTAAATCGACCATTCTCATCGTAGATGATGAACCGGACACGCTCACGCTGCTTCGGGAAATCATGGAAAAAGAAGGCTATCAGGTGCATACCGCCAATAGCAGCCAAACGGCATTAGACACCTTCGGAGATCAAACTCCCGATGTCGTCTTGTCGGATATTCAAATGCCGCACATGGACGGGTTGGCCTTACTGGCCGAAACACGCAAACGCAGCCCGCTCACTCAGGTCATCCTCCTCACCGCCTACGGATCGTTGTCGACCGCCGTGGAAGGCATCAAAGCCGGAGCGTTCGATTACCTCTCCAAACCCTTTGCACTAGAAGAGATCCGATCCGTCGTCCGGCGAGCCTGTGACCACAAACACACCCTGGAGGACGCCAAAAGTCGGCCGCTCCTGCCCAAAGGAAACGGAATCAACCAGATACAAGGCAACAGCCCCTCGATGGTGGCCGTGTACAAACTCATCGCCCGCGTGGCACCCACCGAATCCACCGTCCTCATTCATGGGGAAACCGGAACCGGAAAAGAACTGATTGCCCGCGCCATTCATGCCAACAGCCTGCGAAGCGAAGGGCCCTTTATCGCCGTGGATTGCGGCACCCTCACCGAAAACCTCCTGGAAAGTGAATTATTCGGCCACGAACGCGGGGCCTTCACCGGAGCCATCACCCTGAAAAAAGGGCTCCTGGAGTCGGCCAATCGTGGCACCTGCTTTTTGGATGAGATCGGGGATATCTCCCCGAACCTGCAAAGCAAATTGCTCCGGGTGCTGCAAGAGCATGAAATCCGGCGGGTGGGCGGCATGGAATCGCTCAAAGTGGATGTTCGCATCATTGCGGCTACCAACAAAAACCTCAAAAAGCTGGTGGAAGCCGGGAGGTTTCGGGAAGACCTCTATTGGCGGCTCGACGTGGTCACGCTCCACCTGCCGTCACTTCGTGAACGGGTCGAAGACATTCCCACGCTCATCGACTATTTTCTCACCAAATATACACGGCTCAACAATAAGGCGGTCACCGGGGTCCACCCTCAGGCGTTAGCGCTGCTCACCAACTATTCATGGCCGGGAAATGTTCGTGAACTCGAACACACCATTGAGCGAGCCGTCGTCATGACCCCGCATTCCCTCATCATGCCCCACGACCTCCCCTTAGCCCTGGTCGCGCCGCCTGCCCTTCCCGATCAATCGCCATCCCATCCGGACTGGAAAACGCTCGAACAGCTCGAACGGGAACATATCGTCAAAGTATTAGATGCCCAGAAAGGTGACGAAAACCGTACGGCGGAATTACTAGGGATCCACCGGAAGACACTCCAACGGAAACTCAAAGAATACGGCCTGCGGTAACCGCTCTCCGTCACGCCCACTCCGAATTCCCACTTTGGCACTGGGGGGAGTGGGGGATTCTCAATCCTCACTTTCCTCATTATTCATCGGCCATCCGATGACGACTGGCGAGCATACCCATGTTAGTGTCAATGACCGGCGGAGTTCTTCAAGGAACGTGACCAGTCGAAAATCCCCCCTGGTCCCCATTTGTCAAAGTGGGGAATGTAGTGCTGTGGGAGGAGTGAGAAACCCTATATTCTGTATGATCCCATTTTCCGCAGTTCCAGATCAGCGGCTCGCTGGAATGCCGAGATAATCCCCAAATTTTCTTGGATGCAAAATATGATGAGCCCGGAGATGTTCTACGTAGAGGATGGGTCGTCCTGAAGCACCAGAATTATCGCGTGTTGGGCATGCGAGAGCGAGAACGCCACTCTTAGCAACTCGCGACGGGCCGCACGCTCAGTCCATACTGATTGGCCCGTTCCGCATGGCTCACCTCTTCATTTCCCCTCATGGGCTTGTTAATGGATCCACAATTGAGGCACCGCACGCCGTCATACATCCACACGGATCCGTCGTTCGCCATGCCGTAAAACCTGTCCAGCAATTTCAATCCTCCGCAACGTTCACAATTCATGATTTCCTCCTGGTTGTCGACTGTCATCTCCATGAAGTGGCTGTTCCTCCACAGGCCTATTCTGAACAAGATACTCACGTGCCCGGCACAGGGAAGTCATCGCCTCTCTCCCAATGGCATCCTTCCGCCACGGATGCAACCACGGCACACTCATCATCGGCGATACCCCCACCCGAATTTCCATGGTGTTCATTCTTGACGATCAACCCATCCCCCCCTGAGCACGTGAGAACACCGCTTGACCCGTGTACCGCATTCTTTCCTCAATGATAGGCCTCCGGGCAAAGCGAGTCTGGTCAAAATTGCTCACCAGGGAAGAATCGAGTCGAAAGCCGCAGGACTCTGCCCGGCTCGACTCCAGAGCACTCACGCCGTAAAACGGGTGGGGAAGGAACCTAGTCGTGGAGAACGACATTGAGAAGGGAGCTGTGCACGTGCAACCCGCCGTTATACTCAATGAAGCCTAGTTTGCGGAACTTATTCAGGAAAAAGCTGACCCGGGAGCGGGTGGTACCGATCATTTCGGCCAGCGTTTTCTGACTGATCTTCGCAATCACCGTCTCCGGCTCGCTCTCTTTTCCAAAATGGGCCATTAACAGCAGCACCCGCGCCAGGCGCTTTTCGCTGGAATTGAAGAGTTGATCGACCAGGTCCTCCTGGATGCGAATGTTGCGAGTCAGAAGATATTCCATGAACAGCGTTGAAAAGCTGGGTTCGTCCTTCAACAGGCGGATCATGGCGATTTTGCCGATGCGAACGATCTTCGCAACACCCAACGCGGTTGCGGCCTCCAGGCGCAGAACCTGCCCGGTGAGGCAGGCTTCCCCAAAGAAGGCAGCGGGTTCCAGAATCGCAATGACGGCCTCCTTGCCGCGTTTGGAAACCACGGTGAGCGTGACCTTGCCTTCCAGAATATAGAAGACGGCATCCGCCGTATCTCCCTGCGAAAAGAGAATATGGTTCTTTCGGCACGACAAGATGGTTTTGCCGTTCCCGACCTGTGTCAGGACTGCCTTTGGATTGAATGATGGTGTGTGTTTGGGTGCCATAATTCCTCTTGAAATGAGAAGGGTGGTCAATTCACGATAAGGCCACGCGCCCGGACCCCTCCGCCCTTACGGAGCCGTTCCAAACCGAGCAACTCAGGACCTCTTTCAACTCGACCCATTTAAAGGGTTTATACAGACAGGCCCGCGCCCCTGCCGCAATCGCCCGGGCCTCCAACCGGCAGTCGGTATGGCCGGTGAGCATCACGACCGGCAGGAACGGATAGCGCTCTTGGATGTGCTGTAAAACCATCAAGCCGTTGATCCCGGGCATCAGATAATCGAGGAGCACGAGGTCATAGTCCGCGTGTCCGAGCTTCATCAATCCTTCCCAGCCATTCTTGGCCGTATCCACGGTGTGCCCGGAATCTTCCAGGAGAATTTCCAGCAAATTCCGGATGGCCGTATCGTCGTCGACCACGAGAATGTGTTTTTTTATCATCATGCTGACGGAGACCCTTCTTGTCAGGAATGGTTTGGCAGGCGATTGCGCGGCATCGCCCATTTTGATTCGAAACGAGCCATGTGTTTCCCCACGCCTGAGGTGTTCTCTTTTACCCTGAGACTCTTCCGTAAAGACGGCACCCCCGGGATCTGCCAGGATGTCCAGGACCCTGAAGCACTGATCAGAATACGGGACGCTTCTGAGAGACACTCGCTTATGATCTGATTGACATATTGACGTTCGCCATGTGCTCTTTTAGGCGTGCCCTAGTGGTCTCATCGAAAGAAGACACAAGGAAAAAATTGTGAGTTTTATACGGCTGGCATGGAGACTATGGGGCTGAACGGGTCGACCCTTGACATCGAGCTCCATTGAGCCTTGGCTGTTTTCTACGGCCTCGCGCGTTGACGGGGTGCCCTCCTCCTTGAGGGCGTTCTTCACAGTCTTAACCCCGTCGAGCCCTTTGGCGATGTCCGCCGTCGACTTAGCCGTATCAGAATCCACCGTGCCTTGGAGTATCACGACGCCCTTCGTGTTCTCGACCTCGAGCTGTCGCCCATTGACCCGGCCATCGGCAAACAGCGCCATCGTGCTTTTCGCCGTCAGCCCCGAATCCGTAATCGGTGGGTTCTCCCCGCCGACCCTACCAAGAGCACTCATCCATCCTGTGATGAGTGCCCAGCCAACAACCAGAGCCGTGCAGAGTGTGAGGAGATAACGTGTGCTCATGATTTTCTCCTTCTCTCGCTTCTTGATGATTTCCCGTTAGCGTGGCTTATCCTTCGTGGCTTCGGGCGCCGACTTCTGATGCCGTTGATCCGCCCACTTCATGAGTTCCGCTTTTTTCTCTCCTCCCCTATCCCGTGATTGCCATTATGGCCATCAGCCCGGCAGCTGTCTGGTCAGAATTGCTCAGGTTGGAAAAATTTATGAAAGTAGAAGATTCTGTCTCGGTTTGAAGAAGGCACCTTCCCCAGAGGCAAGGCGTTCAGCATATTGCTCAAAGAGGCGCCACGGAATAAGACCGTCCGCGCAACTCAATTCGGCAGAAGTGTAGGATAAGACCCTGTGTATGCGACCTGTGAAAACAGGTCAGGTCTTCTGCGGCCACAGCCGCTCC
>CAWAXJ010000040.1:0-18929 GCA_963785905.1 uncultured Nitrospirales bacterium
TCATTCGCCGTTTTAGTCTAATAGCATAAAAAAATATTTAAATACAGAACATGATTGGGGAATCCTTCCCCTGTTTCATCATCTGAATGTCCCCTACGACATCCGCCAAACTCATTCGATCCAACACCCTGGCCATGGCATCACGCACCTCTTTCATCATCATCCTCACACCACACGTCTTTTCGTCAGGACATTCTTCACACTTTTGATAAGCGGTCTGGCTCACACAGAGCGTCGGAGCCAATGGACCATTGAGAATACGAACAATGTTCCCCATCATGATTTGACTGGGAGCCTTACTGAGCGCATACCCCCCGCCCTTGCCTTTTTTGCTCTGAAGTACGCCATGGTTTTTTAAATCAAGAAGGATTTGTTCAAGAAATTTTTTGGGAATACCTTCTTGGGTAGCTAGCTCTGAAATCAAGACCGGTTCGTTTTTGGGTTTCTGCGCTAAATGTATCAACGCCCTGAGACCGTATTTGGTCTTTTTTGAAATCATATTAATTATATAAAGTCTATAGTTTTAGTAGATTATTAAAATCATTCATCTATGTCAAGAGAAAATATCCCCATTTGAAAATTTATAAGGAGTCAAAAAACTAATTATTCGAAACCGCCGATTTAAGATAGGTTGGTGTCTACAGGAATATCGTTCGATTGACATCCACTCGCAACAAAAAAGAGGAGTACTAAGAAGACGTGCCAGGTGAACCTGAGAACATCTTCGAAAAGAAAGAGAGCGAGGACAGGGCTATCGGCGGGTCATTTCTTGTGAACGGGAGCCACCCGGGTGCCGGGTCGAATTTCGTCCGTTCCCCTCGCCACCACGAGATCACCCGATTGTAAAGCACCAAAGACTTCCACCATGGATCCGCTCTTTGATCCCTTGCGAACGGGAACCCATTCCACCAGATCTCCCGTGACCCGGAGCACGAAGACGTCTTCCGTCGTCGTAACGACCGCCGTCGTCGGCACGAACAACGTCGGAGTGGAACGGCGAATCGGCCAGCGGACTTCCGAAAACATTCCCGCGGCCAACCGGTGGTCTGTATTCATCACATCGATTTCCACCGGCATAGACCGGGTCTTGGAGTCAAGAGATTGGGAGATGCGCGACACGACACCGGAAAAGGTCTCCTGGGGAAAGGCTGGAACGGTAAACGTCACCGTCGCCCCCCGGGCAATCGACCCTGCATATGCTTCCGGAACCGGAACGATCAAACGGAGGCGGGCAATTTGTTCCAACCGCAGCAGCGGCGAAGCATGACCGGATCCCCCGTCGGGTCCCACGACCGCCCCCGGATGAATATTCCGTTGCGTAATGACTCCGTCGAACGGCGCCACGACCTGTAAATATTTTTCCATTTCCCATAACGACTGGAGATGGGCCTCAATCGCGTCCTGATGATGTTGGGCCAATTCCAGATCGTTTCCAGCCACGATACCAGGCGTAGCGGCCGCAGATTGCAGACGGGTGTACGTGATTTTTGCCCCCCGAAGCTGGGCTTCCGCTTCCATTCTCCGGGCTCGCAGCTCCGGCGCAGTTAACTGAATCAGCAGATCCCCCTTCTTCACTTTTGCCCCACGGTCGACTTTGACGGATTCAACAATTCCCGTGATTTTTGGCAAGAGATCTACGCTGAGAAAAGGAAGCAGTTCTCCGGGTAATGAAATGCTCTCCTCGAGCTGTCGGCCGGCAACCGGGACCACTTCGACCGACGGCGTTTGAATACTGCCCGTGCGGATTTCGGTTGTGTCCGGGGAAGAATTTGTGGGGGAAGAGACCGGGGGATTCCGGGGAGAACGGCCATCGTTGCTCATCACCATCACCGCCGCTGCGATGAGCCCCAATAACACCAGCCCGATTCCGATCATTTTTCGTGACATAGGTACTCCCGGTTACTTGGAAACGGTAACCTGCGAGGGTTCATAGTGGACACTCAGCAAATCGTCGGGATCCAATGAAGGCGATCGTGTGGCTCCCCCCTTCTCCAGAATCGCATAGATCCCGGGCAAGATCAGCAAACTGGAAAAAGTCCCGGCCAACAACCCGCCGATCACAGCCCGTCCGAGAGGGGCCATCTGTTCCCCTCCTTCCATGATGCCCCATGCCATCGGAAGCATCCCGACCATCATGGCCAGGCCGGTCATGAGAATCGGGCGAGCCCGGCTGATTGCCCCCTCACGGGCGGCCTCCATGGCGGAATGACCCAATTTCCGATGATGCTCCGCAAAGGACACCAACAGGATGGCATTCGCCACGGCCACGCCCGTGGCCATGATGGTTCCCAAAAACGATTGAATATTCAGCGTCGTGCCGGTGAACATCAGCACCAGCACGACTCCCATCAAAACCGCCGGCATGGTCAGCAACACCACCAAGGCACTTCGCCAGGATTGAAAGTTTGCGGCCAGGAGCAGGAAGATGACGAGCAGTGCCAGGATCAATCCAAGTTGGAGGTTGGCGAACATGTCCTCCATCGGAGCGATTTGCCCTCGCACATCCATACGGACACCTTTCGGAGGAGGACCGACACGATTCAACGCGCCTCGAATGTTTTCCGCAGCCCGTCCCAAATCTTCTCCGGTCACATTGGCCACAATCGTGACCATCCGTTGCATATTATATCGGGCATACTCCCCGATGGAGGTTCCTGGAATGACCTCCGCCACGTCACGAAGCAATGGCCCCCGCGTCCTATCGGTCATCACGGGCAGATTCAACATATCCTGAACGGACCGAAATTCCGATTGAGGAATTTCCACTTGAACCTGATAGGCTCTTCCGGATTTGGGTTCGCGCCAGTAAATCGGTTCCACGAAACGGGTTGAGGAAGTGGCCGACACCACCGCTCTGGCCACTTCACCCGCAGTCACCCCAAGCTGGCCGGCTCGTACCCGATCGACCTCCACGGCCAGGGTGGGATAATCCAATGGCTGCCCGAAGCGAAGATCCCGGATAGAAGGCAGGCTTCTTAGCTCCTCCATCACTTTCTCGGCGTACTGCCGGTTGGCATCCAAATTCGGTCCGCTCATCGCGATTTCAATCGGGGTTGGAGATCCCATACTCATGACTTTCGTAATCACATCACCTGCCTCGAAGGTATAACGAGTCCCAGGGAATCGCGTTGGCAGCACATCCCTCAGTCGTTCTTTCACACGTTCCAGGGAAATGCCTGATTCCGGTGTCAGCGCCACCAACAAGACGGCCTCATGGGGTCCACTGCTCCACATATAGAGGGTATTAACGGGATAACTGGACGGATGGACTCCCACAAACCCCAGGCTGATATCGATTCGCTCCGGACCGATTTCCTGTTTGATGGTTTCCAGGATTTCTTTGGCCAATACTTCGGTTCGTTCCACACGGGTTCCGTCGGGAGCTAGAACCCGTAGTTGAAATTGTCCGGAATCGACCTGGGGGAAAATATCCAACCCCAGGCGAGTGCCGACGATCACGACAACCGCCGTGCTGAGCAGCACATATCCTATGAGAACCAGCCACCTATGGCCCAAGATCCGCTCCAAGGCATTCAGGTACCAGTCCCGGAATGGTCGGATGCTCCTTTTCCCCGGATTCGGAATGCCCACCTAACAACCACACGGCCAACACCGGCACCAACGTGGTGGCAAGGATGTAGGAAGCCGCCATGGCGAATCCCACCGCCAATGCCAACGGCACAAACAACGCTTTCGCCACCCCGGTCATAAAGAAAGATGGGACGAAAACGGCTAGGATACTCAGCATGGCCAGGAGAAGAGGCACAACCACTTCTCCCCATGAGTCCTTGACGGCCCTCGCCAGACCTTTTCCACGAGCATAATGGGTATGCACGTTTTCGATCGTGACGGTGGACATATCCACTAAAATCCCCACTGCAAGGGCCAGCCCCCCTAACGTCATGATGTTGATGGTCTGTCCGGCCGCCCACAAGGCCACCACCGCGGATAACAGAGCAAACGGAATCGTCACCACGACAATGACCGCACTTCGCCAACTCCGGAGGAACAACAACACCACAAATCCCGTCAACAGGGCTCCCAGCGCACTTTCGACCACGACGGCATTCACCGCGTTGGTGACGTAGGGGGATTGATCGAACTCAAAACTAATCCGGATGTCGTCCGGCACCGCGGCGCGAAAAGACGGGAGTGACGCTTTAATCCGATCCACCACCGCCATGGTGGACGCATCTGCCCGTTTCGTGACGGGGATATAGACCGTGCGTCGCCCATCGACCATGGCGTAACTGGTCACGATATCCTCCCCGTCTTCCACCGTCCCCACATCCCGCAGGAAGACCGTGGGCCCTGACCCCAACCGAAGTGGCAACCGTTCCAATTCCTCGATATTCTCGACGACAGAATTCACGGGGGTGAAATAGGCAAGATCGCCGATCCGCACATTCCCCGCCGGCATCAGCATGTTGCCGGTTCGCACGGCTTGCACCACTTCTTCAGGCGACATGCCGAAGGCACGCAACCGTTCAGGGTTCACTTTGACCACGATCGTTCGCGCCGTCCCTCCGAATGGCGGAGGAGCGGATACTCCGGGAACCGCTGAAAACATCGGGCGCACTCTGAATAAGGCCAGATCTTGAATTTCTTTGAGGTTCCGCGAATCGCTTTGAAACACCAAATACCCTACCGGGACGCTGCCCGCGTCATACCTCGAGATAAACGGGCGGCACCGTTCCGGGAGGCATGAAGGCGCGTGATCGATTTACATAGGCAACCGTTTGAGCCAGGGCTTGAGCCATATCCGTGTCAGGGTGAAAAAACAATTTCATCAAGGCTGCGCCTTGAATAGATTGCGATTCGACATGTTCAATGCCGGTGATATAGAGGAAATGATATTCGTAAAACGAGACCAAATAGGCCTCCATTTGTGCGGGATCCATGCCTCCATACGGTTGGGCGACGTAAATAGCCGGGAGTCCCAGGTTCGGAAAGATATCGACGGCCATCCGCTTGACCGCCAGATAGGAGAACAAGGCCATGCTGAAGACCAACACGATAATCGTTATGGGACGCCGAAGCGCAAAAAGGAGGAGGTTCATTTTTTAATGGGAGAGGAGGAGGAAGGTCTGACAAGCTGTAAAAATTGCGAAAGGTCCCCCTGGGCGCCTGACAAGGCCAATAAGGCTTTCCAGACACTCAGACGCGCCCGAGCATCATCCACCATCGCCTGCACAACAAGCCGTTGGGCTTCGGCGACATCCACCACCGTGGCCAGAGCAGCTTTAAACTGAGCTTGCGCTTGTGTTTCCGTCAGGCGGGCCGATTGTAATTGGATCGGGGTGTTTTCGGCGATGCGCCTCACGCTTTCCATCACTACCCGGGCTTTTACCTGCTGACCGGTCAACTCTTGCATCACCCGGTCGTAGCGGGCCGTTTCAGCCACAGTGCGATAATGCTCCTGTTGTTTTTTCGCGCGAATGGCCGCTAAATCCAAAAGGGAAAAGGTCGCCGTCAGTCCCACTGTCCAGTTGGGCACATCCGGCAATAACCCTTCGGCGCCACCATCCCGATTGCCCTGATTGTCCCATCCGGTGCCGCGGCCGAAAAAAGAACTTTGCAGGTTGAATTTGGGAACCCAGGAGTTCGCTAAGGCCTCTTCTCGTTTTTTAGGAATTTCGGCCGCGGCCTTTTGGACCAGAGCCAAAGGATGCTGAGCGGGATCTGCTTTTACAGGGACAGTCCCTTCCGGAAAGGCCAGAAGTGTGGGGTCCTGAATGGAAATCTGAGCATCCGCTTGGCTCAGCAGTTCCGCCAAGGTCGCAAGGCTGGAACGTTCGATTTGCTCGGCTTCCAATAACTGGGTTTTTGCCAACGCCGTTTCGGCCTGCGCTCTGGATCCATCTACTCCGGCCCGCAATTGATTCTTCACCAGCACCTCCACCGTTTTGGCGAAGACGACTCGACGCTCTAAATTCGCTTGCAGAGCCTGGCGGGATTCCTGCGCCATGATGACATTGATGTAGGCATCGCCGACCGCCAGAGCTACTTCAAGTTGGGTCAGCGTGACGAAGGATTGGGAATACTGCTCCATGGCTTTGGCCGTGTCGACCTGAGCCGACCGCAACCCGAAGTCAAACGGTTCCCAGGCAAGCAAAATGCCTGCGGCACTGCCCCAGCTACTACTGTAGGAATCCCGTCCGAGGTCCGGTCCGGAAATCGGCTGAAAAAAGGAATTGGGAAAAAACATCCCCGACACGTTATTAAAAGTGGAACGGGTTCCCTGCACTCCGATTTCCACCCGAGGCAGATAGTTGGTTTGCGCCAATTCAATGCCTGACTTCGCTTCGCGTTGATTGGCCAAGGCTTCCCGCACCGCGGGATAATGCTCCGAGGCATATTCAATGGCTTGCAGCAACGTCATGGGGGCGGGCGGCAGTTCCGATTGCTGCCCATGAGCAGGTTCGATTCTCCCGTGAACATACACGCAGAACATGACCAGTAAGAAGGTAATGAGTTTCACTGTTGTCTCCCGCTCTTGCATCCTCTGCATCAATGCATCGCTTCCTGCATGACTTCCTTTGTCAGCTCCCGTATTTGCCGGCGGGCTTGGGTCAACGCCTTCAGTCCGGCGCGGGTGATGGTATAGATTCTACGCCGTCGTCCCGACCGAATTTCCAGATGACATTTGAGATATCCTGCCGCTTCCAGCCCGTGTAAAGTGGGATAAAGCGTACCCGGACTCAGGCGGTATCCATGACTGGACAATTCCTGAACAAGGTCGACTCCACAGACAGGCTCCTCAGCAGCATGGTGCAAGATGTGAATTTTCACGAAACCGAGAAAAAACTGACGGATCATTCGTCCGGTGGGCTCTTGAATTTTGGTGGGCATGGAATAATTCAGATCTGCGTCAAAATTTATAATATCGAATTTCGATATCGGAAACCGATGTGGATATTATTTGATCCATCCCCCCTTCTGTCAAGATTTTTTTGACACGATCGAATGCCGTCTGAATCTCTTCAGCAGACGGATTATTGTTACATGAGGTTCAGAGGCAGCAGAGTGATGGTTGGAGGATCGGGATCTGGGGAAACGGATACCTTTCCCCGTCAATTTCAGGGGTTACTCACTTATTCCAGAGAATCGTGGGTGAGAGCAACAGCTTTGATTTGGGCGTGGACGGTTTGTCCGGGGTGGAGCTTGAGGGCGGCTAACGATTTTCGAGTGATGGTGGCCAGCAAAGGACAACCTATATCCAATTTGATATCCACAAACGGTTGGGCGGACTCCATGGGTCCGATTTCCACAACGATCGCTTCCAAGACATTCAAGACACTGGTTCGAAAGGTAGGGGGGCTGGCGATCAGGCTCACATCCCGGGCAAGGATCTGAACACGTAAGGATTCTCCAATGGAGCACTGTTGGTGAGGCACCGACAACTGTCCGCCGGGAAAAGCCAGAGTGGTGAGTCCAAATTGCACATCATGTTCCACCACACAAGTGTCAATGATTGCACCAATGTGGCTGTCCGGGATGACCGGCGACTGCCTACTTGAGAAAAGACTTCACCGAGAGGCCCGACAGCGGCGAGGTGCCCCTCTTTCAGCAGGATGAGGGTTTTGGCAAGTTGCACCACTTCATGCAGGGCATGACTCACGTAGATAATGGGAATCCTGAATTCCTTATCCAGCCGTTGGATAAATATCATGATTTCCCGCTTTCGTTGTACATCGAGAGAACTGAGCGGTTCGTCCATGAGAAGCAGGCGCGGGCTGGTTAATAATGCCCGGCCAATAACCACGCGTTGTTGTTCTCCGCCTGACAAGTGGGTCGGCCGACGTTCCAATAAGGAGTCTAACCCCAGAATAGCGACGACCTGGTCGAGCGAAATACGACGCTCCGATGCCGGCGTCCGGTTCCATCCGTACAGCAGGTTCGATCGGACGTTCAGGTGAGGGAACAAACGGGGTTCTTGAAACACGTAACCAACCGGGCGTTGAGAGAGTGGAAGAAAGAAATCATTGCTTTCATCCTGCCAGACCTGCTCTCCCAGCGAGAGAAAACCGGTCGGGGAGCGTTCCAATCCGGCGAGACAGCGTAAGAGAGTGGTCTTGCCGCATCCGGATGGACCGAACACGACCGCGATCCCTTCGGCTGGTAGACTCGCCTTAACCTGCAGGTGGAATGTGGGAAAGGTCACATCGAAGCAGATGGTTAATTCACTCATGAGACGTGAATGGGCAAACGCCGGTTGATCGTATAGACCATAAGAAGGACCAGGAACGAAAAGAGGAGAAGGCCTGCCGATAACATATGGGCTTGGGCATACTCCAACACTTCGACGTGATCGTAAATCGCGATGGAGAGCACCTTCGTTCTCCCTGGAATATTCCCGCCTACCATCAAGACCACGCCGAATTCGCCAAGCGTATGCGCAAAACCTAGGACGATGGCCGTGAGATAGCCACGAGAGGCCATGGGGGAAGCAATGGTGAAAAACGTGTCGAGTTTTGAAGCGCGGAGGGACCAGGCTGCCTCCAGCGGCTTGTTCCCGATAGTTTCAAAGGCTCCATGCAGGGGCTGAACAACGAATGGCAGCGAATAGATAGTGGATGCAATAACGAGCCCGGTGAATGTGAACGAAAGCGCGGATCCGGTCACTGCCTGCGAGGCGCTTCCGATCCACCCATGAGGACCTAATAACACCAAAAAATAAAATCCCAGCACCGTGGGCGGCAATACGAGAGGCATCGCGACCACGGCCTCGACCACCGTCCGGATACGGGATCGAGTATGCGCAAGCCACCAGGCAATGGGGGTCCCAATGATCAGAAGTACGATCACCGTCACCCCCGCGAGGCGCAAGGTCAGCCAGAGTGGGCCTAAATCAACATCAGATATTGTCATAGCTCCCTATGTAGCATTATCACCTATGGAATGGAAGTTCTTTCCTCATAGAGCGATTTGTGTTTGATTATGGCAGCCCATAGCCGAATCGTTCAATAATAGCCCGGCTTTTATCTCCTTTGACATGCTCCAAGAATGCTTTGGCGCCAGAATGGTTCTGGCCAGTCATTAAAAGAACCACTTCCTGTTCGAGAGGATCGTGGAAGGAGGCTGGCACGTCCCACCGGCTGCCGCTCCCGTTGATTTTTGGATCCAAAACTTGGGAAAGGGCAACAAATCCGAGCTGAGCATTCTTCGAAAATACGAATTGAAAGGTTTGTCCGATATTTTCCCCTTGAACCATCCGGTCCTTGAGAGAATCCCAGAGGTCCAGCTTCTTCAGTGTTTGTTCGGCGGCTAACCCATAGGGCGCGGTCTTCGGATTGGCAATAGCCAAATGCTCGAATCTACCCTTTGACAGGATGGCCTGCCCATCTCTGCTAACCATCGTTGAATCGGGGCTCCAGAGCGTCAGACGTCCCACGGCATACACGAACCGGCTCCCTTTGACCGCCAGTCCTTCTTCTTCCAACAGTTGCGGGTGCTTCACATCTGCAGAAAAGAAGAGCTCGAACGGGGCTCCGTTTTTAATTTGTGCATACAGTTTTCCGCTCGATCCGGAACTGACCACAACCGTATGTCCCGTGTCTATCTGAAAATTCGTGATAATTTCGTTTAGTGTGGTCAAAAAATTTGCAGCAACGGCCACCCGCACTTCTTCGGCTGTCGCTGTGGATAAGTACCCATAAAAAAAAGCCATGAAGGCAAAAGTATAGACTCGCACAAACATCATGCACCTCCCGTTCTGAGCTACATATGAGATGGTTAAACCATGGCCGGTATTGACACCAATTCAATCGATCACGGTGTTTCAATGACGGGTGAGCCATTCAATGGCTCACCCTCATACATATAACCTTTCATGCTTCCAATCTGACCCGGCCGCGTTATTTTTTCAACGCTGCCTCGACCTACTCCTTGATCAGCATGACTTCCGTCGCTTTAATCGCCACGGTCACGGAAGTTCCCACCGCCAATTGCATCTCGTCCAGGGCATGACGGGTAATGGCCGCGCCAAGATGCACAGAACCCGCCGTGACCTTGACAAACCCCATCGCTTCCCCTTTGTCGATGGATGCGACCTGTCCCTTGAAAAGGTTTCTGGCACTGATTTTGACCTGCGGACCGCCATCCTTAATGAGCATGGCCTCCGTGGATTTAACCACCGCCGTAACCGTGTCGTTCGCTTTAAGGGCAAGCGCCTTCACCCCATGGTTGGTGATAGCGGACACCATCGTGTGATCGCCGGCCTGAATCGTCACGAGAGACATGGCCTCTCCGGTTTGAATGTTGGTAATACGACCTTTAATTTGATTTTGTGCACTGATCATTAGAAGCACCTCCTGTGAATGAAACGTGAATAAAACGAAATGCATGGTTGAGGGCACCAGGAGCCTTGCGGAAAAATCCAGATTTACAGGGTCCTGTCCATTTGATCGGGAACTCAGAAAAAGGGGGCCTGGTGCAGTTCAGGGCGCCTTCCCTTTGATAACGCGGATTCAGTGGGACACATTCCTTCATGATCATCCGACCTCGATGAGGCTGGTAAGGGATTTTTCAGAAAGGGGAGGGACGCGAGATCGGCATTCGAGAGCACTCTTCCTCTCCAGCCAAATACGACAAGAGGCACGGTTGAGGAGGCATGGGCATCGCCAAGGCTTGCACCGAGGCGTCATGTTCCCCGATCGTTAGTGCTATGCGCCCTCCCACGGGCCAACAATCGGTTGTGGCTTTGGCTCCGGTGACATGGGCGGACACGACGGCATGCCCGATTTGCACCGTCACGAATAGCCCTGTGTTAGATGGCCTGGTTGTTTTGATTACCCCGTATAATCGGACTTTTCCGGATGGAACCGGGGGCTGCGAAACAACAGGGAGAGAGGGTTTAGCCAATGCCCCGGTCGACACAATGCGGATTGCCCGTGGATCGATCATCACGATGACACGATCCCCGACGTGTGCGGGTGCGCTCTTCCCCCCAAGAATTCGATTGGCGAGCAATGTCACCTGCTCGCCTAGCACCTTGATGGTCGTCGGACCGGAAACACACAAATCGTTCTCCGGTCGAGCAGATAACACGATCCGCCCTTCCCATCGCGTCCACCGTTTTTTGATAAGCGGGACCTCCGGAGACACCAGATACATGGACTCCAGAGGAATATCGACGATAAACCATTGCCCCAACGTGAACACTGCGGTTTCCATGGACCGGGGGTCGCTTCTCACCTTCAGCTTCAACGTGTTCCCGACTCGAAGTTTCAGCGTCAAACCCTGTAATCCCTTTTGCATCCAGATCACCTGCCCCATGAGCCGATTCGATCTGCGGGGTCAACAACGGGCATTTGCTCCATCTGTTGCATCAAATTCGCATAACCCCTCCTTTATTATTCGAATTTTATTCGGACGAGTGCCCCGGAGGAACATCATGAATAATGAGGTCGAACACAACTGGGCGTTTCATTCACCTTGCCCTCTTTTTTAAAGTCTGACTCTCATTTGGATATAGAAATAATCCGTATCTTTATCTCCGCCAGGGGGAAGATTGGCGGAATCGGGAAGCCTGTCAAAATAGGATCCCTTGAACCAGTGCCAATATCCGACATCGAAGTCCATATTCATGCTGACTTGCCATTGCGCCCGAAATTCCAAGTCATTCCCCAAATATTTTCCGGAATCTCCACTGGGATCCCGCAAGCCCGAACTTCCGAAGCTATCCTTGCTTTGCGCCAACCACCACCATCGCTGTTTGAGTTGAAGTACAACGTCTTGGGACGGGTTTACGATGATCCGCCACCCACCGCCCTGAAAGTTGGTCCGGAAAAACGGGCCGACAATCCCGGTCGGCATATATTCGAATCGACGGGCCCCGAACAGGGTATCGAACCGTTCGTCTTCATTATCGTTGGGATTTTTGTCTCCGCTGGCATAGTCGTAATGCAACAGGAATCTCGGGGACCAGGGAAGATTAAACGTGTAGCCCACATCCAAGTGTTGAAAAAACGCGAAATGATCCACGTTTCCTAGCTTGCCGGTCTGGTAGGTACTTTCAAGTTCATAGTCCAATTCGCTTTTCTTGGGATTTTTAAAAAAGCGCCCTCCAAAAGTGGAGTAGGTGCGATGGCTATTCACGTTGGCTTGCTGCTGGTCATTCAAGCCGTAATAATAGACATTCCAATTGAACCAGGGTAACTGCGCGCTCTCGGCATGAGTACCCCAAAACAGTGAATTTTTATTCTGCTCGTCGAGTTTCACGTCATCACGAATGACCGGTTCCGTCAAAAATGCCCTGAATAGCCAGGCCTTCCCCTGCGAAATTTGCCAATGGAATCCATCGAACGCATTCGTGGTATTTCGATAGTCATTCCGTGCGATGAACCGGCGGCGGCCAAAGTCCATGGTCATGCGGCCGAAATGCAGGTCCGACCGCAAACCGCTCCCCATAAGGTTTTCCGCCGTCAATGACCCTAATAACTGAAGAATGTCCCATTCGTTGACCGAGGTGGTATTGTTGAAATCTCCAAGTCCATCATCCCCATAAGACCGTGAGTCCTGTCCCTCGAAGAGGAATCGGACAGGACCATTGCCACCCAATCCAAACCGCAGCCTGGTCCGGAGAACGAGTTGAGGATCGGTCCTGCCGATTGTGTTTGTAGCAATGGGATGGTCAAACGATTCGAACCGAGTGCGGTTTTCGATGCCCAGATCCACCCAATCCGGTAGATTCATCGACTCCTTCAGATAGCGATCCCATTCAATTTCCTTCTGTTGATTGAGGACTGCGTCGGCGGGTTCGATCCAATCTTTTCCGTGGTGAGCATGAGCCCGCTCATCAATCTCATGCATCTTGGCGATCCAATCATACCCCCCAGAAACGTTCTTTATGGTAGGGGGCGATGGTGATACAGGCAGAGGCACCTCGGCCAACGCGACATTACAAGAAATCACTACCATCATCCCTAATCCCGCAAGGATTCCGACCTTTTCGTTCCTTGCTCCCATCACCTGACAACTTCCCTTCTGTCCGATCGATTAAGCCATCATGAAAATTACTGTTCTTTCTTCAAAAAAAATATTGTGCAATGTAATTTTAAAACGTCTATTTGTCAAGTTAAAAATGCAAAATTAAAGCACTTGCTACTGGCAACCCTGCCACTCGATCTCTTCAAAGGAATACCGACAAAATGCCAGAGGCAGGTGGAATCGACGAAGAAGCTGGAAATCTCGTTTTCCGAAGGGTCACAACTCACAAGAGTTGACAGTTGAAAACACGAAAGAACAGGTGACGCGTGACGGCGGAAGAAAGCCTATCTGGACGTAACAGTCAATCCGGCACTTTCCATTTTATAAAGATACAGGTTCTTTAGATCGTGCAGTTTGGATCTCTGGTTGGTATCATCACGAGCCGGAATCACTATTGTTACTTCTAGATGTGATCTAGCTGCTTTTTGATGGGGACAGGACGACCGGAATTTTTCAAACACACCAAACTAGACAGGAGATACACACATGCATTGCCTCTTATTTCGACATGGTATTGCCGTTTCTCCTGAGGAATGGAATGGCTCCGAAGAAGAACGCCCCCTCACAAAAGTAGGCATCACCAAAACTGAACAGGCGGCGGCGGGACTGAAGCGAATCGGAATGAAGCCCACGCATCTCTTGTGCAGCCCGTTAACCCGCACCCGGCAAACAGCCGATATTGCCAGGGAGATTCTCCAGATCAAGGCACCGATTCAGCTTTGCCCTGAACTGGTCTATGACCAATCCCCCATGCTGCTATTTCCTATTTTACAAAGCTGCCCCAAGGATGCCTTGGTCATGTGCGTCGGACATGAACCTCATCTTGGACAAACAGCCGCGTTGATGATTTTTGGAAAGACGCCTCAGGCCTCTCGCTCAAAAAAGCTGGTGGCCTGCCTGATTTCCTTTGATGGAAATGTTGAAGTAGGGCGGGGTCATTTAGAATGGTGGATGGCCCCTGCGCAGCTCAGAGCGCTGCGCAAAGGGTCTCGATAACCTCAAGAATATCGGAGAACTTGTATTTTGCTGAAGCAGGAACAATTTCTTTTCAATACATTAGCAGGCATTTCGATTGAGCTTCTGAATATCAAACGTATTCCTAACTAGACACCCGAGCCTACAATTCCCATTTTTAAAATACCATTGACGAACACACCTTCTTCCAACAAAAAAACCGGGGCATCAATTTTTCCTTCTAATGTCGCCGGAGCGAGTAACTGCAACTTCTGTTGAACGACGAAGTCCCCTCGAAGAGGCCCCTGAGCCACAATATCTTTGGCTTTGACCGTCGCTTCGATTTTTCCATCTTTTCCAACCTGGATCAAATCGCTCCCATAAATCTCCCCTTCGACAAATCCATCGATTCGCGCCATACCTTGGACCCTCAACACGCCGCTCAATCGGCATTTCTGTCCTAAATACATTTGATATCCTTCGTCTTGGAGACCCGCGGTTGATGATTGGAGAGCCGCCGTTTGATCTGATGATGCCATAACTCCTCCTTGTGGTGTGGATGCCATGTTGTTATTTGAATGGGAACCAAGGGCTCAACCCTTGAAACCGGTAGGTTAAAGAGACAGAACAAAAAGGCACTATTCCCAATTTGAGGGATAGGACATAGCTCTTTCCGGTCAAAATGTATTTCAAACGGACAGGGCAGTGTCTTAATGTCAGGAAATGGCCGGTTAAAGGAGAGAGCAAAAGAGAGCGGACGGTAAGGGGAAAAAATCAGATGATTGTGAACCAGGTGGTTACCTTAGAGCGGGATACAGACAAGCACATCCTGAAGCCAACTCCGGACTGGATGAGCGTAAAATTCTAGATACAGTAGACGAACCGCGCTAGATACCATTGAGCGTGTTGGCTAAGCCGAACGCACAACAGCCGTCATCCCCGCAGGTTGGTGGCGGGGAGCCATCCGAAACGAAGAAGCAAAGATAGAGGCCCGATGACAAATGTCGGGCATGACCGAGGAGGGGAGAGATTTCCGATTGCATGTCATCCTGAGTCAAACGAAGGATCTGGCTGAGTCGTGCGAATGTTCGTCCCGGGCACAGATTCTTCGCCAGGGACTCAGAATGACAATCTCAAGATGGATTCCCCATAAACCATGTCCGGAACGACAAAGGAAGAGAGAGTCCGACTTGCCGGCAGGCCTTCCGTGTTCAACACGTAACCTGCTCACTAATACCTGCAAGAAGGCCGCGAACTGATTCTTCGCCACCCATCGGTAGCGCACCCGCTTCGGCCGCTTGGAAAGCCGTTCATACGGAGCCCGGAGATGGGTATCCCACCGGTCGCAATCGCGGTTCTTGATTTTCATGTTGTTGCGTGGATCGCGGCGAGAGGACAGCGTCGTTTGGCGGCGGCCTGACGGGCACGCGGTAGCGCAAAGTTCAAAGCGAAGGCTGCTTTGGAGGCGATGAAAGGCATCAACTCCGTCCAGCGACTCTGAAGGACATGGTCCATTCCACCCCCCACCGCTCTTTGGAAGAAACCGCTCACAGGCTGGATGCTAGGCTCTTTAAAATTGATAAGGAAGAGAAGCGGTCCGCGGTCGAAGAGGAAAAGACGCTATGCGTATGAGAAGGTTGGACGCTTGGAGAAAATCACTAGCTATACTTTATATTTTTGGTTATAATTGCTTTTTAATCATAAATTATAAGTTTAAACTCATCCCCCTTTGTTCAATCTAACATAGCCTATCTTAATACTTTTGTCCCGAACATTTCCAAATTTCCAATTTTATTTCATCCTAAAGTAGTGAGGTGTATCCAAAAATTTTGCAAGGATTGATCCTTCATTTATTTCCCCAAGTATCTTGCTTAACTCATTTTCGAGAGGATTGAGTTCATCCTTCAGATTTTGAATCCGGAGCGCCAAAAAAACTCTCGCGGAAGTTTCTGACGTATCACTGCTATTGCGTATAAAAGATGCGGTAACTGTTGAATAATGGCTAGTAGGTTCTTAGGGGTTATTCTCATCATCCTGATAGAGGGAGGCTGTAATCCCAGCCTAAATAATTGAAGGACCTACCTTAGTTGGTTCGCCGGTATTTGTATTAAGACCCTCCTGGCCTGCGCATATGAAGGAACATCGTGTTCAACCAGCAGGTGAACGAGATATTAATTATAATTCTGAACTCTTCTAATAATGAAAAGAACCTACCTGCCTTCCTGTTCGTCAAAATGGTCCTATGGCGTTGCAAATTGATTGGAGAAAGCGGGGCTGTTGTTCTTACTTCAATAGAGTTCCAGGCTCGTTGATAGGTGAGAGAGTAACTGGTCAGGCTCGGGGAAGGTGTCATGAACTCTGAAAATTCAATGCACAGAAATAATGAAGAAAACACTTCTTTTGTAAACTTACGGGATATTCTTACCGTCTTCTTTAAATACAAGAACCTCATTCTCACGGTTTTTCTTGTGACGGTTGCCACTACGATTATCGGGACCTTCCTTATGGCACCGGTCTATGAGGCACACTCAAGTCTCCTTATCAAAATTGGCCGCGAGCACATTTATCGTCCCGAAGTGGGAGCCGAAAACCCCTCTATTACGGTTGATCGAGAAGCCACGATCAATTCCGAGATCAAAATTGCCTCAAGCGGGGAAGTCATTCAGCGTGTCTTAGAGACGCTGACCGTTGAACGGGTGTACCCAGAACTCATGGAATTAGCTCCCAGAGATAGTACCCCATTACAAAATGCGGTGTTGAAATTAAAAGAGAATTTGTCCATTACGCAAGTTAAAGATTCCAATGTGATTGAAATATCATTTCAACACGAAAAACCGGAGATTGCCGCTCTGGCTGTGAATACATTGGTCGAAAAATTAAAAGAACACCATCTTCGAATATTTAGCGATCCCAAGGCCTCATTTTTGGAAAAACAAGCCCACGATTACTGAGCCTCAAGCTAAAGGAATCAAACTCTCAGTTAGAGAAATTCAAACAAACTCACGGACTTTCTTCCCATGCTAAAGAACGACAACTCCTGCTCGAACAACGAAATGAAATGGATATTATATTAAAAACCGCACAGCATGAGGCAGAAGGACTGAGGACCAAATTAATCGGACTAAAAAGTCAGGAAAAAATTATTCCAAAGCGAATTCCACTTTCAAGTGTATCGGATGAACATGACCTCATTGACAAGGCTAAAAGCGATCTCCTGGAACATAGACGGAAAGAGAAGGCACTGTTAACAAAATATACGGAATCCAGCCGGCTGGGTCCGTGGAATTGAGAGGGGAGATTCAACTGATTGAAGAATTTATTCAAGAACAGGAGAATGCCCTTTCGGACCGTATCACTACCGGAACCAATCCTATGTATCAGCAAATCGCTATGGAGGCCATGAGCGCTGAAAATCAATTGAAATCCCTTTTGGCAAAGCAGGAAACCATCAAACAACAACTGACAGACTTATCCACTCAACTGGTCCATTTGGATACATACGAACGGGAGTTAGAAACGCTGGAACTGGGGGTCACCACAGCCCGTCAAAACTATGAACGGTATTTGAACAAAGTTGAAGAAGCTCGAATATCTGAAGAAATGGATCACCTGAAAATGGCAAACATTAGTGTGATCCAACCTGCATCTCTTCCTATTCCGCCCTGTCAAGCCCAAGAAAATGCTCAATATCATGATGGGATTCATCGTGGGATTGGTTGCGGGGTTTAGCGCCGCGTTTTTATCTGAATACTTGAGGGGTAGCTATACCAGGCCGGAACAATTGGCCAGAGATTTAGAGCTTCCTATTTTGGTCAGTGTTGCCAATAAAAGGGCATGAGGAATCGCGATGTATTTTAATTTTTTCGGCTTACAGACCAGCCCATTTCATACCACCCCAGACCCGGAATTTCTGTATCTCAGCCCGGGCCACAAACAAGCCTTGGGCTCGATCATTTATGGAATAAAGGAAAAGAAAGGGTTTATCGCCGTTACCGGGCAAGTTGGCCTGGGAAAAACCACGATTCTCCGATCGTTTCTCGCTCAAATTGAACAGGCCAATCAGCATACGATTTATCTCCTCAACCCCAATCTGTCATTTACACTTTTACTCAAGACCCTGGTGCGTGAATTGGGACACGACCCAATAGCGGGGGACGATGCAGAGGTTGTGGAACAACTGCATATGGTCCTTATCGAAGAATATCGAAAAGGCAGAACGGTTGCTCTCTTGATTGACGAAGCCCAAAATATGCCAGTGGCAACCTTAGAACATCTTCGAATCTTGTCAAATTTGGAAACGCCAAAAGACAAACTCATTCAAATTGTGTTGTTGGGTCAACCAGAATTAGATAGCCTTCTGGATCGTTATGAATTACGCCAGCTACGGCAACGCATTGCCGTGCGAGCCATCATTCAGCCCCTCTCCAAGCCAGAAAGCTTTCAATATATTCGGCATCGTTTGGACAAGGCCGGAGGGGAAGGGAAAAAGATTTTCACGAACTCGGCCTTAGCGTTAATTGTTCAGGAAGCCAAGGGGATTCCCCGGCGTCTGAATAATCTCTGTGATAACGCCTTGGTCACGGCCTTTGGGTACAAACAATCCCTGGTGACAACAAACATTGCCAAAGAAGTTATCAGCGATCTGACTGGTCGCCCCTCCCACTCACCCTGGAAATTGGCGCCCTTGGCGGCGGCTCTCATCCTTGTTCTTGCTCTTGTCATGCTCATGCCCCTGACTCATTCCCAATTGTCGGATATACCCCCTATTCATGAGATTGGACAACTGTTTAAAGATGGGGACAATCCGAATCAAGACCTCGTAAATAATGTAGGAGAAAACATAAACCCCTCGCCTCAGGACGGTCTGACCCTGACGGAAAGGACACAGACTTTCCTAACGGAATCGGTGCCTGAGGTCTTAGAGGAATTACGGAAACTGGTCGTCTCTCATTCCGAATCCAACACGACTCCACCCAATTTAAGAA
>CAWAXJ010000041.1:0-17649 GCA_963785905.1 uncultured Nitrospirales bacterium
CCGATCAATTCACCAACAATATCCGGGCGGTGGATGGATTGAGACAACATGCCAAGACGATTCTGTATCGGCAGCGGAAGCATTCAAGGGCTCCATCGGCCTCCATGCCATTGTAAGGATCCAGAGAACCCTCGAACAGCATGCGGAGAATTTCTCCAACCAGCACGAGTTACATGCCAGGCTGTCAGGCCTTGCACGATTTCTTCCGTTGATCGAACTCATCGAGCGCTTCTGGCTGGCGATGGACAATCAGCAGAGCGATAGCTGGACCGGGCACCGTGATATTAACACCGTGATGCTGGCTACCAGCCTAGCGCCGGAAGGGTATCTGGTACTTCAATAATGATCACTCAGCGCCGAGGGCTTTGGCAGCTTTTTTCACATCCTTTTGGTTGACCCACAAAATGGCCCCGCAGCGTCCCGCGCCACCTGTCACGGCCGCGGCTGCCCGTATGTTGATTTTCGCTTCCGCAAGTTTCGCGGCATAGGGAACAAAGGCGCCCATTTGATCCTTGTCATCGATGACAAAACAGGCTTTGGGACCTTTGATATTCCATTTGGCCTTTTTGGCGGCGGCCGTAAACTTGGCAGGGTCGACGGGCACACAGTCGACTTGGGCTTTCCCGTTTTTTTTCGGAAAAGCCAGAAAGGCTAACAGGTTGACCTGGGACTGTTGTAGGTGCTCCAGGAGCTTGATTCCTTGTCCCGATTTATGGGGAACCATCATTTTGTAATACTTGGTAAGGTGAACCGAATTGGGCATGGGGACCTCCTCATGATTGGAAAAATTTGTGAATGGTTAGAACATTTGCCGATGTTCTCTTGGAATATGTCGACTGAGGTCATTAAAGAATGTGCTGCAGTAAGGTTGTATCACGTTTGCTGAACTTTTCAAACGGTAAATGGGGCGAGTCTTGTTGGGGAAAGAATTCAAGAAGGCGCCGGCTCCATTTTTGGATATAAGTCATCCTTCCCAAGGGAAGCAGACATGGGAGCTGACCCGGCCGGACCAGCTCAGATGGTCTCGACTTGAAAGATGCATGATTGCAAGACCGACCAGCCCCCAGGCTGCGCAACGGACCGTCCGCATCATGACGAGTTGCCAGCGCGGAGGAGGTCCACCACGGCATCAACGACTTGCTTTAACGATTGCGACTTCAGTGTGGCAACTTCCGAGACGATGAGATCTCGATTAGCGGTGAAGAGTTTGCCGGGGCGGGCATAGCTCACGACTCGCAGCGACCCCGCAGCAACGCTGGTGTCCTCTAGCTTGATTGCCCGGCTGTCGCCGTAGGGCTTGCTTGTCACCTGGCACAGAACCCAGTCGCCCCGGCCAGCATCAGCAAGCACCACAGCCGGACGCAGTTTGGTCTGCGACAAGTCAGAAAAGGGAAAGCGAACGACAACTACTGCACCTGCTGAAGGTGCGACCATGCTTTGTCCTCTTCCGGCCGTTCCAGTCTTCGGCAAGTGCCGCTTCGCTGAGCAGCGCACTTTCGGGTACCCCGGCCACTGGATGTTCCTCCAAGATCGTGACAAGTGCTCGCCGGGCTGCAGGAAGATGGACGGGCTCTAGCAGCCGCACATTACCGTGCTCATCAATCACAGCTTCGACCGTTCGGATCATCGTTTCCCCCCTTTCCTCTGAGTATACATAAAGCCGGCTATGCCTGACTAACAGAGTCCGCGGCTGAGTGGCGGGCTGGAGGCCCGTCGATTCGAGCGCGTTCGGCTGCCGCAGGCGGCTGATAAGCCGTCTCAGACGCGATTGTTAGGCTATATTTCTTCTGAATCGAAGAAGTCATTATCTACCGCCTTTACTTCATAAATATTTTTTGTTTGGACACCGACACTATACTTGTGCATAAGATCTACTAGCTTTGAACCATCGAGTAAAATAATTGTATGATGCGCGTCGCGTGCTTTATTTTTGGCTTTTTCATCAAACGATGAGGTGGTTACAAATATACCTTTGCGAGTATCACCACTCATTGCGCCGATGAAATTTCTAATATCAGTCTCTCTAACTTTATTTTCGTTATAGCGTTTAGCTTGAATGTAGATTTTCTCAAGCCCCAACTGATCTTCGTTAATAAATCCATCTATTCCGCCATCACCTGATTTAGATGTTTCTATGAAGTCTCCATATCCCATTTTTTTTAGCAAAATCAGTATGATTTTCTCGAAAGCGTATGGGTCTACTTCCTTTAGTTTTGCGAGAAGCTCGTTTTTGACCTCTCTTTCGATTGTTTCAAATCCCGAATCTATTAAGTCCTGAGGGCTTGCATTATTTTCTATTACAGATATAGAGGCGGGCGAAATTTTCTCTGGCTCATAGAAAGTAATTACGTTTGACTGAAGGCTGTCTAAGGTAACGCTTTCTCTTCTCGCGGTCTTTCCTTTTTCTGTTATCTGAACGAAACCTCTTTGTGGGTAATGAACTAAACCACCTTTTTTAAGGTAAGACTTTCCCCAAGCGATACGATTTTCAATTAACCGATCTCCACTTTTTGTTGTTTGCTGAAGAAGCTCTTCAGGCAAGTCAGCGTAAAAGTGCTCTTCTACTAACCTCAATAAGTCACGACCTTTTACAATTTGGCCGTCTTTCAGGACATCTAATATCGGCAAGAATGTTTCGTTAAACTTTGGTAGTTCCATATTTCTATCACTGACCCGTGATTATTTCGCTTAAAGCCTGAACGTATAGATAGCCATAGTGCTCACGCCGATGGCAGTTCGGACATGTCGCTACAGCGTTCTCAACCGTGTCCTCTCCCCCGCTGGCCAGCGTCTTACGGTGATGCACTTCGAGGTAAGGCGTTTCATCACTTCTCCGATTGAATGGAGCGGGATTGCCGCACAACTCGCAGACGCCTGCCGCTCGCAGCAATACCTCGGCAATGACATCTGGATTGCGCAGGAATGCCGTTGCTACCACTTCTATTCGGATTGGGATTGAGGGAGAACTGCTCATCCGCGCGCGACGCGCGGATGGACTATCACGCAGCGCTGAACGGACTGAACGCTCCAGTTGGGCTCTTATCTCGTGCTCTTCTGGCTTGAGGAAATGAGCCTCTACCACGATCTCAGCAAAGAATCCTCCGTCCGAGCGTTGTACAGGGGTTCGGGACCGCTTCTCCCAGCCTTGGACAGGTGCGCCAATTAGCGGCGTTGCAAACGCCTCCAACTTGAAGCGCCGCGCCGGCCGTTCAGATTTTCCGCGGGCCTCGTCGAATCGACGGTGTGCAGTGCTTGTGAGCGAGAAGTTTGTGCCTTCCTTCTCGACGCCGTGCACCTTAAATACCCCATGGACGCAGTCATTGACAATCACAGCGACCGCTTCAACTGGAGTTTTTGTCGGATCGAGATAGTCGTACTTCGAACCGGTTGGTTGAACGGCTGTGTACTCCTCTACCGTCCCGCCGTGAGCGAGGAAAAGATCCACCGTGCTGTTGGAATGGCGCAGCAGCATCACCTTCTCTCGCGAGACGCCAGTTATGGCGGAAACCGCAGACGCTAATTGCAAGCGAAGTCCTCCATCACTATGGCTAACAATGTTTAGGCGGATCCGCATAAGAGCCGGATCTGCCAATTTCTGTCCGTATAACACACCATCGTATTTTCTGAAAATACCGACATAATCGTTGCCATTTCAATGAGTTACGCCCTATCGGCCATTTATGACGGGTTCTTATGCGGATCAGCATAACACCCTTCCTTGATGGGTTCACATCCCGTCAAGCGGACTGCGGACACCCGCCGGCCCACGGTTGAGCACATGGGTATAGATCATGGTCGTTTTGACCTCGCGATGTCCCAACAACTCCTGGACGGTTCGAATGTCAGAACCGCTTTCGAGTAGGGGCGTGAAAAAAATTGGTATCGTACTTCTGTGGAAATTTTTCGTTTAGTTACCGTGGAACTCCCGTCCACACAAAGAGGTCGGCCACGATGAAGAGGATTCTTGAACAATGCACAAACTTTGTCAAGGATTGATCGGGTGGGCTGAGCTAGATCCTTCGCGCTGTTGAGGAGTCTTATTTTTCTTTGGTAACCAAAGTCTTCGGGTTGTTTTATAATAGCATCTTCTTAGGTGACCTATGAGTGGAAAGTCTCAGAACGCCCTGCCCCATATCCTCATCATGAACGATTCCGTCATTCAATGCGAAGGATCATGGACGATACCTCATCTGATGAGGCTTGATTCGGCACTGAATGCGATTCAGTGGCCTGTCGTGAAAGAGCTGGTGTGGGATGTAGGGAATATTCGAGCCATGGACACCGGTGGCGCCATGGTGTTGTACCGGACGCTCGCCATCCTTCGCGCAAACGGACAGGGAGTGGACGTGAGGGGATTACGTCCGGAATTTGATGAACTGATTCAATTGGTGGCAAGCCAATGGGAACACGTCCATCCCACCTCTCCGGTGAAGGTGCCAACACCAACAACCGTTCATGCATGGATGTCACAACACACGGTCCCCCTGGTGAATGCGCTGGAATTTGTCGGAGAAACCACGGTGCATGTTTTCCGTTCACTTCGACGGCCATCGTTGATCCGTTGGCAGGCATTGTTTCATAGTCTGGAGCTGGATGGTATACATGCCCTGCCGATTACGGGATTGCTCGCATTCCTTATGGGTGTGGTGATTGCCTACCAAGGTGCCGAACAATTGCGGCAGTTCGGAGCCAATATTTTTGTGGTCGATCTCGTGGGTATTTCGTTTTTGAGAGAAATCGGCCCATTGATCGTGGCCATTCTGATTGCAGGCCGATCCGGGTCCGCCTATGCCGCACAGATCGGCACCATGAAGGTCACCGAGGAATTGGATGCCATCAAAACTCTGGGTCTCTCTCCGATCCAGTTGCTGGTCCTGCCTCGGGTGTTGGCGCTTGTCATCGCGGTTCCTTTACTCACGGTCTATGCTGATATCCTGGGTGTCGTCGGGGGAGCGCTGGTGGCCTTTAATGAACTCGACCTCAGCTTGACGGAATTTCTCACGCGCTTTGAGGAATGGGTAGCCCTGCGGCATTTCCTGATCGGGGTGGGCAAGGCGCCGTTTTTCGCCATCATTATTGCTATTGTGGGATGCTATCAGGGATTTCAGATCCGCGGCAATGTGGATGATGTGGGACGAAAGACCACCATTGGGGTGGTCCAAAGTATTTTTCTCGTCATTGTGTTTGATGCCGCGTGTAGTATTGCTTTCAGTTGGTTGAACATCTAGGGGACAAGAGATGACGACGGACATCGGTCACACGGCAAACCCCGTTATTGAGGTGCATCACGTCTCTACCCGGTTTGGCGCTTCAGTGGTTCATGAGGATATCAATTTAACCATTCTACAAGGGGAGATCTTTGCCATCGCGGGTGGGAATGGCACCGGGAAATCCACCCTGCTGCGGGAAATTATCGGATTACAGACACCGGCTGAAGGACGTATTCGCCTCTTTGGACAAGACATGTCAACGGTGGGAGCACATCCTACTCAGGATGTGTACCGGCGATTCGGGGTGATGTTTCAACAGGGGGCGTTATTCAGTTCACTGACACTCGCCGAAAACGTGGCGGTGCCGTTAAAAGAACATACGGATATTTCACCGGCTCTCATTCGCGACCTTGTGGCATTGAAAATCGCCACCGTGGGGTTGCCCGGGGATAGTGCCGGCAAATTCCCGAATGA
The DNA here is from genome assembly GCA_963785905.1 of uncultured Nitrospirales bacterium. Taxonomy (GTDB): domain Bacteria; phylum Nitrospirota; class Nitrospiria; order Nitrospirales; family UBA8639; genus Nitrospira_E. The sequence continues at coordinate 5,685 of CAWAXJ010000041.1, forward strand.
ACTGAGTGGGGGCATGCGGCGTCGCGCCGCGCTGGCACGGGCCATTATCATGGATCCGGAACTGCTCTTTTTGGATGAACCGACGGCCGGTCTTGGATCCCATCATTGCGGCGGGATTTGATGAATTGGTCCTTCATCTGAAGGCCGTATTTGGCTTGACGGTCATCATGGTCACGCACGATCTTGATTCACTCTGGCGGATTGCGGATCGCGTGGCCGTGCTCGGAAACGGCACAATTCTTGGAATCGGCACGATGGAAGAGCTGGCCCGGTCGACCGATCCCACTATTCATGAATATTTTCAGGGCCCTCGGGGAAGAGCCGCACAACGTCAACATGGATAAGAGACGTGGAGCCTAGAGCCAATTACCTCTTCGTGGGAATTTTTATCGTCGTGCTCGGTGTGGTCGCCGTAGGAATGGTATTGTGGTTGGGGAAATCGGATTACCGCGGAGTGTACGACCAGTATCATGCCTACATGCGCCAATCGGTGTCCGGATTAAGCGTCAATTCGACGGTGAAGTATCGGGGAGTCACGGTGGGGCGCGTCAAGGACATTGCCTTGAATCCGGACAATACGGAGGAGGTGCGGCTGACCCTCGATATTCTTCAGGGAACACCCATCAAGATCGATACGGTCGCCACGCTGGAAACTCAAGGATTAACCGGGTTGGCGGTCCTGAATTTGGCAGGTGGAAGTCGTGAGGCTCCGCTATTAGAGATCCAAACCGGTCAGGAATATCCGGTCATACAAACGAAACCGTCCTTTTTTTACCGATTGGATATGGCGCTCTCGCGGTTGTTGTCCGATGAAGGAATCTCCAACCTTTTAACGAATTTAAACGCGTTCACTGAAAATGCGAATGCGCTGATCACTGGGGACACACGGCAACGGGTAGAAGGTATTCTTACCGATCTGTCGGAGCTTTCGCATGCCTTAGCCGGGCAAAGCCGGACGATTCACCAAGGGCTTGATACGGCCTCCGAAGCGATGAACAATCTGGCCATGGTGACGTCCCGTGTGAACCAGGATCTGCCGGATCTATTGGAGCGCATTCGAAAGAGTGCTACGGCTGTGCAGAAGGTGACCGAAGAATTGGCCCAAACGGGAAAGGCTGCGGAAGCGATCGTCCAGGAAAGCCGTCCCGACATCCAACAATTCACGCGCGAAACATTGGGAGAAACCGGGCAATTGGTCACTGAACTGCGACAGCTCACTTCCACTCTGCAGCGAATGGCGCAGCAAATTGAGCGGGAACCCGATTCCCTGATCTATGGTCGACCGGCGCAACGAAGAGGCCCTGGTGAGTAGTCGAATAATGAGAGGCCTATCCCTCAGCCTGATGCTGATGTTTCCGGCCCTCCTGTCGGCCTGCGTACTGATGAGAGGCGCGCAAGACCCCATTCGCACCTATGCTCTGGGCATGGATGAGGGAACTGCCACGAAGGAGTCGGGCCCTTCTCATTCTACGGAATTGCCTGATCTGATGGTGACAGTGCCGGAATCGGCGCCCGGTTTCGAATCTCCGCGCATGGTCTATGTCCGGATTCCGTATGAGCTGAACACCTATGCCACCAGCCGGTGGGTGGAGTCTCCGGCCAGGATGCTGGCGCCACTGATCGTGCAAAGATTGGAGAGCAGCGGACTCTGGCGGTCGGTGGTTCAAATGCCGACACCGGTGCGGAACGACTTCCGTTTGGATATCGGTCAGGTGGCGTTGGCGCAGGAGTTTCTCCAGGAACCGAGCCGTATGCGGTTGGTCCTTCGCGCGCAATTAACGACCATTCGCGAGCCCGGTGTCAGAGGGACGCGGAGTTTTGAAATTTTTGAAGATGCTCCCAGCGAGGATGCCTATGGAGGCGTGTTGGCAGCGCAGGGAGCGGTGAGGCGGTTGCTGAACGAACTGGTGGAATGGCTTGATGGGTGTGTGCACGGAAGTCAGTCTCAACCGTGTTAGATACCTGGAGATTCGCGCTGTGCTGGTTGACCTGAGAACACGTGGGACTTCGTGATATCGGCTCGTTTGTCGTATTTTAGTAAATTCCTGGAAAGATTCTCCAATAGACGATCCTGGTCGATTGGATGATCACCAGGCTTTTCTCAGAGCCATTCAGAAACTGCCTCATGCTCCCTCCTTTCCGATTTTCTCAACTGACTTACGCAAAGAGAGAAGGATAAACTGAAAAGGGACTTGCTTTTTTCTAATATGTCCATTATTCTGGACATATGGAAATTAAGAACGCTCTTTTGGCTTTTGATGCCCTTTCACAAGAAACGCGATTGCGCGTCTTTCGTCTGTTGGTGGAATATGGCCCGGAAGGGTCGCCCGCCGGAGCCTTAAGCGAGACCCTGTCCATTCCTCATAACACCTTATCCTTCCACCTCTCACACATGAGCAACGCCGGGCTGGTCCTCTCCAGGCGGAAAGGCCGATCAATTATTTACAGCGCCAACTTTGAATTTTTCAACAACCTGATCCGGTACATGGTGAAGGACTGCTGTCGCGAGGATATGGCCAGTATCCGGGATAATAAAAAAAAGCATTGCAGCATCATCGAACTTTCAAATTGTTGTTAACCCGCTCACAAGGAGGAACATTCATGAAACGTCTTCATATTCATATCGGAGTCGAACGGTTGGAAGAAGCCATCGAGTTTTACAGCAGGCTGTTCGGGGAGGAACCGGTCAAACGCAAACCGGACTATGCCAAATGGATGCTCGAAGATCCCCGGGTGAATTTGGCCATTTCCACGCGAGTGTCCACGAAAGGCGTGGATCATCTGGGCATTCAAGTGGAGGAGGAGCAGGAATTGGCGGACATCCGGCAACGGCTCAAAGTCGGGGAGCTCCCGGTGGGGGAAGAAGGCGAAACCCTTTGCTGTTATGCCAAATCGGATAAATCCTGGGTTCTGGATCCTGCCGGAGTGCCATGGGAAGCCTACCGCACCATGGAGGACGCGGAAGTATTCTCCGGCTCGTCCGAGGCTGCCGAGGGGGCGTGCTGCGCGCCATCAACGATGGCCCAGCCTGGAAGTTGTGACTCATCAGAAGAAAAAGTGAGCTGCTGTTCCTGATGAGTTCCGATCTCATGAGGGTCCTGGTCCTCTGCACTGGGAATTCGTGTCGCTCCATCATGGCTGAGGCCCTCATCAACCATTTGGGACAAGGACGGTTTCAAGCCTGGAGTGCAGGAAGCCATCCGGCCGGATACGTGCACCCCGGCTCCATCGCCACCTTACAACGGCATGGAGTCGATCCCGGACAGCCACGCAGCAAATCCTGGGATGAAATGACCACACACACATTCGATATGGTTATTACCGTTTGCGATCAAGCCGCCGCTGAAACATGCCCCATTTTTCCCGGCCAACCTCGAAAACTGCATTGGAGTATTCCCGATCCGGGCAGGGTCACAGGCACGGAAGACGAGATCAACGCGGCCTTTGAGCAAACGTTTTTCCTGCTCAAGGAAAGAATTGAGGCGTTGCTCACATGAGTGTCTGCGCCCCACGTCGCTTGTCGTTTTTGGACCGTTACCTCACGGCGTGGATCGTTCTGGCCATGGCGGCTGGCGTCACGATTGGCTCGGTCTTCACCGGGGCCCCGGCATTTGTGAACAGCCTCTCTCTGGGGACGACCAACATCCCCATCGCCATCGGTCTCATGCTTATGATGTATCCCCCGCTGGCTCGTGTGAAATATGAAGAGTTGCCGCTCATCTTTCGCGATTGGAAAATTCTCCTCCTGTCACTCGTTCAAAATTGGCTTATCGGCCCCTTGCTCATGTTTGGCCTAGCCGTGACGTTCCTCCGCGATACGCCGGAATATATGACGGGGCTTATCCTCATCGGGCTGGCGCGATGTATTGCCATGGTGTTGGTCTGGAATCAGCTCGCCGATGGCGACAACCAATATGCGGCCGCGCTGGTGGCTTTCAACAGTCTCTTTCAATTGATCTTCTTCACTGGATATGCCTGGTTCTTTTTACAAGTCCTGCCGCCTCTGTTGGGACTGGCCGGGCAGATTGTCGACGTCAGCTTTCGCACGATTGCCGAAAGTGTCTTCATCTATCTCGGCATCCCCTTTGTGGGTGGATATTTCTCACGCTGGATAGGGATGAAGCAAAAGGGCCGCGAGTGGTATGAAAAGCGGTTTCTCCCGAAGATTGCTCCCCTCACGTTGATGGCGCTTCTGTTCACGATTTTTGCCATGTTCACGTTAAAAGGCGGCATGGTTCTCAGTCTGCCGGGAGATGTGCTTCGTATTGCCCTGCCGCTCATGCTCTACTTCGTCAGCATGTTTCTCGTCAGCTTTGCCATGGGCAAACTCGTCGGGGCGGATTATGGAAAAACCACAGCCACGTCCTTCACGGCAGCCAGCAACAATTTTGAGCTGGCCATCGCCGTGGCCATCGCCGCATTCGGCCTGGGATCGTCCGTCGCCTTTGCCACCGTGATCGGACCCTTAGTCGAAGTGCCGGTCTTGCTGGCTCTTGTGAATGTCGCCTTCTGGCTAAAAAAGAAATGGTTCTTCAAAGACCAGACAACCGTTCTCCCCGCCTAACTTCTCAAGCCGATCTCCCCTCGTCCGTCATACCCGCCATGAGTAAGCGGGCGTCCATCCGTCTTCCTATTTCCTATGGTTTGTCATTGCCTCGCCTTGTTGACAGCACTGCATTTCCTAAAGGAAAGCCAACCAATAGCGGTGGAAATCTGCTACGTCCTTAAAAGGTTTAAGTCCCCAAAAGGGATTGACTGATATGTATAAATAGTACATATTCATGCATATGAAAACGACCTTAAACATCGATGACCATCTTCTGGAAAAAGCCGCAAAGTTGACGGGGATTGAAGAAAAAACTTCCTTAGTTCGGTTGGGACTGGAGGCACTCATTTCCCAGGAGGCCGCCCGTCGCCTTGCTCAATTAGGGGGATCCGAAAAACAACTTCAATTGCCCCCCCGACGCCGGTCGATCTCGAAACCATGACGTTGGTCGACACATCTGTCTGGGTCAACCATTTCAGAGTTGGTGGCTCCCCCTTAATATCCCTGCTCCAGGAAGGCTTGATCCTCACCCATCCGTATGTCATTGGAGAGCTGGCGTGCGGCATGTTAAAAAATCGTTTAGAAATCTTGACGCTGCTTCAGACACTTCCTGAGGTTCGGATACCTGAACACCACGAAGTGCTTCTCCTGCTTGAGTCTCAAAAGCATTTTGGAAAAGGACTGGGCTGGGTGGATGTCAGTCTGTTGGCGGCAGCTAAGCTTACGGGTTGCAGATTATGGACAGTTGATGGGCCTCTGCAAAAAGCCGCGACGAGACTTGGCATCCAAGAATAACCAATTCCCTCTCGCAACTGCCCTGACCTCCACACTTTTTCCTGCAGTCGGTGAATCTCCTCTACCGATTTCCGCAGAGGCAGAAATCCAACGGGTATCCCTTCGTCTCAACATCTGCTTGTACCCGCCTTTCGTGTATTGTCTAATATTTCCAGTCATGCCAACATACAGAGTAGAGGATGTGGAATGCGTCATTCCTGTTGATCCATAGAGGAGAGTCACCATGCATCGTTTACATATGACAACCATCGACACAATCGGTCTGCTCATTTTGCTCGCTCTTCCCGTTTGCACGAATCATCCCGCCAAAGCCATAGCCGCCCCAGCCCTCAAACCTGTTGACATCAAAGAATGGCAGGTGCCCTGGGATCAGTCTAGGCCGCGTGATCCGTATGTGGATCAGCAGCAACGCGTGTGGTTCGTCGGACAGGGGGGAGATTATCTCGCCGTGCTTGACCCTGAAGTCGGGCAGTTTCACCAATTCAAACTAGATCCCGGCACCGGTCCGCACAATCTGATCGTCGACAACGAAGGGCAGGTCTGGTACGCCGGAAACCGTGCGGGTCACATCGGCAAACTTGATCCGGTCACCGGGAACATCATCAAATACCCCATGCCCGCTCCGAACGCCACTGACCCGCATACCCTGGTTTTTGGTAGGAACCGGGAAATCTGGTTTACCGTGCAACAAGGCAATTTCGTGGGGCACCTCGATATGAATACCGGGCAGATTCAGCTCATCCCGCTACCAACCCCACATGCCCGTCCCTATGGCATTGTCATGGACGGGATCCATTCTCCATGGTTTACCGAATTCGGAACCAACAAGCTGGGGACGATCGATCCGGATACGAAAACCGTGAGAGAAATTCCTCTCTCACGGAGCGAGGCACGCCCACGAAGACTGGCTGTTACCTCGGACGGCGTCATTTGGTATGTGGATTATGCTGAAGGTTATCTTGGATCCTACAACCCCAAAGCAGGCCACATTCAGGAATGGCCCGTGCCCGGAGGAACCGATGCCAAACCATACGGCATGACCGTCGATGACCAGGATCGAGTGTGGTTTGTGGAAAGCGGCTCGCACCCCAATCGCCTCGTCGGATTCGATACACGGAAACGAACAGTCATCAGTCTCACCGATATCCCAAGCGGGGGTGGAACGGTCCGCCATATGGTCTACCACCACCCAACGCAAACCATTTGGTTCGGCACGGATGCCAACACCATCGCCCGCGCCAAGATCCCCTAGATACGCTCCCCGACATTGGACAAATATGTGAGCGCTCTGATGATGCCTTCATAAAGTCTCATCCTGAGCCTCACGGCGAAGGATCTGTGCCCAGGTGGAGCCGTCAGGGGCTAACGAGATCCTTCGTTTCCCTGAGCAGGACATGGTCTTCTGGACAGGTGCGTATCATTGATCGGTCACTACTCAACACTCCCTAACTATTTGGTGACACTCAAGCATTGACCAATGCCTTGCGTGGAAAAATGAAAACGTGGGAACATCATTGTATAAGAGCACTGCCAATCGGATTTAACAAGGAGTCGGCATGTTCATGAAATCACATTCGCCGTCATACGCGCGGAGACGATCCTGCCTTTCCATCATTTTCATGGCGATGTTCGTGGCAGGTATCCCGCATGTGAGCCTTGGCGACACAGATGAGGCTTCCCGAACATCAAAGCAGCCCGCTTCATTGGGGCAATTGGGAACCATTGAATTCCCCTCATCAGGATCCGCAAAGGCACGTCCCCATTTTCTACGCGGAGTCGCTGCTCTGCATTCGTTCTGGTATGAGGAAGCCATCGAGGCATTTCGGCGAGCCACCACCATCGATCCGAATTTTGTGATGGGATACTGGGGAGAGGCGATGGCCCATCATCATCCGATCTGGCAGGAAGAAAATATTGACGCGGCCCGTTCCGCTCTTCAAAAGATTTTAGGCGATGCCTCGACAACAGTCAGAGAACAACGGTATCTCCAAGCTGTCCGGACGTTATTCGGTGAGGGAGACAAACTCGCCCGCGATCAAGCCTATGCAGCCGAAATGGAGCAACTCGCCAGAGAATATCCGGAAGATCTGGAAGCCACCTGTTTTTATGCCCTGTCCCTGCTCGGGCTGGCCACTAATTTTGATGCAAAGCCGGACATTCAAGAGAAGTATCGTGTACAGGCCGGTGCCCTCACCTTAGGCGTGTATGGAGTGAATCCTAATCACCCGTGCGCGGCACATTATACGATCCATGCCTTTGATGATCCGATCCACGCCATCCTGGCCTTGCCGCAAGCCCGCCGGTATGCCAAGATCGCCCCGGAAGCCCATCATGCGCAACATATGCCCGCTCATATTTTTGTCCAACTGGGCATGTGGAAAGAAGCCGCAGCCTCCAACAAAGCCGGATGGGAAAGTTCACAGGCTTGGGTCAGAGATAAGCAGCTACCGTTATCGCTGCAGGATTACCATAGCCTCTATTGGTTGCAGTATGCCTATCTCCAGCAAGGCCGGTACAACGCTGCAGCAGCCCTGATATTGGATAAACAACAGGATATGGCGCAATCCTCATCTGGAGAACACACACAAGTCCTTGGCTATGACCGAACAGTCAGCCGGAATTATGATCAGATGGTAGCCGCCTTTATTGTAGAAACGGAACGATGGGGTCAGGCCCGGCAGCCTTGGGAGGTCAAAGACTTTCGCTTTGGGGACGAGTCGCCTACGAAAGCCGTCTACGTTCGGGAATTTGCGGGGAGCATGGCCAAAATAAGAAATCAAGGCATCGTTCTACAAGGACATCCGGGCTTTGCCCCGCCAGTCCCTGAGCCTTCCACGGAACCCGTTGAATCGACCACCTCACAAATCTGGAATTTGCAACTTGCGGCGTTGAAACATTTTATTAACGGAGATCATGCCCAGGTCATCCAATCTGCTTGATCAGGCCACCGCGTTAGAGGAATCCCTCCCGCCTCCTTCCGGTCCGCCGGATCTCATAAAGCCCACCCATGAACTTTATGGCGAAATCCTGTTGTTCCTGGACCGCCCGCAAGAGGCGCAACATCAATTCGAGCGGGCACTCTTATGGCATCCCAATCGGGCACGGTCGGTCCTGGGTCTGGCGCGAGCGGCCGCTCAATTGGGACATATCCAGGCTACTCGTCAAGCCTATGCCACATTTCTGAACATCTGGAATCAGGCCGACTCCGATCTCCCGGAGTTGCAGGAAGCAAAACAGTTTCTTCAAAACACCGATAACCAATAAAAATCTCCTCCGTCAATCCTATTTGTCTCTGGCAGGAATCTGTCTTTCTCGCCATAGTGAATCAATCTTAACTCTAGTTGAAATGCGTCGTTTTCGCATCCACGAAATTTCGAGGGCAAATAGTCATCCCACCGGGATTAAAGGGGCAGCTCTCTTCCGGGCATTATCAATTTTCATATGTACTTTTTGGGAATCCTTGGGTAGCATCAATGTAAATATTTGAGAGTAGGTAAATGACAACAATACCTCCAACAGGAAAAAACCTTAACGTTCCTACACAGGTATTTGAGCAATTTCTTCAGGCGCTTAAGGATGAAGGTGAATCCGACGAAATAACCACCCGACTTCGGAAGGTGTTACTCGAAGACAAGACGTTCACCGAGCCAGCACTGAAAAAGGCTGTTTTTGGTGAGGAGCCATCGAAATGATTCAAATCGAATCTATCACGATCAAGGAATTCCGAGGCATACGCAACCTGACATTGGATTTTAAGGGCAAAAGTTTCGGCATTTGTGGACCAAATGGTACAGGTAAAAGTGGGGTAATCGATGCCTTGGAATTCGGTTTGACTGGAAATGTATCTCGTCTATCAGGGGAGGGAAGCGGTGAAGTTTCTCTAAAATTGCACGGACCACACGTGGATATGCGGGGAGCTCCAGAAAAGGCAAGGGTTCTTCTTAAAATTTCGCTTCCTAAACTTAAGAAATCAGCCACCATTGAGCGAAACCTCAAGAAACCTAATAACCTAAAGGTTACCCCCAGTGATCCGGAAATTTTAAAAGCACTCAGCGAGGTAGAGATTCATCCCGAAATTGTTCTTTCGCGCCGGGAGTTAATTCGGTATGTCCTTGCTACCCCGGGGAACCGTGCCAGGGAGGTCGAGGCACTGCTCCAACTGAATCAAGTGGAAAAGGTTACGACAGCTTTGCAGAAGATCGCGAATAATTGTGAGAAACAACTGCCCATCCTTACAAGAAAAAGTAAATCAATCTCGCGACAATCTATTACGGGCGCTGGATATAACAGAACGATAGGAGCAGATGCTTCTAGCGGTAAATGCTAAGCGTAAGGTTCTCCATCTTCCTGCACTTACAGAACTGAGGGATACAACCAATTTCAAAGATGGAATGTCCACCCTGGGGCCGAAGCCATCCCAAACTATTCCTAAGGTAACCCAAGCCTTGTCGGACATCCTTTCAACACGTGAAGCAATCATTGAGATCACTGGGGAACAAACTACCATTTGCATAGGGGAAGTAAGAGAGGACCTGCAACTTCTCGCTAATAACCCCAACACTATAGAAAGTTTGCAACGGGCGAGCTTCTATCAAACCGGAATGGATCGATCACCAAAGGATGCTCTCTGTCCATTTTGTGACACCCCCTGGGATCTTGATGAACTCAAGGTACATGTTCAGAAAAAGATCGAACACTTGAAAAATTTTTCGCACATAACTCGCTGTTGCACAAACGAAAGCTGTGCCTTTGGTAGTAAAGGTCCAAAAAGTTAAGTCGAGAATCGAATCCTTAATTAAATATTTCGAACTTGCGAATCCACCCGTGGTTTGCCAAGAAATCCGAAATTATTTGCCGACATGCCAAACCTGGATCAAACGGCTAAATGTAATTTCTTCTATACTCGAAACTATTACCGCTCTCAAGGACATTTCGTATTATACCTCAACCCGTTCTCGATGAAGTAGCCAAACTTGAGGGATTAGTAAAGGACCTGCCAGAACCAACAAGGGAAGACGCAGCACGAGACGACATGACGCTCGGACAAGAGCGATATGAGGTTTTGAGAAATGTTGAACGTGAGGAAAAGGTTGCAGTGGAGCAAGCGGAGAAAGCACGGAATATTTATGAAATCTACGTTGCTACCAGTGATAACGTACTCACAGAAATTTACGGAGCTGTGGAAAATGAATTTGCTTCCTTCTATGGTTTCGTTAATCGAGATGATGAAGACATGTTCAAGGCTCAACTCATCCCCTCTATGGGAAAGCTAGGATTCAATGTAGATTTCTATGGTCGGGGCTTCTTTCCGCCTGGTGCGTATCACAGCGAGGGGCATCAGGATGGAATGGGCCTGTGCCTATATCTCGCACTAATGAAGCACCTCCAAGGGGACAAATTTACCTTCGCGGTGCTTGACGACGTCCTTATGTCGGTGGATGCAGGCCACCGTAGGGAGGTATGTACTCTTCTGAAAAACTATTTTCCTAACACACAGTTTATAATGACCACGCATGACCCGATCTGGTTACGCCACATGAGGACTAAAGGCCTTACAACTGGGCGTTCCGTAGTACAGTTTAGGAATTGGAGTGTCGACCATGGCCCGACTCAATGGGATGATCGGGATGTTTGGGAAGAAATTGATGAGTATTTGCAAATAAATGATGTTCGCGCTGCTTCTGCCCTTCTCCGGCATTACCTTGAGTACACTTCATGGGAGTTATGTCATCGGTTACGGGCGCCAGTCGAATTTCGTGGTGATGCTCAATATCAGCTTGGCGAGCTATTACCAGCAGCTATCAACCAAATGCGAAGACTTTATGGCAAAGCGAAAGAAGCGGCAAATTCGTACAATCAGAAAGAAAGCCTAATTCAATTAACCACACAAGAATCTAGATTTTTAAATGCAGCTGAGACTTCACAAGTCGAACAGTGGCAAGTAAACGCCGCCATTCATTTCAACTCGTGGAATAATTTGGGGAAGGGAGACTTTGAACCCGTTCCAAAAGCATTTCGAGAACTTCTTAGCGCATTCACTTGTTCAGATCCTGAATGCGGTGAGTACCTTAGGATATCCCCAGACCGCGAAACGGAGGACTGCTTTAGATGCGAATGCGGCAAAATAAATATCAATTTACGTAAGAAGAGTGCGTAATTTCGACCAAATTGAAGTCAAATTTTAACATTATGAAGACAATGTCTTTGATCTCCATAATTTCCAACTCCATTGTGAATTTAATATTTGCGTTCAATAGCAGTGTTTTTTATGGCATTCGAGTGGGCAGAGCCAATGCACATCAATATTAATAAATCCTGGAAAGATTTTGAGGTTAATGTAGGAGGAAATTGGCATACGTTTCCTCTGACGACAACATTTTGGACCACATGTCCAGAATTTCGTGGTAACCCAATCAAATCCTGGCTACAAACTCTCGGTTTGATTCCTTGGCCAATCGGACAGCCTCCTCGGTTTACGCTGAGACACAATAAGGGAAAGAAATTTTCCCTTTCTTGTCCCTAACGAGTTTAGAAAACTTCGCCCAATTTTATAAGGAGGACTTTTTCGGACCTCTTAACTAAGGCCTGAATAAGAGCAATACGTGTTGTCAGTGGTGAGCAAAA
>CAWAXJ010000042.1:0-18340 GCA_963785905.1 uncultured Nitrospirales bacterium
GGATGTTGGCTCCGCAAAGGAAACCCAAACATAGAAAATTTTTTCAGTATCGTGAAGTCTACCCGAAAAAAACGCGAGTGAAGTTACACGTACAGCCAAAGCTGGTTGAGTATGAAAGGCAGGGGCAGCCCCTCTTCCGTCATTTTCCGGCATTCATTATCGAGTATCCACCTGCTCCCGTCCAGCACTCCCTCAGCAAGATCAGAGGTTCCACCTGCCCACCACCTACAGGTCGGCCAACCGGGCTGACGCTCAAAACAACAGGCGGACCTTGTCTGAGCCCTGCGAGTTGGTCCGCCCTCCGTGGGCCTGCGTCAGCACGATTCAATGTGGCTGACCTGGGTGGAAATGGTTTTGGGTCCTTTTCCCGAAAGAAAAGCCTGTCCTGAGCAACCGGGCCTGTCCTGGCCCGGTCGAAGGGATCTCGGCTGCCGGGCCGAAACCCGGCATCTCTCAAACCCACACCCCACCCCTCCAACAAAATTTCATGAACAAAAATTCTGTACATTATTCAATGAGTTGGGTAGCATGGCGCAAGACTAAGAAGAAGGGAAGGGGGTAGGCTCCTCAAGCTTGTTGTCTCACCACAACTGATTTACCCGTCAAGCGGAATCAGATGGAAACTCTTTGGACTAAAGAACAGACCGAGGCTCTAGCTCAGGCTGGCTTTAAGTTCACCCCCGGTGGGTCCCATATCAGCCGAACCATCATGTTGGCTGAATTGAAGCAGATCCTTGACGCGGTACCCTCAGGGTCGCCACCAGATACCTATCGCTCGGCAATTTTGACATTAAATGTCCTCGGCAAAGCCACGGACAGCACCCGGCAGAAATCGCTGCGCCACTTGCGTGAGCTGTATGCGCTCGATGAAGCCACGCCCATTTTTGGACTCCTGCGAAAGCTCCATGCCGATGGACGCCGCGAGCCTGCCGCTGCTGGCAGTGCAGGTGGCCTGGGCACGCGATCCGCTTTTGCGAGCCACGACCCAGCCCGTCATGGACGCATCAGAGGGCGAACGGGTTGAAACGGCCAGCCTGGCGCAGGCGTTGGAAGCCGCGTTTCCAAATCAGTATTCGGAACTGAACCGGAACAAGATCGCACGGAATGCCGCTTCCTCGTGGACCCAATCCGGGCACCTCGCCGGTCGTGCGAAGAAGATCCGCCAGCGGATCAAGCCCACAGTCGTGGCCGTCACCATGGCCTTTTTCCTTGGGGATATCGCCGGCTATCACGGCGCAGCGGTCTTTTCCAATCCTTGGTGCCGCCTCCTCGATCTGAACTCCGACCGAGCCAGGGCCATGGGCTTTGAGGCCCATCGGGCCGGGCTGCTCAACCTGCGTGCGGTGGGTGAGGTCGTTGAATTAAGTTTTCCACTGCTCGCTGAATTTCAAGGGTCGACCATCATGAGTGCTATTGACCGTCTTCTTTCTAACTACTCCCGCCAAGTGCGCCTGCCTTGGTCGGCCAACATGTCCGGCAAGCAGCGCGTCTGGTTCGCGGTCTATCCGCCGGCTGAAGAACGGCGGGTGCGGGCACGCCTCCCGCAGTTTGAAGCTCTCACTCTTGAGGCAAACCACGGATGGATCACCGTTGACCTCACGCGGCTTGCTCCCGGAGTTATCTGCGGCCCACGAATACCGGGAGTCGATCTTTCGAGAACCCGCAGCATTTCACGCGCCGGAAGTGAACTCGAAGATCTCGGCCGCTGAGCTGGTGCGATCAGGCCTGCTCCCGCGAAGACGCCGATGCCGCCAGCGTCGTGGCCGTCACGGGCCTTGCTTCACTGTTCGACTTCATGCGGGTCTCCAGCCTGATTGACCGCGTCGAAGACAGCGTCCGCGGACGCTTGCTCGTCTTCTTTCCGGGCGAATACGCCGGCAACGTCTATCGCTTCATGGATGCGCGCGACGGCTTCAACTACATGGCCGTTCCCATCACCTCAACCGAAAGCTTCATCAACCCATGACCAACCGCGAACTCTACTTCCGCGATCCCACAACCCTTGAGTTGCTCAACAACGGCGTCTCGAAGGTCTCCGAAATTGGCCACGACGAGCGCCAGATCAAGACGCTCCGCTTCGAGCTGGAGACCTTTGTCTGCGATGGCGAATACGCCCGCGGACTGGAGCGGATTCTCAAGGCCTACCTCGATGGCCTGGGGCGGGAGGAGCAGAAGGCCGTCTGGGTCAGCGGCTTCTTCGGCAGCGGCAAATCCCATCTCGTCAAAGTGCTGCGCTATCTCTGGGAGGATTATCACTTTAGCCGACGGCGCCACCGCCCGTTCGCTCGTGAAACTGCCGGCGGAAATCACTGATCTGCTCACGGAACTGAGCAATCGCAGCAAGCCACTGGGTGGTTTGCGCGCGGCTGCGGGCACCCTCGGCGCGGGCTCCATGGACAATGTCCGGCTGGCCTTCGTGCAACTGGTGCTCACCCATAACCCACCCTCGCCCCACTGTTCGCCACAGGAGAACTGGAGCGAGAGGCAGCTGTTGCAAAAAATGCAACAGTTCAGCGGGAGGGGGACCGCGAAGTCGAGCGGGAAATAGAGTACTTCAACCTCGACGTCATTCTGTCGGTCGGCTTTCGGGTCAACTCCAAACGCGGCCTTACCTTCTGTCCTTGAGCAGGACTGTTGACTCACATTTCAATTGGACGGCCTTAAACCTTGCAATTTGCCGAATCCCCGGTCAGTTTTGGTGCGACTGTCTGAAGGTTGGAAATTTGAAAACAAGATGGATAAAGAAAAGAAGGATGCCCGATTGAACCTGTCGGGCATGACGATGTTTCTGCGGAACAGATTTTTGAAGGTGGCGAGAATTGAAACGCCTGTATCCTTACGCCGGATGTTACGCGAGAGACTGTAATCGGCACGCGCACCATATCTCAATGCGTCCCTGGCAATGGGGTCAACTTTTGTAAATACTGAGAATCGGTGTCTCAACACGTTGCCAAAGACATAAAATATCTATATGACTGTTGGTCGACCATTGACGATAAGGAGCCATCATGAAGTACTCAACTCAGGTTAAACCTATTAGTTATTTGAAAGCCAACGCAGCCGAGGTTGTGCGGCATCTCGCGGAGCAGCGCAGGCCGATGCTCATTACTCAAAACGGTGAAGCCAAGGCTGTGATTCAGGACGTGGCGTCCTACGAAGAAACCCAGGAAACACTGGCGCTCTTAAAAATCCTCGCCTTGGGCAACCGCCAGATTGAAGAAGGCCGGATCACATCAGTTCCCGATGTGGTCAAACGGCTGCGGAAGAAGAAGGCGCCCGGCTGATGCGCTATCAGGGGTTCTTGACCGAAAACGCACAGCGCGATCTCGAAGAACTCCGGCCAACGCCGACTCTGTGCTCACGCGTGCTGGAAGTTGTCGAAAACCTGGCAACATTCCCCGAACGCGGCACTCACCCGAAGGAGTTGCTTGTCCTTGGCATTCGCGAGTACCGCCAGACTTTCTTTAAACCCTACCGGGTCATCTATCGTGTGATTGGAAAGCGAGTCTATATTTATCTGATCGCCGACGGTAGACGAGATATGCAGTCCCTAATGTCCCGCCGATTGCTCGAAGGCTAATCATCTTGGGTTATGGGGTCACCCTTGCATTGACACATGACCACCTCGCCCCACGCAACTCGCTTTCACCATTCGTTCCCGTTCACTCTCTCCCCGCCGATTCAAGAAAAAAGTTTGGGGGTGCCGAGCTGAAGGATCATAATTCGTGGGCAAGAGGGGAAAGATCAGATGGATGCCTGATTGAACATGTCGGGCAGGACGATGTTTCCGAGGAACAGATTTTTGAAGATGGCCGAGGATTGATGAAAATTCCCGATAGGCCATGTCGGGCATGACGAAGACGCTTGAGAGAAGAAAATCCCCGTGTTCTTGTCCTGAGCGAAGTCGAAGAGCCATCTTTGAACACACAAGAACCGACTCCCCTGAATTGCCCCCGTCCGAAGACAATGGCCAGGATGGACGCGAATGCACCATTTTGAAGAGCTTTCACTTGGCAATATGTCCAGTTATGACTATGATATGTTCATGGATACCGTAAAAATCGCCGACCTCAAAAGTCACCTCAGTGAACATCTTCGACAAGTCAAACGAGGGCATACCTTGATTATATTGGATCGGAACACTCCAATTGCCCGTGTGATCCCTTATACTGACGACGCGCAAGCAGGGCTCTTACAGATACGGCAACCTCTCCCTCAGAGCCCAAAACTTCATCAGATTCCCTTACCTCCTCCTCTTCGAATACGAAAAGATATTGTGGAGTTGCTCTTAGAAGAGCGACAGGGTGAGCGGTGAAGGCCTATATTGATTCGTCCGTTTTGCTTCGTATTCTTTTGGGCCAATCACATGCCCTCAAAGAATGGAAATCCATCGAGCAAGGGATTAGTTCGGCCCTCATCGAAGTGGAATGCCTGCGTACACTTGATCGGTTAAAATTGATCGAGTAATTGGATGAAAAAAAGATTGCGAGTCGACGAGAAGCGGTTTTTCGATTGATCGAAGGGCTCACCCTGATAGAATTGACGCATCCTGTTCTTGTCCGAGCCGCTCAACCCTTCCCGACCGTATTGGGCACCCTTGATGCTCTCCACCTTGCGACAGCCCTGATGTGGCGAGAATACACCCGAGCCGATATCCTCATGGCAACTCACGATTCTGCCCGCGACACTGCGGCAAAAGCCAGTGGACTAGGGGTCATAGGAGTGTAACCGGGTCTCCTTCCTCTCAGATGTTCTGCTCACAAAAATCAAGGGTTCATAGATCAAATCTTACATTCGGTCTTGGGGTCTTGCAATACGACCCATTAACCGGCTTTCCTTGGTAGCACTAGGTCTCTTCTTTCTTCCCCTGTTTTAGTGGCCGGGACCGTGTTGGAAGTGAAGGGTATGTTCTTTCCGGTTTCCCCGGTCTCAATCGGTTGAAAGAGTGAAGATGGGTTCCCGCTTATTACCGACGGGAATGACGACTAAAGAAGAGTATCCCTGACATTACGTGATTCGCTTGGGGCACAGATCCTTCGCTACCGCTCAGGATATGACAACGAGGCGGGAGAACCTTGCCAACAGCATACAGGGATAATGGACCCCTATGAGAAGTCACCAATCCATTGTCGAATCCAATAAAGTGAGAAATTTCCTGCTTGAATTAGCTCATCCCGACTAATTCGGAAAAGCGGCCTCCTTTACGACCATGGGCTTTCAGCGCGAGGCATGGGAGGCGTTGGCTGAAGCCTTGCGACAGATTGCACAGGATCCCCCGTGACAAAAAGCATGACATCTGTGCACGGGCAGAAGTATATTGTTTCCTGAATCCCACTCTCCAGAAGGACTTCCGTTGAAGTCAGTTGAGCAATCTAGCCCTACACCCTCTGGTGGCGAAGTCCTCCTCTACGAAGCTCCGGAGGGCCAAGTGCGGGTGGACGTGCGGCTGGCCCGGGAAACTGTTCCGCTGTCCCAAGAGCAACTGAGCCAGTTGTTCGGTCGCGAGCGCTCAGTCATTACCAAGCATGTCCGCAACGTGTTTCGGGAGGGTGAACTGAAGCCCGGTTCAGTATGTGCAAAATTTGCACATACTGCCGCAGACGAAAAAAACCTATCAGGTTCCAATATTATTTTGCCTACGAAGCCCAAGTGCTTTCTCTCCTCCCCTTATTCGTTTCTATTGGCCGACAACTGTATGGGAGTGCCCTCTTCTTTTTGGTTTTCTCCCGTCTGCATTGATCATCAAAATTTTTCTGTTCACCCACTCGGCTAATTCCCGCCACACGGGTTGATCTCCTCTACCCTGTCGAATAGCTTCTTGCGCGAGCGTGAGAATTTGCTGATATGAACGCACGTGCAAGGGCACCTGATCCTGCCGCACCGTTTTGGTGAATTCCGTCCATCCCCGGGATTTGACCTTTTGGGCCATGGGCAGACCGGGACTATCGACATAGATAATGACCACGGCCGGTTGCTTGTTTTTCTGCCGCGCCACTTTATAGGCCACCACGAGATTGCGCATCCATTGGTAGGCCGGCCCCGCGAACGGGCAGGGCTGATAATCCGCTTCGGCATCGAGATGAAAGACCTTCGGAATGATGTCCCAATACCGGATGCCTTTTCCACTTAACGCGCAACGACTGGTCATGTCGTTTCTCTTATTGATTTGCTGCACATAACTTCCATTGCAGGGGATGGAATCGTTTCGCTTCACCGTTTGCGAACAGGCGCCTCCATCCTGTTCGGTGAATTTACATTCACAGAGAATGACCGAGTGCGGACTTTCCGCATAAACATCCACCTGCGTGGGGCGGGGTTCATTGAGCAATGATGGGCGCGCGGTCCATTCCAGGGCAAGAGTCCAGGGACCTCCTGTTGGAAGACCGATATTCTGCGCGAGGGCATCAAGAATCGTATCGCGATCCGCTGAGGTTTTGATGGTGCCGAAGACATCAATGGCCAGCGCTTGGGATGAATGGGCCACATGCGTATCGATGGCTCCGTCCCTGCCTGCATGCCATGGGAATGCCTCCCATGGTTCACAGGCTTGATGGGCGACCGGGAAGATATTGTGTTCGAGACGTGTTCTGGTGGCTTGGTCCATGGATGAGTGCCTTCGTGGTGAGAGGGTGGCTATGAAGACGGTGGGCTTCAGGATATTCATCGGTGGATGGAGCTTGGAGCTGAACGTGGAAGGGAATGGGGTTTTGGGAGGGGGAGATTCCTGCCAAAGGCTGCAGGAATGACGGCGTAGAGATGGGGGATGCCCGATGACGAATGGCGGGCATAACGGAGAGGGAGATCAGGTGGAAAGATTGAGTTGCGCTCTGGGTGTGCTCTGGGTGTACTCTGGCCGGGCACAGATCCTTCGCCGCAGGCTCAGGATGACCACCTGGTGTCGTTTTCTCCACCGCGAGTCAGCGGAGATCTCATGGATGTGGAGCGAAGAAAAGATGGATGCCCCCATTGAACATGTCGGGCATGACGATGTTTTTGATGAACGGATTTTTGAAGGTGGCTTGGATTGAAACCAAATCGTCAATAACACAATCCCGGATCCTCGATCGTAGCGCCCACCTTTCGGGGCGGACGAGGATTGGCTTCCGGACCACGGAAATCACCTTCGCTCATGATGTCTGGAAGCTTTGTAGTTCTATAGACGGATTTTGCGAAACCATGGGAACATCAATCTTCACCCTCCTTGAGACCCACCCGTGCGTGCTCAGGCCGACAGCTTTTTGGCGATTTTGGCGACGTGCTCACCCTGGTAACGCGCACCGGCCAGCTCATTGTCGCTTGCCATACGACTGCCATCTCTGCCCGCGATAGTTGAGGCTCCATAAGGCGAACAGCCGGTGATCTCATCCATCCTCATCTGTCCCTGAAATGCATAGGGCAAGCCGACAATCACCATCCCCTGATGTAACAGGGTCGTATGGAAACTCAGAATGGTCGATTCCTGCCCGCCATGCTGCGTGTTGGAACTGGTAAAGACGCTGCCCACCTTTCCGACCAGCGCCCCACTCATCCAGAGTTTTCCGGTTGCATCCATAAATTGCCGCATCTGTCCGCACATGTTGCCGAAGCGCGTGGGAGTCCCGAAAAGAACCGCATCCGCTTCCCCAAGTTCGTCCACGGTGCAGACGGGCACCTGAGCCTGGAGCTTCTTTCCCTCCATTGCCCCCATCTTCTCCAGGACGGTGTCGGGTAATGTTTCTGGAACGCGCCGAAGATCAACGTCCACACCTTTGACCTGTCGAACCCCCTGCTCCACCGCTTGCGCCATTCTGAAGATATGTCCATACATCGAATAGTACACAATCAACACCTTCATGTTGACCTCCTTCTATTTGGGTGAATACCTCGGCCACCCGCCAGGTTTTTCGCCGCGTCATCCGAACAGGGTGCGCTCCGCGCGCTGCAGGTCATCAGGCGATCCAAACAGCACAACCACATCTCCAGCCTCCAACCGGGTTTCACCCGATGGGGTGAGCTGCCGTTGCCCGCGCCGCACCAAAGCGGCAATCGCCACGCCTTTGAGATTGAGTTCATTCAACGTCCGTCCCGCAACCGAGCTGTCCGGCGACAGCACAACAGGCCGGAGCCGGTCGGCGTTGTGTTCCTCTTTGGAGTCGGCAAGCGTGCTGTCGCCCAGAAAAAACTCACGGAGCAAATGGTATCGCCCGTTCTGCTGATCCCGCATGCGGCGCACCACGCGGGAGATGGGCACATTCAGCAACACCAGGGCATGCGCGGCAATCATCAGGCCTGCTTCCAATGTCTCCGGCACCACCTCTGTCGCGCCGGCCGCCCGCAGTTCCTCAACATGGCTTTCATCGCGCGTGCGCACCATGACAGGAAGGTCCGGACGCAGGGTGCGAAGATGATGCAGGGTTTTATGGGCGGAGGCCACATCTGCGTGACCGATGACGACCAGCCGCGCGGTGCCGACACCCACCGCTTCGAGAATGTTCCGCTCCGACGCATCGCCGTAAAACACCTGCTCGCCGGCAATATTCGCTTCTTTGACCCTGGACGGATCCAGATCCAATGCGACATAAGGAATCCGTTCTTCTTCCAGAAGGTGACCCACACTCTGCCCAATGCGCCCGTACCCGCAAATGATGACATGATCGCGAATATGGCTGAGAGTCTCTATACCGGCTTGCGCCACATGATCCTCTTTTTGAGAGGATGGGCGCGCGCAACAGCGGGCGAGTGCATGGTTGTACCGGATGAGAAAGGGGGCCACAATCATGGAAAACAGCACAGACGTCAACACAATTTGACCGACTTGCGGTTCGATCACGTTCACATCCAGCGCGATGGACAGCAATGCGAACCCGAACTCACCGCCCACTGCCAACAGCCAGCCGGTGCGCCAGGCAGTCAGCGCATCAATTCCGGCAACGCGCACCATTTGTGCCACCAGTACTGTCTTGATGAGCAATAAGATTATTGCGCCCGCCAGGGCCCAATGCCAGATTTTCGGGATCGCCGACGGGTCGACCAGCATGCCGATCCCGATGAAGAATAAACCCAGCAACACATCCCGGAAGGGTCGAATGGTGGATTCCACCTGATGGCGGAACTCCGTCTCGCCCAGCATCATGCCTGCCAGGAACGCACCGAACGCCATGGACAGTCCCAGGCTACTCGTGGTCCATGCCGCGACTAATGACACAAACAGCACGGTCAGCGTAAACACTTCGGCCGAACGTTGCTCCGCGACCAGGTAAAACAGCGGACGCATCACCCATCGCCCGGCCAGAAAGACGAGGCCAAACGCCAGCGCCGCCTTAGCAAACGCCATCCCGAGCGAACTGATCAGAACCACGGGCCCGGTGGAAGCCATGCCGAGCACAGGGATGACGACCAGGAAAGGGACGGCCGTGACGTCCTGGAAGACGGACATGGCCACACCCAGCCGGCCGTGCCGGCTATGCTCCTCTCCTTGATCGGTCAGTTGTTTGCTGATAATGGTCGTAGAAGATTGAGCAAAGACCGCTCCCACCACGAAGGCCGCTGCCACGGACATGTCCATGAGCCAGGCCAGGATGCCCACCGCGAGAGTGGTGAGCAGAACCTGACCGGTACCCAGCCCCAGTAACTGATGACGCAAGGCGTGGATCTGCGGCATCGAGAAGCTTAGTCCGATGGTAAACAACAAGAAGACGATGCCGAATTCTGCCAGCGCGCGAATCGGCTGCGCTTCGATGACCGGTCCCGGCGTGTACGAACCGAGCAAAACCCCGACAAGCAGGTAGCCGAGACTCGAAGGGATATGCAGCCGGTGGAAGGCGACCACAACGACTACGGCCGTTCCGAGCAACAAGAGAGATTGCGTAAAAAACTGTTCAATCATGCGAAGTCTTTCCGGAAACATTGATGCCACCCTGGATTGGAATTGATGTGGCGTCACGGGCGGGCGGCTGCCACCTGCTCAGGCCTGATGCGAGGGCACTCCACAACTTTTTACGGAACCCGCTTCACTTTGATCGTCGGCGGGTATTTTGAAAGCCAACCTTTCCAACCTCAGTTGTTCTGTTCTGTCCGCCAGGACAGATGACGAATGCTGTTGCCTGTACCTGTCTATCCAAAGATCCGCCTGCAGTCTACTGGCCTCACGAATTCCCGTCAAATACGATTTGAACACATGTACGTCGATGTGGGTGGGAGAACAGATTCATCCGTAATCGGAAACGGGAAGGATGGACCCTGTGGATTCTGGAGAGCCGGCGCGCGGGCGCTGTGGCGCGTACACGAGGTAGGAATGTTTAGAGGACAAGTCTTTGAATAACGACGAGACTGAGGGAGATAACCGAGACGACGACTGCCGCTATACTCATTATCAAGGCGCGCTGTTGAGTGGCTTTAGCCGCTAAGGCGGCTTCTTCGATGGCCGTAATCGTACGTTGCAATTGCGCGGCGAGTTCTTTGACATGCGTGGCGTTTTGGGAGGCTGCGGTTTGCAGTTCGGTGATCTGCTGCTGCAGCAAATGCGTCTGATCGGGTGACGCGTCAGGTCGTTTTTGCGTAAAGGCGGGTGCGGTTGCCGACACGATGGTTCCAATATGTGGAAGAATAGCCTTGAGCGCAGGTATTAACCAAGTAGCCATCACATACCCTCACAACAATACAGTTCTTGAAAATCATGGAGTGCTAAATTCAATATGCTGAAAATTTGTCCGTTTGTCAAAGAGGTGCCGGGCAAGCTCACGAGATGTTCGATACAGGGATCACGACGTGCAGATTTCCTGTCTGCCCGTCACTCGATCGACAGGTCTGCCCGGTCTTATTTCCTCACAATGAGATATATCGCCAATCCGATGAGGAGAACGGCCAGGATTTTCTTGAACACATCCACCGGAATGTCTGCAAGAAGCCGCGCCCCGATTTGTGCTCCAATAATCCCGCCCAGACCCAGCAAGAGACCATATTTATACTCGACGTTGTCCAATCTATGATGTGCGAATAAGGCGGAGACAGCGATAACCAGCATGCCCACGAATGAAGTGCCAACTGCTTTTTGCGCGGTAAACCCGAGAAATAAGAGCAGGGGGACCATCAAAAATCCCCCGCCGAGTCCCGTGAATGAGGAGCCCATACCCACAAACATTCCGATCACAATAATGACTAACGAGATTCCATCCATGCCGATATATTCCTTCTATTGGTGAATAATCTCAAACGTGCTCCTCATGAAATGTGAATGATTCTACACTCTCATACAGAAACGTGTACCATACATTCTCCGGATGAACGAGAAGCAATGCCTTTGTCAAAGATTCCGGCGTGATGAACAGGACCCCCGGTGTTGAACGTGAACAGTGCCTCTTGCCCTCCATACAACCGCGTGAGAAAGCAGAAACCTTATCATGAGAAGTGAGTGTACCGGCAATACAGGTTTCTGGCCGATTTCTCTGGAAAGATACGGCCCGATTTTCGTAGTATTCTCTATGACGAACAGAATTCAACCCGGTTCTCCCTGAGTAGATCCCGGCCTCACAGGGTTTCTCACTGCTGCCTGAAGAATCAATCAAGGGAGTGCTCCAAACGAGGATTGCCATGAATTTGTCTGAACACGACCCCGCCCGCCCAGCCTCAATGGCCAGCCTGGCCGACCCGCATCTTCTCTACCAGAAGAGCGTGCAAAGTCCTGAGCATGATATCTCCCTCTTAGCCGGATACTTTAAGGCGTATACGAAACAGCCTCTTCGCCACTTTCGGGAGGATTTCTGCGGCACCGCCTTGTTGTCTTCGTATTTCGTGACCCGACATCCCGACAATCGTGCCCTGGGCATCGACCTGGATTGGCCCACACTGAATTGGGGTATCAAACACAATGTTGCGCGTCTGGCTCCCGATCAACAGCAACGGCTGATGTTGTTGAATGAGAATGTGTTGAACGTTCAACATCCTCTCTCGCAACTGACCGTCGCCATGAATTTTAGTTATATGGTGTTTCGTGATCGCCCCGCTCTTTTACAATACTTTCTGAATGCCAGGCGGTCGCTTCAGCCCGGCGGGTTGTTTGTGCTGGACATCTGGGGCGGCAGCGAATCGCAGGTGGAGCAGGAGGAGCATCGCGAAATCGACAATCCCGATGACGATGGCATAGGAGATTTTATTTTTGTGTGGGACCAGGAGGTGTTTGATCCTTCCACCTATTTCTGCAGGACCCGGATTCATTTTGTCTTCCGGGATGGCAGTGAGCTGCGTGATGCCTTTGTGTATGAATGGCGCTTGTGGACGATGCCTGAAGTTACGGAACTGATGAAGGAGGCCGGCTTTGCCAACGTGCACTTTCTCTGGGAAGGCACCAATCCGGAAATTCATGAAGGGACCGGCACCTATCATCGCGCCGAGAAGGGTGATTCAGATCCCGCATGGATTGCGTATATGGTTGGACAGAATCCCGGATAAGGGGGGTGTTGAAAAAGGCCGCCAGCGGCGTACTCGCCCCTTGGCCGTGCTCACGTACTTTCCTCGTACTCTCCACCCGTCCAAGAGGCTGGGGCTTGCTGAACGCGCCTTTTTGAACACCCGATGTTTGTTCGATTGGCGTCCACGTGACCATACACACCACCAACGGAAATATGGCAAGGATTCAACAGCCCATAGGGGATTATTGATTCACCGGCCTAAAGAGGGTTGTTCTTCAGCTTCCTGAGAGAACTGGAAACATTACATGACTGCGGTGACAATCTTTTTCGATCCGCTAGGGAATAGTGATGGCTCTTTCTCTTTCTGAATGTGAGGTCATTGTCGAGGAAGTGAGCCGGGCCCTTGTCGGTGGGTTCATTCAGAAAATTCATCAACCCCGGCCGTTGACGTTGACCTTCGATGTTCGAGCCCCCGGGCAGACGTGTTCATTATTGGTATGCGTGGAACCCCGGTTCGCCCGTCTGCATCTCACCTCACAGAAGCGTGAGAATCCGGCAACTCCCCCACCCTTTTGTTCGTTCCTGCGTTCACATGTGGAGGGTGGGCGGATTGTGGAGGTGAGCCAGGAGCCCGGAGACCGGATTGTGTATGCCACAATCATGAAAGGCAGTCAGGCATCTACTTTGGTGATTGCCTTGACGGGCAACCAGGCAAATGTGCATCTGTTGAATGAGGGGAACCTGGTGTTGCGGTCGTTACGGGCGTCGCGTGTGACGATTGGGGAGCGCTTTACACCTCCAAAGTTGAGGCCTGTGAAACCGTTGGAATCTCTGCCTCCACTAGCCGTGGCGGGCCGCGTCCCACAGAGCGCGACCGTTGCTCACAAGGAAGAGGAAATTCATGCGCCGGTTCCTGACGCCTCCACTCGCGGCAAAGAGGTGTTTGAGAAGCGGTATCCCGTGTCGGCTGCATTGGAAGCCCGATATGGGCAACAAGAACAGGTTGAGGGCCAAGAGACTATCCTTCAACAGCAATTGGCGCAGGTTCGGAAGGCGCTGAAGCACGCGAAAAGAAAAATTCACGCGTTACAGGAAGATTTCAAAAAGACGGAGCGGTTCCGGGAATATGCCCGGTATGGCGAACTCCTGAAGAGTCATCTCCATGAGATTAAAAAGGGACAGGAGAGCATCGCCATTGTCGACTACTATGATCCGGCCTTGCCGACCCTGACGCTCCCTCTCGATTCATCTAAAGATGCCGTGTGGAATATGGAGGATTACTTTCGGAAATATCATAAATTCATCGGCGCGCAGGAACATCTCCAACCCCGAGTGGACCAGGCCCAACAGGAGGTTGTCCGATTGGAGGCGAAATTGAGTCGATTGGAACAAGGCATTGTAGATCCTGATGTAGGACCGAAACCCAGGAAAACATCGGAGTCCCCGATTTCCCCTGGCACTCGGTCATCCAAAGCCAAACCGGCTCCAGCCCAAGGCTACCGGACATATACGTCCGCCGACGGACTGCCGATATTAGTCGGGAAAACGGCCAAGGATAACGATATCTGACATTGAAGGTCGCCAATCCGGATGATCTGTGGCTCCATGCACGAGGGACGCCCGGTTCTCATGTGGTCGTCCGGTTGGATAAGGGCGCAACGGTGCCTCCGGAGACGTTGAAGGATGCGGCGACGTTGACCTTGTGGTTTAGTGACTTGCGAAAAAGCGGGAAAGGCGAAGTGATCTATACCTTGCGGAAGTTTGTGAAGAAAGGGAAAGGGTTCAAACCCGGTTCCGTCACGGTGGAGAGAGAGAAATCTCTCTGGATTGAAGTCAAAGATGAGCGATTGAAACGGCTGAAAGGGTGAACACTCTAAGAATTATTGGTAAGGACGATAATCCTGCAATGAATTGGACCATCTGGCAATGTTCTGGTGAAGAATCCCGTTCAGGCCTCACTTGTTTACAATCGTGGTGTTCCCGAGAAACAGGTTTCAACATGCGCTGGAGAAGTTTTTGTTTTCCCTTGAATAATGCTAATTTAGGCAAAATTTATCGCCTTTTTCGCCGCTGGGCCCGTCGTTTTTCTCAGGTACTTCGTGTCCCGCACCCTCAATGGCTTTACGTCGTCGTTGTCGCTCCCCGGCAAGTTCTTCACGGAGCACACTGTTCTCATCCACTACTTGAGAAAGCTCGTGAATCATTTTTTGATTCTGCTCCCGTAAATAGGCAATTTCTTTTTCCAATTCATCTAACGTGATAAAGCAAGTCATACCTTTACTTCCTTTCTAAGGGGGAAGGTTCTGCGCAAGCCCGAATGAGGATTCGGCGCGACGAAAATTTTTATCCTTTTCCTACAAGCTTCACTTTTTTGGCATGACCATTGGTTTCGACTTCGGCAGTTGTGAGCCCTCCTGGCATAACCTGGCCAATTTGATCCGTCGACTGATCGACAAGAAATTCCCATTGAATACCATAGAAATCCTTAATGACGTATTTATCCCCCGAATATCTGTGACCGTTCCCGTCAATGTGCCGGTAGCCAAGGTTTTGGTGGTCGATGACTCAGGTTTCGGGTTCGAGTCTGCGGCGGGGACCACTGGTACCGGAAGAAGAAAAATAGACATGAGGAAAAAAAACATCATCCCATAAGGTAAATACTTCATAAAAAATCTCCTCCTATGTAAAGCTCTATTTCCGCGCAAACTTTAGGCCAGAATAAGTGAACAACTCGCCAATTCAGAAATTTTTAATTATTACGTCTTTCCTTCTCAAAAGGATCCGAAACCACGGGAGGTTATTCGTGTAAATTGTAAAAGTTACAACCTTCCTATGAAGGTTTTACCGTGTATTTTTCACTGACCGTCCATTTTTTTCCCATTTCCGAGGAAGTCCAATAATGCTCGCGCCATTTTCGGCTCGACTCCCTCCCTCGACATACCATTCTTAATTGGATCTATCACCGGAGGGGTTTTTGATAATTCCGATACAAGCGGAGGGAAGTTTTAATAGTTATTTTTTGGGAGAGGAAGACTATCTTTTATTACCTAGATGGATAATACATTCTGATTATCACGATTCCCCTTCACTGGGAGCATGTTGTAAATAAATGGATCCTTCGAAAGAGGCAAGATGGAATATGGAGGATTACTTTCGGAAATATCATAAATTCATCGGCGCGCAGGAACATCTCCAACCCCGAGTGGACCAGGCCCAACAGGAGGTTGTCCGATTGGAGGCGAAATTGAGTCGATTGGAACAAGGCATTGTAGATCCTGAGGTAGGACCGAAAACCAGGAAAACATCGGAGTCGCCGATTTCCCCGGCACCCGGTCAGCCAAAGCCAAACCGGCTCCGGCCCATGGTTACCGGACGTATACGTCCGCCGACGGACTGCCGATATTAGTCGGGAAAACGGCCAAGGATAACGACTATCTGACCTTGAAGGTCGCCAATCCGGATGATCTGTGGCTCCATGCACGAGGGACGCCCGGTTCTCATGTGGTCGTCCGGCTGGATAAGGGCGCAACGGTGCCTCCGGAGACGTTGAAGGATGCGGCGACGTTGACCTTGTGGTTTAGTGAATTGCGGAAAAGCGGGAAAGGCGAAGTGATCTATACCTTGCGGAAGTTTGTGAAAAAGGCCAAAGGCCACAAGGCCGGCACAGTGATGGTCGAACGCGAGAAATCCTGTGGATTGAGTTGAAAGAAGACCGATTGGAAAGGCTCAAAGGGGGAACAGATTAGGATTTTTAATGGAGCTTTTCCGAATCCAGAATATTGAGCGATATTCGGCAGAGTTTGGGCAGACAGGAAGGACAATCGTGGGGATCATAGTCGCCACAATGGGAATATTATCCACAATCGCCGAAAGAGGTCTCCGTGGCTGTCTCGTGCATTACGACAAATTCCTATGGCCCTTTTGGTAAGAGATTTGGAGGGGCTTAAATCGTTCCGGGAAGATTCCCTTTAGGCACGGAGGCCACTGAGGGTTTGGGAGAGAAGGCGTTTGCCACCATGGCGGCCTGCTGCAAAGCTTCTAATCGGTTGGCAAAGTGATGGCCAGGTCTTATTTGAGATAAAACGCCCAGGCCATCTAAAACAGAGGTGACATGCGGTTGCATGCCCACGAAGAAGAGATGTCGGCGGTGCCCCTGAATCATGTTCAACATATCTTCCACCGCCAAGGCTGCGGTCCCGTCCATAGCAGAAACTTGAGATAAATCCAACACCACACTGGTGAAGGTGTTAAAGCCTGGCACGGCTTCCAGCCGGCGCACCATATATTTGGCTGATCCAAAACTCATTGGTCCGGCCACATGAATCAACAAGATTCGGCCGCCGGCTTGTTCAAGAATGGTCGCCTCTTCGGGTAGTAAGGGAGCACTAGTTGAAGGGTTCGTAATGATATGGAGATTGGCCAGCTCCAGATCGGCCATCCGTTTGACAAAAAATAAACTGGCCAAGACCATTCCCACCGCAACGGCGGTGATAAGATCCACAAGTACGGTGGTCAACAACACGACGGTCATAATCAGGACATCAATGCGAGGGGCTTGCAGAACATGTCGGAGGAACCGCCAATCGATAATATCGATACCTACTTTAAAAAGGATGCCGCCGAGAACAGCCAAGGGAATTTTTTCCGCCAACGGGCCCAATCCTAACAGCAATCCTAATAAAATCACCGCGTGGAGTGCACCGGAAAGGGGTGTCCGGCCTCCGCTTCGGATATTGGCCACCGATCGCATAGTGGCGCCAGCACCTGGAATGCCACCAAACAAGCCAGCGGCCATATTGCCGATTCCTTGTCCTATCAATTCGCGATTCGAATCATGTTGGGTGCGGGTCATATTATCGCAGACCAAAGAGGTCAAGAGGCTGTCAATCGCACCTAATACTGCCAACACGACCGCCGCCTCCAATACAAGGGTCATCCATTCCCAGGAAATGACCGGTAAAACCGGCATAGGAAATCCGGTGGGAACCTCTCCGATAACCGGGGCATTGGGCAGATAAAAATAGGTGAAGGGGGTCATAATCAGTAGGGCTAACAGAGAAGGCGGGATGATTTTCGCGAGGCGCGCGGGCGTCAAGTAGACGATAGCCAGGGCTAGCCCTCCCGCTATGGCGGCATCCCACACAGGATTCCCATATATTCCTGGAATAGTTTTCAGGGTGGCGACCACACCCTCAGGGCTTGCCGCATGACCGACCAGTGGACCAACTTGCAAAATGAGAATAATGCAGCCGATGCCGCTCATAAACCCTGAAACGACGGGGTAAGGCACCAGGGCGATATACTGCCCCACCCTGGAGAAGCCCATTAAAATTTGAAAGACCCCACCAAGTATTACGGCCATGAGGGCCATTTGTGGATGTCCGGTAAACATGGCCACAATTCCCGCCATCACCACCGTCATGGGGCCGGTGGGACCGGAAACCTGAGCAGGAGTACCACCGAACAGCGCTGCAAACAATCCAACAAAAATGGCGCCGTATAATCCTGCTATAGCTCCCAATCCAGAGGCCACACCAAATGCAAGCGCCAATGGTAAGGCCACGACCGCAGCGACCAGTCCACCGTAAATGTCACCTCGGAGGTTGTTGAAATGTAATCCGTGAATAAGCCCCAAAGGGCACATCCTTGATAAAGGATGAAAGTTGGCTGGAGAGAGATTTGACTCTATGCCAAGGTTCCCCGTCAAGAGGGGACGTTTGGCATTTTTTTCCAGGAAAGAATGAAGCGAAAAATGCTGTCCACCCTACCGGAGAGAATCCTGAGCTCATGGTCGAGATATGATGAATGAATTTTGTGGATGAAAACTAACCAAAACCGGGGCCGTCTAACTCTTTTTACACACTATTGACGAAACCTCCTATAGTTCGGCCTCATTCCTATTCTTTGACGCCTTTTCAAGCATCCGTTCGTTTTTCATGTCCTCGCCGTCAAGG
>CAWAXJ010000043.1:0-28231 GCA_963785905.1 uncultured Nitrospirales bacterium
AACCCGTGATACGCTTTCTTCGACTGAACTGAAAAAGTAATTTCAGGTTACATAGGAATAGAAGACCTGGTTTGCTCTAGAAACAGATATCGGCAGAAGGCCTGTCTTGCAACCCTCGTGTAGGAAATAAAGGCACTTCCATCCCGCGAACTTTTTTTCTCCTTCATGGCCGAGATGAAACCCGGGAATCTGGTTTCATCCTTCGATTCGAGCAGCGAACTGAGGCTCGTATCCTTCCTTCACCCACCGTGCGTCTTTCGGCGCATTTTCCCAAACCCGCTAGAATTGACCCTTGGCATCATGGCGAATACCGACATAGAGATCACCCATCGTATTTTACTGATAATTTCCAAGGGAATGGCCTCTCTGCCATCGGAGCAAAATCGCTGATCGCCAGTCCTCTGAAATTCCGAATTCAGGCAAATAAAAGGTTCGAACATGATCTTAAGATTCGCGGGATACTTAGCCGATGTATCAGACTACCGTAGAAATTCAGGTTTGGCGTATGAGGACACCTTTAATCACCATTGTCATAGGAGAGAATTGTGCAGCCCAGTTATGTCAATTCTGTGTTGGAAAATGAGGAAATCTCTGTTCTTCCATGTGCTTCCTCCTTACTCTATGATGTGCCACCCGCCGACACCGGTCGACTGACCCCAAAGCTCGAGCAGTTTCTGGCCGGTCGTCCCGATACCCCGTTTTTAGCCCTTGATCTCGCTCGTGTCCAAAGCAAATATCTGGCACTGCAAGGGGAATTTCCCCATGCGGCGATTCATTACGCCATGAAAGCGAATCCAGCCCCGGAAATTATTCAACTGTTAGCTGCGCTTGGGCTCCTGTTTTGATATTGCGAGCCGCTATGAACTTGATTTGTGTTTGTCCTTAGGAGTGCCGGCCAGCCGGCTTACGTATGGCAACACGGTTAAAAAAGCGGTGGATATTGCGTATGCCTTTGATTGTGGAGTCCGGCTCTTTGCCTTTGACAGTGAGCCCGAACTTGAAAAGTTGGGAAGGCATGCGCCTGGTGCCGGAGTGCAATGTCGATTGCTGAGCCAGGGAAAAAGCGCGGATTGGCCTCTCTCAAGAAAATTCGGCTGCGATTTGGTCATGGCGTATGAACTGCTCCTGAAAAGTCGTGATCTTGGATTGAACCCACTGGGAGTGACGTTTCATGTGGGATCTCAACAAACGGACCCGCAGCAGTGGGTGGAGCCTCATGCAGCAGGCAGCGGAATTATACCGCCAATTGGGGCGACAGGATCTGAATCTCGGATGGATTAATATTGGCGGCGGGCTCCCGGCAGCTTACCAGGCGACCCTTCTGCCTTTTCGTGTTACGCCCAAACCATTCGACAGTCTCTCCACCAATCCTTTGGCGCCATGCCCCCTCGCATGATGATTGAACCCGGTCGGTTTTTGGTGGCGGATGCCGGAGTTATTCAGACCGAGGTGATCCTGGTGGCTCATAAATCCCGCGAGGATATCCGGCGATGGGTGTATCTCGACATCGGTAAGTTTGGAGGTTTGGCTGAAACGATGGATGAATGCATTAAATACCGCCTCCGCATCCACCGTGAGGGGCTTACGGGACCTGTGATTTTGGCGGGGCCCACCTGTGACAGCGCGGATGTGTTGTATGAAAAAACGTCCTATGATTTGCCCCTGGATTTGCCATCGGCGATCGAATTGAAATTTTGAGTGCCGGTGCCTACACCAGCAGTTATGCGTCCGTAGGATTTAATGGGTTTCCTCCCTTGGCGACGTATTGTCTTTAGGAGACTGCCGACATTGACCTTATCTCATGAGGGGAAACATGCCCAGGCACCCGCGTTGCTTTCCTGCGCCTCAAGACGAACGAATTGTAGGAAGGCTCCTCGTCCTATTCCAGGATACCCGAAAGATGTCCACCCCGATTGTGACCAGTCACCTCTTCAGGGCGTTGATTTTAATCCTTGAGTTTTCTACAGTAACTGGGATCTAGACGGGCACCAGGGAGGGTTCCATGTCCAGGGAACGTTGGCAAAAGGCTATGTGGGAAGAGTTTCTAAGTAGGATTTTTCGGGTGGATCATGTCTCGTTTTTTCCACATAAGATTTTTCGCTGGGATAAAATGGAATCTATCGGGATTGTTATTTCCCTGTTTCCTGTCAACATATTCTAGGTGGAGAGCATCTGCTTGGGCGGGCCATCAATGAGATCTTGCCTAAAGATTCAGCCAGAAGTTTGACAAAAAGCCTTGGCCAAAACCCTAAAAACTCAACGGCCCCAAGATATCCAATTGGTTTTTCCTTCCTTGGGAAAGACGGTTGTCGCGGTGGTCCGGTTATTTCCTTATGAGTCTGAGGTATTGGGCTTTGTAACGGATCATTACCTAGATGGTTGTCCCGTGGTTTCGGTTTCCCCTCAGGAGCCCTCCTTGGCCTTTCTCAAAAGCTCCTCGACCGTTCCATGTAATTCGTGAGGGAGGGTTCTTCTGAAAATTCCTCCCGGAGATCGGGTTGGCAATTGGTGGGAATTCTCTGCGGTTGTGTTGACTGGGCTTCTGCATCTAGTGTTCAAGAGTCATGATGCAAGAGGACTCTTCATAGCCTTAGCCAGCATCAGTTGGATGGCTATGTTGTCTGTCAGATTCGACAAGATCCGACGAAGTGGAAGAGTTGGGGGTTTCGCACCGACAATCTTCGACAAGCCTTTATTTGGCCGTCGGTGTTATTTGCCGGATCGGGGTTGGCCATGGCCTGGTATGGCGTCATGACCGTTCGAGAACTCTGGCAAGGCCACATATTATTTCTGTTGTTCTTTATCCTTTGTGGGGAATTCTCCAACAGTTTCTTGTGCAGGCGCTGGGTGTCGAAGAACCTCATGACACTCTTTCCCCGATATGGCCAGTGGTTGGCCATGCCTGTTGGGGTGATTCTTTTTGCGGTGGTCCATTTCCCCGAATTGGCGGCTGATGCTTGCCACGGGCTTTATGGCCTGCTTTTTTATTCCGTTGTACCTCCGCGATCGGAATCTTTGGCCGTTGGGTCTTTACCATGGATGGCTGGGCACGTTCTTTTATCTTTGGGTTCTCGGGCGTGATCCGTGGGTATCCGTTTTCGGAAAATAGATACCGATCCACTTGACGAGTTTGATGAGTGAAGAGTAGAAAAAGATACTCATTGTCCGTATGAAGGGAGATCTGTCGATATGGAAAATAATCCACTGGTGATTACTGATCAAGAACGATTGGTGCTGTTGTATGAGCGTTTTCGGGATGTGTGTTTGGTGGAAAAGGAGGTATGGACGGAAATCTATATGCCCCGGACGGTCGGAGAAGGGCATGGTGCTGACCAATCAACACGAACGCTATGAAGTGGTGATTGACGATCCGGAGGTAGAAGATGCATTGGAGGCGAATATTTCATTAGGATCGAAGGCTTTGGGGGCCGCCATTCAGGAATATAAAGATCATATTTCATTTCGAAAAAAATAATCGTCCCAAATCTCTCCCTCCTCTCGCCCCTTTTCGTATAAAAGGGAGTTCTCTTGCCCATTCCATTTTTTCCGAACAACAGACAGTTTCCGGAAAAGTTGAAATATTTTTGTTCACTGATGTGAAAGATGGGAGTATTTCCCCCTTTGCGTTTTTTTGCAAAGGGGGAACAGTCATTGAGCTGATATAAAAGAATTTTTTAGGTCCCTAAAAGTGAAGTGCCTTTGAGGAAGATCGGGGAGATCTATTCGTTATGGTGCGGAAACCGCTTCTTCTTTCGCAGGAGGTGCTGCTTTTGCGGCAGTAGGAGGCGGTAATTTTTTGGCTTTTTCGGTATCCTGATAGGCTTTGTCCTGCGCCATCCAATCATGTCTGAGCTTTTCTGAAATAACTTTTGTGTTTTCCAGCATTGCCGGGATTTTAGTCAGGGTTTTGTCATGGGCTTCCATGGCGAAGCCTATGTGGTTCGAACTGTATTGATCGAACTGGACGCGAATGATCTCCACATTCGGGAGAATTTCTGAATGCCGTGCCGTATACGCCTTCCCCTTTGCCGTTAAGCTTTTTCCGTCTTCTTCCACCAGGGCTATGGTGCCGGCTGGCGCATCCTTCCCGGTAAATTTATGCAGTTTCCCATGATCCCCAATGGCATAACGTATTGGTTCGGTTCCCATATGACCCACCCCTTGTTGTGATGTTGATGATGAAGACATCGGATTAGACAGACGGGGTGTGAGTGTATTTGGAGTGGCGGTCCTGACAAAGACACCATACATTCCGGTTGTCTCGAATGGTTTTATTATGAAGGCTCCGAAGCTAGAGAGCAATGGGCTGGTAGCAAGAAAAGAGCATTAAAATTTTGGTCAGCGGCGTTTTCGTGAGTTTGTCATTTTACGTACCAAGATGTCTGAACCCCCATCCCACGCAAGAATCGCGCTCTTCCTGAATGCAGTGTTGACTATTCTTCATACGTTGGGGCCTCTGAAGAGCCTTCAAATGGAGAAAACGTGCTCAGAAAGAGAGTTCAAGGGGGCGTTTTGCAGAGGGTTTTGATGTCCGACCACTCAGATTGAAAAAGGAAGGTTTGATAGATCGTGGAGACAGGGGGCATCAATTCCTCCAGATGGGCCAGGCGGTCTTTGGTCGCCGGATGGGTCGAAAGATAGCGAAACACGGTGTCCTCAGGGTGCTCTTTCCCAAGTTTGGCAAAAAATGTGCGCATCCCCTCAGGATTGATCCTCGCCTGCTGTAATAGTTGATATCCTTCCTCATCGGCTTCATCCTCGGCATTCCGGCTATAGGAAAGTGTCTGAAGAGTTTGAGCGGCTTGGAGTGCATACGACACCATGCCGCTGGCATCTCCGCTGAGGGCGGCGATGATGAAGGCCGTCGAAACGTGTCTCACGATGAGATGCATGGTGTGCCGTAACAGCACGTGTTGAATTTCATGTGCCAGGACGCCTGCGAATTCTTCCGGCGAACGTTGTGTTTTGTAGAAGCCCACGAAAGACAATCACATACCCACCGGGGGCGGCCATGGCGTTGACGACCGGGCTATCCACCACGGTTACCTGAAACTGATAAGGGAGCATGGCAATGGAATTGGTCAGGGTCGTCATGATCGAGTCGACAGCCTGGATCAGTTTGGGATTGTTGCAGACACCCTCCTCAGCCGTGAATTTTTGTTGGATAAATTGCCCCAGCTGGACTTCCCAGGAAAGTGGAATGGCTGCGGTGACCGGCCGGGCCAACCAGGGAATACCCCAGGTGAAGATTCCATAGATGATTGGGATGCTGGCGAGTGCCGCGAGCAGAGTCCAATACACGCGTGTGCGCCGGGTACCGGGATGATGAAAATGCCCGGCGCTCCGGCCGCCTTGTTGATGAATCGCGATCAGTATAATTGCGCTGGGGATGACCAGCGTTTCTCCAATTCCGGTCCCTCGCTCAAATCGTACTTCTTCTCCGGAATAGCGTCCCTGGGTCTGTCGGAGTTCCTGGTAACTCCAAACTCTCGAAGTGCCGTCGGCAAAATGTAAGGTCATGCCGACAGGGTCAACCGTAATGGTGACATGCCGTGGAACGACGGTGTGTCCGTCATAATAGGACCCTTTCCATTCTATGGGATGTGCCATGAGGTTGCTTCAGCTAAAGGGAGTCATGATGTGTGGATGGTAATGTAGGTGAGAAGGCAGGGAGACCTGACAAGAAATCGCGAGCCGGCTGAATTACCCCAAATCAAAACCGGCATCAAAGTACCCGGCGAGCTCTTCTCCGGTGGGAGAGGCATCTAAGGCTTCCTGTTCGATGCGTTGTAAATCCAATGGTCCTTGAAGGCCTAGATGATAATACAGGAATTGGAGGTTCCGAACCTGCACCCACGGCCATGCCAATCCAAATGTGAGAATGAGCATGAGGAAGTTCGTGAGCCGCAACTCCAGTAAATTCCATGTGGAGGCGGAAAACTGAAAGTGCGCATCTCCGAAATTCGAATGGTTCCACTGATAACGTTGCTTGGTAACCTGTAGGTAAAACCACGGGATGAGCAAGGTGACCAATCCGGTGAGGAACATTGAATTGAAGAAGATGCCTTGCCAATCATCACGCGGCCAATGGGTCAAGCTCAGACAGGACTTCAGGACCGGCGCTTATCCCGATTAACCCTGCCAGAATCAGGAAGATTAATACCAGGGTGGTGGCGTAAATGCGCAAGAGACCGCCTCCCGTTCCGTCATAGGTGAAATGTCGATTCCCGAAGTAGCTGTGAGTCACGAGAAATTTTCGTCTGGCATTTTCGAAAAACGGGTAATAGATGCCGGCCGTCAGGATTGTCAGGAGGGTACCGAGAAGCCATATTTTGATGTACTCGTTCACGCGTCCCCGGAAGGAGAACCGAATCGTTCCCAGGGAGGTCCGGCTCAACCGATACCGTTGCGATCCGACGACGGCGATAGGGATAAAACACAAGGCCATTGTCCCTGCGAGGACATTGGGAATCCAAGCTGGAATCTGATCCCATACGAGGGGAACGAAATTCAGAAAGGCATAAGGAAGGCCAAATACCAAAAAGGCTTTGGACCAACCTTTTAGTAACTCCTGGGGGGTGCCATGATAGGAGAAGCGAGCCTTAGCAAAACTGGTTTGACTGTTCAAAAATTGGCGAATACGCACCCGCCCCCAGAATGAATACAGGCCAAGAGTCAGTAATGTGAAAAAGGTATTAACGATGAAAATCCCAAAGAGTGTTCGCCCCTGTCCCCAGAAAATCGGGTGGTGAATTGGAGACAAGGCGGAATCGTGCGGCTCGTCGAATGATTGGAAGGGGGAATCGAGGCAAGAGTTTCGGTCTGTCTCTCCGCAGTCCGAGGTCAAGGTGGCTGATTCGGAAAGAGGTTCTTCTGATGAGCGGGTCCCATTGGGTTGCAATGGACCCTCGAATGCGGGTGGAGTCACACAAGGATTTTTTTCGAGTGGTTCCCCATTGGTGTTGAGCGCGGGTTTCTGTTGTCGGGAAGGAAGCTTGGTTCCACACCGTGAACAGACCTTCTCCTCATTTCCGACCAAACCGCATCGCGTACAAATCCGGGCCGGGCGTCAATTGCATCGGTGAAATATTCCCTTGGCAGTTGTGCTCTTCAGCGGCTATCTCTCGGAGTCAAGGGTTTCATTCAGCTGGCTCTATCGGTCTTGTCTGGTACAATCCTAAGAATTATTTTTCCAGTCAACTTCTACCATGCGTTTGGGAACGGGGAGGGAAGATTTCAAACAGATGTCTAATAAATATTATGTGAAGGGTAGAGGTTAAGGCTGATCTCATGCAGAAGAGTATAATCCAAATGTTTCTAGTCGGCATGAGTATCGTGAGTATGGTGGGTTGTGCGGACCTCTCTCCTCGGATTCCTCAGGGCGAGGAGAGCACCAGGGACCTCTCCAACTGGCCTCGACACCTTTCCGATCTCGCCGGGACCTGGGAATATGGAGACAAGACCGGGTCCCATACCATCACATTAAATGAGAAGGGCAAAGGACCCTACAACTGGGAGGATGGATGGTTTGAAACTCTTGAACTGAAAGAAGGGGTGTGGAAAGGCATATGGCTTC
Source organism: uncultured Nitrospirales bacterium (assembly GCA_963785905.1). Classification (GTDB taxonomy): domain Bacteria; phylum Nitrospirota; class Nitrospiria; order Nitrospirales; family UBA8639; genus Nitrospira_E. Next base: position 7,577 of record CAWAXJ010000043.1, read on the forward strand.
AGGCCGGCAATGATCGGGAAGGAGGATTTGAGTTGCAGTGGTCGGATGATTCACCCGTGGCTCGTGGAAGTTGGTGGTACAGCCGCATTGGCAAGGATTCCAGCCCGCTTGAACCGGGTGGAACCTTTACGATGAAACGAACATCCACTCTCCTGACCGGCGGAAAGTAATCTGCTTGCCCCTTTTTATGCTGGAAAGGTGGGGCCGATTTTTCAAGACATGTCCTATTAAACTTTTTCGCGACCTCACGAGAGAAGTTTACTTCTGAAGGATTTCTATCCGCCTTCACTTTCCCTGACAGAGGAGGGAGTTTTGGCTGAAATGTGGAACCTTCCTTCACCTTCGGCTGATGAACATTGCATGGGGGAAATTAGACCACCACCGTCTTCTTTCCACTCTCGACAGCTGGAGAAGGGCGAGCGCCATTTTCTGTTTTGCCGGCGTCTTTGGTCTTGAGCAGGACCGCCTCCAAGGCCTCTTCAATCGTTTCCACGAATACGATGGACAATTCGGATCGCACAGCGTCTGGCACATCTTTCAAATCTTTTTCGTTAGTTTTAGGAAGCACAATTCGGCGCAGTCCGACTCTATGAGCCGCCAGGATTTTCTCTTTAATACCACCCACAGGCAAAACCAACCCGCTTAAACTGATTTCTCCGGTCATTGCGGTATCGTTCATAACCGGGATTTTCAGTAAGAGCGAAGCCAGTGCGCTGGCCATTGTTACGCCTGCGGAGGGTCCATCCTTTGGTATGGCGCCTTCTGGAACATGAATGTGCATTCCGCTCTGCTTAAACACGGCAATATCTAATCCCAGTGATTCGGCACGCGACCAGAGATAGCTTCGAGCCGCATGGGCTGATTCCTGCATAACCTCACCAATGTGACCCGTAATGGTGAGGTCGCTGCCTCCCGGGAGGAGGGCGCTTTCTACGTACAGCACATCTCCGCCGGTCTCTGTCCAGGCCATTCCCGTTGCCACACCCAGTGGCAATGTTTTCCTGGTTTCTTCCGGCATGAACCGTTCGATGCCCAACCATTCCGAAAGGTCCTCATGGGTGATGGTGAGTGATTCTTCAGGCCGGTCCGGCGGATGTTCAGCCAGCCGTAGCGCCACTTTGCGGGTTAACCGTCCCAACATCTGCTCTAATTGACGGACACCGGCTTCGCGGGTATATCGTTTAATGATATAGGGAATCACCTGTGGCTCTAACGTCAGGGGTTTGGACTCCAGTCCGGCTTCTTTCAAGCGACGTGGCCACAAATAGCGGTTGGCAATTTCCAATTTTTCCTGATGGCTGTACCCTGCCAGGCGAATGATCTCCATGCGGTCCAAGAGGGGACGGGAGATGGTGTCCAGGGAATTGGCCGTGGTGATGAACATCACTTTGGAGAAATCAAAAGGCAAATCTAAATAATTATCCCGGAACGTATGGTTCTGCTCCGGATCCAGAATTTCTAACAGGGCTGACGCGGGATCTCCTCGAAAATCCTGTCCGACCTTATCCACTTCATCCAGCATCAGCACCGGATTTTTTGCTCCAGCCCGTCGCAGGGCTTGAATCAGACGCCCCGGCATTGCGCTAACATACGTCCGTCGATGCCCACGCAATTCGGCCTCATCATGGAGACCGCCTAAACTTAAGCGTTCAAACTTTCTCTCCAGGGAGCGGGCGATGGATTGTCCCAAGCTGGTTTTTCCCACACCCGGAGGCCCCACTAAACAGAGAATGGGCGCCTTCGCAGAAGGATTTAACTTCAACACGGCCAGGTGCTCGAGGATGCGTTCTTTGACATCCTGGATGCCATAATGATCCTCATCCAATACCGTCCGAACGTGGGCCAAATCCAAATGGTCTTCTGTGACCGTGTTCCAGGGCAGTTCCAGAACCAATTCCAAATAGGTGCGTATGACCTGGTGATCCGGAGAGGCGGGAGGCAGCTTGACCAGACGCTTCAATTCTCTCATGGCCTCCGTTTTCACGACTTCAGGAAGATCGGCCTTCTCGATGCGGGCTTTCAACTCGCCCACCTCGCCATCCTCGGGTTGGCTCTCCAAGTCACCGAGCTCTTGCTGAATTTCCTTTAACTGTTGACGCAGAAAATATTCGCGTTGAGACTTTCCAATTTCTGCCTGGGCCTGGCTCGCGATTTCATGACGAATTTTTAGGATATGCAGTTCATGCGCTAACGCGCCGTACACCTGACGAAGAACTTCCTTGGCATCGGATTGTTCGAGGAGCCCTTGCAACCGTTCTACATTGAGGTTTAAGAGCGATACGAGCCGATACGCGACAGAAAGCGGATTCTTTTCTGCTCGAAGCACCGCCACCAATTCCGCCACGCCTTGTGTTGTCAGCAATTCCGGTAATTGGCCAATGAGCTCCAGCAACTCACGATGCAAGGCTTCCAGTTCAAGGTCGGATTCAAGAGAGAGGGCCAGTCGCCGTGATCGAACAATCATATAGGGTTCGGCTTGTTCCAGTTTCAGCAGGACGACGCGTTCGATGCCCTGAACGAGAATCTGGAGGTGGCCGTCCGGGGTTTTGCCCATTTGCTTGATGACGGCTTTGGTGCCGATGAGATACAGATCGTCGAACCCGGGTTCTTCTTTTTCAGAGTCACGTTGAGTGGCTAACACTAACGATTTGTCTTCGGAATTCATCGCCGCTTCCACCGCCGAGATCGACCGGGGTCGGCCTATGGTGAAGGGGACAAGGGTGTCGGGAAACAACACCGTTCGTTTGACAGGGACGAGCGGCAGGGAAGCAATGAGTTCGTTTTCGGCCAGTAAGGTATCCATCGTCTTTTATGGTTTCCTTTAAAAAAAGGAGAAGCCAGGCATTTTCATTGTTTCAAGATAGGCATCATTTCCCTTGAGTCAATCTGAATGATCTCAAGCCCATCGGGTCTCAAATGCTAAGACGTCCGTGATCCAGATCCCACAGATTTCTTGACAGGTTTTTGAACAGATCTTAACATAGTGAGTAAATACTTACTTTATAGGAAGGCCGTGATGTCACCCTCACAGAAACGAATACCCGGTTCAGTCCGGAAGGCCGATATCATTCGCTCGGCGGCCTCCTTATTTGCCGAGAAAGGGTTTAGCGGGACCAAGACCCGGGAGATCGCCCTCAGGGCCGGAGTGAGCGAAGCCCTTATTTTTAAACATTTTCCCAGTAAAGAGGATTTGTATGCGGCCATTCTTGCTGAGGAATCTCCCGTGCCGGGATTACTCTCCAGAGTAAGAAGTCTTGCTGAGCAACAAAAGGACGTTGAGGTGTTTTCCGTCATTGCCCGGACGATTGTCGGTGGTGCCCCGGATTCCGAGTTGATGCGTCTGATTTTATTTAGCGCCCTTGAAAACCATGAGTTGTCAGATATGTTTTTCCAAAATCATATTCGGGTGTTTTATGATTTTTTGGCCGGATACATACAACAACGTATAGACGACGGTGCTTTTCAGCCGGTTCCGTCCTTGGTCGCCGCACGTTCCTTTATGGGGATGCTGATTTATCATCGGCTGTTGACGGTCCTATTTCATGCCCCGCTCCCCAATACCGCCGAAGATATTTCTCGAACATTCGTGAGCATCATGATGAACGGACTGAAAATCTCTCCACCCACGGGCCAGGTTCGAAGGCCAGGGAAAAAGAGAAAAACACAGAACCAGAACAGACGGAAGTTATGAACTACGTTGCCTTGAAAATGCTGTTTGGCGATCGAGCCAAATACCTGATGTTGCTGGCCGGTCTCACGTTTTCCACGATGCTCATTGTGCAGCAGGGCTCCATCTTCTGGGGATTGATGACCTGGTCACAGTCGGGCATCACCAATGTGAATGCGCCGGTGTGGGTGGCTGATGCCAATATCAATCAAGTGGAAGAGATCAAGCCGCTTGCGGATACGGCGGTTACGGTGGTGCGAAGTGTTCCGGGCGTGGAATGGGCCCTTCCGCTTTACAAAGGGGTTCAACGTGCACGGTTGCGTGATGGAAATTACGAACAAATTGCGCTGGTGGGTATTGATTCCAGCACATTGATCGGTCGCCCTCATACTGTCCTCGAAGGAAATATTAAAGATTTGCGGTCCCCCGAAGCCGTCGCCATCGATCAATTAGGGATCGAACGATTGGGCGGACCTGAGAATATCCATCTCGGGACGACGTTTGAAATCAACGATCATCGGGTCAAAGTCGTAGCGATCGTCAAAACACAAAAAAGTTTTCAAAACTTTCCCTTCGTCTACACCACCTATGAACGAGCTTTGAGTGTGACACCCGAAGAACGGCGAAAGTTGTCGTATGTGCTCGCCAGTCCCGTGAGTGGCGTCAGTCCCGAAGAATTAGCCAGGCGAATTCATGAACAAACCGGGTTGGGAGCATTCACCGAAGAACAATTCGGATGGAAAACGATTCGATGGATTTTAGAAAACACGGGAATAGGCGTGAATTTTGGCACCACCGTCCTACTCGGTTTCATTGTGGGGATGGCGATCTCCGGACAGACGTTTTACCTGTTTACAGTGGAGAATTTGCCCCAATTTGGAGCGCTTAAAGCGATTGGCGCCAGTACGGGAATGCTGGCACGCATGATCCTCCTGCAAAGTTTTACGGTGGGCTTCATCGGGTATGGGGTCGGTGTGGGATTAGCCACGCTATTTGGATTGACGACAGCGGGTGAAGGGCGGTTGCCCTTCAAGGAAACGTGGCCGCTTTTGGTGGGAGTGGCGGTGGCGCTCCTGTTGATCTGTAGTGTCTCCAGCGGGATTAGTATTCGCAAATTAGCCAAACTCGAACCGGCGATTGTGTTCCGTGGGTAATGCGGGCAGTCAGATGCAGGACTTGACGTTCCAACCGACTCGCTGGCTGGTGCAAGTCAGAGGAGTGACGAAAGCGTTTGGAGAAGGAAGTGCCAGGATCCCTGTCCTAAAGGGGGTAGATTTAAATGTGAGCCGTGGAGAAGTGTTGTTGCTTGTGGGTCCTTCAGGTAGCGGGAAGACCACACTCTTGTCTGTGATTGGAGGCATTTTAGAACGTGACGAGGGAGAGGTGCGAATTTTAGGAGAATCCATTCCGGCATTGTCCGCCTCTGAAAAAACGAGATTCCGTCGGGATCATCTGGGATTTATTTTTCAGCAATACCATTTATTGCCGACCCTCACGGCAGTTGAAAATGCCGCGGTGCCGTTACTGATTCGCGGAGTGCCCAAACACGATGCTCTGGCTCAGGCGGAGACGGTACTCGGCAAGATGGGAATGGGTGAGCGATTGGCCGCGTTGCCGACCAGGCTTTCAGGAGGGGAGCAGCAGCGGGTGGCCATTGCCCGGGCTTTGGTGGGCGATCCTGACCTGCTCCTGTGTGACGAACCCACAGCGAATCTGGATGGTGAGACAGGACACCGTGTTGTGCAACAACTGCATGATGTTGGAAGGCAATCTGATCGGGCGGTGATTATTGTGACCCATGATGCCAGGATTTTTGAATTTGGTGATCGTATTGTTCATATGGAAGATGGTCGCGTGGACCAGATCCAACATGGGCAGGAGGCATTCAATTAAATGATTCTGCGGCGACTGAGTTTTTGGCTGGCATTGGCGGGCATCCTCCTGACAATTGCCACGTTATGGGGTGCTCGGGATAAACCGCCTCCGCCTCCCCCGATGGAAACTCCTCCTCAGAATCCGTATCCGATCACCGTGGCCGCGGCCGGCATTATTGAAGCGGTAAATGAAAATGTCCGGATCGCGCCACCGGTCTCGGGTCTTGTGACGAAGCTGTATGTCAAAGTAGCTGATCATGTTGAACAAGGCGACCCGTTGGTTCAATTAGATGACCGGGAGTTACGGGCACAATGGCAAACGAAGACTGATTCGCTGCCGTCCGCGGCAGCCCGAATCGCAGAACAGGAAATCCGGCTTCGGGATGTACAAGACCAACTGAAACGGCTTCAGTCGGTCACAGACCGTCGAGCCGTGAGTGAAGATGATGTGCAGCGGAAGTGGCATGAGGTTGAAGGAGCTAAGCGGGCTTTGGTTCGGGCGAGGGCAGATCTTCACCTGGCCCGAACGGAACGGGATGAAGTCCAGGCGCTGTTAAACCGTCTGACTGTGCGGGCACCGCGGGCGGCGACCATTCTTCAAGTCAACATCCGGGCTGGAGAATATGCCACGGTGAATGCTCTAGAGCCTCTTATCTTATTAGGGGATACGGAGACCTTGCAGGTGCGGGCTGATATTGATGAGGTGAACGCGCCATTGGTGAGGCCGGGAAGTCCGGCGGTGGCCTACCTCAAAGGGTTTACGGATAAGGCCATTCCTCTCACCTTCGAACGTATTGAACCTTACATCGTGCCAAAACGTTCACTAACCGGTGATAATCGGGAGCGGGTCGATACGCGGGTGCTTCAGGTGATTTATCGGTTTGAGAAGCCGGCTTTCTCTGTCTATGTGGGCCAACAAGTCGATGTCTATATCGAACGTTCCGATAATCCGGCTGGACCAAAAACCGAAACCCGGTTGAATCCGGCTCATGATCAGGTTCCTGTTGGAGGTGTGCCAGAAGGAAATGAAAAATGAGAAGGCCCATTTTTTTAATTTTTGAATGATAATGGACTCTAAATGAGACTATTTCGTATGGCAAAATTTCTACCTTCGCTTGGCCCCCACTTTCAAATGAACGGGAAATTATCCTGGAAGCGGGTCATGGGTGCGGTGATGGTGGCCTTCTGTCTTCAGGGATGTCTGGTAGGACCGGATTATCAAAAGCCCGATCCCGTTGGTTCTCCCGATTGGGATGTGATGACGTTGGACGGAAAGACTTCCTCTCTACCGGTCTCGATGGCCGATGTCCCCGAGGTGTCGTGGTGGCAGGCGTTTCAAAATGAAGAGCTGAATAGATTGATCGAACAAGCCCTGGATCAGAATCATGATATGCGGCAAGCGGGGTTTCGTGTCATGGAGGCCCGGGCCCTTGCCAAAGGGGCTGGAGCCGGCCTCTATCCCAATGTGTCCGTCGATGGCGCCTATACCCGAGTCCGTCGATCGGAAACTATTTTGGTGGCACCCACCAGTGGCGCTCCGGAAGGATTTGCTCCACCGGGAGCCAATTTTGATATCTGGAATTCCGCCATTGATTTGCGGTGGGAATTAGATTTATGGGGGCGCATTCGTCGAAGTCAGGAAGCCTTTTCTGCGGAAGCGTTTGCGAGTGAGATGGATCGTCGGGGTATCGTCTTGTCCCTCATTAGTGATGTGGGGCAATCCTACTTTCGCCTTCGCGAGCTGGATGAGCAACTCGAAATCGCTGAACGGAATTTGTTGCTCCAACAGGACTCGTTGTCACTTATCCGCAACCGGGCTCAAGCGGGACTCATTTCGGATTTAGACGTCAAACGGGCGGAAATTCTAGTGGCACAAACGGCGTCGCAGATTCCCGAGCTGCAGCGGCAGCGGGCCGTTCAACGGCATCAACTGGAACTTCTCACTGGAGGCAGCCCCAATACGCTCGCCTTATCGGCCAAGCCGCTGCGGAGCATCGTGGTTCAACCTATCATCCCGATTGGCCTGCCTGCCGAACTCTTGCAACGGCGTCCGGACATTTTGGAAGTGGAAGAAACTCTAAAAGCCGCCAATGCGCGTATCGGCGAAGCCCGCGCCTACTTTTTCCCGACTGTGGCCTTGACGGGAACAGGTGGTTTTCTAACCAGCGAATTCGATCAATGGTTCAAATGGGGCAGCCGGAATTTAAGTATCGGCCCATCGGTGACCCTGCCGATCTTCGAAGGTTATACCAACATCGCACGATTGGAAGTGGCCGAATCCCGGTATCAGCAACTGTTGGAACAGTACCAGCAAACGATCCTCAACGCCTTTCGTGAGGTCGCGGATTTGCTGGTGGCGTTGCAGACACGGGAAGAGCAGATGACGCATCAACGCCGGCAAGTCCAGTCGGCACAGGATGCGCGCGATCTTGCCGACATCCGTTACCGAAAAGGCCTGGTGACCTATTTAGATGTCCTGGATGCCCAACGGACGGTGCTGGAGGCAGAACTGGCCGAGGTTCAAACGGAACGAGCCCGCCTGACTGATATGGTCGCCTTATTTAAGGCTGTGGGCGGCGGCTGGCAAAATGAACAATTGGTTCAAATAAAAGACGAGAAGTGAGCAGATTGGAGAAAGGCGGTATATACGTGTTTCGATTCCCTCCCTCTTTTTTCGGGTGTTTTTGTCTTGCTCCACGCCCTTATATCGCACGCCTCTCCGTTAGACTTCCTCTGGATTCAAAAATTTATCCGCGTTAGACTGCTCCTCATCTTCATTCGATTTTTTCATTCGAACGCCTTCCGATTATGGGGTTTCAACGATCAGTCAGGAGAAGGGTAACGTCGTGATGAAACGAGATTCATGGGTCCTTGCCCTGGTTCTGGTTTTCCTTGGAGGGCTTCCCTCGCTTCTTTGGGCTCAACTGGACTTGCAGTATCAACTCCGGAGCCAGGAGCAATCGGGCAGTTGGAAGGAAGGCGTCAAGCCCAAGCCGGTATCGGGGGGTAACGTGGAGTTGATTTCCGTGCTGGCCGATTATCAAGAACCGGCTGCGTCTGGAAAATTTCCACACTCCGTGAACCTGCAATTTTATTTAGATGATCCCCATGAGGTGTTTCTGACCGTTCGGGAGTTGGATTATCGCACCTATTATTGGTTGGACAAAGTTCAGCCTGCCAGGTCATGGGAAAAAGGCTTTCAGAATGTCTTTGCCTGGCCGACTGATCTTGTCTTGCAACAGCTCACCCCCAAACTCGACTTGTACGATCTGGGAGCATTAATTCGTTTGGACGCGGACTCGACTTCCAGCATTGAACGGGTGGCGCCAGGGGTGCTGTATCACCATGACGCGCCTTCTAAGATTGACGGCTACCTGTTTACGCTAAAAACCGGTGAAGATGCCCGATTGACCGCCTCCATCAGGCGGGAGGCCACCGGCAAGGAGGTTGAGACACAAACCTTCAGGAGGAAACGCGCGGGCCGACCCTTTACCATTCATTGGGATGCTAAGGACGCGGAGCCCGGCCTCTACAAACTGGACATCACCGGGTTTTCTCTTTCGACGAATCAAACTTTTTCAAAAGAGATTCATTTCTTCCATCAGCCTGTTCTGGCCCCGTAAATGGAGACTCGCCTTCAACCATGAAGGACATTTTTATCAGTTATGCCTCCGAGGACCGGGCGATCGCCCAACGTTTGGCAGCGGGGTTGGAGCAATCTGGGATTTCCGTCTGGTGGGATCGTCAGATTCAAGTGGGAAGCGAGTGGGATAAAACAATTGAGGACGCGTTGACTGCGGCCAAATGTGCGGTGGTGTTGTGGACCGGCCATGCCAAGAATTCCCGGTGGGTGCGGGCTGAAGCACGGGAAGCCTTGAAGCACGAGAAGGTGGTTCCGGTGATGTTGGAGACCAATGCCATTCCTCTTGCCTTTACCGGAATTCAAGCGTTGCGTTTTCTCGGATGGGAGGGTGTGGCCAAGTCCAAAGAATTTGAGATTCTTCTCGGCGTCATTCGGGCTAAATTAGAAGGGAAATCTATTGAGCTGCCTGAGGCCTCCGCAACAAAGGCTTCCTGGCTCGGCAAGATAGCCGCGCTTGTTGGCCTGAAAACCGGTATTGGTGCGGTGCTGGCTCTCCTGCTTATCGTGAGTTCCTTCGTGCGAGTCGATCCGGTGATTATGGTGCATGTGGAAACGGCCCGGATGGAATTTAGCGTGGCACCCCTGGATGATAAACGGCTGACCGATGCGCTGACTTTCGATACCTTGACGGTTGAAAACGTCGGGAAACTCTCCCTCAGTCCGGACCGCCTGTTGGTCGCCGATCCCGCGGATTATGATATGGCGTCGGATAGTTATCCACCCAAAGCGTGGCTCGATGTGCCGGTCAGTGGGCGGACCGTGCAATTTAAAACCGAACTTTCTGGCGTCTCCCCGGAAATCACGATTGAAACCACCGGGCATAAGGAGGCTGTGGACGGGCAACTGGATGGAATAGTACTGACTAACCATACGGTTGTGACGATGGAGGTTTCCCATGATAATGCTGTCACCTGGTCGATCCGAAGGAAGGAGGGATCACAGCGAGTCGTGTTGTCCCGAATACACGCCGTTCAATTCATCCAAACAGGCCTCAAGGTATCCCCGGAAATAGCCATTCCCTTTCCGCAAGATCAAGAGCTGACGTACCAGGCGATCTTTGAGAATAAACCGGGGATGATCGAACTGTTTGGACAAGACCAAACGTTGGTACTGGTTCTGAAAGAAAACGAAACCGCAGCCAAGAAACCGATTTCCAGTTCAGTGTTGCCTATACAATCCGTGGACTTTTCCTGGCAGGATCCAGGTACGGGTGAACGCAAACCGCCAGAGGGATTTGCAGGAACTGTGGAATACGTAAATCCTCAGGGAATGCCTGCGGTGAGTATTGGGTCTCAGGCTTTTCTGACCTTGGACCACCTGGAACATTTTGAAATCACCTCAATCTACATAGATCCCACCAGCCAGAAACTGGGCGTAGACTTGAAGGGCAAAGCCGGGTATGTCAAAACGGGCACAGCCGCCAACCCCCAGGACCTTCGGCCGACGTTATTCGATACCATCCGGTTCAACCCTCTTTTTGAGCCGGTCAGAAAATTAATCGGGTTCTAGGCATGAAGGGTGTTACTGATATGGCGTTCCAAACGAAGACGACGGGTCACCGACCCGTCGCTACGGGAGGGGCATCAATCGAGGTGGTGTCAAATGTAGGTAGAGACGTTCCGGCGGGGCGTCTATCTTGGGTTTGATTGAGTGTCATGATAAATATGCGGCCTCTTATGAAAATTCGCTCTGCCATGGTGGTTGTGGGATTTCTCATTTGGGTGGGGATGATGGTTTACGGGCAACCTGTCATTGGGGAAGACCTCCAGGCCCTCAAAGCAGGTGTGGTGAAAATCACGACGAAGACCGGACAGGTCGGAACCGGGTTTATTGTCCGGATTGAGCCGGAGATGGTCTACATCATCACAGCCGCGCATGTCATCGCAGGCGGCGATGTCCATCCGGAGGTGGAGTTTTTCACCAAACGCAGTGTGCCGGTCAAAGGGGCTGTCCTGCCAGGGGCAGAAGTAAATGATGACCTACGAGGATTAGCCCTCGTCGTGGTGCATGGAAGCACGCATATTCCCGATGCCACTGTGTTGCCCTTTGAAGCCTCGGGGGAAAAGATGTCGGGGCGAGAGGAAGCGCTGGTTATCGGCCATCCGGGTGGGGGTGGGGATTGGACCGTTGTGAAACGAAATATCTCCAACAGGGTAGGACGGGATATGACGTTAGACCCTGACTTGGCATCGCGATTTTCCGGCGGCCCCATCATCGTGCATGACCATGTCGTGGGCATTGTGATGTCCAATAGAGACGGATTTGGCTTAGGAATCACCCATAAAAGCGTGCTTGATTACCTGGAAGGCTTTCAAATAAAGCCAGGGGTGAGGGGAACTTCGATATCGGGCAGTGAGGGAATAGGAAATTTCAAGGATCAATCTCTGTCACCCAAAAGAGTCGGTAATGATGAGGCACCGATGGTGCTGGTGCCGGAGGGTGCTTTTACTATGGGTTCGCCGGAAGGGGAGGGCGAGCCGGATGAGCATCCTCAGCATATCGTCCACCTGGATAATTTTTATATTGATCAATATGAAGTGACGGTCGAGCGGTATCGGCGTTTTATGAAAGTGACAAATCGTCCTGCCCCGGATTATTGGGAGTATGTAGAGTTGAGCCGAGATACGAAGAAACCGGTGGTGGCTATTGATTGGCAGGATGCCCATGACTATTGCGAATGGGCGGGGAAGCGCTTGCTTACCGAGGCGGAATGGGAGAAGGCCTCGAGGGGAACAGACAAGCGGACCTATCCCTGGGGTGAATTTGCCCCCAATTCCAGTACGGCCAATTTTGGCGAAAGTTCTACAGAAGAAAAAGTCTATGAACAACAACTCAGGGAAGTGGGCAGCTACGAACGCGGAAAAAGTCCCTATGAGGTGTATGACATGGCGGGAAACGTCTTTGAATGGGTGCAGGACTGGTATGGAGAACATTATTACCAGACTAGTCCACGGGAGAGTCCGACCGGGCCCCCGATCGGCGAGTTCAAAGTTCTGCGGGGCGGGTCCTGGGATTTTGTTCCGAAGGTTCTTCGAACTGCCTATCGATTCAGGTTCGATCCGACGGGGCGGCTTGCCAGCTTCGGGTTTCGCTGTGCTCAAGACGCCCGGTAACCCTTCTTCCTTTAGCCCTTTTACCCCTGGGTATTTTCCCTGTAGAGACGCCCCGGTGGGGCGTCTCTTTTGGATGGCCGGACAACAGGCGGTATCGGTGACGATGCCAAAGGCGATATCTTCGCCAGCCGACAACGCGAAGACGACGTGTCACCGACCCGTCGCTACGGGAGGGGAATCAATCGGGTTGGTGTCTGATGTAGAGACGTCCCGGCGGGACGTCTCCGATTGTCGATGTGTCACGAAATCCAGGGGACATCATTGAACCATCGGAACCATCGATATCGGAGTGATTCCATTCGTCTTCCCTGGTGGGATTATTCGCAGGCGGGTTGGTATTTTGTCACCATCTGTACGCACGATCGACAATGTGTGTTGGGAGAAATTGTTGAGGGATCGGTGCGCCGATCACCAGCCGGACTGATCGTGGAAGAAGAATGGCGGCGAACCGCTGCCGTCAGGCAAAATGTTCTCCTGGACGAATTTGTCATGATGCCCAATCACCTTCATGGCATTTTGATTATTACCGAAGGCCAGGAAAAGACGTTCCACCGGAACGTCTCTACAAAGGGACATAATCCACGTCAGGTTATTTGATGGAACGACATGAATTTCACAAATCATCTTTTTGATGGTGGGGCAGTCGCTATTTTCATTGAGACCTCTATGCGCGTGTCCGCCGATGTGGGCAGGGTTTGCAGGACATGTTGGTGAAAATTACGGTCCATGTGGATGGCACGACAAAAATTGGGGCAGGGGTAGGGTGGTGCGGACTGAGAAGGACGCGGCTTTTTTCGCCACGGACCGGATTGAGTCTTTTCTTGGGCGATCGACAAAGGGAATGTTGGTGGCCCGTTGCTCAAGAGCAACCAGGTTGTGGATGAGCTTGGCTTCTTATATTCTTATAAATAGATGTGCCAAGATTGCGGTAAATTTTAACTTTACGATATAGGCTTATTCGATGACTCTCATCAGATTTCTCACCGTCTTCCTTTTTCTCACGGTATTTCCGGCTGCACCCGTGTGGTCCGACGTGGATATGGGCCTGTTGAAAAAAGGCGTGGTGAAGGTGACGACGCAATTTGCCAACGGTCAAAAAGTCGGAACCGGCTTTATTGCGGGGCAAGGCAAAAAGCATCTGTTTATTGTGACGGCCTCACATGTGATTGAAGGAGAGGTCGAAGTCCCTCAGTCCATCAATGTCACCTTTTTTACTCATCAAGAAGAACCGTTGGTTGCTGAAGTCATCAATAAAGAAGGTGGGGATCCCAGAGGGTTGGCTCTGTTGAAAGTGGGCGGAGACCTCCCCGACGATGTGGAGATTCTGGAGTGGGATACCCAAACTCGGTTCAACGGAGGGGAGGGAGTGCATGTGATCGGGTTTCCCCAGCTTGGTGGGAATCCATGGGCGGTGACGAGGGGGACCCTGTCTGGATTTGATGGTCCCATTCTCAAGTTTTCCGGTGGGGTGGAAGAAGGGAACTCCGGAGGACCATTGCTGTACCAAGGGAAAGTCATCGGTGTCATTGTGGAAATCATCCGGCAATTTGGCAATGCCAAACCTTCTCAAATCGCTCAATTTACGGTTGAGAATTGGCCGGGGTTTAGCCGTCAAGTCCGGATTGAACCAGAAAATGTTTCACCGTCTAGGGAACCCGGTTCCGTTGAAACAGCCGGAAAGAAATTGGCCGCGTTGGTCGTCACCACAGCCCCCCAGGATGCAGAGGTGTTTCTCGACGATGAACTTGTAGGAAACACCACACAGGGATCAGTCGTGGTGAGTCAATTAACCCCAGATGAATATGAAGTGTCGGTAAAAAAGAAAGGATATCGACCATGGTTTAAAAGTGTTGAACTTTTTCCCGGCGAACGTCGGGAGTTGAAAGCGACCTTACAAGAAGGGGCGGCCTTGAATGTCACTGGCATCTGGAAAAATCCCAGCGAACCGACGTTGTCCTATGTAATGCAACAAACGGGAGAGCAGGTGGTGATGAAGGAGGTGACGACCAGTGTCTTGGGGACCATGGTGACCGCGGAAGGAGAAGGACAATTGCAAGGCAGTCAATTAGCAATTTTCTATCGAACCGTGTTGGGGACCATGGGGCAATCCACCGCCATCTTGTCCGACGACGGTCGGCATCTTAACGGCACCTTCCAGGATTTTTCCAATATGATTCCCATGGCCCTCTCGTTGGTTCGAACTGCAGATTCCCCTTCCTCAGTGGTCGTACCCGGCACTGATGCGTGGAAAGCGATAGAAGGATTTGGGCAGTAGGGCCCGTTCAGTTTCTATGCATATCTTTCCCTCAAGCGTGCAACGTGAGTATTGGTGCGGGTCCTATCTGTTCGGCCGAACAGAGGCGTGTTCGAACTCTTCCTGAACGAATGATTTCTTCACGATTATTCGATAGAGGCTCCCTATGAAATCCTTGGTCATTGGGGGAACTGGGCAGCTTGGAGCGAATTTGGTTCGGGCGCTGCTCGAGCACGGGCATCAAGTTCGGGTATTGCATCGATCCTCCAGCAATACGCGCACGATTGATGGTCTGGATATCGAGCGCGTGGTGGGCGACCTTAATGATGGCGAGTCCCTGCGCCGCGCCTGCGATGGCAGACAAGTCGTCTATCAAGCCGCCAGTTACTATCCATCGGCAACTATTCCGGTTGAGGTGGCCAAAGGGCAGGCTCTAAAAGAAACGGTTTGCTTGCTGGAGGCTGTCCGTGCGGCCGGGGTGGACCGGCTGGTCTTTACCAGCACGCTGACAACCGTGGGATTTCCCAAAACTGGCGGTCATCCGGCCAATGAAACCTGCCAATTTTACACACGATATACGAACAACCCGTACCTCATGGCGAAAGCCGCCATGGAAGAGAAGATTCTGCAATCTGCTCAACAGGGGATTCCCGCAGTGGTGGTGATCCCAACGGAATTTTTCGGCCCCTACGACCAGCGACCGACAAGCGGAACCCATATTCTGATGATTGCGAAAGGGCAGATGCCGGTGTATATCCCCGGGCGGGTGAATGTCATTGATGTGCGGGATGTGGCCGTGGCCATGATCCGGGCAGCAGAGCGCGGTCGGGTGGGCGAACGCTATCTTGTGGGAAACTGGAATACCACACAAAAGGACTTGAATGAACTCATTGCCCAAGTGGCGGGGGTGGCTCCTCCTTTCTTTCCTATTCCATTTACCCTCGCTCGTTGGGGATCAAAAGTCGGGGAGTGGGTTTCCTGTTCACTCTTACGCCGGCCTCCATATGTGCCGGCGTTTTTTGTGGAAATAATGGCACATATGCAGCATTATGATTGTTCAAAAGGTCAGCGGGAGTTGGATTATCCGAGGAGTCCGCTCGAGCGGGCTATTACAGATGCGGTGACCTGGTTTCGTGATAATCGTTATCTATAAATCAATAGATGGCTTCCGATGAAGCCCCACTTTTCAGCGCTCTAATTTGATAAGTAGGGAGAGGAAGCCCGCTGTGCAGAAGAGCACGTGAGATGACTCGGGAAGGAGTCCGTGGAATAATTTCAAAAAACTTGGTTTCAAACTATCCCTGACACTTATCCTCAACCGACAGGCGGAGTAGGGCTGTTCAACGCTCATCACGAGATTCTATGAGGGAAGGCCCGCCTTCTATTCGCTAGGCCCCGGCACGCCATGACGTGCCTTTCCCATGTTCAAGGTGAAAGTCGCGAGGAGGGTTTATGAAATTTCAAGTTTTAAATGAAGCGCCACGAAGAAGAGAGGTCAGACTCAGGCAGTTCCTGCCGCATCCTCTTCGGCTTTATTTAAAACTTGTGAGAAGCGATTGCCCACAAGGGTGGTGACTTTTCCCATAATTTCAGTGAGTTCTTTCCACTCTTCCGGTTTCAGTTCTTCTTTTAAATTGGGGTGCAGCCCCCATTTAGCGCTGACCTTCTGGCCATCCCGTTGAATGACAACATAAAGAATTTCTGTTTCCGGAGTATTGGTCGGCGCTTGCGCCGGCTCCGAGCTGGTTTGTGCCATTGCTGCTCTCCCTTTTTAGATTGTGTTGGGACGATTGTACTGCATTCCCGCGACTTCTGTAACCACCCTCAGTCCTTCCTTGTTGAATAACGCCTGGCGCTTGTGAGACTTTGGGCGGTGGGGTACATTCTCCTCATGAGAGACAGTGCCTCTCAAGGTTTGATGCATCAGTTGGAATGAACGTGCAGGTAATCACCATTTTACGGGGGTAGGTCGAGATGGTAGTCAAACGACCCAATTTTTGGGACAACATCAATTTGAATGACTTGGCCAGGAATTTTTTTGAAGGCCTGTTAATCCTGGTTCCGGTGGTCACCACGCTGTATGTGGCCTGGCTGGTATTTCAAACCATTGATGGCTGGCTGAATATTCCAATTCCTGGTGTCGGATTTCTGGTGACAGTCGGGTTGATCACCTTGACCGGCCGGTATGCGTCCACGGTCTTTGTGCGAAAAATGTTGGATGTTCTGGAACGGATGTTGGTCAAGGCGCCGTTCGTCAAGCTTCTGTATACCTCACTCAAGGATCTAATTGAGGCGTTTATGGGAGAAAAACGTCGGTTCGACCAGCCTGTATTGGTTTCGCTTTCTCCTGGTGGTCATGCGGAGGCGGTGGGTTTTGTGACTCGAACTGATTTGGAATTTCTCGGCCTTCTCGACCATGTGGCCGTCTATTTCCCTCAATCCTATAATTTTGCCGGGAATGTCTTAGTGTTTCCCAAAGATCAGGTGCGTCCCTTGGAAGCCGAAAGCGCCGACGTGATGGCATTTATTGTGTCGGGTGGCGTTTCCGGTGGGCAAAATAGGGAAGGGGTCTAGGCGCACAGGAAATTTCCTCATTAAGAATGTGAGTGAGATCCGTGGTATTTTTATTGACATGATGAGGATAACCAGACACTTTCCCCGAGGGAATGTGTATTTCGATTCAATCATTGAGGACAAAACCTCTACCGCTTGTTACTCAAGATTTTTCAAAAACACCCCCTGTCCTAGTTATGACCTTCAAATGTTTATGACACTATATCCCCAGAATGCATGGCGCAAAACCTAAAAAAAAACCGGGCAATTACGAATGATGAAAAGGAAACCCTCTTGGAGTCTCATCCTTTGCGGCTTCTATTAATAGGTCAATGCAATCTGTTTTTCCTGCGAAAGATCGAAGCAGGTTTTTTCAAGAAATTTCCACGTAAATATGGTTCTGGTTTTGGGAGTTACTTTTAATTCTACCCGTGTGCCGTCGGGATCATGGGCTTCAACCACATACCATTGGTCATCATACAAGAATGCTCACAACTTGATAGCGCTGTTGTTGAAGCCAGACAAATATTTGCCCCGGCGTATACCAGGCATGGGTTCCTCCAGGCATGTATAGATTGTTCATATACTCCTCCTTGATTGGCCACTTCAACGAAGATCTTCTGATGGTTAATCATTTGATATCGCTAAGACCGCCCTGATTTTCATATTGCAAGCTATTAACAGTTGGATAATGGTTGCTCGGTTTCTCTGATGATTTCAAATGCAAGGGCGGAACCGCGTCCGGAAAACGCACATAGAACCCCAATCCCGGTGATACCGTTGCTTAACCCCTCCACCAATTGATGGAGGGCGTGAAGCCTTGGTTCCCTTTATCTCCTCAATGCAGTTGAAACTGACTGAAGTTCCGGCTTGAGGACTTCACACCGTCAATTGGTTTGGTCTGATCGGAATGGTTGGGTTGAAACTGACTCAAGCCCGGACTTGAGACGTTTTCCGTCTCGACCTGTTCCACCTCAATTTCCGTCGTCAACCAATCCCGGTCGATTTCTCCCGAAATTCGGAGCGATGTGAACCTGAGTTCGCGCTGGACCTGGTTCGGCTGGAGGTCAAAAGCGAAATCGAATGCCACCTAGCCCCGTTAGGCCACTCAAATTTTCAACGTCGAATTTATTCTTTCCGGATTCATTCTTATAGCGCGTAAACTGAACGTCGGCGCTCACCCGACCTTCCGCAAATAAGGCCACATGTTGCCCCATCGGGACCTCCAGTCCCACTAGTCCCATGATTCCCGACCCAATGCCCTTATCTCCTTTTACCTTGATCGAAGGCCTCTTTTTTTCAATTTCACTTTCATCAAATACATTGAGCGCAATATTCACTCCCAGACCGATATATGGAGTAATGCCGTGGGACCGGAAAAAATATTGCCCTATTCCTCTTAGAATATAGGACTGGGTTTCGATATCTTTCGCATTGAAAAGTTTCGTTTCGTACTTTCGATATTCCAATTCCACACCCACTCGTTCTTGAGGAGAGAGGAACCCCATCGCTTGAATGACACCGCTGACTCCGGATTGACCTTTAAAAGGATAAAAGATCCCTCCGCCACCGGAAATCACCACGTCATTCGATTCCTCTGGTTCTATGACTTTTGCCTGTACGGTTTCTGATAATCCGCCAAAAATTGTGAGTCCCATCACGGCGTTCAATAGAAGTCCCAACGCGAATCGTTTCATGTTCCCTCAAGTGTTCCGGTTTGGCCTGTTACATCTACAGGATGATACTGAAGATGGGGGCTGGGCTTGTCATGCTATGTCGCGAGGAGGAAAAATTGTCAAGATGATCATCTACCTCCGTGACGAGCGGGCACATGACCTCTAAGTCCTCTATCGGCGAAGAGGATGTGAAAACTTGAATTTCAATTTTTCGTTGGGACTAAAAAGTGGCGGGAGTTGTTGTTGACTGCAGGGGTTAGATTAACGCCCTACCAATTGAAAATGGTCACCAAAAATTTTCCGACCTTTCGTTTTCCATTTTCGCAGCCACACGACTTGACTAATTTCGTAAATTGACCAAGAATTTGCTTGTTCTGTTCCAGCCCGGTGGATGAGCGTTGACGCCAAAGAAAATGGGTGTGTTATGCGGATCCGCAGAAGATGCCGTGATAACCACAGCAAGAACGGCAACTCCCTAAAATTCCAGGGATTATCGCGCATGTTTCAGGAAAAGCGATGGCGTATGAATGGCGTATGATACGACCCGAAAATCGAAGATCCGGCTCTTATAGGTCCGTCTAATCTTTATTAGGCGGCCAAAGGGAGTTCCAGTGGAGAGACACAGATGAGCACTTCCTCCGAAACCGAATTCACCGGCAAGCGTGCGCTCGTGACCGGTGGCACCAGAGGCATCGGCGAAGCCATCGTCCAACGCCTCAGAGGTGCGGGAGCCACGGTGGTCACCACCGCTCGATCCACCCCCCATGACCTGCTTCAGCCGGATCTGTTCGTGGCACGCCGACCTCAGCACGGCCGAGGGGGCGGAGAAGGTCGTCAGCGCTGTGCGGGATCGCCTCGGCGGCGTCGACATTCTGGTCCACAATGTCGGCGGGTCTTCGGCACCGGGCGGAGGCTTCGCCGCCCTCACGGACGACGAGTGGCAGCAGGCGTTGAACAGCAACCTGCTGGCCGCCGTGCGTCTCGACCGTGGGCTGCTGCCGCTGATGTTGGCGCAGGGAGCCGGCGTGATCATCCACATCTCCTCGATCCAGCGGCGCCTCCCGCTGTTTGAGGCGACCCTCGCGTATGCCGCCGCGAAGGCGGCGCTCAGCACCTACAGCAAGGGGCTCTCGAATGAGGTCGGACCGAAAGGCGTCCGGGTCGTCAGCGTGGCGCCGGGATTCACCGAGACCACGGCCGCAACCGCGCTGATCGACCGACTGGCGGCGAACGCCGGCACCGACCGGCATACGGCGCGCGAGCAATTGATGCAGTCACTCGGCGGCATCCCGCTGGGCCGTCCGGCCTGGCCGACAGAGGTCGCCGAGCTGGTCGCCTTCCTCGCCTCTGATCGCGCCGCCTCGATCACCGGCAGCGAGTATGTCATCGACGGGGGCACCATCCCGACGATCTGACTTGCCAATTTCCAATGAGGTAAAAAATGGTCAGCAAAAATTTCCGGCCAATTCCTTTTTTATTTTCGCAGGCCAAAACCTTGATTATTTCATCAAATGACGAAAGATGTTCGGTGATTTGGTAGCTGCCGTTTCCCCGATTGAGTAGGTGGAGGGCATGGGCGGCCATTGATTAGCGAGAAATCACTTCGTGTCTCGGTCGTGACATTAGAGCTAGGGGAATGGAAATACGAGCAACAGGACCCGCAATGTTCTGAGATCTTAAAGGTGGGAAAATACAATGAGTGTGGGAACCCAAGTAGCTGAGACAATGAGGAAACTTTCTGCGGGTCGTTTTGAAGATGCCGTTATAGCCGCCAGCATTGCCCTTTCAGCGACAGCACGCTTGGAAAATCCCCGCGTCGGAGACAAGGCAGCGTGCCGCAAGTTCTTGGAAAAGTATCTCCCGATTATTAGTAAG
>CAWAXJ010000044.1:0-35042 GCA_963785905.1 uncultured Nitrospirales bacterium
TAAAATAAAAGAACCCCGTGTCAGTAAAGGCTTGAGCCCACCCCCTGACCGGTAGAAATAACTCACATAAAAAAAGAAAAGTCAGAAAAAGAACAAGGGGCAACATTCTTTTACACATTGTGCCGAGAAGAGAGGAAAATGTCCCTTGAGTTTTTTGCCATCCAAAGCCTAACAACAGAACGGCCATGTTCACTTTTAGGAGAGCCCTATTAGGCTGAAAAAAAACTTACACTATTTATCATGATTGAATAATGAATATGGTGCCCTCCCCACATCCTTAAGTCAATTCCAAGATGAGTCCCTTGAAAGGGACGGACCTTACCACAGGTACCGATATAAGTGACAGTCTTCTGTACTTGAAAGTAGAAATTATTATTCGCTGGGTTTTTCGCTGGCGATCGGCAATATGCGAGGGTAGATAAAGAAAATCGATGAGGCAAGGGAAAATAGCGAAAACTATGATAATGGGATGTGTGCCTCCGGCTCGAGGAGGGAGTGTTTGCCGAAAGCAAGTGGCAAGAGGCAACAACGCTCCAATCGACATTTTATGGGACTGAAGGGGGGATTTATGGGGAAGACGTCCATGGCTCTTTTTGAGAAAAACCAATACTCTCCGCTGGAGTGACTAAAGGGAAAAATGGATGAGAAAAGAAACGCAATGACGCAATGAAGCGCACAAGTTATTCTCGCTCTCTCAAGGATTCAGCCGAAATCTGCCTTAGATCAGGACCGGCGACCCATGCATCTCTTTCTAATCCGGGCCTACCTCGTAACGGTGTAGACACTGGGGACGATCGTTCAGGGGATTATTAACCATAGGGCTGACCGGATACGCTTGCATCTCTTGAGAAGGATACGGTTGAAGCAGGGATAGGAGATATTGGGAATCATGCATGGAGTTATCCAACCACAAGGCATAATCCTCCGGATGGAGGATAACCGGCATCCGGTTGTGAATAGGTTCCATGAGGTCATTCGGTGCAGTCGTGATGACCGCACAGGAATCAACTGCGCGGTCTGGGACCTTCTCCCAATGTTCCCATAGGCCGGCAAAGGCGAAGGGGCGATTGTCTGCAAAATGAAAATAGTGGGGTCGCTTGAACTTTCCTTCTACTTTCCACTCATAAAATCCATCCGCCAATACAAGACACCGTTGACGGATGAATGCCTTTCGAAAAGCCGGTTTTTCTGCGACGGTTTCCGCTCGGGCATTAATCAATTTATGCCCGATACTGGGCTCCTTGGCCCAGAATGGGACCAAGCCCCATTTCAGTTGAATGCATTCTCGATCATTGGATTGTGGGTTACTGCGTATGCAAGCCAAAAATTGAGAAGGCGCAATATTGTAGCGAGCTTCTAAGGAATGCCACATCTGAAATCCAAGAATTTTGGCCAAGTCCTGGAAGCTTTCTTTGCGGGTAAAACGGCCACACATGGACGGGGGCTCTACGGAGTAGGCTGGCTTGCGAACCCGGTTTGTCTACCTGCAAGAGCATTGCGGATGAAGAGGGCTAACAGGTTCTCTGTGGTCTTTCGGGTGGTTAGGCTCTTAGCCAGTTTATTATCACGGCCAACGCTCTCAGGTCTCTTCATCGTAACTTCCGCCAACCCATTAGAGTAGGAGATAGGAGAATGGCGTGTTCGTAAAACACAAAACATCTCTGTTCAACTCAACCGATTTCTGGGGTATGGGTTTCAAGGGGCGTCAGAAGACGCTGAGACTCACCCACACATTATCATTTAGCATTCGGTCTGATCAAAAAGAATTGTCCTCATGGTCTGGCAGCTCGCTCTTCCCCAATTGGAAATGCTCTTGAACGCAACCGGCATAGGCCATAGAAATGACGGGCACCATTCATTCGGGATATTCCAATCCGCAGGATCATGATTCATTCTCTGGTATTGGAGACCTTCTTACAATCCAAAGAATTGGGAAAACACAAGATAGAGCCAGGCGGCACCAAAGATATACGGTAATCTCTTTTTCACCAATCTGTTTGTAAAACAGCCGATATCCCAGCAAAGGTACGATTGCGAGAATCAGCGCGGAAAAGAAATGACCGACCACATCCCCCGCAATAGCCCCAATCTCAGAGTGGCCAGGTGCGGCAAGTAAGATACTGCCTCCCAGCATGGCCGCCCACAACCATTTCACATTGACCATAACAGAGTCATTTCGCTCATAAGTGGAAAGGTAGCAGTCATAACCTGAAACAGGCCTCCCACATTAGACTTCTCGTAAGACATGGCTGAACACATAATTGTTGTCACAACCATCGAAAGCCCAGATACGCCTGAGCACAAAGCTTCATGAGAGGCACCCAGCGAGCCACAGAACGCCTTCGTGCCCAATACCTTCATTCATAGGAATGACTATGTTGCCGCCACATAGCGCGTGCTCATCATTTGGCAAGTTCAGGACGAACGGACTTCAGGAGTACAGTTCTCATGAGCTTGTCAAACGAAAATTAGTCATATACCCCAATGTGCCGGCGAGCGCAGTAGTCGATCGGAGTTAAGAAAAGACTAACTACCCCAGCAAAGAATGTGTTCCCGATGAATCACAACGAAATTTAGTGAAAAGCTATTGAGGCAGGAAAGCTCAGCAACATGAATATCACTCTTCCTGTTTTCACATAATGCCTGTTCAGTACGGCATTACCATCTGTAGGGGTATTCAAGAAGATCACAAAATGTCGAGCATCAACGAACTTAATGAGTTCCTCATTCTCGTAGCTCCGGATGAGCCTAATAGTCATCGCGCACGATTTGCCAAGGGCCGCGAGTGGCCATCATTCATTAAACCTTATTCCATGTATTCACGAACGTGCATCTCCTCAGTTCACTAGCATATACGGCTACCTCGCCATGTCTCGGGATTTTTTTCCGGTGAAGTTAACCCTAGTCTTGAATTCTCCATTCGGTTGGGGTACTGGCGGGGAAGCCTACCGAGGTGATGCTCAGCCCATTCATCAGCCACACCGCCACCGTGCCCGTATTACCATTGCGCCAGATAATATCGGCTTTGCCATCCCCATTGACATCACCCGTGCCTGCAATTTCCCACGCCAATGATACCCCCCCAAGAATCCGGAGGAAGCAATCGCGGAGCCGTTCATCAACCAAATTGCCGACCTCTCCACTGCTCATGTTGCGCCAGACCAGGTCCGCCTTCCCGTCCCCATTGACATCACCCACGCCTGCAATCTGCCAATCCGTGGAAGCACTAGCGGGAAAGCCCACCGACGTGATACTCAACCCATTCATCAGCCACACCGCCACCGTACCCGTATTGTTATTGCGCCAGATGATATCGGCTTTGCCATCCCCATTGACATCACCCGTGCCTGCAATTTCCCACGCCAAAGATACCCCTCCCAAGAATCCGGAGGAGGCAATCGCGGCGCCGTTCATCAACCAAATTGCCACCTCTCCACTGCTCATGTGGCGCCAGACCAGGTCCGCCTTTCCGTCGCCATTGACATCACCCACGCCTGCAATCTGCCAATCCGTGGAAGTACTACCGGGGAAGCCCACCGACGTGATGCTCAGCCCATTCATCAGCCACACCGCCACCGTACCCGTATTGTTATGACGCCAGATGATATCGGCTTTGCCATCCCCATTGACATCACCCGTGCCTGCAATTTCCCACGCCAAAGATACCCCCCCCAAGAATCCGGAGGAGGCAATCGTGGCGCCATTCATCAACCAAATTGCCACCTCTCCACTGCTCATGTGGCGCCAGACCAGGTCCGCCTTCCCGTCGCCATTGACATCATTCCGGGTGGAGGAATTCACTCCAACCCCAAACATCCATCCTAAATCTTGCAAAAGAGATTGAGCTAACCCAAGATCATGAATGGCCTTCCCGGAGGCTATTCCAGGTTCCATAAGCTGATCGGGGTTGATCGTGTTCGTGAAATGTGACACCGATGAACCCGGTTGGACCGGGTTAGGGGCATACATCTGTACATGGGTAGCTAGTTCTTCCGGTCGTCAGGATCCCGGATGCCGCTTGCAGATTGGCGCCAACAAAATGGAGGTGTGGATCCGGCAACACTAGCGCTTGCCGTTGGATATCGGTCATGGAGGGGTAATCGGGTGGATTGGCCCCATGGTGCTCCAACCATCGCATGAAGACATCATTCGCTCCAAGAAATTTCTCCCCGGTGAGCACGTCCACAAGCGGCAAAAATCCAAGACCATGAGTAATTTCATGGAGCACCACCGTCACAAAATCAAATTGCCCGACTGGCGGATTAGCGTCCAGTCCAAAATACCAATTGGTAAAAGTTGAACTGAAGGTGGCATTGATATCACTGGTGTCGGGGTCGAGGTCCTGTCCCGCTAATTTATTCGCAAGCGCTTGAACATACCACGTATTCGCCACAAGAGCATTGGAAAAGTTGCGGTGGACGGTATTGGGGCCTGCCGAGCCTAAAATTCCTGGTTCCTAACGGGTCGATTCGGGCATCCACCTGAATGACCACAGTACTCACAAGCAACTGCGCCAAAATATTAGCTGCATGCTCAAAGGCATTCAGCCTGGCCTGGCCGAGCGTCATGGCCGTATTCCCGCCTACCGGGGTGAAGGGGGTAGAATCGTTAAATCCTTCGCCAGGGCCATCTTTATTGACGATGGTAATGGTGGCGGCATGGGTCTCGACCATGAAGCCAAAGCTGCAAAAAAACAGGACAATCAGGAGTACCGCAACCCATCTACTGCAATATGCTTGTGCTTGCGTAGAGGAGTCCCTCTGCCTCCTGGCATCATCATGATTCATGGATTGATAGTCTTGTTCAGGAATGGTCAGGGTTTCAATAGCTGATGGTCTTCGGAGTCATGTTTATGAATCGCTGTATCCGACCCTTCAGGTACCTGGAGAACGGACCGAAACCGTCCCTCAACATTCACCATGGTTCCTCCCCCCGCATCCGGAACTTCCTTTAAGCCTTCCGTACTCATACGACTTTCCGGCATCGTGGCCAGAGGGAGAGGTCGCAGGGTTCCATCTGGTTCTTCAATTCGCATGGGCGCCTTCCCTGGCATGTCATTTCCTTGTATGTTCTGTATATTCGTCATTTCCTGCTCCACGCAATTTTTTTGGGCAATGGCATCTGATTGCAAGACAAGGGTATTGATCAGGAACAACAAATTCAGTACGAGAACAGGTGTCACGATACTCATCGAATATTCTCCTTTTAATGTGGCTCAAAGGCCATAAGAATGAAGACTCAAGTGAGAGAACTTTCCTGGATAAAAAAACGGTCAGCCCATTGAACTCCCGTCCGGTTCAGGATCCATGATCCTTTAAAATGGAGGCTCCAAGCCCCTTGACCCTTCGCTGATGTTAACCACGAGTGTCGGTTCCCGAACGAGTCTTTCCAGGAGAACCTCCCATCATCCACGCCAAGATAAGGAGAAGAATCAGAAGTATGACGGGAACGGGAACCGCGGCCAACTCACCAGCCCGATAATGAGTCACTGAACGCACCAATCATGGTCACACTGAGAATCAGAATGGCGAAAAACCGAAGCTGTGGAATAAGCAGAGAGATCCCACCCACCAGTTCAATCGCCCCGATCAGATAGAGAAACCAGAGGGGGTAGCCCCATCGAAAAAAACTGTCAATCTGGGCCTCCTGCCCAAGCAACTTTTTCCCACCCGCCATGATGAAAAAGAGACCCAATAAAAAACACAGCATTCTATTAAAAATGTGCTTCAAATTTCCCACGCCATGTTCATCTATCCGGGAAGAAACATGATGAAAAGAGGGAACAGTGAATATTAAGAAAACTAGCCACTCGACTTAATGAAAATCGTCAAAGCTGGCGTGTACCACTAGTTTAGACCAAATCAACTAATTCGGCCAATTGGGATCATTCCGAGTCTTTGGAGGAGAAGGAAGGTCAAAAGAGGTTGAGTCTCATGAAAATTTTGAATGGACAAATTGAATATCCAGGAGCAGAGTCTAAGTATTCCTCTTCCCTTGGTGCAATAAGTGAATCGCTTGCCATCCATATCACCTAATGGAATATCACTATAATAGCGCTTTCCAGAAACACAATGTTTGGTTCGGCTTACAGACAACGAAGACTTACTTGGAATTCAAACGCCACCGCTTCCTCTTCTCATCCTGCTCAACTTCATCCACGAGTTGAATCCTGCCCTCCTTGTGGAGCAACCGCAGCATCTCCCCACAGGTGTGATCCAATTCCCCGGTCCCCATGTTATGCAACCCGGCCCGACGAGCGATTTCTTCCTGAAAAACCCCCGTCCCGTCAGGTTCTGCATCGGGATGACCACACAAGACCTCTAAGACATGGTCCTTCAGTCCATTAATCAGTTCTGTGCCTCGTTGATGAAGATTCATGGTATCACCTCTTGAACGATTATGGCATTATGTGAATAGTTATTCAGACTCGATAGTTAACCTACACTCCGCTCTGAATAAGTAACCTCACCTTACCGTTTAATCTTCTCAGGATTACTCAACCAGTTCAACAATCAAACGAAGGGGGCCATTCCTCTCCTGAGTGGCATGGCAAAACGTGATCGTTGAAAATTCGATTTTTGAACAGTTTCTAACAGTGAAAATCCAGCGTCTTTCCCTACCCATTCACCTTTAAAACAAAATTAGATTAATTGTTTCGTGATTGCGATTTGACTGCGAGTAGGAAAGCGAAATAGGGAAAGTAGTTGGCTGGGGGACCAGGGATCGAACCTGGGCAGCCAGATCCAGAATCTGGCGTCCTACCGCTAGACGATCCCCCAACCTAATGGTGAGCTTAATTCACTGTTTAGAAGCAGTCAAGCGAAGGTAGAAAGACACGTTATGAAGTCTGGCTTTTGGTTTTCATCGCCCGCTCGACACCCGCACGGATGCGTTGGAGGGAGCGATCCTTTCCCAACAATAGCATGACCTCGTAAATGCCGGGGCTGACGGTTCGGCCAGTCAATGCCACGCGCAAGGGTTGTGCGACCTTGCCCATTTTAAGCCCCTGCCGCTCGATGATCCCATGAAGGATGCGCTCAAGATTCTCCTTGGAAAAGCCCGCCTCCGCCTCCACCTGATCGGCAAACTCCTTCAGACTCGCGGCGATCGCAAAAGTGAGATGTTTGGTGGCGGCATCATCATCCATAGTCATGGGCTCAGCCAGATAGGGAACAGCACCCTGAACGATGTCCAAAAGGGTTTCGGAACGCTCTCGCAAGGGTGGGATCAAGGCCTCGGCACCTCCAGGAATTCTGGCCAAGGCGGTATGGTCATAGCCGGCACTCAGCAAAAACGGTATGAGTGCTTCGGCCACCTCCTTTGATTCACTGTTCCTAATGTACTGCGCATTCACCCAGCGTAATTTGTCAGGATTAAAGACGGCTGCCGACGCCTGCACATGATTGAGATCAAAAAATTCGACCATTTCCTTGAGCGAGAAGAGTTCCTGGTCACCATGAGACCATCCCAATCGAACAAGATAATTGATGAGTGCGTTCGGCAGATACCCCATTTCCTTATAGGCCAGCACCGACGTCGCTCCATGGCGTTTGGACAGCCGCGTTTTATCAGAACCCAGAATCATGGGCAGGTGGGCAAATTGAGGTACAGCAAAGCCCAGGGCCGAAAAGAGCGGGATCTGCCTCGGGGTGTTGTTGACATGATCGTCCCCGCGAATCACATGCGAAATGTTCATGAGTCCGTCATCCACTACCACCGAAAAATTGTAGGTGGGATAGCCATTGGACCTGAGAATAATGAGATCGTCCATGACCGTATTATCAAACACAATCTGGCCCTTAATACGATCATTGATGACCGTTTGCCCTTCCTGTGGGGTGAGAAACCGAAGCGCGGCCGGCTCAGCAGGCTCAGAAATTCCACGATTTCGGCACCGCCCATCATATTTAATGGATTCGCCTTTGGCCTGAGCTTCTTTTCTTCTTGCCTCTAATTCATCAGGTGTACAGACGCACCAATAAGCCAGCCTTCTCTTTAATAAATCCATTGCCAGCTCGCGATACAGTTCCAGCCGGTCGGTTTGCCGAAAAGGTCCTTCATCCCAATTCAATCCGGTCCATTTCAACCCATCCAGGATGACCTGAATGGCATCATCCGTAGACCGGTCCCGATCGGTATCCTCGATACGGAGGATAAACGTTCCGCCTTCATGACGGGCAAATAACCAATTAAATAAAGCCGTTCGTACCCCTCCAATGTGAAGGAAGCCTGTCGGACTTGGCGCAAATCGTACCCGTACCTCACGCATCCGCTGTCACCGACCTTTCTCTCACTACCCAAGCTTTTTTTTAAGAAGACAGAGCATAATGTTCATTGAGCCTGCACTCGCGAGGACCGCCTCCCTCCCAGACTTTTCACTTACTAATAATTGGAAAGAGCCAGCCATCATCAATATGGATGATGAAATACCCAAGAAAAATCGGGAAATGTCTTGTTGTGACTTTCAGTCCGTTGCTTTACCATGACGACCTTCCGATGTAAAGAAGGGAATTCCCGCACGATATCTCACTTGCCTTTCCCGTTGCCGGTCCTTAAGATTTATTTTTCGTCATGAAGAATTTTGAAGGAGGCAAGACATATGATTAGGATTATTCGCGAGGGCTCTACTAAATATCCCTGGATTCTCAAGGGACTCATTCTGGGAATTGCCGTCACCTTTGTGATCGGTATGGGATGGTATGGATACGAATCCACCCAACCGAACGCCGTGGCAACAGTCGGTCCTTACAAAGTCACAAAAGAGGAGTACCTCCGGACCAAACAAGGCTATTACCGCTTTTATCGCGACCAGCTTAAACAAGAAGACATCAAGGAGGAAACTATCCAAGAACTTGCCTTAGAGGGCTTAATTACCACGAAATCATGGCAATTACTGGCCGATGAATTTCATTTAGCTGTCTCTCCACAAGAATTACACGATGCCATTGCCAACCAGAAAGACTTTCACAAAGATGGAGTCTTCGATCCAGAATATTATCAGCGTATCCTGGCTGCCAATCGGATGAAACCTCATCAATATGAACAACAACGCCGCAACGAGTTGCTGGCGGAAAAGGCCAGGCTGTTGGTCTCTGAATCGACTACACTCACTCCTGCCGAAACGCAGGAAGTGAAGGAATTGGCCGCTCGTCAAACGCTTGAGGGGGCTGAGCCCGATCCGGCTGCATTGGAACAGATTCGAATGCAATTCCTCATGCAAAAGAAACAACGGGCGATGCAAGCCGTTCAAACTGCGCTTCGAGCTCGTGGCGACGTGACCATTCACAAAGAACTGCTGTAAAAAGCATTTCACGGATTGTCGCGCTGACCGCAAGTTAAGATCCCATCGATTTCTCGCTGGGAATAACCCCCATCATGTGCGATGCACGGGTTGAGAGTTGAAGGACAAACCCTTTGAACTCCTCCTATTTCCTAATTAGCCCTTCATGAGTGAATGAGCATGGCGTCGCCGTAACTATAGAATCGATAGCGTTCACGAACGGCATGCCCATAGGCCCTCCGGGCTTCCTTCAATCCTGCAAACGCCGCAACCAACATTAAGAGAGTCGTTTCGGGAAAATGGAAATTAGTCAGGAGCGCATTGACGACACGGAATTGAAATCCCGGCAGGATAAAAAGGCGAGTTTCTCCTGAACATGCCCTGAGTTGGCCTGTAGTATCGATGGCCGACTCGAGACTTCGTGCCACGGTGGTTCCGACCGCCACAATTCTCCCCCCTCGCTGCCGAACCTCACGAATCTTTCCAGCGGTCTCCTCCGACACCTCGAACCATTCCGGATGCATGATGTGGCGTTTCACGTCGGTCGTCTTGACAGGTTGAAACGTTCCAGGCCCAACATGCAGTGTGATCGTGACTGTCTGGATTCCTTTATCGGCTAATCGTGCGATTAATTCTGGCGTAAAATGTAGCCCCGCAGTCGGCGCGGCAATGGCCCCCTCTACTTCGGCAAAGACGGTTTGATAGTCCTCTTGATCACGTGAAACCGATTGGCGTTTCAAATAGGGGGGAAGCGGAATTTCTCCATGGGCCAATAGCCATTCTCGCAAAGCACAAGGACCCAGCCAATGAATCACCGTTCGGCCGGGTTCTTTTTCCACAATCTGTGCCTGAACGGATCCCTCACATTCCACAAACTGCCCAACGCCAACTCGGCCCTTAATGAGCACTTCTGCATGGTCCTCCCCGACGGCTTTGACAAACAGCAATTCCACTCGCCCGCCACTTGGCACTTTTTTCGCCCTTAGGCGAGCTGGAAGAACTTTGGTATTGTTGACGACGAGTAAATCTCCAGGTCGTAAAATATCCGGGAGGTCTTTGACTTGACGGTCGGAGATCTCTCCGGATGGACGGGTCACCACTAACAAACGAGCATGATCTCGCGGGTGAACGGGATGTTTGGCGACCAGCGTCTGGTCAAAGGGAAAATTAAAATCGGAAAGATCCATCACTTCAGAAGGAGAAGACAGCGACAGAATCAGTCATGCCGCAGTCAGGATCACGCGTTCAATCGGGAGAAGCGTTGTGCCGGGATAATAATGTCGTACAATCGATTGGTAGTCATACCCTAATTCGGCCATCTCGCGCATGCCCCACTGGCACATTCCCACGGCATGTCCTGCCCCATGACCCACCACCACAACTTCGGGCCCGAATGATTCGATTGAAAATTGGGTACTGAAAATTTTGGAGTACCCCACGACCCGTCGCACGTCTTGTCCTCGCAGAATAATTTCTCCACGAGAATGGAGCAGGCGCACACGATCGACCCGGCCCGATGGGGTAAAAGTATAGGGTGTGAACGTCGCCACCTTGCCGACGTTATACCCCTCTTTCCGCAATTGTTGCTCCAGATAGTCAAAAGTAAACGACGTCCGCCAATCATACCGTGGGGCTTGCTCGTCAAACGGACAATCCACGCCTTTCAGATAGGGAAGATCCAAGGCCCAGACATACAAGGCATCCTCGGTCGGACCAGCGGCCGTCGAGGAATAGGCCGCAAAAATTGGACGATTGTCATAGGTCACCACTTGGCCCCTAGTGGCGGCAACCGCTTGAAGCACGGACTCCGCCCGTTCCGAATGGCCATGATAGACTTGGTCCTGGACTCCGGCCACGACGTCAAATGGTTGTAATTGGTTTTCGACTTTCTTGTAGAGTACATAGGTTCTTGCTGCAATGGCTTGTGCTTTCAGTGCTTCGATGGGCCACTTCGCACCGACTTCCCCTGAGACCACCCCGGCCACATAATCTTCGAGATCAATCCAGTTAATCAGGGCTAATCCGGATGGAGCCGATTGAATTTCAAGCGGTCCGCGAACTAGCCATTCCTGACCGATTTCGCTGAGGTCAGCCTTTCCAAACTTGGTCCCTACCCGTACTTGATAGGTTCCTCGCGATCCCTCAACCCATATGTGTGACTCATCCACAGCTCGTTCATTGAGGAGGAGACCGGCCTCTCGAACTCGAACGGTCACCTGGCCTGACGCCTTGAATGTTTTTCCGGAAGGCAGCCGGATGGAAAACGGATCAGGAGATCGAATGGAAAGAACCTGGGCGGCATCAGCAAGGCCGACCCGTATGGCTGACTCAGCGGCCCGGACAACCGGAGAGCAAATGATTAACCAACTAAGAAGGAAATACCCAAGGCACATGCCATGTTGCATATACACCATCACGCTCACCTACCGCCGGAAGAGGAGATAGAAGATCGCACTACCGATCACACTGACAATGATACTGGTCGTGAGAGGAAAATAATACGTCACATGATCCCGTTTGAGGATGAAATCCCCAGGCAACCGGCCAAGCCATCCCGATCCACCTTCAGCGGTTGACCATTTTCCCAGGGCCAGGAATACTCCTCCCAGGACCAGAAGTATGCACCCTATGAGTATCAGGGATTTCCCAATTCCAATCATCGTTTTGCCTCTTCCCCATCACCGCAAGAGTTCCTCCACGATTTGCACGGCGTTGAGCGCTGCACCTTTTCGCAAATTATCCGCCACAATCCACAGATTCAAGCCATTGGGTATCGACTCATCTTCCCTCACCCGCCCCACATACACAGCGTCGGTCCCAACCACGTCGATTGGCAACGGATACAGGTTGTGGCTGGGATCATCGTAGACCTGAATACCGGGAGCGGCAGCCAATAAGGCTCGGGCCTCATTGGCACTGAGTTTTCGCTCTGTTTCAATATTCACGGCCTCGGCATGACAGATAAAGACCGGCACCCTAACCGTCGTCGCCGTAATGGGCAAGGAAGGTTCACCCATGATTTTCCGGGTTTCGTGCACCATTTTCATTTCTTCTTTGGTATACCCATTCGGCAAAAATTCATCAATATGCGGGAGGCAATTAAACGCAATCTGATAAGGATAAACTTCCGCCTTGGCCTCTCCAAAACTCAGTAGCTGACGAGCCTGTTCGGCTAATTCTTCCATCGCATCCTTGCCCGTTCCCGACACGGATTGAAACGTCGTGACAATGATGCGTTTGATCCGTCCTGAATCATGCAGAGGTTTTAAGGCCACGACCATTTGAATCGTTGAGCAATTGGGATTGGCAATAATACCCTGATGTCCCGATAGGGCATGAGCATTCACCTCGGGAACCACGAGCGGCACCTTGGGGTCCATCCTCCAAGCGGAACTATTATCCACCACTACGGTTCCGGCCTTCACGGCCACTGGACCGAATTCTTTGCTGACACTAGCCCCTGCCGAAAATAAAGCCACATCCACACCCTGGAACGAATGTGGTTCGAGCACCTTAACGGGAAGCGACTCACCACGAAACATGACCTCATTGCCCTCGGACCGGGCAGAGGCCAAGGGGACTAATTCCCCGACAGGAAAATTCCGCTCTTCCAATACCTGGATCATTTCCGTGCCAACTGCACCGGTGGCTCCCACCACTGCCACCCTATATGCGGATTTTTTTTTCATCATGTCAGGCTGACTCCATTCCAGGACACCACGGATCGCACGAAGCATCAATGCATATCCTATCAGTTCAAAATCCTTGACTCAAAAAAAACGAAAAGAAACGTTCTGGGCTGGATGGCATGCAAGGCAAGAGCAAGAGGCAGAATTCCTCGCACCCTTATGTGAATCGCGCATAGGCTTTCAGACAGGAATATAGCGGATGCGGTGGTTAAAGGTATCGGCAATGGCAATATTGCCCAAACGATCAATCGCCACCCCAAATGGAAAACTGAGGCTACTGTTTGACGCCGGTCCTTCGTCTCCAGCCCATGCCGATTGACCATTCCCGGCAACCAGGGTCATTTCTTTTTTCTGGCCGTCCCATTTCCGGATTAAGTGATGATCGGAATCTGTGATAAGTATGTGCCCCTCTGCTGTCATCGCAATACCATAAGGCCTGGCCAACGCCCGAGACTGTTCATTGACTCCTCGTTCGTAACGAAATGCTGCTCCATCCCCAGCCACCGTGGACAGGAATCCCGTGTTGTGGTCCATCATCCGGATACGCCCATTAAAGGTATCAGCGATATAGAGATTCCCTTCTTGATCGAGTGCCAAGCCGCTCGGACCCGCAAGGGCGGATTCCACTGCTGGCATACCATCTCCGTTATATCCGGAATCCCCTGTTCCTGCGACAGTTGTGATCACATCTGACTTCAAATCCAGCATGCGTATGCGGTTATTACTTTGGTCGGCAATATAGAGGCATGCACCATTCAGTACTAACGCCACTGGTTCATTCAAGGCAGCTGAGATTCCAGGACCACCATCTCCCGTCCACTTCGACTGACCTGTCCCGGCCACGGTCTGGATGATTCCAGTTTTGGCGTCCACCTGTCGAATGCGATGATTCCACGTATCGGCAATAAACATGTTACCTGCCGAATCGACGGCAACTGCGGACGGAAAATTCAATAATGCGCACGTGGCCAACCCTCCATCACCCGCAAACCGATTTTTGCCGATTCCCTGGCCGACTACATAGCGAACCGTTCCACTCAGATCCGGCGTCTGCGTGTATGCCTGGCCTGGTATGTCATCTACTTCCGCGAGTGGATCAGCCTCTTTCTCTATGTCAGGGGTTGGGAGCAATGCCTTCGGGATTGCTCCTCCGGTGCGAGGCATGCCAACAAATCCAGCTACGGTTTCGATGATTCCGGACGCGTGCATCAGGCGGCGAATCACGTGATTTTCAGAATCGGCAATCAGGAGATTGCCTTCAGCGTCAAAACAAACATTTTTAGGCTCGTTCAGGACCGCGAACGTCCCAAGCTGCCCGTCGCCCCCATATCCCGGTTCTCCCGATCCTGCTACCGTGACAATCTGTCCACCACGCCCTTGACCAATCATTCAATCACATTCCTAATTGTTTCAAGATTTGATCACCCATTTCGATTGTCCCAACCAGCGTGCACCCGGGGCTCTCAATATCTTTCGTTCGATATCCCTGCTCAAGAGTCTTTTGGATGGCCGATTCAATCATTTCGGCTTCTTTGGTCAAATCGAACGAATAGCTCAGCATCATGGCTGCCGAGGCAATGGTTCCGATAGGATTGGCGAGATTTTTTCCGGCAATATCCGGAGCGCTCCCGTGGATGGGCTCAAACATGCCCACCGTGGCGCCCACGCTGGCAGAAGGTAACATGCCAATCGACCCGGTCAGCATTGCCGCTTCGTCACTTAAGATATCTCCAAACAAATTGGTTGTCACAATCACATCAAATTGTTTGGGATAACGAACGAGTTGCATGGCACAGTTGTCCACGTACATGTGACGTAGCTCCACATCTTGGAAATTCTGGTGCACCTTGATGACTTCCCGCCGCCAGAGTTCCGACGACTCCAAGACATTGGCCTTATCGATAGAGTGAACCAGACCTCGCCGCTTTCTGGCTGCCTGAAAGGCCACTTCGGCAATTCGTCGAATTTCCTCAGTGGTATAGACTTCCGTGTTAAACCCGCGATGTCCTGTGGCCGTCTGTTCGATGCCTTTGGGTTTTCCAAAATAAATTCCACCAGTCAATTCACGAACAACCAGCACATCTATGCCATCCACGACTTCGGGCTTCAGGCTGGACGACCCGATCAACGCCGAATACATTTTGGCCGGACGGAGATTGGCAAAAAGGCCAAGCTGCTCCCGCAACCCGAGCAACGCGCGTTCCGGCCGCCGCTCATACTCAAGTCCTTCCCACTTCGGACCACCCACAGCTCCCAGGAGGACGGCATCGTTGGATCTGGCCAACTCCAGAGTCTCTGCGGGCAGTGGAAACCCTGTGGCGTCAATGGCCTCCCCGCCCACCTGCCCATAGGTAAAGGTAAAATGATGCCCACATTTTTGGCCGATGGCCTCAAGGATCCGCACCGCTTGCGGTATAATTTCACGTCCAATTCCATCACCCGGTAATACGGCAATCCGTCTGTTCATAGCTCCCCCAACAATATGATGAACGATCTAGTTTGTATGAATTCAGCTATAGCGGCCTGTTTCAACGGTGCACGGAAACGACGTGACCACAGACGTGGACGAAGGCAGGAGATTACGCACTCATCCAATTTGGGAAAGCGGATTTCATCTTTAACACAACTTAATTTTGTGTTCGGCCCTGGCGTTCCGTTCCACCAGGTCCGCCAATTTATTGAGTGCGTTAAGGTATGCCTGCGCGGAAGCAATAATAATATCGGTATCTGATCCGTGACCGGTGACAGTTTCTCCATTTTCTTCGACGCGGACCGAGACTTCTCCCTGCGCGTCGGTGCCACCCGTAATCGCTTTCACAATATAGGCACGGAGGAGGCTTTTGGTTTCAGTCAGGGCCGCAATGGTCCGATACACGGCATCCACCGGGCCATCACCCGTCCCCGTTATTTTCGAGACATGTCCATCCATATCCAATTCCACGGTGGCCGACGGCCGTTGCTCCAACCCGCTTTCCACGTGTAACCCCTTGAGGGAGTAGCGTTCAGGAACTTTAGTGACCGCTTTATTCACAATGGTCTCCAAGTCCTCTTCAAACAATTCCTTTTTTTGATCAGCAAGCCGTTTGAACCGTTCGAAAGCCTCTTGCAATTCCTGATCGGAAAGGGTGTACCCCAGATTAGTTAATTCCTCACGAAAGGCATGTCGACCGGACAGTTTACCCATGACCAGGCGACTTTGAGTCAATCCAATGGATTCCGGTCGCATGATTTCATAGGTGTTTTTGTCTTTCAGTAACCCGTCCTGATGAATGCCGGAAGTATGCGCAAAGGCATTGGCTCCGACAATCGCCTTGTTGGGTTGAACCACCATCCCGGTGATATTGCTGACCAGACGACTGGTTTTAGAAATTTCCTCCGTATGGATATTGGTATCCGCCTGATAAAAATCTGTTCGTGTGCGCAACCCCATGGCAATTTCTTCCAACGACGCATTGCCCGCACGTTCTCCGATTCCATTGATGGTACATTCCACCTGGCCGGCCCCCGCATATATGGCTGCCATGGAATTCGCCACAGCCAGGCCTAAATCATTATGGCAATGGACCGAAATAATAGCTTGGTCCAGACCGCGGACCCGCTGCTTTAATGTCCGAATAATATGGCCGAACTCCTCGGGAGTCGTGTACCCCACCGTATCCGGAATGTTGACCGTCCCGGCTCCGGCTTCTACAACGGCTTCCACAACTTCACATAGATAGGACAAATCGGAACGGGTGGCATCCATGGGAGAATATTCCACATCCGTCACATAACCCCGTGCATGGCGGACCATCTCTACTCCCCGCTTCAGCGCTTCCTCACGGGTCATGCGAAACTGATGTTTCAAGTGGATATCCGAGGAAGACAAAAACGTATGAATACGGCATTTGGGCGCCCCCTTAAGGGCCTCCCATGCCCGATCAATATCTTCCGGTTTGGCTCTGGCTAAACTGCAAATGACGGGACCTTCCACTTCTTGGGCAATGCGATGAATCGCTTCAAAATCACCCGGTGAACTGAAGGCAAAACCGGCTTCGATGATATCCACGTTCAATCGGGCTAACTGCTTCGCCACGAGGATTTTTTCTTCGATATTCATACTGGCGCCCGGAGACTGCTCTCCATCCCGTAACGTGGTATCAAAAATTCGAATCGTGCGTGTCATGGCCAATTACCCCTACAGGTAGTATTCATTATGAGGTCCTTTTTTTTGCCATACATGTCGGTCATTCATTTGTGGAGTCCGTCCGAAGTCCCCTCTTCCCTGGAATTTTTTCCCATCATTCCTGCCACAAGCTTCCATCCTTGCTCCAACACGCCCGAAAGCGCGTACGCCGCAAAGACGACAAAGAGCATCGCCTGGGGATACGCCAGGACCGCCATGAGAATAAGAACGGCATACACCAAGTAATTAAAGTGGTGGTGCTCCTGAGTTTTTAATTCTTTCAGACTGCGATATCGAAACGTACTGACCATGAGAAACGCAAGTGACAAGGTCAACACGATGCCAAGAATCGGCTTCACATTTTCTCCTAAAGGCACCACATGATGATGAAAAATCACCAATGTCGCAATCACTCCAGCCGCTCCGGGAATAGGAAGACCTGTGAACGGCTTGCCTTCTCCGCCAGTCGTCGCCATGACATTATGCCTGGCCAATCGCAACGCACCGCAGGCCACAAACGCGAACATCACCGCGGCGCCCAACATTTTCGGAGTACTGAGTGCCCAGGAATACATCAACAAGCCTGGAGCTACCCCGAATGACACAACATCTCCCAAGGAATCATATTGCAAACCAAAGTCACTCGTACTTTTCATCAGACGGGCCGACGTCCCATCCAAGACATCAAAGACAATCGCCACGAGAATCGCGATGGCCGCCGCCCCATAATCCCCGCCATACACAAACAGGATAGAGGCCAGACCACTAAATAAATTTCCCGTGGTCAGCAGGTTGGGAATTAAATAGACGACCCGACGTTTTTTGGGTTGTTTCATGAATGTTCCACGCATAGCAACTCCGCCAGAATAGACGATCCTCCCTTCACCTTGCAGCCAACCTTGACTTGAATAGCACTATCGAGAGGGAGATAGACATCCATCCGAGATCCAAACCGAATAAGTCCGAACCGTTCACCTGTTTCGACCTGTTCACCGGGCACGACCCAACAGACAATTCGTCTGGCAATCAAGCCGGCAATTTGCACGCAAAGAATTTTCTTTCCATCGGAACGCCGGAGCATGAGGGCGTTTTGCTCATTATCCGCCGAGGCTTTCGGCCGATTGGCTGCCATAAACTCCCTGGTGTGTAGACAACATCTTGAGCGATTCCGGCAACGGGCATCCGGTTAATATGCACATTGAATACATTTAAAAAAATGCTGATTCGCACACTGGGTTCCTTTAAGAACCGGTACTCAAACTCCTGTTCCACCGCTACGACAGTCCCATCACCGGGAGAAACAATCAGATTCCTTCCTTGAGGAATCGTCCTGGCCGGGATTTCGAAAAAACCAGGCGGTAAACAGCGTCAAAGACCCTAGTAACCAAGTGAGCCAAACCCATTCGGCCATCCAACAGCCCAAGGTCAGGAGACTACCTAACGTGATAAACGGAATGCCCTCTTTGGCGACAGGAATCCCTCTCGCCCGGTCAGCCATAGGTGAAAGGCCTCAAGTCCTGCAACATTCCATTAATTTTTCTGTTTATCCACAAGTTGATCTTTTTGTAGCCAGGGCATCATTCCCCGTAACCGTGCCCCGACTTCTTCAATAGGATGCTCTTCTCCCTTTCTCAGAAGGGCATTATACACGGGGCGGTTCGCTTGATTTTCCAGCACCCACTCCCTGGCAAATCGACCACTTTGAATTTCTCCTAATATTTTCTTCATCACCCGCTTAGTTTGACTTGTCACGACTCGTGGCCCTCGCGTTACATCTCCGTACTTTGCTGTCGTGCTGATGGAATAGCGCATGTTGGCAATCCCACCCTGATAGATCAAATCCACAATCAGCTTCACTTCATGCAAACATTCGAAATAGGCCATTTCAGGTGAATACCCCGCTTCGACCAGGGTTTCAAACCCAGCCTGAATCAAGGAGGTGAGTCCCCCACACAGAACAGCTTGCTCACCAAAAAGATCCGTTTCCGTTTCTTCTCGAAAAGACGTTTCAATGACACCGGCTCGGGCCCCACCAATAGCACTGGCATAGGCCAATCCCACCTTGCCAGTCTGACCACTGGGATCCTGATGAATGGCCAACAAGCACGGCACTCCTGTGCCTTTGGTATATTCCGATCGGACAAGATGCCCTGGCCCCTTCGGGGCTACCATAAACACATTCACATGGCTCGCCGGTTGAATTTGGCCGAAATGAATATTAAACCCGTGGCCAAAGGCCAGGTAGGCTCCCTGCTTCAAATTGGGACCAATATCTTTGTTATAGATGGCGGCCTGTGCTTCATCAGGAGCTAAAAGCATGACCACATCCGCCTCTTTGACCGCATCTGCGGTCGGCATGACTTTTAATCCGGCCGCTTCCGCTTTGTTCCACGATGAGCCTTCTCGACAGCCCACCACCACTTGGATACCGCTATCCCTCATGTTTAAAGCATGAGCATGCCCTTGGCTGCCAAAACCCACGACAGCCACCTTTTTTTTGGCCAAACTTTGCCGATCAACATCTTTTTCATAAGAAATTTTCATAATGCACTCCCCATAGAGAAATGTAGTTGTACTCGTTCCGTCGATCAGGGTGGACGGAACCCCCATGTATAAAGGCGGGTTTTGTCTGCCTGATTAGTTCGCTTTCGCAAGCGGCCGGGATTGTGCTTGTGCCGGGCGTGTAGGCTCCCGCCCAATGGCAATCCGGCCGGTTCGTACCAGCTCTTTGATCCCAAGTGGCTGCAGGAGATTGATGATCGCCTGAACTTTCCTCACCTCTCCCGTGACCTCAATGGTATAGCTGGTGGGAGAGGAATCCAGAACATTGGCTCGAAAAATATCTGCAATGCGGAGCGCTTCCGCTCGATCCTCTGGACGGGTATGGACCTTGATGAGCGCGGTCTCTCGTTCCACAAACTCACTTTCGCTGATATCAACCACTTTAATCACATCAATCAGTTTATTCAGCTGCTTCATGATCTGTTCGATAATCGGCTCGTCCCCCTTGGTCACCAATGTCATCATCGACACTGAAGGATCAAGGGTCGGTGCCACCGATAAACTTTCAATATTAAATCCTCGACCGCTGAAGAGGCCCGCAACTCGAGACAATGCCCCGAATTTATTTTCTAACGTCAACGAAATAATGTGCTCCATAACAGCCTTTTGGGGTTTATCTCAAGCCGTAACCACGGTATCTGAATCCGCCTGAGTGCCGGTTTTGTGCATCACATTGGGTTTTTTTAAGTCCGGGGGATCCGCCAACATCATCTCATGATTACAGCCTCCGGCAGGGATCATGGGATAACAATTTTCAAATTGGTATGTCGGGACATCGATCACAACCGGGCCGTTAATGGAAAGGGCTTCACGAATGCCGTCATCCATCTCTCCGACCTTTTCAATTCGGATACCTGCTGCTCCATACGCTTCAGCCAATTTCACAAAATCAGGAACTGTCCCCAAATA
Source organism: uncultured Nitrospirales bacterium (assembly GCA_963785905.1). GTDB lineage: Bacteria > Nitrospirota > Nitrospiria > Nitrospirales > UBA8639 > Nitrospira_E. Next base: position 20,606 of record CAWAXJ010000044.1, read on the forward strand.
ACTTGAGGCATATCGCCCTTCATAAAACAGATCTTGCCACTGACGAACCATACCATGGAACCGGTTATTAATAATGAACACTTTGACTGGTAATTTTTCCACCACCGCCGTCGCCAATTCCTGGGTATTCATTTGAATGCTGCCATCGCCGGCTACGCACAGAACCAACCGATCCGGAAATGCGGCTTGCGCACCCATGGCCGCCGGTAAGCCAAAGCCCATCGTTCCCAAGCCACCAGAGGTCAACCAGGACTGAGGATTTTTTAACTTAAAATATTGAGCGGCCCACATTTGGTGTTGACCCACATCTGTGGCCAAAATAGGATTCCGGTCAGTCGTTAATTGATACAGCCGCTCGATAAGGCATTGTGGCTTAATTTGTCCTTCAGGATCCTGATCATAGTGAAGAGGGTGTTCTTCCTTCCAGGCATTGATCTGATCCCACCAGGGCTTCCGTTGATCCTTTTGGTTCCCATTCACTGTAGCCCGAAGAATATTATTCAATTCGATCAACACCCGCTTGCAATCACCGACAATGGGGATATCGACATGGATATTTTTCCGGATTGAGGTCGGATCAATATCAATGTGAATGATTTTCGCCTTGGGACAAAATTCTGAAACCTTCCCGGTCACCCGATCATCAAACCGTGCCCCGACGGCAATCACCAAATCAGAATAATGTATGGCCATATTGGCGACAAACGTCCCATGCATCCCCAACATCCCAAGTGAGAGAGGATGGTCTCCGGGAAAAGCTCCCAAAGCCATTAACGTCATGTCTACGGGGATATGAGTGAATTCCGCCAGTTCCTTCACTTCTGAGGAGGCGCCAGACAGTATTACTCCGCCGCCCACATATAAAATCGGACGTTTCGCCTGCATAATCGCGTCCGCCGCTTGCTTGATTTTCCACTTACTTCCATCGTAGGTAGGGTTATAGCCACGAATGGAGACAGACGTCGGATAATGAAAGTCCCCTTTGTTCATCGAAATATCTTTGGGAATATCGACTAAAACCGGGCCTGGCCGGCCAGTGGTGGCGATATAAAACGCTTCCTTGATGGTTTGCGCCAAATCGTTCACATCTTTAACCAGGAAATTGTACTTGGTACATGGACGACTGAGACCGATGTTGTCGGCTTCTTGAAAGGCATCGTTGCCAATCAATGCTGTCGGCACCTGTCCGGAAAAGACGACAATGGGAACAGAATCCATATACGCGTCGGCGAGAGACGTGATAACATTCGTCATACCCGGGCCAGAGGTAATTAAAGCCACACCTGGTTTGCCCGTAGCTTTCGCGTATCCAACAGCCATAAACCCGGCACCCTGTTCATGGCGCGTCAGGATGACACGAATGTCCTTTTGCTGATGCAACACATCGAATATTTTGAGAACCACCCCACCTGGCAGGGCAAACATGGTTTTCACGCCTTCACGCTTTAATGCTTCTAAGAAGATTTCGGCACCTGTCATTTGCATCATTCCTACCCTCTCGTTAATAGGACATTGGACGAGACCGGGTTAACCAAATCGTCCGGGATACTCCATCAAGAATACCCTCCAACAGAAAGATTTCCTCTTTCTGGTAGGTTTAACTCTTGAGAAGTAAATAAACCATGGTAATCATTATGGTTTTTTCAAGTCAATAATTATTGTAACAGGGTTGATGGAATTGCGAAATACCTGAAGCAATCGGTTGCAAGCGTCTTTTCTCAAGACTATTTAGGCTTCAATATGTTTAAAGAAGACCTCCACTCACTCGCGCAACAACATCTGTTGCGGGAATTATCTCTCATCGATTCCCCTTCTGTTCCTGTTATTTCGGTAGAAGGGAGGGAAGTCCTCCTCTTTGCCTCTAATAATTATCTTGGGTTGGCCAACCACCCACACGTCAAATTCGCGGCCATGAAGGCCATCGAGGAATTTGGGGTAGGGGCCGGGGCATCCCGGCTCATTTCTGGAACCTTGCCTCCTCATCAAAAATTGGAACGGGATCTGGCTCAATTGAAGAATGTAGAAGCCTCTCTCACGTTTTCTTCCGGATATGCCGCCAATATGGGCGTCATTCCAAGTCTTGCCAAACCGAATAGTCTGATTTTGGCAGACCGCCTATGCCATGCCAGTCTTATTGATGGTTGCCGTCTCAGCCGGGCCACTCTCCGGGTTTTCCATCATAACGACCTCGATCATCTTCAACGTCTTCTGTTCAAACAACGATCCCGTGCCTCTACACTGATTATCACGGAAGGCGTTTTTAGTATGGATGGAGACTTGGCGCCGCTGCCGGAGATGGTCCGATTGGCCCAAGAGTTTGAGGCCACTCTGCTCGTTGACGACGCGCATGGCACTGGCGTCATGGGTGCGACCGGTCGTGGAACTGTGGAACATTACGGGTTAGATTCTGGCCACATCCTGCATATGGGCACACTCAGTAAGGCCATAGGGTCAAGCGGTGGTTTTGTGGCCGGCCCCAAAGATTTTGTGGCCTACCTGATCAATACCTCCCGATCATTTATTTATACCACCGCCCCACCTCCAGGAATTGCAGCGGCAGCAAGCGCGGCCCTCGCGATCATCCAGCATGAACCCCAACGAAGAGCGACGCTCTGGCGCAATCGAGAGTTTCTCCATCACGGACTAGTGGACATGGGTTTTCAGTTGACCAATACCCAAAGCCCTATTCTCCCGATCATTGTGAAAAATCCAGAACTCGGAGTTCAAATGAGCCAACGACTACGGGAAGAGGGAGTGTGGATACCTGCCATCCGTCCTCCAACCGTACCCAAAGGGACCAGCCGTCTTCGAATCACCGTCACCGCAGACCATTCTATTGAACAAATTGAGACGGCGCTCAGAGCCTTACAGAAGGTGGGTAAGGCTCTCAAAGCCCTCTGACCACGGTTGGTCACTTCCCTCCCGCGTTCCTACCGACTGGTCTTGGGGAATCCCTGCTATTGTCTTTCTCCCCAAAACTCCTCCTCGCTTTTACCCACCCGGAGCCAGTTTCTCATGCCAGATCCTGGAAACCGGTTCCTTTTCTGCAACACAAAAAGACATAGAATTCCATTCATTAAAGAAAATCATACGGCATTCCGAAAAGATGAGCAGGAAATCCATGGGTCCGAACTCTCTTTGACTTGCTTGCCCTCAATTCAGTGATCAAATGACCAAATCCGGCCTCACAGGTTATCTATGTTAGGGAAATGTCTTGGCCCTCTCTCATGAATAAACAACTTTTTGCTGGAAAATTTGAAATTCAAGGAGAAATTGCCAAGGGCCAAACCGGGACGATTTATTATGGGTATGATCTCGAACTCCGCCAAGAAGTGGCAATCAAAATTTACCATTCTCATATCAACGGAAGACTCATTCGAGGAAAAGCCTTCATCGAAAAATCTAAACCGTTACTCCGATTAGAACATCCCAATCTCATCAAAATCTTCAAAATAGAAGAAGAGGATGAAACTCCAGTCGTGTTTATGGAGTTTTTTCATGCTCCCAGCCTCCGACAAGTCATCCACGAAGAAGGGCCTCTTCCATTGGGAAAGATGCTCTTGTTGGCTCGTGAAATCGCGGAAGTCTTGGTTCATACCCACTTTCAGGGCGTCATTCACGGCAGTCTTCATCCCGGAAATGTCTTAGTTGGCCCTCAAGGCCACATTAAAGTCATGGACCTCGGATTAGACTGGATTCTGATGGACATCCTGTCCGACTGTGATGTCGAACTGCTCAGGCCTTTGCCCTACTTGATCCCGGAAATTGCCAAGGGCGAACTCCTGAACGTCAGCAGTGACTTGTACTGTTTGGGATTCATGATGTACGACATGCTCACCAAGCGCGTACCCTATTCTGGTCTTCCGAAAACATCCATCATGGGCAAGCTGGCCTATGATCAGGACGACCCAGATTTTGATTTTCCGGACGGTGTCCCGGAAGCCATTTGCGAGTTAATCCGTCAGATGACCCGTAATAACGCTCAACACCGACTTCAAGATGCCACGCATGTCCTCACTATTCTTAACCAGCAATTGGCGAAATTAGCCCCTGATGTTCCGAATGCACCAGCGGCCCATCTAGAATCTCAGCCGGAGACAGAAAGCTCAACTGGCACAATACCGTCAACAGTGCCTCAACCTTCTGGACAAGCACCGGACTCTGCTCCGAACCACTCTCGGGTCATGAATCGTTCACAACACACAATCGACTATCAGGGAATACCCCCAGGGAATTTGAAAAAAAGATTAGGATTTACACTTGGAAGCATTTTGCTCCTGTTGGGAGTGACCACGGGCTATTGGTATAAGAAATCAATTGAAATCCCTTTACCCTCCGGATCCCAAAAACTCCCGGACTCAACCAGGGAACTCATAATAGATCCCGCGCCTCCAATACATTCATTCTCTTCCAATCCAACTCACATCCTCAATTCTCCATTGGAAGATCCCGGATTAAGAACATATGAGCTTAAAAACGAGAAAAGGCCGTCCTTGTCCTCACAAGAAAACGCCATTGTAAAATCTTCAATTTCAGGAGGCCAATCTGTTCCTGAAATTCATCCGGTTCCTGAACAACCCAAAGATTCACGGCCTCAAGACAGTTCCAGCATAACCAAACAACCATCCTCACAAAAAATCCTCTTTCCGGTCACACAACCATCACCGTCACCCAAACCTTCCTTAATCATTTCGGAAACTGGTCAAGGGACTCAGCCCGAAATCACGAAGGATGTGGGTTCACACTCGGAACGTCCTTTCGCGCCAGCCACCGATATAAGCAAGGGCATTCAGGAATCTAAACCTGCCTCTCCCATGGAAGGGTCGATAGAAACTGTTGAAAACAAGGAACTGAAAAGTTTATTGGATTCCATTGATGCCACTGAGCCCCCTGATCTTCCCAAAGATCCGCAAGAACCTTTATCCCAGACCCCTTCGGCTATTTCTTCCCCGGAATCTTCACAATAAAAAAATCCCATATGGCTCCAGTGGGAAAGAACGATTCCGCTTTTCCAAGCGATACACCTGCGCCGCATATTTACATTGAAGCCCCTACAACCTTTTCCTATAATCCTCTGGATCATTCGTGAAAAACATCTTGTGTAGGGGGGCAGTGAAGCTCGCATGTTAGCCAAAATTCAGAGTGTGGGACTGGTCGGATTAGAGGCCAATCTCATCGAAATTGAGGTGGATATCGGCGGCGGTCTCCCTCAATTTTCCATCGTGGGGCTGCCGGATGCGACTGTTCGCGAAAGCCGGGATCGGGTCCGATCCGCGCTGAAAAATACCGGCTTTCAATTTCCAGCCAAAAAGATCACCGTCAATCTTGCGCCTGCCGGGATAAAAAAGGAAGGGGCAGGCCTTGAGTTGGGTATTGCAATCGGCATTTTGGTGGCTGAAGGGGTGTTGCCTCAAGAAACGGTCACCTCCTATATCTTTGTCGGCGAACTGGCCTTGGACGGGAGAATCAAAACGGTTCCCGGCGCACTTTCCATGGCCATTGCCACCCATCACCCCCATTCATTGATTCTGCCTCAAGACAATGCTGTGCAGGCAGCCGTTGTGGACCACGCTACCGTATTCGGCGTCGAAACCCTCCCTCAGGTGGTGGAATTTCTTCGAGGGGCGCTCGCCCTTTTTCCACTGAAAGGCCATTCCTCCGTGGTTCAACCTGGCTTCCCCCCAATCGAGGAAGACTTTGCCGATGTGGTGGGACAATACCAGGCCAAACGCGCCATGGAGGTCGCCGCCGCTGGTGGACACAATCTTCTCATGGTGGGGCCACCTGGATCTGGAAAGACCATGTTAGCCCAACGGTTAACGGGCATACTTCCTCCCATGAGTTTTCAGGAATGTTTGGAAGCCAGTCAGGTCCACAGCGTTGCCGGCAATCTTTCCCCTCAGTCGGTCCTGCTCTCCACTCGACCATTTCGGGCGCCCCATCATACTATTTCGGAAGCCGGCCTCGTTGGAGGAGGGTCCATTCCGCGTCCAGGAGAAGTGTCTCTCGCACATCACGGAGTACTCTTTTTAGATGAGGCATTGGAATTCAAACGATCACTGTTGGATAGCTTACGCCAGCCACTGGAAAATGGAACCGTCACGCTGACGCGCGCGCAAGCCAGTTTGACGTTTCCCGCCAAATTGATGTTGGTCGTGGCCATGAATCCCTGCCCATGCGGATATTGCGGAGACCCTACCCATGAATGCGTGTGCACGCCCTATCACATCCAGCGCTACCGAAGCCGGCTTTCCGGCCCGCTCCTCGATCGGTTGGATATTCATATAGAAGTCCCTGCCGTCCCGGTGAAAGAATTATCGGGCACGACAAATGGAGAAGGCTCTGCTCAGATTCGTCATCGGGTTATCCAGGCCCGACATCGTCAGGTCGAGCGTTACCGTGAGGAGCACACCTTGAATAATGCACAGCTCAAGCCTCGCTTGCTCAAAAAGTATTGTCAGCTGGATCAAGCCGGAAAAACCCTGCTGGACCAGGCCGTCACCCGACTGGGCTTGTCCGCCAGGGCCTATGGCCGCATTTTACGAGTTTCGCGAACCATTGCCGATTTGGCAGAATCCGATATGATTTTACCCTCGCACGTAGCCGAGGCGATTCAATACCGGAACCTTGATCGCCCTGTGCTGATATAAGGAACGTTCATGGAATCATTTAAAGTTTTTCGCTGGTGGTTTATGATTGGGGCCATAATGGCATTGGCCGTCATTATGATTCAAGGAGGGATCCGCGATCTTATGCTGGTGAATGAACCCATCTGGGAAAGTAAGCTGGTCGAATTGGGTCCTCCCATCTTTGGAGGGGGACTCCTGGGGGGATGCATCGCGCTTATCCTCCATCGAATCAAAAAAAAGGCCTAAGCCTGACCATCTCTCAGTCTTCTCCGACCCGGACACCTTTCCGTCTCACCCGAATCCATTCCCGGATCTGAACCATACCGGTCATCCGCACCCAACCAAAGAAAAAATCCGTCATTTTTCGGTGATCTCATTTTTTCCGGAACATTTGCTCTAGCCACCAGACTAATCCGGTCAGTACAATACGAACCAATTTTGAACCTATCCATTAATTAATAGGGAAAGGAGGCATTGTGGGCATGGATGTGAAAGTCGGACCGCACTGGTATCGCAATTCCAATGGGATTGTGGAAATTGAAGGACTCCCCCAAATCGAATTGCAACTTCGCAAAACAGGAGGATCCCCTGTTCGAGTGAACTTTGCTATTTTTGACAACATCGGAAAACTTCACGCCAAGATAGAAGCCAATTCCCTGGTGATTAATCAACAAGGGGCCTATCAGCTGGAACGTGTGGAAAATGGCTTGGTCTTAACCAACAGAGGAGACAAGAAACGCGTGCTGGCCATTAACGTGACGGGCACTGATCAGGTAGAAATCCCCGAAGGTGAGTTCTATACCCTCAAAGGACATCTCTTAAAGATTACGCCCGACGAATGGACTGTGGAAAAAACCACGGAGAAGTCAGGAGAAACCGACGTGAAGGGGCAAGCGGTCGCGGTTGGCTCGGAGTAAACCGATCACGGCCGACTCTGACGATTGAAGTCGATTACTTAGTTCTTCCTCCACCATCACCCTTATTTTATATTTCAGCTGACGGCGCTTGGCAGCGACCCTCACAAATCGCACATTTTCGTCCAGGAACCCCCTCCCCCGCTATGGCCGGACCCAATGAACAACTGAGATCCAGCGCAATCACATCAGATCCCTGATAGGTCCACAACCGGCCACAGTCCTGGCAACAATACCAAAGAGTATATCCAGGCCACCCTCGATCTCGCACGGCCATGCCTGCAGTCTCCTTCGTATCCTACTGTTTCTTTTGGAATGGTTAATCCGACTCTGAATCCTCTGGCATCAATGCCTGAATTTGTTGCGGTAATGTCTGCAACCAGTCATCGAAGGGAATGTCCGCATCCACCACGATCTCCCATTTGCCATTAGCCAACCGGCGCACCACACCTGGTTTTTCCGTCGAGAGGGGTATTTCCACCGCTTCGCGCGAAATTTCCAAATCATCAATCACTCCTAAAATTCTCGTAATATGCTGAAACGACACCGTCTCCAATAAACTCACGATAGCTCCCTTCATGAGGCCGATCGAATAAATTGTAGGAACCGCATTGCCCTGTCAACGAAGCCGCAAGGGAACCGGTCACGATGAGGAAGAAAAGACTTTCCTGAAAATCAGGCCCGCGGCGGTCATGTCGTCATGGTCGACATCCAAATGTGTCACGACTCGAAAGGCCCGATCACCCACGGCATTCATCAACACACCCGCCTTGCGACATTCGGCTAATAACATCTCGGTAGATTTGGAAGATCGGGGGATTTGAAACATCACCATATTGGTCTCCACGGACTTGACATCAACCACCACACCTGGAATGTCCTGTAACAGAGTCGCCAGATGATGCGCGTTGGCATGATCCTCCGCCAATCGGGCAATATGATGCTCAAGCGCATACACCCCTGCAGCAGCAAGAATTCCCACTTGCCGCATTCCTCCGCCAAACACTTTGCGGAGCCGGCGCAATGTCCGAACGCGTGCCGCATCCGACACCACCATCGACCCGACTGGAGCTCCCAACCCTTTCGACAAGCAAAAGGAAACGGTATCAAACGGACGAGCATAATCTGCAGCCGACACGCCTGTCTTGACCACGGCATTAAACAATCGAGCGCCATCCAGATGCAGGGCCAGGCCATGAGCCCGGACAACCTCCGTGATCCGATGAATTGTCTCCAAGGGATAAATAGACCCTCCACCCACATTATGCGTCTGTTCCAAACACACCAAGGTGGTCGGAGGATGGTGCAGATCCTTGGGCCGAATGGCGGCTTCGACCGATTCCGGCGAAAGGCGTCCACGATCGCCGGGCACACAACATAATTGGACTCCTGAGAGGGACGAAGCCGATCCCCCTTCATACCTGATGAGGTGGGAAGCACTTTCGACAATGACTTCATCGCCGGGTCGCGTGTGCAACCGGATGGCCAATTGATTGCCCATCACCCCCGTGGGCACAAACAAGGCGGCCTCCTTGTCTAACAACTCCGCCGCCATCGCTTCCAATCGATTGACTGTCGGATCTTCTCCATACACATCATCGCCCACTTCGGCCTGAGCCATGGCCTCCCGCATAGCCGGTGTCGGTTTCGTCACGGTATCGCTGCGCAGGTCAATCTTCCGCATCAATCAACTCTCCTAAAAAAATGGCATTCGTCTTGTGGCACATTCTAAGGAACCTGCTTCCATCACACAAGATTTCCTTTTGTCATTGATCTACAATGGGGACCGATGAAGAAATGTCTCTTGGTCACCGGCGGCGCAGGATTTTTAGGGAATCATCTCCTACGACGGGCCAGCCGTTTTGTGGCTACGGGAACTCTGCATCACACACCATCCGCATCCCTCCCGGGAGCGACCTTTCACGTCTGTGATCTTCAAAATCCCGAGGAAGTCAGAATCCTTCTGGATCGAGTCCAACCACACGTCATTATTCATACAGCCTGCTCTGACCAGGGGGCAGGAATCGGAGCGATCCTCCCTGCAGCAGGGCTTCTGGCCATGCAGACGGCGGAACGTGGCATTCGCTTCATTCATCTGTCTACGGATCAGGTGTTTGATGGAACATCTCCACCTTACATGGAAGACAGTCCAACACGACCACTCAATCCATACGGCACAGCCAAAGCCCAGGCAGAAGAACTCATCCGTTCTCTGAATCCACAGGCCACCATCATTCGCACGTCGTTACTCTATGATCTCCGTACGCCGGATCGGCAAACGAAATGGATCATGGAATCCATGTCAACCTCTCAGTCGATTCGCCTGTTTGTCGATGAAATCCGCTGTCCGGTATGGGTCGAGAATCTGGCAGACGTGTTATTGGAATTAGCCACGCTGGAACTACCGGGAATTCTGCATCTGGGCGGGCCTGAAAGCCTGAACCGGTGGGAATTCGGAATGGGCTTATTGCATCACTTCGGCGTCACGCTGACCCCGAATATTCAGCAAGGCACGATTGAGGAATCAGGGCTTGTCCGCCCCAAAAATCTTACCATGGACTCTTCCCGAGCCAAACAGATTCTCCAAACACCGCTGTTCTCGCTTCAAGAAGCCCGCAGAATGGCCGTCACATCTGAAAGTTGAATTTCCATTTTCACTACACAAATTTTTAAAAAATTTCCAGGAGACTCCTGAAGAAGATGAATCAGATACTATTCCCCCATTTTTTGCCAGAAGTGACAAAAGGGTGCAGATAAGGGCAGGAAACCTAAGAATATTTAAACCACATCAAAAACCTGCATAAGGCGGTATCTGCAGACACCCTTCACTAGGAATGTCAATAAACAACTCACGACCCCCTTTTTCGGAGACCGTGGGGTGGAACGAAGGGTTAGGCTGCATGGGGCGAGAAACGAGGCAGTAGGTGGCGACCGGCCGATGAAACAGCGACTGCTAGCGCACCACCCGCCAGAAGACTGGCGACTGGAAGACCGTATGCGTTGTGCCCTGCTTCGATGACGAGCGCCGGCAGGAGGCAGACTGAATTGATGACCATTCCGTGGTCGCCAGTGACGTCGGACTGCCTGCTGTAACGCATTATTGTTAGATCCTCAAGGCAGCCGTGCGAGGATTGTCCTCATCAGCGATTCGAGCGCTGGGCGCATCGACTCGGCTGGCTGGTCCTCGGGAGCGTCTAGCGACAGCGCAAGGGTGTAGTTGCCTGACTTCGCGACCAGGAACGCGACATGGCCTTGATACTTGTTGTCCGGCTTCGGGTAGAAGAAGTACGCTCGCTCACCGAAGCCTGTGGCCGGCGTCTGCGCCTCCTTATCTTGCTTGAAGCCCTTCAGGGTGGACTCCCATGCCTCCCACGACTTGGGACCCGAATATACCTTCAGTTCGCCGGTGCCGACGTTGCAGATCCAGCCGCCCTGACCGGCGGGTTCCGGGTCGACAAACGGATCCTCGCCGGTCGCCTTCTTGACGTCGGCGCGGGTGATCAGAGAGCAGGCCTCCACGCTGCCTGCAGGCACCTTTCGCGCCAGCTCCTTCTCGGCCTGCTCACGCGGCGTTTGCGCCGCCGCAGGCAAGAGAGCCAGGCACAGCACGAGCGGCACCGCGGCACAGGCGAACGACTTGAGTTTGGTGTTCATCGAATCTCCTTTCGATCTCAGTATTACGAACCATCGATGCACTCGACGAGTAGCGTGGCCTCTGGAAGAACGCCGAGCTAAGCGGTAGCTTTTAGGTTGCGGTTTTGTGGAAAACTCTTGCGCAGCAAAACTACAAAGGTGCGACTTAAAAACTGTCCAACGGAGGAGCAAAAAAAATGCCGGAATGGTGTTTGAGCAATTTGTTATGTTTTTTTCGTAGCATGCCCCACTTACCCATCACCCGAACGCCGTGACCTTGCCACTGCGTAAGTCGTAGACGGCACCGACGACCTTCAGCGTCCCTTTTTTTACCGGATCGGCCAGGATTGGCTCCAGGCGCTTGAGCCGCTCCACGCCCTGCTCGACGTTGGCTTTGATGGCGTTGTCAAGCAAGTTACCAGGTTTGCCCTTCACCGCGGCCACGGCCGGCTTGATGAGGTCGACAAGGCCGCTGATGGAACCGGGCAGGGCGTCATTGGCGTCAATGTGCTTGATGGCGGATTTGACCGCGCCGCACTGACTATGGCCCAGCACCAGGATCAACCGCACGCCGAGTTCCGCGACCGCATACTCGATACTCCCCTTCACGGAGGCGCCCGTGCCGGTGATCACGTTCCCGGCCACACGGACCACGAATAGGTCCCCCACCCCCTGATCGAAGATCAGCTCGGGTGCCACCCGCGAGTCCGCACAGCCGACGATAACGGCGAGGGGGGTCTGACCCTCCGCGAGTGGCACGAAGTCCTCCGGCTTCCGACGCGGGTGAGCTAGATTCCCCTTCATGAACCACTTGTTGCCCTCGAGCAACTGGGCCAGCACCGCATCCGTATCCCGTCCTGTCGCCGGCGGGTCGGCTGCCCGCCCGGTCGTGGAAAGGCCGAGGCCGGCCGCGCTGACCGCCAGTCCGGAGAGCCGCAGGAACTCACGGCGGGACACCTGTTTCGGAAATCGCATGACATGCCTCCTTCGAAAACAGCAGTCAGGTTCGATCGGCTTGGGTGCCGAACAGAGTTCGCGGCTGAGTGGCGGGCCGGAGGCCCGTCGATTCGAGCCGCGCGTTCGGCTGCCGCAGGCGGCTGGAACGCACGGCCAGACGCGGACTCTGTTCAGGGGCGCGGCGGCAAATAGCCAGCAATGCTGGCGACGCTGATCGGCGCGTCCCCTGCAACCGCAGGTTAGGCATCGGACTGCGCGTCCTTATAAGTCCTTCCGTCCGGGAGAACCCAACTGATGGGACCTGGAGCCTGTCTACCGAGGATCACGGAGGATGCTGCGCTAGGCGACGAGAACGTCGCATCATCCGAAAAAACATATCGATCACCCGCTTGCTTCAGCACCCCAGCATCAACTAGCTTCTTCCGAATATTGAGCCAACCCGTCGCGATGGATTTTGATGTACTTAGGGCCGCTTCTGACCCCGCGCGCACTACAAAGCCCGCGTCGGACTCGACCATTGTTGCCTTGAGTTCTTTAGATCTAACCGTGTACTCGCGCTGGCCGGCGGTCGGCTGAAGAGGAACAACAGAGTGTGGCGTAGCCACAACCAGAGACCGAACTCCCACCAGCGGCAGAATCGAGCTTAACCTGCTCAATGAAATAATCCATGTCGGACGCTTCTGCCTCAGAAAGCCTTGCACCCTTGGGGATGTTGCCGGTTTCTACCGCGATGTATTTGCATCGCGGGCGAGTTGAATCAGCTTAGCCTCCAGGTATTTAATGTGAGCCTTCGTCAAGCCCTCATCTCGGCTTGAAAAGCATACGACAGATTCGAAGTCGCGATCGGCTATGTGCTGCTTTAGACGTGCTGCGAGTTCCTCCGCTTCGCCGATGTAGATTGAGCTTTCGTACTTGTCGTCGTCGCTTTCGCTTTGAAGAAGGTAGATCCCCTGCGCGGAGAACTCCGTCCGATGCAGGAGGCCCTTTAGTGACGCTCTAGGACTTAAAGATGGCTATGCCTGACCAGTTCCCGATCTCCACGGTCTTTGGTCCGATTACGGTGCGTCGAGCATGAACACTGTCAGGTTTGCGGCCAACACGTTCCCCCGATATCTAACCGAGTCCGCGGCTGAGTGGCGGGCCGGAGGCCCGTCGATTCGAGCCGCGCGTTCGGCTGCCGCAGGCGGCTGATAAGCCGTCCCAGACGCGGACTCTGTTCAGCCGACCGCTCATCAATTTCCCTCCATCCCACGTCGAGCAGCCACGGCCCCCTTCAACCCCGTCAGCACCCCGTCCGCCGCCTGCGGTCGGCTGAACGCCTGCCATCAGCCGCCGGGCAAGCGAATGCGAGCCAGCGGTCCGGTCGAATATGGGGTTACCCCTTTGCATTGACCAGACCAGCAAGCCGCGCCACCTCACGGATGATCAGAGTCGCATTTTTCTTCGCAGCCGCAGAACGTGGAAAGGGAGTTGGGTGCAACGTAAACTCGTCGCTACCGAGCTTGCAGGGAATGCCCTGCGGCCAAAACTTCTGCAACTTTTTAAATGTTTTCGAGATACCAACTCCACGAGGCGCCGTGACCGAAGGGTGGTGTAGAACCGCTCGGCGAGCGGCACCACCGAGCGCACGATCCTATCTGGACGCAAAAGCTGAAGCTCGTCAGCGAACCCAACAGGACAACAGCGGTCAACGACATCATTCGGTGGATTCTGGAACTTTTCTTCGTCCGGGACTATGGCGCACTTGACAGCATGGATCAGGAAGGCGCCCTTGGCGGTTAAATCTTCCCAGCGCAGACCCGCCGCTGACTCTATGAACTGGCGCAGATTATCTCCTGGATCATTGGTCGCGCTCTTCGCAACTATACGAACGGCAGGGCGCCTTGCTCAGGTGGTGCAACGCTGACAAAGAGAAGTGCTGTCGCCATTTAGGAGCCGGTGTTTGCTGTCTGATATTATTCTCGACCCTCCTGTGTCCCTTACAAGCCTCACAGGCCCAGATGCGCTCTTGTATTGCCCGCCACTGGACCTTGTTCACGCTCTGTCCGGATAACGCTCAGGCATCAGCGGCGGCGTGCAGCGACGTCCGCTGCATGCTGTTTTTAGCCAGCCTGGCCACCGCCCGGGACAGCAATGGCCGCAATTTGCATGGTTGTGTACACGCCCTTGCCGTTCTGGTTCTCTCACCATCTTCACACACCCAGTGATTTGAAAGGTCACCATGATCGCATGGAACACGGACAGAACCTCCTGCAATTCCTGATCTTCCTCAAGGCACTCGACGATCAGCCCCTTCTCGCGGGC
>CAWAXJ010000045.1:0-25307 GCA_963785905.1 uncultured Nitrospirales bacterium
TCATGGAGTGTCCGATCAGGCTTCCATCCCCATCCACAATGGGAGAAATCGCTAACGAGACAGGAAATACCACGCCATTCTTGTTCATTCGGAATGATTCCTGAGTGATTGCCCCTTTTTTGTTCAAAAGAAGGGCTAACTGTAGAGAGGCCTCCTGTCGTGATTCCGGAAGAAGGAGACTGGAAAAAGACTGGTCAACCATTTCGGAAGCGCTATACCTGTACATCTTCTCCGCCCCATTGTTCCAGCTGATGATGATGCCTTCCAGGTTGATGCTATAAATGGCGTCCTGGGAGGATTCCACGATAGAAGCCAGGCGTTGCAGATTCTCTGCGATGTGTTTGCGCTGTTCAATTTCATTCTGAGCGGATTCATACAGGCGGGCATTGGCGATGGCGATCGCGACCTGCGGCGCAATGCCGGTCACAATTTTTTCGGCCGTTTGGGAAAACACGTTGGGTTTTGAATGTCCGAAAAACAATCCTCCCAACACTTTTTCCGAACCGGAAACAACGGGAACAGCCAGATAGCTTCGAACAGGAAGATGCCCCTGCGGCATGCCGTGATAGGGCGGGTTTTGTCCATATCGCGGATCGGTGGTCACATCGGCAATTCGAACGACGGCCTCCCCCGAAAATGTCGGAGCAAAAATGGGCGTATTTCTTGGCATCGGAAAGTGTTCAAAGGCTTCGCGGGGGACCCCGGAAATCGTATAGAGGACGTAGGTTTCTCCCTTGTCATTAATAACATTATAAAAAAATGCGCCAAATTCCGCCCCCGTCAACTCACAACAGGCATCGGTGACAAACTGAAGCAGTTTTTCTAAATTCAATTCAGCCGTCAACGAATGGCCGATCTGATTGATCACTTCAAGCGCATGCCTCTTCTGACGGAGCCTCTCCTGTGCCTGACCTTTTTCAATGGCAATCGAGGCTGATTGCGTAAGAAATTCCACAAATTCTTTTTCTTCATCCAACGGTAATCGAGGAACAGGAGAATACAGCGCAAAAGTGCCAAGCGCATGACCGTCACTTGCCAGAATCGGAGTGGCACCAACAAGCCCGAATCTCATGGCTTTCCGCCAAATCCTTATACTTCGCCCAGTTCGGATGCTCTGAAATGTTCGCCACATACACCGGCTCTTTTAGAGAGGCGGCTGCGCCGCAGGATCCGACTTCAGGGCCTATTTCAACACCATTCACCACCCGAGTGTAACTATCAGGTAGAGAAGGAGCTGCGACATGACGGAGATGACATCCTTCCTCATCCAACAATAATATGGAAGCCCGCACTCCCGTGAGGAAATGCTGTTCGATTTCCAGACAAAGTTTTTCCAGAATGATGTGAAGAGGCTTATCATTAATAATATGTTCCAGCACTTCGTTGTGACGTTCCAAAATGTGATCGTCACGCTTGAATGATCCAATATCCACAAATGTGAATATTCCACCCGTAATATTTTGATCATCGCCTTTTAAGGGACGGGCACTGCATAACACCTCCGCAACCGTTCTGTCTTCTTTTTCCAGGTAGACTTTTTCGCCCTGAAGGGTTTCTCCGCTGAGAACCTGGGTCATCAACTCACTACTCAGGTTGAAGGATGTCGTGGTAGGGGATGAACTCCTCCCGTTGGAGGAGGAAAGATGAAAGATTTCAGCAAATGGTCGATTTAAACACTGACGCTGGCAATAATGATGCATGGCCTCGCTGATGCGAATAATGTTTCCTGAGGCATCGCAGACGACCAGGGCTTCTGTAGTGTGTTCTAAGATTTCCCGGAGAAGACGTTTCTCGAACCCACCCCCGTCGCGTTTCTTTGCATCAGGTCCCTCCGGAACCATGGCCGGATCCGTAGACTTGCCCCCCGGTGAGGGTTCAACATTTTGACGAGGAGTGTGCGGCTTTTCCATTTAGGTTAGGTGCAATTTCCGGGAAGCCCCACGCTCTCTCATCACTTCCGAGACGATTTGGGGAGGTTAGCTTTCTACGCGGGTCGGACAACGTCCTGACACCTTACCCCTCTGAGACAGCTCCCAGGCACGTCTTCTTAGATGTGAAATCCAGGATCGAATATCAGATGACAAACCTGAATGCTACTATTTCAAATTTCTTGTGAAAGTCAAACTGTCAAAAACCCTTGGTTGTGGTATGCAAAGGTGGCCGATAAGGGCAGGAGACACCCTAGGAGGTGGAGGTATCATTCTTAATGTGGCAAAGGATTTTCACAAACATCCTGGAATGGATTTTTTATCGAATCCGATAGTTCCGGTCTTTTTTCTACATCACAGGAATCATGCCTTCCGGGGACCATCCTCCCCCCAACGCTTTATAGAGTTGAACGACCGAGACCAAATGCAAGACGATGCGTGTACGTGAGGGCAAGTTCGGCATCGAATAAATTGCGTTTGGCAAGCAGCACATCAACATAGCTCGTGATACCCCCTTTGTATCGAAGATTGGCCAAACGCAAAGCCGACTGGAGAGCCGTCACCTGCTCTGTCCTGGGCTTTGCGTTGGAAATCGACCGTGCGAACCGCCACCAGGGCATCCTCAACTTCTTGAAATGCCACAAGAATGGTTTGCTCATATTGAGCCAACACCTGCTTCGCCTGGGCTTCGGCCGCACGCTGCTCGAATCCCAACGTTTCGGCATTGAGCAGCGGACCGGCCAGGCCCAGCCCGGCTTGCCCATATTCGTTTCCGCCGCTTAACAGATTCGACAGTTGGGGACTGGCCACACCCAGAAGCCCGGTGATGGAGAGCCTCGGAAACCGTGCGGCTTTGTCGCATCCAATTCTGTGCGGTGGCGGCGGCCAGGGTCTGTTCCGCCTGCAGAATGTCCGGGCGACGTTGCAGCAGTTCCGAAGGCAAGCCCTGCCGGCACCTCAGGCGGAACACTTGTTCTGTCAGCGGACCGACCGCGTGAAATGGGCACCGGATTTTTCCCCAGCAACACACTCAGCTCATTTTCTTTTTGAACCATTCTGCCGTTCGAGCTCGCGCCACCCGTGGCTGCGGCGTTGGCCCGTTCCGCCTCGAATTGATCCGCATCAAGTCGTGAACTCATGCCCCCGTCGTAATCGCGCACGGGCAATAGTCACCGATTCTTCCCACGACAGAAGCGTACGCTTGGCAATATCCAATTGCATGTCGAATTGCAGCAGATCAAAATAGGACTGGGCCACGCCGCTCACCAGCGACAAGCACCACGGCCCGGCGGTTTTCCTCACGGGCCATCAGATCGGCTCGGGCCGCCTCGTTGGAGCGGCGAATGCGCCCCCAGATATCGAATTCCCAATTCAGGTTGCCTTGCCCGAAATAACTGAACTGCGAGGCAAATCCGGGCGCGGAAAATCCATTCAGACGACCCAGAACCGGAGCATTCATGTTCATCTCCGCTTGGGGAATGAAATCCATGCGCGCGATAAACAACCGGGCTTGAAATTCCTCCACACTCGCCGCAGCTTCTTTGAGATTTTTATTTTCGACCAACGCCCGCTTCGATGAGACTTTGCAATTCTTCGTCGTGGAGCAGTTCCCACCAGGGAAGATTCGCAATCGATTCCCCTTCGGTGTCGGACATCCGGAACCGGTCAGTGGTGTCGATCTCGGGCCGGGAGTAGTCCGGTCCCATCGCACACGACATACACAACATGCGCCAATACAACAAGACCGGTGACAGCACGCATATTACCGTTCTCCGTCCAGGACAGGCTCGGCCCGATTTTCAGCGGGAGAGTCCGCGCGCCTCCCCTTCATTCGCTGCCCGAGCCGTCTGATGAGCACAAAAAACAGCGGCACAAAAAAGATGGCTAAAAATGTCGCCGCCAGCATCCCGCCGAACACGCCCGGTCCCGATGGAATGCCGACTGGCCGCTCCCGCTCCAGAGGCCACGACCAGGGGGACCACGCCTAAAATAAACGCCATGGAGGTCATGATGATCGGGCGGAATCGAAGACGGACGGCCTCCAACGCCGCATTCCCTCAGTGACATGCCCCCTTCATAGCGATGATTCGCAAATTCGACAATGAGAATCGCGTTGCGTGCCGCAAGACCGATTAAGGTGACTAATCCGATTTGAAAATAAATGTCATTGCTCAAGCCACGAATCCACACGGCGGATAAGGCGCCGAAGAGGCCGAACGGCACGGCCAGAATCACCGCAAAGGGAACCGACCAACTCTCATACAGGGCGGCAAGCACCAGAAACACCATCAGGAGCCCAAAGGCAAAGGCAAAGATGGATTCCGCCCCGGTCTTGCGTTCCTGATAGGAAATCCCGCTCCAATCGATATCGTACCCTTTGGGAATCAGAATCTCCTCAGCCAGTCGTTCCAAGGCATCAAGGGCGGCCCCTGAACTGTATCCTGGAGCAGCGGAACCCAACACAGAGGCGGTGTTAAAGCCGTTAAAATGCGTCACGGTATCCGGCCCGCTCGTAAATTCCGTACTGACCACGGAATCAAGCGGCACCATCGTGGAACCTTTGACATTCTGAGCCCGCACATAAATTTTCGAGATGTCATCCGGGCTCGACCGGAACTCCGGCAAGGCCTCAGTCTGCACCCGATAGACCCGTCCGAACTTAATGAAATCGTTGATGTAGAAATTGCCAAAATAGGCTTGCATCGTATCGAACACTTCGGAAATGGGGACACCTAAGGCTTTGGCTCGTTCCCGATCCACGCGCGCATACAGTCGAGGCGCCGTCACGCGAAAACTCGTGCCAATCGCCGCAATGGCTGGATCCTGTTGCGCCTTGTTGACGAATTCCTGCGTCACAGCCGCAAATTTTTTGAAATCCCCACCGCTCGGATCTTGTAATTGAAGAGAAAATCCGCCGGTGGCGCCCAACCCCCGGATCGAGGGCGCGTTAAACGCCAGGATCAGGGCTTCGGGAATCTCCGCAAACTTCTGGAAGGCGTTTCCTATCAACGCTTTGACATGTTGGTCAGGTCTGGTGCGGTCATCCCAATGATGCAATGGCACAAACATCGTCGCTTGATTCGCTCCACGAGTGTTAAAGACAAAGTTTTGCCCGGCAAGGGCATCGGTCGAATGCACCTCGGGCACGGAAAGTAAGTAGTCTTCCACCTTGCTGAGCACCTCAATCGTGCGTTGCTTTGAGGCGCCATCCGGCAATTGAATCACTGAAATAAAGTATCCCTGATCTTCATCCGGCAAAAAACTGGATGGAAGGGCTTTTAAACAGTCCGCCGCTGATCAAGAGTAATACCCCGAAGATCGCAAGCGACAATACAGAATGTTTGAGCATAGTTCCGACGGTCCCCACATATCGATTCTGCGTCCAAACAAATCCCTGATTAAATCTTTTCCAGAACCGGTTCTCCCGTTCCTGTTCGGGCTTGAGCATCAACGCACAGAGCGCGGGGCTGAGGGTCAACGCCACGACCCCGGAAAGGACCACGGCAAGCGTAATGGTGATCGCAAATTGCTGATAGAGTTCACCCGTAATGCCTCCCAGAAACGCAACGGGTAGAAACACCGCAGCCAGCACCACGACGAGCGCAATGACCGGTCCCGTCACTTCCGTCATCGCCAATTTCGCTGCTTCTCTTGGAAGACGTCCTTCCTGGATGTGACGGGCGACATTTTCCACCACCACAATGGCATCATCCACCACAATCCCGATGGCAAGCACCATGCCGAACAAGGTCAAGGTATTGATCGAAAATCCGAGAGCCGCCATGCCCGCAAAGGTGCCAATGAGTGAAACGGGGACCGCTACCGCAGGAATGATCGTCGCACGCCAACTTTGCAAAAAGAGGTAAACCACCAGAATCACCAGAATCAGGGCTTCGACCAGCGTTTTCACTACTTGTTGAATGGAGACCTCAATAAATCGCGTCGTATCGTATGGAATATCAGACGAGACGCCAGCCGGAAAGATATTGGAAAGGCTCTTCATCTCTTCCCGGATCCGTTTCATGGTTTCAAGAGCATTGGCTCCCGGAGAAAGAAAGGTCAGCAGAAACACATTAGGCTTTCCATTCCATCGGCCTTCAAGATCATACGATTGTGCCCCTAACTCAACCTTGGCTACTTCCCCTAGCCGAACCATGGAGCCATCGGGATAGGCTCGGACAATCATGTTATCGAATTCTTTGGCTTCGCTTAATCGTCCTTGCGTAATAACGGGAATGGTGAGTTCAGTGCCTATGGGAGCAGGCTCACGTCCGATCCGCCCAGCCGGGAAATCACGATTTTGTTCACGTACGACATTCGCAATGTCAGTGGGAGTCACATCCAGTTGGGCCATCCGGATCGGATCCAGAATCAACCGCATGGAATAATTTTGTCCTCCGAAGACCACCGCATCCCCCACGCCGGGAAGCCGTTTGATGTTATCCAGAATCCGGAGGATCGCAAAATTTGAGAGGAAAACCGTATCCTGACGGGGGTCACTGGAACTCAGCGCCACCACGGCAAGCAGATCCGGAGAAACCTTTTTGACGGTGATGCCCTGACGGACAACTTCCGGCGGGAGCTGTGGCTCGGCCAGTCGTTGACGGTTTTGCGTTTGAACCTGTGCGATATCGACATCCGTCCCGATTTCAAAGGTCAGTCGGATCGTCATATGTCCATCGTTGGTGCTCGAAGAATCGTAATACAGAAGATTGTCGATCCCGGGGAGCTGCACCTCAATCGGCCGCGCCACAGCTTCGGCCACGACTTCCGCACTGGCGCCCGGATAGTCGGCTTCAATTTGGACCACAGGCGGAGTAATTTCGCGGAAATTGGGCGATCGGGAGAACCTGAAGAGAGACCAGTCCCACCACGACGATCACAATTGAAATGACTGAGGCAAAGATTGGCCGGTCAATAAAAAAACGGGAACTCATGAGGTTTCCTTTGTCGCCTCAGGTGTGTCGGACGGGTTGGCCGTTGTCGGCTTGACTTCCGACGACCCGTTTTGAAAAGGGACCGGGTGCACCGTGACTCCCGGTTGAATTCGATGAAACCCTTCGACGACCACCCGCTCTCCCGGTTGAAGCCCTTCTTCGATAAGCCAATCCCCCCCACGCCAGTTGGTGGCATGCACCTCACGAACTTCTACTTTATCTTCCGGCCCGATCACATTCACGAACGTGCCTTTGGGACCCTGTTGCACTGCACGCTGAGGAATCAAAATCGCATCTGTCCGGATATATCCCTTCAGCCGGATGCGTACAAATTGTCCGGGATACAAATAGGACTTTCCTGGGGAAAGATCGGCCTCAGGATTGGGAAAGGCAAAACGTCCCTGCAGGGTTCCCGTCTCCGAACGAAGGGCCACATCGGCAAAATCCAACTTGCCTTCGTGGGGGTAGACACTGCCATCCGCGAACGTCATGACTCCGCGTAATTGAAAGAGATCGGGTCTCTGGACTCTGTGTGCCGCCAGTTCACGCCGCCGCCGCAACAAATACGTTTCCGGAACGGACACATTGACATACATGGGATCCAACTGATCGATGGTGGTCAGCAGATCTGTCTGTGCAGACACAAGACGTCCTTCATAAAACCGGCTTTTCGAAATGCGTCCCCCAATTGGAGCGACGATCAGGGTGTTACTCAGGTCAAACCTGGACTTGACCAGGTCGCCCTGCGCCGCTTCCAGGAAGGCTTTGGCGGCTAACCCCTCCGCCACTGCATCGTCCACATCCTTTTGACTGACAGCTTGTTCATTCAGGAGAGGTTTGACGCGAGCAAAATCCTGCTTCGCTTGTACCAGTCGAGCCTGAGCTTCTGTCACTCTGGCTTTGGCACTGAGATATGCCGCTTTAAAGGGCACGGGGTCGATGAGATACAGCCGGTCACCTTGCTTGACATTCCTGCCTTCGGTGAAAAACACTTTCTTGATGATGCCCGTCACCTGTGACCGGATCTCCACCGGGCGAAAGGCCTCGGTTTGTCCGATAAATTCAGGTTCATCGGGGAGCATCTGGGTTGTCACCGTTACGACTTCCACCGTCGGCGGAGGAGGGGCCGGAGGGGAGGTATCTCCCTGCCCACACCCTACAAGAAGAAGCAGGAGTAATCCGACACTCCCACGAACAACGGCCTTCCCATTGTAAAAGGGTGATGTGGCCCTCTCTGAGAATTACCGAATCCATAAGCTTGGTTCCCGCCAATTCCGGCCAAACCGACCAACGAAATCATTGCCGAAATCTTCAAATTGTGTTTTTCGCTGAATTGGTTTCTCTTCCATAAGGATTTTTTCTCTTGTCTTCAAGGTCACGTTAGGATTCCTTCTTCTTTAGATGCGTAGACGGAAGGAAGCCACTATTCTTACAGTCGGAAAAGACCTTCACAATTTTTCACTGACAAATTCTTCTCCCACCGCTTCTCCATTTCCCACCCAATTGCGCACTTTCTTCACCTGAAAATCAAATAGCCCGAGCACCCGCTTAATCAAGATGCCCCATTTTTCCGGCCCGATAATCATTCACCGCGTGCACGAGCTCTTCTTCGGTGTTCATGACAAAGGGCCCCATCCGGGCTACCGGTTCCTGAATCGGTTCCCCACTCAGAACCAACACCCTTGCCTCCTCGGTGGCCTCAAGATTGACCTGCGTCCCGTGCGGGTCGCAGAGGGCCATTTCGGCCTCCCCGACTCGGTGAGATCCATTCAAGACCATTCCCCCGCTTAGGACGAACAAACCGGTATTATATCCAACAGGAAGATCCAACTCAGCCCGATGGCCGGCCGCCAATTTCAGATCATACAGATGAACGGGCGTGAACGTCTGGGCCGGCCCCTTCGCACCCTGATACTCTCCGGCTATCACTCGCATCAATCCCCCGCGTCCACCAAGCTCGATTTGAGGAATGTCATCATTCAGCAAGGTCTGGTAGCGAGGTGCGCCCATTTTTGAGGCCTTGGGAAGATTCACCCAGAGTTGAATCATTTCGAGCGTACCGCCGTCCTTGGCCCAAGCGTGTTCGTGGAGCTCTTCATGCACCACACCCGAAGCCGCCGTCATCCATTGCACATCTCCCGGTCCAATGATTCCAGCATTCCCCGATGAATCCCGATGGGCGACCATACCCTGATACACAATCGTGACCGTCTCAAATCCCCGGTGAGGATGTTCTCCGACCCCACGTGGTCGTGCGGTAGGGGAAAAATACGCAGGACCCGCATAGTCCAATAACAGAAACGGACTGATCTCTTCTGTCAGATCCTGACTGGGAAAGACATTGCGAACCGGAAAGCCGTCCCCCACCATATGCGTGGACCCGGGTTTATAGATCCCTGTCACCGATTTCATCTGGATCATGGTGCGCTCCTTTCGTGAATGCTGTTTCCTGGCTTAGTCTTACCAGAACGCGTGATTTCTTCAACATAGGCCCGGGTCAGACAGCCCGAGGCGAGAAAACTGGCTCCCTGCTGGAAGACCTGGTTCAAAAAGGATTTCCCCTCCTGATCCATAAACGTCACGGCTCGCAAATCAATTCGCAGTGGCCGATCCTGGTGTTCCGCGCGTGTGGCCTGCCAACACCGTTCGGCTTCCAGGATTGCCGGCCCGGCCAGCCGCCCTTCTAATTTCAGAGTAGATCCCGTTTCATCTGTGTGGACGGAGATTCTGAGCATCGCCTCGTTCCTTATGAGAACAGTTTAGAACAATCGAGCGGAATCATTTGGCTGCCTCAGTGTGGTTCCTGCGAAACGCCGGTTGCCGCATAAGTTGGGCAAAGCGCCGGCTTTGAAATGAGTCTTTCTCGATTGCGCACATTCGATCGTACCACGACCAAAAATCTATTCAGGCTTTCGTCCATTATGACAAGAACCCCTTTACCCGTGATAAAAATCTTCACGAATGACCTTTCCATCCTTCCAGGTTTGAACGGCCACTTGCTGCATCTTTATGCGATTTCCGCCTTTAAAGGTGAGGTCAAACGTCCATTCAACTGCCGCATGGTCCCCATCCACCAGCGTCCGTCCGACCTGAGCTCCATGGAATTCCTGAACATTGCCTATAAATTTCTGCTCATGTTCTCGATTAGCCGCCTTGCCTACTCGCTCGTCTGTTCGATTGTCACTCATGACGACGTTGTCAGCGTAATACGCGTCAAACGTTTCCAAAAGTTTCCCTGCCAAAATACCATCGATCACGGCTTGAACCTGTTTTTGGATACTCATTTTACATTCTCCTTTCAATGAACAACCTCTGAGGTTGGGAAATGAATTATGTCTACTCCCGATTTATGATGCGACCCTGTCTTATGAGGAACCTATAGGAATCAGCGCGCCATTCAGAGCGTCGGCCTCATCAGAGGCCAGAAAAACAAGTAGCGCAGCAATCGCTTCCGGCTTCACCCATTGGTTGGGATCGGCGTTAGGCATACTTTGTCGATTAGCAGGGGTATCAATGGTGGTTGGCAGCACTCCATTCACCTTCACGCCTGAACCGGCTAATTCAAGGGCAAGCACTTTGATCAGCGCAAGAAGCCCGGACTTAGAAACAATGTATGCACCGGCACCGGGGAATGGGTCCACAGCGGCGCGAGCGGCTATATGGATAATTCGACCAGAGCCTTGTTTTGTCATAAGGTGAGTCGCTTCTCTTGACAAGCAAAAAGGCCGATGTGAGGTTGAGGGAGAGCATTCTGGACCAGACGGATGCTTCCGTCTCTGAAAGCCGACTCATCGCAAACCCGCCAACAAGATTGATCAAACAATCAATGCGTGCGGTTTTTCGCATGGCTTCTGTCATGAGCTGCTGAACCTCAGCCTCCTCTGTGACATCCGCTGAAATTCCCACCAGCCCTTCTGGAAGCTTTTCGGGAAGTTCCCGGCTCACCACCACGACCTTGGCACCCGCCTTAGTGAATGCCTCAGTCACCGTCCGACCCAAACCACCGAATGCCCCGGTGATCATGACAACTTTTCCGCTTAGGGATATCATCATTCGGCTCCTTCTTCCTTCTCTGCTTTTTTTCACCCCACGATCATCCACACTGGTAGATGGCCTCGATCTCTCACCAACCGGTGAGAGATCGAGTTGCATGAACCTTCTTATCCAATCGTCATTGAGTCTCTTAATGTTTGTGCTCATCATCTTCCGCCCGATGAAGGTCAATGACGGTGCCGCCCTCATTCACTTCTACCGTAACCATTGCACCTTCCTCGATGGGTTTGGTTTTGATCTCCAGCCGACCAAGCGGAAACACTTTCTCACCCTCAGAAGTTACCAACTTAATTTCCTTGTTCATTTTCCCCATGTACACCAACTTCCCGGTATAGAAGTGATGATGCCCTTCCTCGCCTTTTGGATGGGCTTCAATTATGGCGTTGTTCTCGTCCACCACAATGGTCACTTCATCTCCCACCTTGGGAACGGCATGTCCATGTTGACGGGCGTTGTTCTCATTCAGGGTCAGGTTGCCAGTAGGCGTTTTGATCGTGAGGATGCCACCTTTCTCGGCTGTCACGACTCCGGTGACCTGCTTATGTCCCTTGCTGATATCCTTAGAATCCGCGTGTCCGATACCGGGCATGACGAGAAAGATGCCCATCAACGCTGCAAGAACAATGAGGTGAAAATTATTTGTACGGTTCATGACTCCCTCCTATATGGTTGTTGAATAGTTCCGTCCCTATGCTGACGGAGTTTGCCGACTTGCTCTTTTTTTGATCCGACGAAGCATCTAATTTCCTGGATGAATAGTAAACTTGACCACTTAGGCTGCTACAGTTTCACGGGTTCCAGAAGCATGTAAGGTTTCCTCCCTGGAAAACCATTTCCCGATGACGTGATCGACCGACCATTTCCCGGCCCCCGTCACGAGTAATGAAAGACCCATTCCAATGACCAGTAAGTGATACTCAAAGCCTTCGCCGGTTTGCTGGCCAAACCAGTTCATAAAAAACCCTTGAGGCCAGTGCACCGTGGCGATGGCACCCAGCATGATGATACCCAAACTGGCGGCTGTGAACCGCGTCATGAATCCGGCGGCCAGTGCCAGCGGACCAAACGACTCTCCCATGATCACCAGAAACGCAATCAACCAAGGAACCCCATCTGTTGCGTAAAGAATCCCATCGTTCCCTCAAACCCGTTTCCTCCATACCATCCCAGTAACTTCTGAGCCCCATGAGGGAAAATGACCAACGCCAGCATCACTCTCAAAATAACCGGTGCCCACCTCTCTTCTGTTTGAAATAATGTTTTCATGGCTTGCTCTCCTTTGTGAATGAATAAATTTGTTTGGTTTGTCATGGTTTGTTGTTTGTTCTAACGAAACCTTTGTTGAACTCTTACTCCTTACATATGGCAAGAGCCATTCCACCGGACTGGAAGAAAATGTGACCGAGTAACTTATTGAATTAATGACAATTTTGAGTAGATGCAGGGAGTATTGAGCGTGGCTGTGTCGAAACACACGTGACGATATGTCGACTCATGTCGATGGGACGACATCATGACGGGTGGGAATAGTCTATGGCTGAGAGTAAATTTGCATGAGGTTGAAACGTCTCCTTCCTACATTCGGTCCTTGGCGAACAATGCGGCTCCTCAAGAGCCAAGCAGGCATTTCCCCGATCGGTCGCTCAATTCATAATACCGGGCCTCAATCGTATTCCCTTCAGGATCGGAAAAATAAATGGATGTTCCGGTTCCCTGAGCCCCCCACCGTTGAACAGGCCCTTCTTTGAGGGGAATCTTATTCTCAAGAAGCCGGCCATGTAATGCCTCCCAATCCCTCTTGATAAGTGAAAGACAAAAGTGATTCAGGTTTCTGAATTCTTTTCCTGCCGGACTATTCGATCCCCACAATTTCTTCGGAAATAAATCGATCACGGTCTCATGATTGATGCGAACGGAAGGAAACGGCGCTTCCCCGGCGCGATACTCTTCGAGACGCTCTGCGGGTAACTGTAACACCCGTGTGTAAAAGTCGATGATCGTTTCATCGTCTTCGATGTTCAACACAATGTGATCAAGAAATCCCTGCATATGCTCATTCTCCTCAATGAAGACGTCAAATTGTGATGGGAACGAATGGGGCACTGCTGTCGTTCCCCTGACGTGTTAAAAATTAACTTCGCTGGTCGGGTAATGCCCGATGAATGCCGGGATTATAACGAACAGACCAGGCCTTGGGAGGAGTTGTCATCCTGATCCATTCGACTTCGCGCAGGACAAGGGCCAACGAAGGATCTGTGTTCAGCAAAAGCACACCCGGAGCGACATGGTCATCCTGAGGCCCCAGAAGGATCTCGCCTAGCCATGACACCCTCAACCCCGGCACCGATCCTTCCCCTTACCCTCGGCCCCCTCCGGTCGTAAACAGCATCCATCTTCTCTCCCCAATCCCCCCACAAATCTTCAGACCACTCCCCACCCCACCGACAAAATTTATGAACAAAAAAATCTGTACATTATTCAACGAGTTGGGTACATTCCTTAGACAACTGGCATAAATAGAAAAGAGGAGAAGCATCGAAATTCAGCTTTTCAACAATGCGGGATTTTATCTATGTGACCACAGGTAACCTGAGTCACGAGCAGCTTCAGCAGTTGAGCGATGAGGTTGGCGGGGAGCGGTCGTTACTGCGTGGTATGCAGCGCCTTCCGTGGTCGTAAGGAAGGGTACGCGAACCTGACGGTAAAAAAGATCCCGAAAGCCGTGCAGTCCCGCTGCGAATGGGGCAAGGACGACTACAGCCTGAAGGTGAAGAACCTACCAAAGGCGCCACCCAAACCTGGACAGCAGAGGTTGGAGTTCGACGTTGCCGAGAGGGATCGAGGACGATGAAGTTTCACTATTCGAAGCATGTGCATGAGGAACTGGAAAAGCGTAAACTTCCGCTATCCCTCTTGGAGGAGGTTTTGGAAGCGCCGGAACAGAAAGTGCCCGAGGTGGACGAGATTACGTGCTACCAGTCACGGGTCGAGATCGGTGGGAAGCGTTATCTCTTGCGGGTGATGGTCAATGACACGGTGAGTCCCCCCGTTGTGGTGACAGTCTATCGTACCAGTAAAATCAATAAGTATTGGAGGACAACATGAAAGTCAAATACGATCAGGAAGTGGATGTGCTGACCATTGAATTCAGCTCTGCTCCGGTGGAGGAAAGCGACGAGGACAAGCCCGGCATCATCCTCGACTACGACAAGGACGGCAACATTGTCGGCATCGAGATTCTCAATGCCTCCAAGCGGATGGAAAATCCTCGCGCATTGGAATATGCCGTGGCCTAATCCGCCCATCGCACCATGAACCGTCACGTCAACGCGATTGCTGGCCGCCTAAGCTTGCGCCCCCCACAGCAGCGCTCGCTGGAAATCCTTGACCGCATTACCGAAATCGTGCCGCCCAAGAAGGGGGCGGTACCGCTTGATTGGAGATGGGCGCCTCACGTCGGACGGGAGATGCCGAGCTTTTTCATCTTGGAGATTAACGTGGTGCGTTTCATCCCCAGGCGGACCGCCGTGCCTGAAGCGCCGCCAATCACCCATTTGGTGTCTTGTAGGGCACGCAGGATGTGATCCCGTTCGGCTCCTTCTAACGTGGCCAAAGGATGGCTCTGTGTCGGAACGGCCGATTTGAGTTCCGTCAACGGGACAGAAAGCTCTGTGCCTGGGGAAAGGATGACTGCCCGCTCGATGAGATTTTCCAATTCACGAATATTTCCAGGCCAGTGGTAGTGAGCCAGACGATCCATGGTCTTCGCGGGAATGGTCTCGATGGGTTTTTTCATCCGTGTGGCATAGCGCTGGGCAAAATACCGAACGAGCATCGGGATATCCTCCTGGCGTTCGCGAAGAGGCGGAACAATAATCGGAAAGACATGTAACCGGTAATACAAGTCACTGCGAAATAGTCCGGCTTCCACCATGTGCGTCAAATCGCGGTTGGTGGCCGCGACCAGTCGAATATCCACCCGGATCGTGCGCGTTCCGCCCAACCGTTCAAACTCCTGTTCCTGGAGCACACGGAGCAGCTTGGATTGCAGCTCCAACGGCACTTCTCCGATTTCATCCAGAAAAATCGTTCCATGATGGGCGAGTTCAAAGCGACCGACCTTTTGAGAAATGGCCCCCGTAAACGCCCCTTTTTCGTGACCGAACAATTCGCTTTCCAACAGGCCCGTGGGAATAGCGGCGCAGTTAATTTTGACAAAGGCCCGGTCACCTCGCCCACTCAGTTGATGGAGGGCGCGGGCGATGAGTTCTTTCCCGGTTCCCGTCTCCCCAAGAATCAGAACCGTCGAATCGGTCGGGGCCACAATTTCAAGTTGCTGGAGAACATGCTTTAACCCGGCACTCTCCCCGACGATTTCCTCGAAGTTCGCTTCGGTGCGGATCTCATCGCGGAGATACACATTCTCCTTTTCCAGTTTCTCCTTTAATTCGGTGATTTCCCGATAGGCCAGCGCATTATCGAGGGCGATCGCCACTTGTCCGGCCACTTGCGTCAGTAATCCGGCATCGGCACAGGAAAAGGCCAACGGACGGGAACTGCCGAGATTCAGTGTCCCTAACACACGACCGGGAAGCATAAGCGGCGCGCAGCAACCGGACTTCAAGCCTTCAGCTAGCAACCGGGAGGCGGTATCGGAATGGAATCGTTGCAAGTCAGGTTCGTGCCAACACACCGCTTTCCGCGATCGAAACGCTTCCCCTGCAGGCGTGTCATCGAGCGCAATGGGATGGCTTCCTTCCAACAGGCCTTTGCCGGACGGGAAATTGAGCACATTCCGATGAAAGTTCCCGGTCTCGGGACGATAGAGGTACAAACTGGTGGCTTCATGCGGAACCACCCGTCGCAAGGAGGTGACAATAGTCGAGAACAGGTCCTCCAATTCCAGTTTCGATACGACCGCGTTATTGACCTCCAGCAACAGTCGCAAACGATCCCGCTCGCGACTCAGTTCTTCTTGATGCAGGACATTATCTACCGCGACTGCGACCTGTCTGGCGACTTGAAGAAGAAACGTCAATTCCGATTCATGGTAGGTCCCCTTTTCCACGCTCGCGAACTCCAGTGATCCCAGTCGGCGTAGCGCGGTTGTCAGCGGAACAACACAGATAGACTGCACGCCGTCTTCGAGCATCAATGGCAGAGCCGTTGGAAACCGGGAGTCGTGAGTCAGATCATCAATAATCAAGGGCTGCTGGGCTTGCCACACCCAGCCACCCGGATGGGCATCCAACGCCCACTCTTTTCCGCCCTGAATATCGGCAGGAATATTACCCTGAATAATATGATCCTGGATGGTGTCGCGTTCCGGCCGATAAAGGGCCAGCCCGATGAAATTGAGTGGAACGATACGGGGAAGGCGCTGGGCCAGATCCTGTAACAGGTTGATCAGGTCCCGATGGGCCGCGATGGCTTCGGAAACCTCCAGCAGAGCTTGATAACGCGGATTCTGATCTCCGGAAACCGACTGAGTCTGTTCATGCATAATGCTACAGTATCGCCGATTCCCCCTCACAAAAAAAAGTCACCTTGGCCTCCGTTTCTCCTATGATCAAGAGGCCGAAGACGGTGAGACAAACGTGATCCCACTGTTCTGTACTTCCCTGTAGGGAAGGAGCCAGACCAACGATTCATCATGCAGATCTCCGACTTGAATCCGATTGCCCCAGGGATCTCGAAAATCACATCGAAAATCCGGATGCACCTCCAGCCCATATTTCTTGATGATTTTTTCACGCACTTCCTTCACCTGGGCGTCATCCCGGACCATGATGCCGAAATGTTTGGTACGATCGGGTTGAAGCGTCTTCACTTCAAAGATCGCCAAAAACTGGTGCTCACCTAATTTGCACCAGGCTGCGCCTTCGCCGCCTCGCAACATTTCCAGGTTAAAGACATCCGCATAAAACTCCACGGCTTTCTGCGCATCGTCAACTTCTATCACCACATGATTGACTCCGTAAACTTGTACCGGCATCGTGATTCCTCCTTTCCCTTATTTTTTGGTGATGAAGGTTATAACACCAGCGGCTTGATCGGCGCCAACACCACTTTGGGATCACGCTTCCAATCCACATCCGGCGCATCGACATACAGTTCCACCTCATTTCCATCAGGATCATGAAGGTACAGACTTTGGCTGACCGTGTGATCACTCGTTCCGGAAATCGCAATGCCAGCCTGTTCCAGATCATGTTTGGCGGAGCGAAGGTCATCAAGACTATCCCCTACCTTGATGCCAATGTGATAAAGCCCACGCCTCATTCCAGAAGGCGGTCCCGGAACATCGCCGACTTCAATCAACAGCAGTTCATGATGAGTCCGGCCGGACGTGAGCGCCGCTGCTTTTCCTCCGAAAACCGATCCGACTTCCTGAAACCCCACCACATCGCGATAGAAGTGTCAACGACTGTTTAAGGTTTTTGACGTAAAACACCACATGTCCTAAATATTGGGCTTTCATAATAGATTGTTCCTCCCTCTTAAGCAGAATTCCGATCGTTGAACAGTATTCACATTCCTTTCCATTCCATTCCTGTCTTCTTTATCTTCTTGAATCTCACGCAATGATCGTTCCAGTTTTTCCATTCCGTCCCAAGGATACAAACTATGCTTTGGGAAGCCGAATTACTCATCAAGGAATTCATGTTCATGAGAGGGGGAAAGAAATCGTTGCCGAAATACGGACACGATGACGACATCCCGACAGGTTGGAGAGATTGCAAGGAAAGGAACTGACAGGCCCGGCACCAGACAAGTCCGGAAAAAAATGACACCATGCTGGCCGGTTTGGATATAAGGATCAGCGCAGATTCTCTATTGCGGAGAATCTGCGCTCATGGTGATCGGACGGATAGCCCTTCTCATTTATCCTTTTGTACCTTGGCCGCTGCACCGATACTCTCCAACCCTGCCTGCGCACATGCGGCATCCAAATGTCCACCCGGAGCTCCGCCAACACCAATTCCCCCCAACACTTCGCCGTCGAATTCAATGGGAAGCCCGCCTCCCAGAAGAAGTATATTCTCGTTCATATCCCGTAATCCCTGCACCGCCGGCATCTTGGCAATCATCTCGCCCAATTCCGCAGTGGGCCTTCTCAGACTGGCCGAGGTATACGCTTTCTTGCGACTACTATCCACCGTATGCGGACCGGCTCCATCCTCCCGTAGTAATGCTCTCACGACTCCAGCCCTATCCACGACCGCGACGCTCACCCGATGCCCGTCTTTGGTGCACTGCTCCACAGCCGCACTTGCGGCCTTCGTGGCCAGTGAAAGGGGCAGGACCGCCTCACGGGGCAACTCTGCTGCCGATACTCCCGCTACCGATAACCCGCCTAGACTTAAGATGACCATTCCGGATAGCAACCAGGAATTCCCCGAGGTGAAATGCAGGATTTTTTTTCCTACCATGAAACGCTCCTTTGATTACATGAGATAATTTCTGTGCTGGCTTGATGAACGATTTTCTTGCTCGGCGCGCCAAGTTGTCAATATATCCTCAATCTTGGTGTGCCTCTACCGGGCGCCTGCGGATGCCAGCATGTTGGCAATGGGCGTGAACCCTTTGGTTTGGGCATGCCGAAGGGGACTCATGCCTTCCCCGTCCGGCAAATTGACGTCCGCACCGGCATTGATCAGTAATCTCACGATTTCCTGATGCCTGGGACCTCCATCGCTGAGGATGATGGCTTCCAACAATGCGGTCCACCCCAATCGATTCACATGGTTGATATCTACCCCGGTCTGTAATAATTTCCTCACCGTTTCCACATGCCCTCGCTCACATGCCGGAATCAAGGCAGTCCCCCCGTACCGGTTATAAATCGTAAAATCGGGGTTAGCCTCCAGTATCAGCGTCAATATTTCCAGATAGCCCCTGGCTCCGGCCAGGAGCAACGGACTGTCTAATTGATGATCTTGTGCATTCACATCCGCTCCAGCCTCAATCAACAGGTTGGCGCTTTCAACGTGGTTGCGATCAACGACTAAGAGTAACGGGGTTCGCCCCTTTCCATCTTGAGCTTGAACACTTGCTCCTTGGTCCAGCAATTGTGTAATCATCGCCGTATCATTCCGTCCGGCGGCTTCGATCAACTCCTGATCCTGGTTTCCCATCGGGGCTTCCGGCTTCGCGAAGCCCGGCATCCCCGCCATGATCACGATACCTAGCATCAGGATAGTTCCTGGAATCTTCATTTGGCATTCCATTCGTCGTGTATGCGTTGAAGAATTTTTTCTACTATTGATGGTTATTCGTGAGAGGGACGTGAGACAGGATTTACCCGCGGAAAACTCGGAAGCCACCGTCTTTGAAATACCCGAAATCAGCACAATCCGGATTATTCGTCGTCCACCTCGTGATCGTGGGATGGTTCTTTTACAGGAAGAAAAAGCTCCAACGGTTTTTCCAGTGCTCGTTTGAATGACTGAAGGAACCTGGCCCCTTGCGCACCATCAAGCGCCCGATGATCACAGGAAAGTGTGACTTTCATCCGGCGCGACCGTTTTATGCTATTGCCCCGTGACCACCGGAACAATATTGACCGCTCCTATGGCCAGTGAAGCCGCCTGGGGTGGCATCAAAACCGCAATAAAATTATCTACCTCATACATGCCAAGATTGGAAATGGAGAATGTGGCTCCTGCGTATTCATCCGGAGTGAGTTGCTGGCTTTTGGCCCGGACAAACAGATCCCGAACCTCTTCGGCTAATTGCAGAATATCTTTTCCCCCACAATCCCGTATCACAGGAGTGATGAGTCCCTCCTCCAGGGCCACCGCAATCCCGATATCGACTGTGGCATGCCGACGTAACGCTTCGCCCATGAATGAAACATTCATTTCCGGGTGATGGGCCAGGGCCAGTGCCGCAGCACGGACGAATAAGACGGTTAAACTCAGGGGGGAATTGTGTCGTTCCTCCATTTGTTTCCGGAGCCGTTCAGCCTGGTCCATTCCGATTTCTGTTGTGAGATAAAAATGAGGGACCGGGGCCTTGCTGGAAGTAGTCACCCGCGCGATGGCCTTTCGCATTTGACTCAAGGGAATATCTTGGGTTTCCCTTTTGGCGCTCTTCAAACCATCAATCCGTTTCTGAACATCAGCTTCGACAATCCGGCCTTCGGGGCCGCTGCCTTTGATATCTGACAGTGTTATGCCCTGTTCCTTCGCCAGCACTTTGGCTCGCGGGGACACTTTGACTGTTGGGCCTGAACTCGTGTCTGCTGCAGGTTCCGAAGATGGTTTTTTTACACTATCGGACTTGTCATTTCTGGCCGGAGTGGAAGGCGACGATGGCTTCTGACCCTTCGCCTTTGGAGTAACTTTAGCAGAATCTTTTTGCGTCTCAGGTGTGGCATCCGGCCTGGAGGTTGACGAAGATTGAGGCGGCTTTTCTTTTGGAGGAGGACCAGCTGAATCTTTCCGGGAATCAGATGTTTCAGCCAACGTGGCCTCAATATCATCGTCCTGTTCTCCGATCACAGCAATGAGCTTCCCGGCTTTGACGGTTTCCCCTTCAGGCACCAGCACTTTTCGGAGCACACCGGAACCAAAAGATTCCAGATCAAGGACAGCTTTGTCCGTTTCAATTTCCGCCAAAATGTCCCCGGAGTCTACCGTCTCTCCTTCATGTTTTTTCCAAGCCACCACCACCCCTTCTTCCATGGTATCGGTGAGTTTGGGCATGACGACGCGAGTGATCATAGCAATCTCCATTTTTGGCGGGCGAATCCTTCCAAAACACATATCCCGATGGCGCGTTGAGCAATAACCATTTCCACAACCTTATGCAGGTGAGAGAAGGTTTCTGACGGCCGCCATGACCCGGGCCAGATCTGGAATGGCCAGATCTTCAAGAGGTCGAGCATACGGCATAGGGACTTCCTCCCCGGCAACCCTGACGATAGGCCCATCCAACGAATCAAATCCTCTTGAATAGATGGTCTCAGCGATCTGAGCGCCTAACCCGCAAAACCTCCATCCCTCTTCTACAATGACGACACGTCCCGTTTTCTTCACAGATTCCAGAAGCGTGTCGGTATCCAAGGGTTTTAATGTTCGCAAATCGATGACCTCGGCCTCGATACCTTCATTTGATAATTCTTCAGCGGCCTCAAGCGCCAGTAAGGCCATCTTTGAATATGACACAATCGTCACATCGCCTCCTGTTCGCTTCACATCGGCCTTGCCGATAGGCAGCGTGTAGTCATGGTCAGGCACCTCGCCTTTCGTACCGTACAGGAGTTGTGCCTCGATAAAAATAACCGGGTTCTCATCACGAATGGCGCTTTTCAATAAACCTTTCGCATCATGTGGCGTCGCCGGAGCAATCACTATCAGACCCGGAACATGACAAAACCACGCTTCTAAACTTTGTGAATGTTGGGCGGCCAGCTGATGAGCTGCACTACCCGGCCCACGGATCACCATGGGAACTGATAACTGGCCTCCGGACATATAGCGAACTTTCGCGGCATTATTGACAATTTGGTCAAGGGCAAGAATTCCGAAATTAAACGTCATCAATTCGACAATGGGACGCAATCCCGCCATGGCCGCGCCAATGGCCAACCCGGTGAACCCGGCTTCGGTGATTGGGGTATCCAATACCCGTTCGGCGCCGAATTCCTCCACAAAACCTTTGCTGACTTTAAAGGCCCCCTGGTAGTACCCGACTTCTTCCCCGATTAAGAAGACGCGATGATCTCTTTGCATCTCTTCTCGCATCGCCTGGTTCAGGGCTTCACGGTAGGAAATCAGCATCGTGCTCAATCAACTCCAAATTGCTGATAATCGTGTTTCATGATGTCAAAGAAAACCGTCTAACACTTGTCGTGTCATCTTTTTTCAGACAATGGCCTTCAATCGACAGCAACATCTTCATGCAGAGCGTCGGCATGCGGAAACGGGCTTTCTTCGGCAAACTTCACACTCTCAGTCACCGTCTCCATCACCTCTTTTTCCATCTGTTTGAAGTCGGCCTCCGTGCCTACCCCCTCATGAAGAATCCTGGTCTTTAAGAGAATCAATGGATCCTGCTTGCGTGCCTCTCCGACTTCCTCCCGTGTTCGATATTGGCCATGAGCGGGATCGGACATGGAATGGCCCATAAACCGGTAGGTCGAGGCCTCAATAAAAAATGGTTGGGGATGCTCTCGCAATTTCTTCACGACACGCGCGGTCAATTCCTTCACCGCCAATACATCCATTCCATTCACCTGCTCAGCTTCAATCCCATGCGCTTTGGCCCGTTCAGCAACGTCCTTATACAAGAGCATCTCGCGTTCCACCGGTGTGCCCATCCCGTACCGGTTGTTTTCGCAAACAAAGATGACAGGCAACTTCCACAGCGCGGCCAGATTGAAGGCTTCATGGGTCTGCCCGCTGGGCACCGCCCCATCACCAAAAAAGCAGAGGACCACCCGGTCTTCCTTGCGATACCGTGAGGCAAACGCCAGCCCGACAGCAAGCGGTAAATGCCCGCCGACAATGGCATACCCGCCCATAAAATTCCGTTCGACGTCGATGAGATGCATCGATCCACCTTTGCCTTTGCACAAGCCGGTGGCTTTTCCGAACAATTCAGCCATCACTTTCTTGGGATCCGAACCCTTGGCTAAGCAATGTCCGTGATCGCGATAGGAGGCAATCGCATAATCATCCGGGCGAATGGCATGGATACATCCCACGGCCACCGCTTCCTGACCGATGTATAAATGAAGAAAGCCGGCGATGTTGGCCAATGCGTACATCTCTGCCGACTTTTCTTCAAACCGTCGTATGAGAAGCATGTCACGATACAGCGTCAGAAAATCATTCATATTCGGATCATGTTTCAATGGACTTCCCATGGTTTGGGAGATAAATATCCGGACGACTCAACCTTGCAAACCTCAACCTACTTGGACTGCTGCCTTCCGGGTAGTAATAGAGAAACTGTAGCAGGAGATCGCATGCCGATACAATTTTCAAAACCCTTCCCGCATTGTTCTTGTTAAACCCTCTTCCTTTTTACCTGCACGCAAAAAAAAGGCCGGCTGGAGATTCCTTCCACTGCCGGCCTTCTTCTGTGAGTTCCAGAAAGGATACAGATACTGAAGATCACATGTTCTTGGGTTTATGGAAATCGCCTAAATGGAGCGGGGGGCACATCCTTTCGATTCTCGAAGCCGGTTCATTCGGCTAACTGGATTCTTCAGTAGGATGTCCGGGTTCTCTGTCTTGCCCGGACGGATTTCTTTTCGCTTGGCCCGCCTTTTGCCCCGCCCTCTCAAATAAGCCCTTAGCCACAAGGATGCCCGCCATGAAGGCTTTCAAACTATGACAAGAGTGGGTTAATAATACAAATGGAGCCCGATTCCGATCCAGTCGGTGCGCTGAGAGAAAAATTGGCCGTTGGGCGAGGGGCCTTTGAGATACTCCGCCAGCACCTGCAATTTACGATCCCCGATGCGCGCATTTTCAAATTGAAGTCCGGCCATTAACGAACGGGTGATCGACCAATTGCTTCTCTCATTGATCTGAAAATCGGCATATGCCACCGGACGAATTTTCCCGCTCAACACCGTCCACGGGCTTGTCAGTTCAGCCCCGAATTGGCTGGTGCCTCGCCCGACGGTGTTGGGATCCCGACCCACAAGATATCCGCCGCCCCCATACACACGGAACCAGCGGAAAAGATCATAGGATAACTTCAAGTCAATTTCTTCATAAGTAAAATTGATTCTGTTCGGCTGGGTATTGAGAATAAATTCATCCCCAAGATGGGAACTTTGGTGATAAAGGCGGACGAAGCCGGAGAAGGAGCCGGTGCGATAGCTGGCAAGCAATCCGGCCATATAATCGGCATTGATAAGATCTGTCGAGGGCGCGTCCATATCAAAGATACTGAAGACTCCACCTTGGAAGGCAATTTCCCATTGTCCATTTAACGGAGCGGCGTCCCGATAGATCGCGAACGTTTCTCCGAAATTTGCCGAACCGGTTCTTTTCGGTTCCGGGCCGTCTTGAACACGACGATACGCGATGGAAAAATGCGGCCAACGCGGATCGGCATGGAGCGGATCAAAGAGAAGACCATTCGGAAGGAACTTGGACTCCGGCTTGGGAATTTCCTGTGTAATGGCTCCGGGTGGAGGAGTCTTGGGAATCTCGGGAGCGGCCGTTCCCTCCAGGATTTCCACACGTGTCACACCCGGAATAAGCTCCAAAGCAGTTTGGACCTTGGTTCGGTCCAGGGTGCCGAGCGAAGCCGCATACACCGTCACAACTCCATTATTGACGACCAACGAGGCGTTGGCTGCATTGAACTCATGCTGAAGAACGGCAGCGGCATAGCCGGCGATGTAGGAATCGTCGGCCGCCACGGCATCTGTCTTTAAAGACGGAAGAAGACAGAGCAGGCAGAACGCCACGTGTGCCGAGACACGCCCTATTTTAAAGATAGGGATGGCGACACGAGACGCCAGATATCGAGGGACCAATAATCGGTTCATTAGACGCTGCACTCCTTTTTAACATGTGGGGGTGGTAGGACCTGACTTTGACGGGCGAATATGAGCATCTCAGGATAGGTCGACCGAGGGGATGGGCAAAGGGTCAGGGTCTTCCTGCTGATCATCCACTTTCACATCACGATTGCATCAGGCACATCGTGAAAATTCACCGAATTAATTCCACGAGTCCTGCATCTAAGCCTACCATGGTGATTTGATTTTTTTTAGAGACAAAACTTCCTGTTCTAGAGCCTGATTTGGATATTGCCCGGGAGAACTCTATTGGATTTTTCAGGTGGTCTTAGCCCAATGGAGATACGGGAGTGCGTTCTGTAAGACCGGCTATTCAAATGGACACGCCCGTCCATACATAATGACAACTAAAAAAAGAAGGCCGGCTGCGGAAATACTCCACAGCCGGCCTCTTCAGCGGATTCCGGAGAGAAAAAGAAATGAATTATTTGTCTGCGGGTTTCGTTTTCGGTTTACTGGCTTTCTCTTTCCCCTTGGTTTCGATTTTATCAGGCATGTCTTTGCTCTTAGCGCCGGTTGACATCTCTGTTTCCTTAGCTTTCATGTCTCCCGTTGCCTCATCAGACTTTTTCTTACCTTCTTCTTTCGTCGTTCCGGCCTTGCCTTTCATTTCGTCTCCCGTCCCAGACGCAAACGATACGGAACTGATCCCGAACAGAAACATGACAGCCACGCACGCCAGAAATACACGCTTCATAGTAGCACCTCCTTGCAAGAACACATGGGGTAAATTGTTACGTGAAAAACCGGGAGAAACCTGTATACTCTGCTCCAACTTATTTCCATTGTCAATTCCCATCACATTGCCACAGATGCTTCGTGACAAACGAAAAAACT
>CAWAXJ010000046.1:0-13595 GCA_963785905.1 uncultured Nitrospirales bacterium
CAATCCCAAGGATCAGTATTTGTTCGACGCCAATGTAGGGTCACGTGATTCACTCCAAAAAGATACAGGAGAAAATTCCATGCCTGACAATCGCTGACGCACAGTCTCGAAATTTTTTTCGGTTATCCCGGACCGACTCTTGAGGATTTGTCCCGAAAGTCAGAGGATGAACCGTTCAAATGGAGAGAAAGGACAAGAGAAAACAACCAACACGGAGGAAGCCCCCTGGCATAAAAGCGGAAACATTTGACTGGAAAATCTACAAATCGGGGAAGTGAAAATGGCCCGGAAGGTCGAGAAAAAAAGTTGCTCCTTGCCCCGTGCCATCACTCCGGGCGCGAAGAGACCCACCCATATTTTTTGCCCTCAACGCTCCATGATGCAGGCTCAATCCCCTCCCGCCATATTTAGTGCTATAGCCTTGTCCAAAAATTTTCGTGAGTTCATCTGTGGGAATGCCGCGGCCGGTATCCTGAACTTCGAGACAAATTGAATCGGGAGGTCCTATAATAAGTACCACACGCACAATCAGTCGTTTGATCACACTCGATTCCATGGCTTGGCAGGCATTACGAATCACATCCACCAGGATTTGGAAGACCTGATGCTTATCCACCAAGACTTGCGGCACCTCTTGGTATTCCTGGGTCACCTCAACCGAGAACCCCTCCAACAGGTCCTGATGGACTGCCAGTGCCTCTTTAACCAATTCGGCCAAGGACACCGGTTCCGTCATACCACTGGGCTTGGCAAAATCCTGATGGGCCGCGACGCATTGCTGGGCATGTCCGGCATTTTCACGCAACCGATCCAATTCCAAAAGAGCCACTCGCTTTTCTTCCACCAATTGTCCCGATAATTTTTCTAAATAACCGGGAACCTGCTTCCCCTTGGGATTCTGCGATAAGTACGCTCCAAGATTCTCCCGATGCTTTTCCAATAATTGAGAAATCCGACTCACATCCCCCACTAGAGAATTTTTTAAAAGATCCGTGATGACCCCGATAGACACGTTAATGCTGTTTAACACATTTCCCACGTTATGCAGCACACCCGACGCCACTTCAGCCATCCCCAACTGTCGTGAAGTATCCAATAACTGCTCATGCAGTTGAAGCTTCTCTTCTTCCATTCGTTTTCGTTCGGTAATATCCTGTGCAACACACACCAACCCTTGGAATTGTCCCTTCTGGTCCTGCATCATCGAACCAGACACTGAAATGAGAATTTTCTGCCCCTCTTGAGTCAGGAAACTGGATTCCACTCCGCTGACCGAACCTTGGAGTAACAGATTTTCAATGATGGCTCCCTGAGCAAACTCTTCGCCAAATATCAAACCGGGCGATTCTCCGATCAACTCATTTTCTTGGTAGCCTAAAAGTTTCAGTAATGAAGGATTCACCCCACCAATAGTCATATCCGCATTGATCACTAACAGGGAATCCGCCATCGACCGAAGAATATTATCCACATAATACTTAGAAGCGGCTAATGCATCACGAGCCGATTCCAATTCTCCTGTCTTCTGTTCCTCGTCATTGGCATTCAAATTCAGCTTGCATGCAAGCGAATGATTCTTTTCATCTAGATACCCTGGACTCCCGGATACCGGATCAGGCGGAGACGGACCTTGCACGCTTAGACAACACGCCAATTGAAAGACCTCTTGCGCAAGTAGTGGGATCCGAAGTATGGCCCACTGTTCAGGCCGGCTCAAGGACATGCTCCCTGGCCATAATGCAGGATCAGGCGGTAGACAGAATACGCAGCGCAGCGTGTGATCGCACTCCCACATCTGTTCTACCATGTCTCGCACCACATCCCATTCCCCAGGGAGGACTTCTATGAAGATAAGAGATAACGGATTGCCGGTTATTTGGCCCTTCGCGACCTTTTCCAAGACACGATCCCTGTTTTCCATGCAGACAAGTGTAAATTGAGGCAACGGGCATTGATCATCAGCAATATGGTGTCTATGCAGTGAGCAGTCCCCAGACTCAGCACGCACGTTCGAAAGAAACAAAGCCTCGCGCAATACAATTTGGGTATCAGCTTTCGCACTGACGAGTAACACTTGGCGATTAACAGGATGTTGTGACATAGATTAATCGGATGGGATTGAACTGCAACTATCAACGCCGGGTGGGTAGAGTGACAATAAAAGTGGATCCCACTCCCAGCTTGGATCGAACCGAAATGGCACCACCACACTGGTCAACAATTCGCTGACACACTGCTAATCCGATGCCCGTCCCTTCGTATTCATCTTTCCGATGCAGGCGTTTGAACATCCCGAAAATTTTATCGAGCTGTTCAGAAGGAATTCCGATCCCCTGATCATGAATTTCGATTTGGCAAATCAACCCCGTTGTCCCAGGACCAGTATGGCGCCGATCCTGAAGAATCGCTCCAGAAATGGTAATGACAGGAGGCACCCCCGGCTGATGAAATTTCAACGCATTGACCAGAAGATTCTGGAGCAATTGCCGGATCTGAATATCGTTTCCATATACGGTAGGCAATTCCCCAACCCGGACGACAGCCTGCAATTCCTCAATACGAGCTCCGAGATCGAAAAGGATATCGCCAACCACGTCTCGCAAGGCGAGCGGCTCCTCATCTCTATGTTGCGAATCGATCCTGGAATACATCAACAGGCTTTGGATGAGCTGCTGCATTCGACCCGCCGCTTTTTTCACTCGGTCAAGATATCCACGACCGTGTTTGTCCAGGGCTGCCCCATATTTCACTCGTAACAAATCAAGAAATATCTGAATGGAATGGAGCGGCTCTTGTAAATCATGCGCAGCAACCGATGCGAATTGGTTCAAATCCCGATTAGACCTCGCCAATTCTTCGGTCTTGTGACGCAAGATTGTTTCAATCCGTTCCCGCTCATGAATTTCGTTTAAGGCATGGTCCCGCACTTCAGAGAGCTCAAGATTCTGTGCTTCTAACTCGCGAACGACCTGAGCCAACTGCCCTTCAATCGCTTGCCGCCGGAGTAAGTCCTGCTCAAAACGACGGTTGGCTTCTTGAAGTTGGCCTGTATGATTCGTCACGATCTGCTTATAGTCCTGCCCACAGAACTGGGCTTGCTGTGTCCAATGCCACTTCATCGTCAACGCCGTAGACAATTGCCACACCTCAATAGGGTCAAATGGCTTCCGCAGAATAACTAATTGGTCCCGATGTCCGAGTCGGTTCAATGCCTCCGACCAACTCGAATCAGGATTGGCAGCACACAACACCACCTGTACCCCAGGGTCCTCCTCCCAGATTCGCTCAACGGTTTCAAACCCGTCCCAGCCATTGGGTAATTGCACATCTAAGAACGCCACAGCGAAAGGGGAACCGCACACCTTGGCCTGTTTGACCAGAACGTATCCTGACATCCCATTGTCCACACAATCGAGATCGAATGGTTCTTTGCCACAATGCGGAAACGCCTCATTAAGCAGGTCTTGTTTGAATTCAGAACAGTTATCGAGAGCGAAACTCTCCACAGGACGAAGAATTTTGCGGAAATCCTCCAAATTATTCGGACTAGCATCGATCACCAAGATCCGGCGATTGAGCGTACACACGGGATTCATGTCGGGATCGCCTCCCTTTGAACGGGAAGGGTCAGTGTCAAGGTTGCACCAGTTCCAACCCCGTCGCTGTGGGCTTGCAATGAGCCACCCATGCTGTGAATCGTCACTATCGAGCTATGCAATCCAATCCCATTGCCATCGTGTTTGGTCGTGAATCCGCGAGTAAACATCCGGGCCAGATGTTCGGGAGCAATCCCAATGCCCGTATCACGAATCGTGATGATGACGGACAAGCCTTCCTCTGATCCACCACCCACCCCTATCGCGAGGATATGATTGAGGCCACCTTGTAACTGCATCGCTTGTTTGGCATTGCGTAGCAGATTCACGAGGATTTGAAGCAACTGATGTCTATCGATCACGACATCCGGCACAACCCGATAGTCCCGTTGGAGCCTGATCCACTTCAAATCTCCAGGTTGAAAACTTAACTCTATCGCTTGGTTCAAAAGTTCCACGACCGAAAGTGACTCGCGCATCCCGCGAGACTTCGCCATCGTTTGATGTGAGAGGATTATTTGCTTTACATGGTCGATATTGCGAACCACCCCTCCGATTTCCTTCAACACTGTCTGTTGCTCTTCGATGAGGTAGCTGCCCAATTTCACGAGCGCCGGTGGAATTCGTTTCCCTTTGGGGTCCTGCGTCAGAAAAGTTCCCAAATCCTCATCATGTCCCTTTAACAGTTCCGCGATTCGTTGAACCAATATCACCGAAGATTGATTGACCAACTCATGAACCACATTCACCGCCACATTGACACTAGTAAGCACGTTACCGACATTGTGCAATACGGTGGAGGCAACATCCGTCATTTCATTGTTGTAGGAGACATCTTCCAACTTCCTGCGCAATTGGTCC
The DNA here is from genome assembly GCA_963785905.1 of uncultured Nitrospirales bacterium. Taxonomy (GTDB): domain Bacteria; phylum Nitrospirota; class Nitrospiria; order Nitrospirales; family UBA8639; genus Nitrospira_E. The sequence goes on from CAWAXJ010000046.1 coordinate 4,458, forward strand.
CGTTCGACCAGAACGCGCTTACGAATCATCCCCTCTTGAATGCCCCATTGCATCGCGATACCTGCCAGATTTTCGCTAACCAGCCATTCAAGGTCTGCATCACCCCTCTCTTCATCCTCCACATCACAGCCATTCTCATCAATCAATTTAATCATGAGCGCATCGCCAAATAGTTTTTTTAGTTCGCGCTGAACCATTCCCTTTTCTCTCTGCTTCCCTCGACAGTCAAACAAAATGAGGTCATACGCGTTATTTACGTCAATCAGGGAAAGATCCAATGGAGTATTGGCTAACCAGGCGATCTGAATCCTGGAACCCTGAGAAGCCAAAACACTTTGGCAGGAGGGGGGAAGGTCACTTTCAGAAAGACCGACGATTCCCACACGAAGAGGTGGGAGTTCGGAAGTCATCTGGCAATCTGAAACCAACATTATGAAGAACCATCACATGAGATTCGCCGCCTGAAATGTTCCGCGATGTGCGACAAACCCTTCATGAATGGGAGAACATTCCCTTTCGGTGATTGGATTGCGTTCTTTCATGGAAATGGCTGCATCTGACAACGAGGATCGCTCAGGGAGAAGATCGCTATGGTGGCTCATATCGCTTCAAGAACAGTTCGGGATCAACGCCTCCATACCTGACCTTCCTCAGGAGGAGATCACCATGCCGGCTTTTCAGAGAAAGGTTCAGGCTGACCTTTGTTAGTTGCCTTTAATCGTTTCTTCGGCTCGTTCTTCGGCCCATTTGGCCAATAAATCCAACTGAGATTTCGCTTGGCGAGATTCCGCCCATCGCTTAGTGAGGGAATTGGCCAGCTGCCACACTTCAATATTGTCAAACGGCTTTCGCAAGATGAGGAGCTGGCCATTCTTATTCAACCGTTGAATGACATCCTCCCAGGCATGGTCCGAAAAGGCGGTACAGATCACCACTTGCAAATCAGGATCTTCTTGCCACAAATGTTCCACGGTCTCCACGCCATCCCAACCTGGAGGCATGCGCATATCCACGAATGCGACCGCATACGTCCGTTCAGCCTTCATCGCATCCTGCACCATCCGATGTCCCATCTGCCCTTGGTCCGCACATTCTACCTCAAACTTTTCAACAATCTTTTGTTCAGCCACATCATCAAACAATTCCGCGCGAACTGCTTGCAGTAGCGAGGTGTCCAATGAGCGTTCAAGGATTTTGCGAAAATCATCGTGGATGGCCACGTTATCATCAATCACCAAGATACGCCGATTGGCTTGTTCCATCTCCATTACCGTTCTCCCTTCATGTGAATAACTGGTATATCAAGTGTAAAGATCGCTCCCTGCTTTGGACCATCGCTCCATACACGCAGTGATCCAGCAAGCTCTTTAGCCGCTACGGCACTGGCATGAAGATTCGGCAATAGGTCTGACTGCCCCCCTGAAACGTGTGGAGAAAATACCCGTGTCAGACAATCCGATGGGATTCCACTTCCCGTATCGGCTACCTGCAAGCGAACAAACCCTTCTCGGTCCGGGCAGGGCAAGACATAAAGCGTGAGACGATGGGACTGACCTGTTATCTCCCGCATGGCATTGATCGCATTCCGGATGAGGTTCACAAGAATGCGAACCAACTTGGGCACTTCCAGAATGGCTTCGCCAACCTTTTGATACTCCCGAAACACTTGAACCCCCATCCGATCCAATTCATTTTGATGAGGAGCCAAGACCTCATCCATGACCGTGGCAAACTGAATAGTCTCCTTAAATACCCCCGCACGATGGGGCATTTGTCCCGCCGTCAATAAATATTCCAATTGCTCAAGGTAATAATTGAGGGATGTCAATTCAGTCAGAGTGCTGAGATGGTTATGCGACAATTCCTGACTCAACTTCCCCAAGAAATACGGGATCTTTTTCCCTTTAGGATCCTCAGTAAGGTACCAACCATAATTATGGCTATGAGCCTCCAACATATCCACAACCCGACCCACATCATCCACATGAAATTCCCGAAGTCGATGGTTAATCAATCCAGCGGACACATGTATGCTATTCAAGACATTCCTCATTTTATGGAAGACTGACTCTTCTTCTGTTCCCGTGTAGACATCCGAAGCTCCAGAGGTTTTGGTCTGAGTGTTCATCATCTCGAGATTAGGAATTGAGGTACAGTTACAAAAGTAGCTTGAAGTCGACTCTCACGAAATTACTTTTCTGATGTCTTGGTCGAATGCACTACGTTAAAACTAAAAAGAAAAGGACGTAAAATCTACTCGAAAGGCTTTACATACCTTACGATATTCAATCGGATAATTAAGAAAAAACCTTAAGAAAATTGGGTCTTCATCAAATCGAGTGGGTTGGTTTTATCTACGCACACCTTCTAGATAGAGATCCAGTCCCCCAAAATGGCAGTAGATCGCTTGGATGTATCGCGCTTTATTGCGAAAGCCTCGACTCCGGATTTTTATGCCGTGGATGTGGTTATTCATCCTCGCCGAAGCTCCATTGCTTGCCTGTACCGGCACGGCATTGAGAATGCCCCCACAGATGTTTCTTGATGATGCGTGCCACCGCTTTGCTCGGGGCCAGGCGACTGCATATGGCCCAGGCATACCACTGCCTCCACACTGCCGTTTTCAGCGTGCTGGATCTCAGCACCTTGAACGCACACTGCCGTTTGCGCGTGAGATTGCGCAGGTTGGTTAACCAATCATACTTGGGGCCTTTCAGATCATCCCAGCCTTCCTTCATAAGTCCTGTATGCTCCTGCTTGCGCACCTGGTCGACGGCACCCCACAATTACTTGGTCATATGAAATTTATCAAACGCGATTTTGCTCTACACCTCGGGAATCTGGTCCAGGGTGACCTTGATGTCGGCGGGCCACATATCCATCACAATGTTCTCCAACCCCGCTTTCTGTATCTCCGGGAGTGTGTCGTCATAGCTAACCAAACTCCTGGTCCTGCGTTCGTCCGCCACATGAAGCACTTGGCCACGCGGTTGATCCGTCACCACCGTGACATAGTCGTGTCCCTTGCGGAAGGAGGTCTCATCGATACCTATGCGTGTCGGAGTCTCTAAGTAAGGTACGGCGGGCTAACCCAAACTTGATCGCTCGCTGCAGGATGCACCCAATCGTATTCCATCTTAAGGATAATTGACGAGCGACGGCTTGAATCGACGCCTCCCTGAGCCAGTCCAGGACGAGCGCTTCATACAGGGCGGTGAACCCGGACCCTGATTTCGCCCACGGCACCTTGATCGTCACCACCCCATCGGTCGGACAGGTCATCCGTGGGACCGCGGCCACGAAGAGCGTCTTGAATTGAGAGGTATCCAGATGCCGCCAGGTCCGGGCGCGCTGGTCATACCCGGGACAAGGTGTTCCGCAATGCGAACAGGCTGGGCGCACTCCTGAGTCGTGTTCAACATGGACCGTCACTTCGACGGCTGCCATGGAGAGCTCCACCTCGGTGACGCCCCACGGAGTCTGAATCCCGAGGATCTGCTTATAGAGTTTTTTGTCTCTCATGTCCCATACAGTAAAATTCAGGGGAAGAGCTAAAAAATTTGAGGAAATTTCTGCATCTTCCCTTCCTCAATGTAACCTTGTGATGCATGGTGAAAAGGAAGAGCAACAAAACATCGCCAAGGGCTCGTCATTTAGGTACGGCCTGTGAGAAAGCGTGCCTTGGTCTGGAGTATCGTTCGATGTTGGTGGAGGAGCTGATTTGTTGGTGATACATCCCATACCCCCACACAACCCTCGACCCTGATGCCGCGAAATCCCTGTATTGGGACAAGAACATCGATCAAAAATGATTGACGGAATAGGATGGCTCGTCCAATATTACAAAACCCGGTTCTACTGGAAATTTTCGGAAACCATGCTACCATTCAAGCACCGTGGAATCCCCTCATTGGCCCCTAACGCATACCGTTCAGGTCACAGGAATTCAGCCAATATGAGCTCCAGGCTTCTTATCCACGATATTTTCTCAACACCTTCTTAACTTCAAGACTATACTTTAGGAAGAAAATACCCCACATATCGTGAACTACATTACTGAAGCATCCCCAGCATCCCCTCCGTCCAACAAAGGTCAATCATCGGCACTCAATGGACTGCTCGTTGCACAGTTTTTTGGTGCCTTCAATGATAATGCCTGGAAACTCATTGTCGCTCTCCTGGCCATCAAACAGGCCGCCGCCTCGGCAGGTATCTCAGGGCCGGACTTTGAAGTCGCCTCCCAGGCGAAAACTACACAAGCCTTTGTCATTTTCACCCTTCCCCTGATGGTGGTCTCGGCCTTCTCCGGAGTGTTTTCCGATCGTTTTAGCAAGCGAACCGTCATCGTCGTCATGAAGGCCGTGGAGGTCTTGTTAATGGGAGCTGGTACCGCAGCCCTTTTTCTGCATCCTCTGGGAGGAGTCCTTCCTCTCTTGGTACTAGCCGGAATGGGTGCCCATAGTGCACTTTTTAGTCCTTCCAAGTATGGGATTCTCCCTGAACTGCTGCCTCACCATCGCTTGTCATGGGGTAATGGTCAACTTGAAATGTGGACCTTCATTGCCATCATCGCAGGAACCGCATTGGCAGGTCCCATGCTGGATCTTTCCGGCCAAACCACGTGGCTAGCAGGATTAGTGCTCATGTTGTGCTCAGGAATAGGATTATGGGCATCCATGTATATCCCCTCCGTACCGCGAGCCCGGCATGAGGGTGGAGTTCGAGAAACCTGGCATGCGGCTATTGAAGCCCTTCAATCGGATCGAGTCTTGAAATTAGGGGTTTTAGGTTCCATGGCATTTTGGACCCTGGCCAGCCTGGTTGGCCAAGATGTGTTGATCTATGCCAAAGCCGTCCTCCAATTGTCAGATTCTCTTTCAGGGCTCCCACTGGCAGCCTTCGGGGTCGGAGTGGGCATTGGGGCTATGCTGGCAGGAAAACTATCAGCTGCCAAAGTGGAATTGGGCTTTCTTCCCTTGGGAGGGATCGGGATCACGTTGAGTCTCTTCGCACTGGGTTTTGGCACGCCCCAGTTACGAGGAACACTCCTGGCCATGGCATGTCTCGGCCTTGCCAGCGGATTTGTGGTGGTGCCACTCAATGCCCTCATTCAATGGCGGTCCCCGGCTGATCGACGTGGCGCCGTGATTGCCTTTGCCAATACCCTGGTCTTTGGAGGAGTCCTGTTGGGATCCCTCGGATCCGGATTCCTGGCAAAGATTGGCCTCAGCGCCAGCCACATTTTCATCGTATCCGGGCATCGGGAGCGCAGCTCTCACCTTTGGGGCGATCCGGGTGCTCCCCGAAACCTTTATTCGGTTGATGCTCGTGGTGTTTACCCATACCATCTATCGACTCACCATCAATGGACGGGATCGTATTCCCCAGGAAGGCGGGGCGCTCCTGGTGCCCAATCACGTCTCCTTCATCGACGGCCTGCTCCTGCTCGCCACCACGGACCGTCCCATTCGATTTCTCGTGGACCAATATTATTACGACCATCGCTTGCTCAATCCCTTTGCCAAAATCATGGGAGCGATTCCGGTCTCATCGAACGGAACGCCAAGGGAAATCTTACACGCGCTTACGCCAAGCGGGAGACAGTCTTGACCGAGGAGAACTCGTTTGTATTTTTCCAGAAGGGCAAATTACCCGTACAGGCAATCTCCTGCCCTTCCGTTCGGGATTCGCCCGTATTGTCAAAGGCCGGAATGTCCCCATCATTCCCATCAATCTTGACCGGGTCTGGGGAAGTGTCTTCAGCTTCATCGGCGGACGATTTTTGACCAAAATGGCCTGCCCGCATCCCTTATCCCATTACGTTGTCTATCGGCGAACCCCTCCCCTCCACCACATCCGCCGAAGAGCTACGGCAAGCCGTTCAGGAATTAGGAGAGACGGCGTGGCGCTTGCGAAAATCCAGCCGCCGCCCACTTCATCATAGCTTCGTGTGGTCGATGCGCAAACACCCCTTTCGCGTGGTGTTTGGTGATGCCACCCGACCTCGTGTGTCCTGCTTCAGGCGCTTACCGGCGCTATCGCCCTGGCAAGAGCACTCAGGCCACATTGGGAAGGGCAGCATACGGTGGGCATTCTCCTTCCTCCAAGCGTAGGAGGCGCGCTCGCGAATGTGGCCGCTACCCTATCCGGAAGAACCACCGTCAATTTGAATTATACGGTCGGCGTGAAGGGATTGGAGTCTGCCGCAAAACAAGCCGGGTCTGATGACTGTTCTCACCAGCCGCGTCTTCTTGGAAAAAGCCAAAGTCGAATTGCCATCCAATCTGACTCCTATCTGGATCGAGGAGATTCGAAACACGATTGATTCATTGGCCCGGCTTACCGCTGTGTTGTTTGGCGCTCTTCGCGCCAATCCGGATGTTAGAGCGTCGCTGTGGCGCCATCATTCCTCCCACGATCAATGATGTGGCAACAATAATATTTAGCAGCGGCAGCACTGGAGAACCAAAAGGCGTGCTGTTGAGTCATTTTAGTCTTGATTCTAACGTAGAAGGCATTGCACAAGTCCTGCACGTGGATCAACACGACCGGCTGTTGGGGATATTGCCGTTTTTTCATTCATTCGGATACCTGGCGACGTTGTGGTTCCCTACCATCCACGGAGCGGGCGTGATTTATCATCCATCTCCATTGGATGCAGGACCCATTGGAGAACTGATCCACCAACATCGCATCACCATCCTGATCGCCACCCCGACCTTTCTTCAATTGTATGTCCGCCGTTGTACTCCGGAACAATTCGGTTCCCTCAGGATCGTGCTTGACAGGGGCGGAAAAATTACCCGATAGGCTACTGGTCGCATTCGAAGAACGATTTGGCATTCGCCCCATTGAAGGATACGGGGTCACGGAATGTGCTCCCGTTATTGCCGTTAATTGCCCGGATTTTCGCGCGGCGGGATTTTTCCAACCTGCTTCCCGTCGGGGAACAGTCGGACAACCGCTTCCGGGTGTATCTGTCAGGATCGTCGATCCGGATACCTATACACTATTGCCGGTCGGAGTCCCCGGCATGTTGTTAGTCAAAGGACCGAATGTGATGGATGGCTATTTAGGCCGCGAAGATCTAACCGCCAAGGTGATGCGGGAGGGATGGTACATTACCGGAGATATCGCCACCCTCGATGAAGATGGATTTATCACGATTACGGATCGACTGTCTCGGTTTTCAAAAATCGGCGGAGAAATGATTCCTCATGGACAAATTGAGAATGCGTTACTGGAAGCTGCACAAGCCGAAACGATGGTTCTGGCTGTCACCGCCGTGCCCGATGACCGGAAAGGGGAGCAGTTGGTGGTTTTACACACCCTCGAAGAATCGGCTATCCCGGATATCTTGAGAAAGCTCGCGGCCAATGGGCTGCCGAATCTTTTCATTCCCAAACGGGAAAATTTTATTAAAGTGGATCACCTCCCGGTTTTAGGAACAGGTAAGCTGGACTTGCGCACGTTAAAACACCTGGCTCTGCAAAAATTGACAAAATCCCAATTTGATTAATAAAAATCCCTGAACCACCGGCATACCCCAGAATTTTCGTAAGCTTCGACTCTTCATATTACGCCACAGAAACTAAGATGGGCCTGATGGAGAAGACCTGATCTGCCATACCACCAATGGTGTTGGCATAAGGAACGGACACTTTCGTTCTGCATTACCTCGAACTCAGGTTGCCGCTTGAATTTTTTTCATTCTAAGAACGAGGCGTGAATCAAAATGGGAAATCTGTCAAAACGTCCTTCCCAGCTTCTACCCGGTTCGGAGCCTTATCAAATCAATTTATACACACTCCTTTTCCCCTTCCGGCTAGTCCCACGCCTTCTTCCATTGCCTCTTTTTTAATAAAGATTCCCTAAAGAAAATCCGAAAACTGTTAACAGTACTCTATCGAGATCGTCCCAGAGGACAGTTGTGTCTCTCGTCCGTGAATGAAGATACGATTATCCACCATGCCCCCTTAACAAGAGGAGTGTCTATTGCATGAGCCGTGTATTAATAACCGACGATTCACTACTTCAGCGTAGAACCCTTTCTGCGATCGTGGCCGATGGCGGATATGAGGTGGACACGGCCTGTAACGGCCAAGAAGCTCTTGAAAAAATTAAGGCTAGTCCCCCCCATTGTCTGCTGTTGGACATGCTCATGCCCGTCATGGATGGTGTCCAAGTCCTGGAAACGTTGGAATCTCAAGGTGTGAAGCTGCCCATAATCGTGCTCACGGCCGATGTGCAGGAATGGCTGAAGGACCGATGTCTCGAACTAGGCGCCACCTCCTTCTTGAACAAACCCGTCAAACAGGATCAATTGCTACAAGCATTACGAAACATTCTGCCTACCTCGCAACCCACTGAGGCCCCATGCACATAAGCCCCGAACATCTTGATGCCTTACAAGAATTGCTGAACATCGGGGTTGGGCGAGCAGCCGGCTCTCTCAACCAGATGCTGGATAAACCAATTCGTATGCATATTCCCTTTATTCAGCTGGGAAAGCTGGACGAACTTTCTCAGGACATCCAAAAAATAAAGGAAGACACGTTGTCGTCCGTGCAATTACCCTTTAAAGGGACCTTTTCTGGATCGGCCTGTCTCCTCTTCCCTACGGAAAGCGCTGTAGCATTGGTCAGGGCCCTTACCGGAGAATCAGAAGATACCGTCACCATGGATTCACTGCGAGAAGCCACACTCACAGAGATCGGAAATATTGTCTTAAATGGAGTCATGGGCTCTTTGGCCAACATCCTACAACATCAAATCACGTACTCCGTCCCGTTTTACCAAGAAATCTCATTACAGGAATTCCTGCGATCCGCACCATCCGACTCTACCGAAATGGTTCTCTGGGCTCAGACTCATTTTACAATTAAAGAATACGACCTGACAGGGGATATTATGCTCATGTTCGGCATCCCTGACCTAGGACTCCTCATGAATGCCGTCAGTCATCTTCCGCATTCGACGACCATGCCTCATGCCTCCACTTGACACACAGTCTCATTCATTACACATCCTGGATTATCTTCCTCAAGGCGTGTTCATCCTGTGTCGGGAGGGGACCGTAGTGTTTTGGAACCAATGCCTTGAAGACTGGACAGGAATATTCAAATTCACGATCGTAGG
>CAWAXJ010000047.1:0-80773 GCA_963785905.1 uncultured Nitrospirales bacterium
GCTTCGAGAAGATATTCTGGTCCAAAAGGTTTTGCTTGCCGAGGAGATGGGCAAGGGCCTATTGGTGCAAGAAGTCGGCACGGCCTATCTCCGCGAGTTTCCCGATGGCCGGTGGCGGGGTCAAGTGGAGACCGCACTCGGAATGGAATCATTGACACGGCAAACAGTATGCAAAAGCCATTCGCCATTTTTCGGAGGCCATTCAGCATGTGGACGGGAAAGTGGGAACAGCGCCATGTTCTGCAGGAATCGGGCACGCGCGCATCGAGCCCTTGGCCAAATGGAGGCAGCCGTTCAGGACTTGCGGCAGATGGTGTCCGATCCCCCAGTTCAGATCGCAGATGTGATCCGGTTGGGAGATGCCATGTTTGATCAGGGAGAGTATGCCGAGGCCGAAGGTCTGTACGATCAAGTCCTGGTCTCCGAGGCGCCGGCGGCCTTGAAAAGCGTGGGCGAAATATCGATTGGCTGTCTCGCTCGAACATATGGGTAAACACGGTGAAGCGCCAAAACTTCTCGCCGAAATCCGACAATTGGAAACCAGTTCACCAGAGTTAGAACATACGATCCGTTCCGCCGCGACAGCAGTATTGGATGAAATGTCATTGAAAGAGAAACCACCAGCCAGGACGACCCAATGACCCGACTAAATCCTAAACCGATAGTCTCGCTCCGGGACCAAGCGAGCCTGGGAACGTCGTGGCCATCGCTGGACCCAATCACGGAACCCGCCATCTCCGGTCAGACCCTCAGAATCGGCGCTTGAGGCCAAATATGCTGGAAACCGCAACGACTGCACCATCGCCTCCATCGCCTCGTGAAGACGCTCCCGTTACCCGCCTTGGTGTATAACCGGAAAGGCCGGATTGTCACATCCAATCAAAAGGCTCAATCATTGATGGCCGGAGTCGATTGGAAGAAGATGAAATGGCAGGTGAAGATCTTTGGGAACTACCTTGGGTGGCCTCCGGTTCCTTTTACCCACTGGGAGTGGAAAGGAGGACGGTTGTCCTGTTGGGATTGTCCCTGGATAGCCAGGATCAACCCTCCAGTCTCAGTATTCGATATCTACAGATATGAGGCTGTGTCGCTCAGGGGATGATTCGGAACACATCCATCGGTTGGCCGCCATAGGAGAACAGACTGGACGGCTCGCGCATGATATTCGCAATCCTCTGGCCAGCGTCGAATGGTTCGCCACACTATCTGGGTCGTGAGGATCCGCCCGCTCAGGAACGTCAGGAGCTGGCAGGTCAATTGATTCATGCCATTCGTTCATTGGATGGGTTGGTTTCGAATCTCTTGATTTTCGAGCACGCCATTGCAGGAACAACGGCAACGCGTGAATCTTTCGAGCACTGCTGGATGATGTGGAGCTGTTGGCCATGTATCCCCTCAGAAAAAAACGGCTGACTATCCATCGACATCGGGAAAGTCCAAGCTTCACGAAATTATGGGTCAATGAGCAGTTATTAAAGCAGGCACTGCTGAATCTCCTCTTGAATGCTATCCATGCGTCTCTGCCTGACGGTCATATTGAGATTCATTGCAGGCGGAAGTCACCATCCGGAAACGGGTACGGCCGTCGCCGGCCGTGTGGATGGGGTGACCCTCAGTATCCGGGACGCAGGGTGCGGGATGTCTGAAGAAGATCTTAAATTGGCGTTTCAGCCATTTTATTCAAACCGGAAAGGGGGTACCGGTCTTGGCCTGCCCATTGTGAAAGACATTGTTCAGGTGCATCACGGCATGATCGATATTATCAGTCAGAAAACAAAGGCACGACTGTCGAACTATTTTTTCCCCAGTAAAGGAGAATGGCATGATAGATACCGAGGGTGGAGAGGGCCGGGGGATCCTGGTCGTCGAAGATGATGAGCAATTACAAACGGCCTTGACTAAAGTCGTTAAGTCAAACATGGCTATGCCGTCACGGTTGCCAGGGATGGCTATGAGGGCTTGGACCGGATGGAACGGGATGCCCCATGGCTGGTGTTGACCGATTTGAATTTGCCGGGCAAAGGGGGAATGGAATTTTTACGAGAGGTTCGAAGCCAGGGCTATCATATGCCGGTAGTCGTGATGACCGCCTATGGTGGAGTGGATGCGGCAGTTGAGGCGCTCAAATATGGCGCCACCGATTTTCTTCAGAAGCCTTTTCCCCTCGATCGCCTTGAAAAGTTAATTGATCAGTTAAAAGAGGAGCAGCCCGATCCAGGACTGGATGTCCGGGAGGGGACAGGGAAAGATGCCGTCGTGAAGAGCCGCGTGAAGGATTCCTGACGAGAGATCCGAAAGTGCTGCAGACCATCAAAATGCTGGAGATGGTGGCCGGCAGCCAGGCGACGATTTTGATTCAAGGAGAAAGCGGGACGGGAAAAGAAGTCCTGGCACGGCATATCCATCGTCATAGTCCCAGGGCCCATCAACCCTTTGTGGCCATCAATTGCGCCGCCCTGCCGGAAGGACTCTTGGAAAGTGAATTGTTTGGGTATGAGAAAGGGGCCTTTACCGGTGCGCTCGCGAGGCGATGTGGCAAGTTTGAGCTGGCCCACCAGGGGACGCTTGTTGTTGGATGAAATCGGGGAAATGAGTTTGGGATTACAAGCCAAGTTACTCAGGGTCCTTCAAGAACGGGAAGTGGACCGTCTGGGTTCCCGGCAACCGGTGCAGGTGGATGTGCGGGTCATTGCGACGACGAACCGCAATCTTGCGCAGGAGGTGCAGGCGGGACGGTTTCGTGAGGATGTGTATTACCGGCTGAGTGTCATGCCATTCACCATCCCCCCGTTCCGGGATCGTCCGGAGGATATTCAATTGTTGGCGGAATATTTTGCCAATCGTTCATTGCGGCGAAATCGTCGCACGCCGTGCGTGATGACTGAAGAGGCGATGTCGAATTTGAAGAGTCGGCCATGGCGAGGAAACGTGCGGGAACTGGAAAATGTGATTGAACGGGGCGTGTTATTAGCCGGCAACGGGCCGCTTTACGAATTGAGCATTTTCAGTTTGAGGAACCCGTGTTGGCCGCCAATCATGCCAGTGGTCCAAGCGGAACCATCTGGGAAATGGAACGGGAACTCATTTTGAAAACGCTGGAGCGGCATGATGGTAATCGGACACACGCCGCCAGGACCTTGGGAATCAGTATTCGTACCTTACGGAATAAATTACGGGAATATCGACAGTTAAACGGCGGGCTTTCGTTAAGCATATAAAATGATGGAGGCGGAAATTTCCGAATGTCCTCTTCACTGATACTGAGAGATGGGCTCGGGTTGTCGGCCGGAAAAATTTGCCTCGCAGGGCAAAAGTTTCCTTCCGTCCTCCAGCGATCGCCAGATTCGGGAATGGGCGAGAAGTCGTAGAGCTATGATGCTCATTTTTGGAAATCTCCGTTGGACGGTTCCCTGTGCTTACCTTGTGCAGACATGGCATTGGTGTTGCCGGATTGAGAAGTGACTGTAACAGGCGATTAGTAGAGGGAGGCAAGGGACGACGGTGAAGAAACAGCAGTAAAAGGGAACCATAGAGGAGAGTGAACGCATGATGATCACCCCTTGGGACGAAGGCACGAGACTCTTTGAGCGGTCGATGGATGTGCGAAGCGGAATTCACGAAACCATTGCTTCCAACATGGCCAATGAAGAAACGCCGGGGTACAAGGCCAGGCTGCTTCCTTTTCAAGAGACATTCAATGCGGTGCTTCGAGGGGAAGGCCCCTTGGACCCGGTCGTCACCAATCCGGGACATATGGGGATCGGTTCAGAAGATAATCGAATGTTTCACCATACGGTCAAACAGGATGCCGGTGCCGGGTTAGATGAGAATACGGTCAATTTGGAAAAAGAGATGACGTTGATGGCGGAAAATACGCTGATGTACATGGCGGTCAGCCAATTTTTAAAGGGGCGATTTGATGCATGGAATTCCGCAATTACTGGAGGGCGCGGTGGTTGAACGGCATTGAGCTGACGGTCGATTACTCTTCCCATGGGATAGCAGAAAGAGAGCGAGTGAATGCTGAAAGATATTTTGTCGGTGAAGAAGGCAAACGAAGATCTCCCAAATGGTGTTCGGAAGAAGGAGGTTGAGTATGAATATTGATCGGGTATTTGACTGTCGTGGGATCCGCATTGGATTCACAACGGCAGCGTCTGAATATCATTGCCAGCAATTTGGCCAACGCGGAATCCACTCGTTCGCCGGGTGGGGGACCATATATCCGGCGTGATGTCGTGTTTCAAGCCTCAACACCCGGGGCACAATTTTCCAACGTATTTGCCAGTGCCTTTGGAGATCCCAGTCCGAACCTTCCGGAGTCCGGGTGACGGATATTATTCAAGATGAGCGGCCGTTGCGGACGGTGTACGATCCCGATCATCCCGATGCGGATGAACAGGGATATCTGCATCTTCCCAACGTCAATCCAATTGAGGAAATGGTCAATCTCATGTCGGCGACCCGTGCCTACGAGGCCAATTTAGCAGTCATGGAAACCGGCAAAACCATGACGCTCCGTGCATTAGAAATGGGTCGGTAGACATCGATAATTATGAAGAAAGGGAAAATGCATCATGGACCCCTTACTGATCAAAGGCATTGAGGCCATTCCGGAGCCGTTTGGAGTTTCTCCGCTCAAGGAAGTTTCCGAGCAGGGAGCAGGATTCGGCGAGGTGTTAAAAAAGGCCGTGGAATCAGTTAATGCGATGCAACATGAGGCAGGGCGTTTGGAAGAAGCCGTGGCTCATGGGGAAAATGTCAATATCCATCAAGCAGTCATCGCCGGACAAAAGGCCGGCTTGTCATTCAACCTCCTGATGCAAGTTAGAAATAAAATGGTTGAGGCCTATCAGGAGATTATGCGGATGCAGGTGTAAGCGACAGGCGAGGCAGATAGGGATCGACAGCAAAAGACGGAGTCTCGCACGGAGCGGATCTCATTGGTGTCGGGAGCAGGACCATCTTCTACATTCCGGTGAGTTGAGGTGAAGCGATAAGCTCTATGGCCACATTGTCTGACAGTCTCCTGGGTAACTTCCAATCGTTAAGCATGACCCAACGGATTGGAGTCGTCGCGGTTTTGGCCTTGGCCCTTTCCACGATTCCGATTTTAATGATGATGGGAAAAGCTCCGGAGCTGGTGGTCCTGTTTTCCCAACTCAATCCCGATGATACGCGAGCGATCGTTCAGGAACTTGGCAAGCAAGGCGCCGTGTATGAAGTTGGTGAAGGCGGGAATACCATTAAGGTCCCTGCTGAACGGGTCCATGAGTTGCGACTGCAACTGGCCTCCTTAGGTCTCCCCGAATCGGCCGGGGTGGGGTTTGAAATTTTCGATCGCACCGGGTTGGGCGTCACGCCTTTTACCCAGCAAATGAATTACCGGCGAGCCCTTCAAGGGGAGTTGGCCCGGACCATCGGACAACTTTCACAAGTGGAACGGGTACGGGTGCATTTGGTGATGCCCGAAAAGCGTCTGTTCTCCACAGAACAAAAACCGGCTCAGGCCGCCGTCGTCTTGACACTCAAACGCGGGATTCCTCTTGGAGGGCCCCAGGTCCAGGGAATCGTGCATTTGGTGGCGAGTAGCGTGGAAGGGTTGGAGCCCGCCCAGGTGACGGTCGTGGACAATCATGGCAAGGTGCTCAGTCAAAACTCCGCGGACGGGGACGCTCAACTGACCGCTTCTCAAATTGAAACACAACGCCGGGTGGAACGGGATCTGGAGCAACGGGTTCAAACCATGTTGGATCAGGTCTTAGGCCGGGACAAATCGGTCATACGGGTCACGGCTCCACTGGAGTTTCGCCAGGTGGAAATCACTGAGGAAAGTTTTGATCCCAACAGCCAGGTGGTGCGAAGTGAAAATCGAAGTCAAGAAAAAGTCGTGGAAGCCGGTTCGCCTTTGGGCGTGCCGGGTGTGCGCACGAATGTGCCCAATGAATTACAGGCTTCCGATGGCGGACGCCCGAAAGAAGCCAAACGAAAAAATGAAACGTTGAATTATGAAGTCAATCGAAAGGTGAGCAAAATCATTGAACCAACGGGAGCCATTAAGCGATTGAGCGTGGCCGTGTTGGTGGATGGGATCTACGAGGCCGCTCAAGGGGCTGAAGGGCAAACGGAAGCTAATGCGAGCGAGAAGAAATATGTGCCACGGCCGGAACAGGAAATTCAAAATCTGGTGCAAATTGTGAAAAAGGCCGTCGGGTTCTCAGAAGAGCGTGGCGATCAAATCGAAGTCATCAATGTGCCGTTTGAATCTCCTGTAATTTTAGAGGGTGAAGACAGCATGACCGCAGGCGTGCAGTCATTTCTGGCCGCCTGGGGTGGATTCCTCAAACCGGTACTGTTTTTCCTTCTAGGGGTCATGGTGCTGTGGTTTGTCGTCAGACCCATGGCACTCAATCTCAGCAAGCCCACAGCTGAACCGGTGTTTTTGCCACAGAGAGGGTTGCCGGCCACGGTGACTGAATATGAGGCCCAAATTACCGAAACTCCTCAAGAGCAAGCCATTAAACTTGCGGCAGATAATCCGGCTTCTGCCGCACAAGTCATTCGAACCTGGATTAAAGAAGAACAAGAAGAAAAGGTCTAATTGGTGAACAGTCAATTATCCGGGTATGAAAAGGCCGCTATTTTATTGCTGGCCATTGGGGAAACAGCCGCCGTAGAAGTCTTGAAAGTGCTCGATCAAAAAGATATCCGTGCCATTGGGGCCTATCTGGGGGCGTTGGTGAATGTCGGACAAGACGAGCACCGGCTGGTGTTAAAGGAATATCGCGAATTGGCCGGCACGTCCGGCCTATCTGTTGAAGGAAAAACCTATCTCTCAAAAATTCTCAACGCGGCCCTGGGTAAGGACAAAGCGCGTCGAATTCTCAGTTCGTTGAATACCTCTGAGAATGCCGGGTTTGAAACCTTAAAATCTCTCGATGCGACTTCGATTGCGAATCTGCTGGCCATCGAACATCCGCAGACGGGAGCATTGATTCTGGCGAATTTGGAATCGGATCAAGCCGGGCAGATTTTGTCGTTGCTTCCGGCTCATAAACGGGATGCCATTGTCTATCGGTTAGCGACGACGGAGGAAGTCTCTCCGAATATGTTGGATGAATTAAATTGGGTCCTTCAGGAAGAATTGCGTCTGGGGTCATCCAAAAACGCGGTCGCTGTGGGCGGGACAGGCCTGGTAGCCGAAATTCTGAATTCCGTGAAACGCAATGTGGAAGGGGAAATCCTGACGGCGTTGGAAGCCAAGAATCCGGATATCGCGGAAGAAATCCGTGGAAAGATGTTTGTGTTCGAAGATCTGGAAAATGTCGACGATCGTGGGATGCAGGAACTGTTGCGTGAAGTGAGCAAGGAAGAATTGCTTCTGGCTTTGAAACCGGTCGAGGGGCCGCTACGGGATAAATTCTTCAAGAACATGTCGAGTCGAGCGGCTGAATCCCTCAAGGAAGATATGGAAACTCGAGGTCCGGTCAAGCTCAGTGATGTGGAGGCATCCCAACAGAATATTATCAAAACGGTACAACGTTTGGCGGGTGAGGGCCGGGTGGCGATAGGAGGAAAGGGTGAGGAACAAATGGTCTAAAGTTCGCCTGCCCATGGAACAGGATGAAACGGTCAAAAGTTTTCAGATGGTCGAATTGGTTCCAGGGGGGACGAAGGAATCGAACGAGGAGATTGAACCCCATGATTGTCATGAACTTCAACATGAAGCGTTTGAGCGAGGACGTCAGACAGGCGTTGAAGAAGGTCGTGCCCAATGCCAACTTCGGGTGGATGAAGAACTCAAGAGGGCCCTCCGGCTGGCCAACTACATCGGTCGGGCCAGGGTTGCTGCGTTAGAACAACACGAACGGGATATTGTGGAAGTGGCCTTGACTATGACCCGAAAACTTATACTACGGGAAATTGAGATTGATAAAAATATTGTGGTCCGGCAAGTGCGACAGGTCCTTGCTCTTCTGCCTGCCAAAGAACTCGTCATCGTAAAAGTTCATCCGCAGGATTTGAGTGCCTTAGAGCCCCTTCAGCACACGTTACGTGCGGAGTATACCGATGGCGACCACGTGGTGCTTGAAGCCTGTGAGGACGTAGATCCTGGTGGATGTCTGGTAGAACAGGCCGGCTTACTGTTCGATGCCCGGCTCACCCAACAACTGGCAATCGTGGCCAACGAATTCGGTTTGGAGTCATCTCAGTTATGAACCTGGTCGGTATTCAGCAACGCCTAGAGGAGATCTCCCCCGTCACGGTCACCGGGCGTGTGGTTAAAGCGGTGGGACTGACACTCGAAGGCACCGGCCTGGGAGCCTCGGTGGGTCAACGATGCCATATTTTCAGCAACCGGGGGCAGTCCATTCTTGAGGGAGAAGTCATCGGATTTCGGGAACAACGAGTGGTGGTCATGCCGTTCGGGGCTGTGCGCGGCATCGCTGCCGGAAATCTAATTCGCTATGATCCGACCTCTCCAACACTCTTAGTGGGGCCTCAGATGTTGGGACGGGTCCTCGACGGACTCGGTCAACCGTTCGACGGGAAAGGTCCTCTGTCACGCACCATGCGCTATGGCCTCTATGCTCCGGCTCCTGCACCCATGCTCCGGGAGCGCATTACCCGGCCGATGGATCTGGGCTTACGAGCCATCAATGCTCTGCTGACCTGCGGCGTCGGACAAAAACTCGGGATCTTTGCCGGGAGCGGGGTCGGGAAAAGTGTGTTGATGGGGATGATATGTCGTCAAACGACTGCGGATGTGAATGTGATCGCGCTTGTGGGCGAGCGAGGGCGGGAAGTGAAAGAATTTCTGGAACGGGATTTGGGGCAGGACGGGCTCCGTCGTTCGGTCGTCGTCGTGGCCACGTCCGATCAGTCTCCGTTAGTCCGGGTTCGAGCCGCGTTTGTGGCCACGGCCATTGCGGAATTTTTCCGTGATCAGGGGAATCATGTCTTACTTCTGGTCGATTCCTTAACCCGGTTGGCGCATGCCCAACGGGAGGTGGGGCTGGCTGCCGGTGAACCGCCCACCACTAAAGGATATCCGCCTTCTGTCTTTACGCTCTTTCCTCAAGTGTTAGAGCGGGTGGGGCCATTAGGCGCGGGATCGATTACCGGTCTGTATACCGTGCTTGTCGACGGAGACGATTTGAATGATCCCATTGCCGATTCCATCCGGTCCATTTTAGATGGACATATTGTGTTGTCCCGGCATCTGGCGACCCAAGGACACTTTCCCGCTATCGATATCCTTCAGAGTGTGAGCCGGGTCATGTCGGATATTGCGTCGACCTCACACCTGGATGCAGCCCGGTTCCTGATACAGATGATGGCGGAATATCGCAATGCAGAAGACTTGATTAATTTGGGAGCCTACCAACCGGGGACGAACCCCCGACTCGATGCAGCGATATATATGAAAGGACCTATTGATGCCTTTCTCAGGCAAAACCGTGAAGAAGGTATGGGGATAATCGATAGTTGCCAAGGTCTTGAGTTGTTGGCGGAACAGGGCCGGCGTCTTCTTGAGAGAAAGGGGAAGATCGTATGAACTGGACAACGTTACTCCGATTTCGTAAGCAGGTTGAGGATTTGGCCCGTGAAGAAGTGGTATTGGCAGAGTGGGAAAAGAGCCAGGCCGGTTCGAAGCGGGATGAATGTTTAATTGAGATGGACTCCGTGGCTGCTGAATTGGAACTGCGATTGCGGGGCGGCATCGACAACATGATTGCCGAACAACGATATCAATGGCTGGATCGTATCGGTTCGGCGATGGAATTGCACATCCAGCGGATCCAGGAATTGGACCGCATGCTTGTGGGATTACGCCAAAAATTGAAAAAGGCCCATCACGCCAGACGAGTGGTGGAGCTGGTGATCGCGAAAAAGGAGGAAGAGGTGATGCAGAAACTTGCCGCGCAAGAACAACGTCTTCAAGAAGATGTGTCCGCTCATGCGTATGCCATCTATCACCTTGAAGAAATGACCCAGTAGAACCATGCTGCCTAGTCGACGACTCATTCTGTGGTGGTTGGTGGGGATGGTATTGTGGGCCACGGTGGTCTGGTCCGTACAAGAAACACCGGAAATGAAAACTACAGATTCGTACGAAAATCAAGGAGTTGGCGAAGGCCTTGTGGAGGAACTACCTAGTCAAGAAGGCACCTTGTTGGAACAGCTGCAAGGTCGCCTTAAAGAGCTGGAAGAACGGGAACGTGGTTTGCAGCAACGTGAAGAACGAGTCTCGGCTCTCCAACGGGATTTGGAAGCGTTGGCTGCCCGACAAGCCAAAGAGAGGAAACGTTTAGACGGGCAGGAGTCTTCGCTGGCAGAAGAACAGCAACGATATGTGGAACAGGATCCGGCTTTAGTTCATCTCATTAAAATCTATGAATCGATGGATCCCGAAGAAGCGGCCTTGCGAATAACAGAAATGCGACAAGGCTTAGCATTGGATATTCTGGCGGGGATTAAGGACAAAAAAGCTGCCGGCGTGCTGGCGGGGGTAGAACCGGTCAAAGCCGCCAAGTTATCCGAAGGGCTCCGGCAATATCGGGAAATCAAACTGCAACAACGTAATGAATCGAAGACGCGGAAATAAACGATGATCACTGCCCTTCCTTTCTTTCCAGGGCTCTTGGGCAGTCCGATTCAAGGAAATGGTCAGACAGGCGGGATCGGCCTTGATCAGCCGATGACACCAGGGAATCTTTCGGATAATCCGTTTGCCAAAATTCTTCGTGACCAGTCAGCGGCATCCTTTCTTATCGCCAGTGTTCCTTTGACTGTCCCAACAGGAGATCAGAGGCGCTTGCCAGAAATGAAGTCCTATCCGGATACCCTCGACCTTTCTCTCCAGGAATTGGCCGGCCGACACAGACCTGGTGTCCTCCTCGGAGAGAATTCTTCAGAGAGTATGGAATGGCCTCTATCGGTGCATGTCCAACCTCATCCGCTTCCAGCGACGTTCCTGACGTCCGATGAGCAAGGGTTGGGTGACATAGTCGAGATCGTCCCAACCTCTTTGAGCCCTCTTCCATCATTCGGAGTCGAGAAAGAAAATGGGGTTGGCAACGTGGAGATGCCACAGGAGCCGATGAGGCTATTGCCCGTGATTCTCTCCCATGATGAACGACTATCAGGAACGGTGTTTTCGCCTCAAGTCTTTCTTGGAGGAAGAGTGGAAACAGATGGAATTCAGACACAGGGCTCCATCCCTAAGTCTGACCTTCACTTTCTTGCGGGGTATCCACCCATTCAAGCTCCACCGCCTAGCCGCATTGTCAGCGACAATAGTGCGATCCCCATGGTTCCCAACTCAGATCCGCAACAATTTCTTCGAGATGCCGTCAAGGAATTTTCTCAATTGGTGGGATCATCTGTGGAATCACCTGATGTGAAGCCGGATTCAGAAAGTGCTGGAGAATCTGGAAAAATTGTAGAAAAAATACTGGACCGCGTATCAAGCCCTGTTCAAGACGCGACCAAACCATTACGAATTTCTCCATCACCGGCAGAGTCTTCGCAGGGACTTCCTCGGCCGTTGGTTACTCAGGCATTTCAGTCACCATTCCCATTTGAAGAAACTACCGCAAGTCCTGCCGATGGCGTTCTATCCACTCAGAGCAGGATGAAATATGTGATCGGGGTTCCGTCGTTATTGAGCGGATGGTCGGTGTATGGAAAAGAATCCGCAATGGGCATTCAGTCTGAACTGAATGGAGAGTCCAATCTATTTTTACCAGGCGAACGTTTAAGAGAGGTCTTCGAGGCGACCGGGAAAAGTATGGGAGTCGACACGAACGGTGGTCAGGGTGCCAATAATGGAATGGGTGGTAACGCTCATTCTCAATCAGGTTTCCAACAGTCCTCATCGTCTCTCTCGCCAGGACCTGGTGTGCGAATGGCGGAAGAGCGTGGACCGGAGCTTCCGACTCCAGCTCTTCAACGGCTGCAGATGGAAGTGCAATTGTCTGAAACCAATCGAGTTCAGATTGATGTGGGCGTTCAGCAACGACAGGTCTATGCCGGCTTGCTGATGGACCAGGCCACCTTGAAAAATCTGGCTGTCCAATTTGTCCCGCAATTAGAAGAGCAACTGGCCCAGAGCGATATGGATTTACAGGAATTCTCCGCCGAGGTCCGCGATCATCATCGTGAGCAGGAGTCGGCAACGGATTCGGATTGGAGGGCATCGCAGCAGGGACACCGAGCATCCACGACCTTCTCTCATGCCCAGGAATCGAACAACACTTCTGTCACGCGGGTTGAGGAACGGGGATGGCATTATGTGGCCTAGGCCGGAAAATCGAACAGATAAATGTGAGCGGTTGAATAAAGGAGTATAAATACATGGATCCGATCACAGCGACATCATCCACTCCCACTGTGACCAGTAAAGCCAATGTGCAGGCGGCCGTGGCAGAACTCGGGCCTGATGTCTTTCTTCGCTTATTAGTCACACAATTGCAAAGTCAGGATCCCACGAATCCGACACAAAATGAAGATTTTGTGGCGCAGTTAGCGCAGTTCACCACCTTGGAGCAAACCACGAGTACGAACAAGCTCTTAGAGCAATTGATCGGGCAGGACACACAACGGACACACTTGGATTTGGTGAATTTGATCGGACGAACGGTCGTCACCGAAGGCGATACGGTGAGCCTTGGAAAGGACGATGAGGCCACTTTGGCCTATGCGCTGAGTGGAACCGCTAACATGGTGAACATCGAAGTCCTTGGCCCCAACAAGGAAGTTATTCGAACGCTTTCATCGACCGCACCAGAAACACCTGGAGCGCACCAGGTTCTCTGGGACGGGTTGAATGAGTCGGGAGACCGGGTCCCGGAAGGGGTCTATCAGTTCAGGATCAAGGCCGAAGACGTCAATAAACAGCTTGTCCCGAATTTTACGTTCGCCCGTGAACGGGTTATGAATATTGTGTTTGGAACGGAGAGTCCGATAGTCGTGCAAAGTGGAAAGACCTTACACACCCAGGACATTATCTCCATACTATAAAGAAGAATGTTGTTGGTGCGATGAATCATGGGACCAGGTCAATTGACAAAGAAGGAGTAAACGCCGATGGGAATTACCTCAGCATTTTTTGCGGCCACGAGTGGAATTAACGCGACCAGTCGAGCGCTTAGTGAGATCGGAAACAACATCGCCAATGCGCAAACTGTAGGCTATAAGAGCCGGTCGGTATCATTTGGAGATTTGTTCGGCGCCACGATCGGTGGTGGAGGCACAAGCACGGCCTTAGTGGAAGGTCGTGGGGTTCGAGTGTTGGGCATCGATCCCAGTTTTACCCAAGGATCGCTTCAGACAACCTCCAATGCCTTGGATTTGGCCATTGATGGCGATGGATTCTTTCAAGTCAATGATGCAACAGGAAATATTTTCTTCTCCCGTGCCGGTCAGTTTAATATCGATTCAACAGGAAATATCGTAAATCCGGCGGGTTTGCGACTTCAAGGATGACCAAGTGGATGCCAATGGGACTCTTACCGGAAGTATCGGCGACTTAGCATTAACCACGACGCACTCAACTTGGGATCCAAACATCGAGAAGTCACGATGTCTGGACGTCTTGCGGCCAATGCTCCCGTCACTGCCTACACAACGGCACAGGTGCTCGATCCTCAACATAACAGTGGATTGTTTCCAGTCAGTACCGCTGTCCGGGTATTTGACTCTCAGGGGACAGGGCATGATTTAACGGTGTATTTTGCTAAAACAGCCGATAATACATGGGACTATAATGTGATTGCACCAGATTCGGAGGTGACGGTCACCGGCCGGGAATTCCAATACCACTACAGGCAATGCTTTGGTGGCGCAAGGAACTCTGACTTTTACATCGACTGGATTATTGGATTGGAAAGTGCTCCCATTATGCCGGTGGGACATGACATTACATTTAATGGTGGAGTTCGGTGCGCCACAAACAATCATTTTTGATTTTGGGACAAGTATTACGACCGAAGGGGGAGCGGGCACAAATGGATTGTTACAACAGGGCAGTCTTGAATTCAAGGCGTTGATTCTCGACACTTATCTCAAGATGGGTTTGCCAACGGGATCACTCAACAGGAACCTCTATTGGTGAAGACGGTGTCGATCACGGGACGATTTTCAAATGGAACGACCCGAACGTTGGGACAGGTCGCCTTAACCCGGTTTATCAATCCGGATGGCCTTCAACCCATTGGAAGAAATTTGTTTATTCAATCCGGTGATTCCGGCACTCCCTTGGTAGGGGCTCCAGGCTCGGGTTCATTTGGAAAAGTGTCTGCAAGCACCCTAGAAACTTCCAATGTGGATTTGGGTGAGGAATTAGTCAATATGATTACGATGCAGCGTGGATTCCAAGCGAATTCACGAATCATCACCACCACCAACGATCTACTCGGAGAACTGGTGAATCTGGCCCGGTAGATTATTGAATCTAGGAAAAGATGAATAGGCCCCCAGGCAGGTCATTCCTGCCTGGGGGCTTTTTTTTGGCCGGGAGCACATACAGGAACGTTGTCTGGTTGCTCCGACCTCGAAAGTTGGAATCGACCTGTCAAATCTTCCTGCGGATTGCCAGGAAAGTGACGAAAATGAGGTGTTTCTTGATTAAAGGAAAAATGCAAAGTGATGAAGGGCCATTGCTCGAAACACATGGAAATTCAGTTGTTTGATAGAGTCCAGAACACGTGTGCCTAAGTAGAAAAGGGGAGTGGCACAAAGGTTGCTGAACTGGAAAGAGGAACGTGATGGCCCAAAAACTTTTTAGCGTGTGAGGTTCATATATGGCTGAAGAACATGCCACAGAGGCGGCGCCCGCCAAAACCGGATCCGGGAAGAAAATGATTCTAATGGGGCTGGTGGGAATCCTCATTCTGGGTGGAGGAGGAGGTGCGGCCTGGTTTTTCATGGGAGGAGAAGACGAGAAACCGGATGCCCATGAGGAGCAGGCCAAAGCCGTGGAAGGGCATGAGGAGCCGGGGCCGATCATGGAATTAGAGCCCTTCCTTCTCAATTTGGCCGATCACGATGAATTGAGATTTTTAAAAGTGAGCATCAAATTAGAACTGGATCGACCTGAAGAAAAAACGGATTTTCAAAACAAAACTCCCGCGATTCGCGATGCCCTGTTGGTATTGCTGAGCAGTAAGGAATCTCAATTATTGAGAACGGTGAACGGGAAACGCCGGGTTCGAGAAGAAATTATGACCCGGGTCAACGGTGTGATGAGTAAAGGAAAGGTCGCTAATGTTTTTTTCACGGACTTTATTATTCAGTAAGGAAGCGTAAGGCGTGAGGGGGTTAGAAGGAACGATCCAAGGAGAGACTGCATGGCTTCCCTTTTTGTGTGACGTCCAATCATGGAAAAAATTCTGAGTCAAGATGAAGTCGACGCTCTTCTTCGGGGGGTTTCCGATGGCGGAGTTGAAACCGAACCCGAAAGTCAAGCGGGAGAAGATTACCACGACGGACCTGTTCCCTATGATTTAGGCAATCAGGAATGGGTGGTTCGCGGGCGAATGCCGACGCTGGATGTGATTCACCAGCAATTCTCCCGGCTCTTTCGTGTGGCACTCAGTGACATTCTTCGTAAAGCCGTTGAAGTGACCGTGACGAATCAATCTGTCATGAAGTTCGGAGAGTTCACCAAGCGTCTTCCTGTCCCGGCTTATCTCCAAATCATTTCCATGGAGCCTCTTCGAGGCTCAGCCATGATCGCCACCGACGCGGCCACCGTGTATTTGCTGGTCGATCATTTTTTCGGGGGGGCAGGGCAAACTCATGTCAAACCGGAAGGTCAGGATTTTACCATCATTGAGCAGCGCGTGATGCGAAAGGTGATGCTGATGGGATTGGCGAATCTGCAAAAAGCCTGGGATCCCGTCCAAAAACTCACGATTCATGCCGTTCGAGCTGAAATGAACCCTCAATTAGCTTCCATTGTGTTGCCGGCGGATATCGTCATTGTCATCACGTTGGGCATTGAGTTAGGGAATTCGGTCGGAGATCTTCATCTCTGCCTACCCTATGCGATGTTGGAGCCTATCCGGGAACGTCTGCAGGTGAGTTTTCAAAGTGATTTTTATGAAACGGATCTTGGCTGGTTAACACGTTTTTCATCCAGACTGAAGGAAGCCCCGGTCCGGTTATCCGTGTGTTTAGGAGAGACGGAACTCTCGGTGGAAGAATTGATGCGGTTTTCGGTCGGTGATGTCATTGTCTTGAACCAATGCACCACCCACCCGTTAACCGCTACGGTGGAAGGCGTGCCAAAGTTTCTAGGATTTCCAGGCACCACCAAGGGAATGCAATCATTTCAAATCCAGGACATGATTCTCGTGAAGGAATAGGAGCCTGTGGAAGGGATGAGCGGTTGGCAAGGCAATGACCGTGGAAACATGGAGATCAACAATGAGTGAAGAAGACAACATCGACATGGATACGTTTGATGCCGAAAAGGAAATGATGGAGGCCTTAGCTCAGGAAGCGGCTGGGAAAACCAGAAGCTGCCGCGAAAAAACAGGAGGTGGCGTCCAGTGCCGGGGCTCACAATTGAATGGGCCTCACGACGGGAATTTAGATCGAATTTTAGATATTCCCTTAGTGCTCTCCGCCCAACTGGGCAATACCCGCATGCTGATAAAAGATTTGCTGCAATTAGGACCGGGATCCATTGTGGAGTTGGATAAACTGGCCGGTGAACCGTTGGAAGTCTTGGTGAATGAACGGTTAGTGGCGCGCGGTGAGGTCGTGATGGTGAATGAGAAATTCGGCATCCGTCTGACAGACGTGATCAGCCCCACGGAGCGAGTGAACAAACTTCGATAGGGAGGTAAAGGGGGGTTAGAAATTAGGGGTGAGGGGGAGAACCGGTTTTACGCCTCACGTTTCACGCCTTTCGAGAAAATTATGGATCTTACGCATGAAGCCCTGAAAATGGCTGGAGCCTTGGCTTTGGTTGTGGTCGTTCTTCTCGGGGGATTAGCGTGGGTCCGGCGAACATTCGGGGAATTGCCGGGGAAGAGCGGGGATGCGGTGATGCGTATCCTAGGAGGACTGCGAGTCGGGACTGGAAAGCATATCATGTTCGTTGAAATAGCCGGAGAGATGTTGGTGTTGGGGACAACGGCCAGGGAGATGACGCTTGCTGACCACATTGGTGGATGCAGACCGGATTGATCGGCTCCGCTCAATCGCTAATCCCCTCGCCGGGCGGTTAGGCGCGTGGTTGGGACAGTGGAATCGGCAGACATCTGAGAAGGCAGTGGCGGGGTCTGTCGCAACAAAGCCGACAAGCAATATGTCGCAATGCGTGTAACGGAGTGGGGAGCGGAGCGTTCGTGATCACATCGTCTCAAGGGTTTCGTGGATGGCATCACCTTCCGGTTCTGACGGGTCATGAGTATGGTCATGGCGGTCGTCGACCTCTGCCTTTGCCCAGGCCACCAAGGATCCGTCGATCAGTTTGCAGGTGTCCGGATTGGACGGAACCGAACCATGGACATTCGGCCTTCGCATTCTCTTTCTTTTGACGGCCTTAACGCTTGCTCCGGCGCTGTTGATGCTGGTGACCTCATTTACACGCGTGGTGATTGTTCTGGGTCTGCTTCGACAGGCATTGGGGACGTTGCATGCGCCACCGAATCAAGTGATGATTGGTTTGGCCATGTTTTTGACCCTGTTTATCATGATGCCGGTATGGGAGCAAATTCGCATAGAGGCACTTAATCCGTTACTGGAAAATCAGGTGACACAGGAGGTGGCTCTTGAGCGGGCCATCGTTCCTCTTCGGACCTTCATGCTGAAACAGGTACGGGAAAAAGATTTAACCTTGTTTATGGGGATGGGGAAAATTCCTCAACCTCAAACCGCGAACGATGTGCCGCTGCATGTCCTGGTGCCTGCATTTGTTACGAGTGAATTGCGGACAGCGTTTCAAATCGGATTTCTCATTTACGTTCCCTTTTTAGTCATCGATATGATTGTCGCAAGCATTTTGATGTCCATGGGTATGATGATGTTGCCACCGATCATGATCTCCTTGCCGTTTAAGCTGGTGCTCTTTGTGCTGGCCGATGGATGGTTTTTGGTGGTGGGATCATTGATGAATAGTTTTCAATAAGGACAAAACGTGAGGAGTGAGGAGAGATGACAACCGAAGGAGTATTGAGCATCGGGCACGAGGCGATTCAAACAATTCTGCTTGTGGCGGGTCCCATGTTGGGCCTCAGCTTATTGGTGGGACTCTGTGTCAGTGCGTTTCAAGCCATGACCCAAATCAACGAAATGACTCTCACGTTTTTGCCTAAAATTGCCACCATGTTTGTGGTGTTCCTGGTCATGTTTCCCTGGATGGTTGAAATTCTAGTGGGGTTCATGACTGGGGTATGGGCAAGAATTCCAGAGTTTGCGCAATGAGAACCCATACGGATTAAGAACTCGATTATTCAGATTGGATGTTCAACATACACGACGTCCGAGTCGGAAGAAGTTTGGTTCAACAGGACTGGATGTTACCGTGAAGGTGGAAGGTGCAGTGTCTGTTGTCGAGTTTTTGGAGCCAGCGGACGTCGCGCGTGAACCGTGTTAACCGACCCGAGAAAGATGTGATGTAACCGGTGCTCCAATGGGACTTTGCCATTCAACAAGTCTGGCAATTCGTGATTGTCTTAGTGAGGACGGCCGCCATTTTGTCTGCGTTGCCTTTACTTGGAGGACGGTCGGTTCCTACCCGCATCAAAATCGGGATGGCCGTGATTATCGCCGTCCTGCTGTCTCCCGTCGTGACCTTTGTCCTTCCTCCTAATTGGTTGGAGCCCGGAAATCTGGTGATGGCCTTGGGCGCCGAACTGTTGGTCGGTCTCGTCTTAGGTCTGGCCATGCGACTCATCATGGCTGCGGTGGAACTTGCAGGGAGTGTGATGGGCTTTCAAGTGGGGTTTGCCATGGCGGGCGTACTGGATCCGGTGTCCCAAGTGGAAACACCCGTATTTGGACAGTTACTGACCATTCTGGCGACTCTCCTGTATTTTCAAGTGGATGGACATCATTTGGTCTTGTTGGCTTTGGGCAGTAGTTTCCAGTTGATCCCGCCATTTGGGGCTCATTTGGGAGCCCCGCTTCTTACCGATGTGACCGGGTTGATTCAACAAACGTACGACACCGGATTGAAGCTGGCCTTTCCGGTTATGGCCGCAACATTTCTGGTTCATGTCACCATGGGTGTTCTTGGGCGACTTGTTCCTCAAATGAACATTCTGCTGACGAGCTTTCCCATTACGATAGCGGTGGGATTGTTGGTCTTAGGACTGGGCCTGCCGTTTATCGCCCTGGTATTTCAGGCCTCGATTGTCGGGATGGAGACCGTACTGTGGGAACTGTTACAGGAATTAGGGCATGGCTGAAAATAAAGACGGTGCGGACAAAACAGAGCAACCGAGTAGTAAACGCTTAGCGGAGGCTCGTCGCAAAGGGCAAGTGGCCATGACCCGGGAATTGCCCTCGCTCTTTGTCCTGTTAGGCGGGGTTGGCGTGATTTCCCTCTGGGCACCTCAAGCCTTCGTGCACTTTCACACTCATTACCGGCATTGGCTAGCGCAGGCGGGAACCCTCCAGTTAGATGCGCATTCCACGTATACCTTGCTGTTGGACATTACCAATCAGGCGTTTGTTCCGCTCATTCCTTTCGGTCTGTTGGTCGGGGCGTTGGCCTTTGCGGCGATTTTCCTGCAAACCGGACCCTTATGGGTTGAGCAGGCCTTGCAACCCAAGGCGTCTAAATTGAATCCCTCCAATGGGCTGAAGCGAATTTTTTCATGGAAAGGGGTCGTGGACCTTTTAAAGTCCTTGGTGAAGGTGGCAGGGGTGGGGGGAATTGTCTACCTCATTATGTCTCAAAATCTCCCCTTAATTCTTCAGCTTCCCCTTCTTGGGCTGAGGGATGCCTTCGGCGGAGCATGGGGCCTTGTGGAGAAAATTGTGTGGTCGGTCGGAGGAGCGCTGCTCCTGTTGGCCATTATCGATTTCGTGTATCAGCGGTGGCAGCATACCGAAGATCATAAGATGACCAAACAGGAAGTGAAAGATGAGTCCAAGGATGTGGAAGGCGATCCGCAGATACGGTCCCGCCGGCTCAGCTTGCAGCGGGAACGTGCCCGCCAGAGGATGCTGCAGGCCGTTCCCAAAGCGGACGTGGTCATCACCAATCCGACTCACGTGGCGGTGGCCCTCAGATATGAAACGGGAAAGATGGACGCGCCGGTCGTGGTTGCAAAGGGGGCAGGATTTGTTGCGGACAAGATCAAGCAGATCGCGCGTCATGCCGGAGTGCCGATTATTGAGAATCGCAGTCTGGCTCGAGGACTGTATAAGGCAGTGAAAATCGGACAGGAAGTGCCCAGTGCCTTATATCAGGCAGCGGCTGAAGTCCTGGCCTATGTCTATCGGTTACGTCACATGCAGGAACAGACCCGTTAACGGATCTTATGGCGTTTGATTCCCAAAAATTAATGAAGGAACTCACACCGGCCCATTACGGCGATGTGCTCCTGCCCGTTGGCGTGGTGGGGATGCTGCTCCTGATGCTCCTGCCTCTCCCCCCGTTTCTCTTGGACCTTTTTTTGTCGTTTAGCATGACCCTGGCCATCTTGATTTTGCTGGTGACGATGCACGCCGGGCGCCCGGCAGAATTTTCCGTTTTCCCCTCGGTGGTATTGCTCACCACGTTATTCCGGCTGGCGTTGAATATCGCATCGACCCGGGCGATTTTAATGCATGGCAACCAGGGTCCAGCCGCAGCCGGTGAAGTCATTCGGGTCTTCGGCGAATTTGTGGTCGGGGGCAATTACGCGGTCGGCATCGTGGTCTTTTCCATTCTGGTCATTATTAATTTTGTCGTGATCACCAAAGGCGCCACACGCATTGCGGAAGTCGCTGCCCGATTTACCCTGGATGCGATGCCCGGCCGGCAAATGAGTATTGATGCGGATCTCAATGCGGGGATCATTGACGAAGGGGAAGCGAGAAAGCGCCGGGAGGCCATTTCGCAAGAAGCCGATTTTTACGGTTCCATGGACGGTGCCAGTAAATTTGTTCGGGGTGATGCCATTGCCGCGCTGCTGATCATTTTTATTAATATCCTGGGCGGGTTAGGGATCGGCGTGATGGAGCATGGCATGTCCGTCATTGAAGCCGCCAAACGCTTCACGCTGCTGACCGTAGGAGATGCCATTGTGGCCCAAATTCCCGCCCTGATTATGTCGACGGCTGCCGGTATCATCGTGACACGGGTATCGACCAAAACCAGCCTGGGGCGCGATGTCACCGAACAAATCTTTTTTAATCCCCACCTCGTGGCCGCCGTCGCCGCCATGTTGTTTTTTTTAGGCTTTCTCCCAGGTTTACCCCATGTGGCCTTTTTACTTTTGGGATCGATGACGGCCGGACTGGCGTATGTGTTGTGGACGCAGAAGCAGGAAGCGGCACGATTGAAGAGTCTGCCCACGAAAAAAGATACCTCGGCCGCTTCCACAACGGATTCGATAGATACCGTGACCCCTCCAGATATCCTGGAGCTTCACGTCGGCTATGGTCTCGTCCCGTTCGTCGATCACGCCCAGGGGGGGGAGTTATTAGAACGGATTCGGGCGATTCGGCGGCAAACGGCTCTTGATATGGGGTTTGTGGTGCCGGCCGTGCATATCCGCGATAACCTCCAGAACAAACCGCATGAATATAGCATTTTGCTGAAAGGGGTTCAGGTGGCCAAAGGGGAACTGGTGCCCCGGCATTTATTGGCCATCAATCCCGGTCATGCGAAAAAGGGGCTTCAAGGAAAGCCGGGAAAAGATCCGTGTTTCGGCTTGCCGGCGGTATGGATTGTTCCGGCCGAAAAAGAGCATGCGCAGATGGAGGGCTATACCGTAGTCGATGGACCGGCCATTATTGCCACGCATCTGACCGAATTTATCAAAACCAATGGGCATGAATTGCTGGGTCGGCAAGAGGTCCAGAATTTGCTGGATAACCTTGCCAAGACCTATCCCAAGGTGGTGGATGACTTGATTCCGACCCAAATATCCTTAGGAGCTGTGGTGAGAATCCTCAAGAATCTCTTACGAGAGCGAGTGTCTATCCGTGATTTGCGGACCATTCTGGAAACTGTTGCCGACTACACCACCCAGAGTAAGGATCCTGACACCCTGACGGAATATGCTCGGCAAAATTTGTCTAGAACCATCTCGACGCAATATGCCAATGCGGAAGGATTAGTGCAGGTCATCAGTCTGGATCCAGTCTTGGATCGTCGGTTGACAGAGGCGATGAAGCCGAGTGGCGGCGAACAGGGCGGGTTGCCCCCCAGTGTGTTGAATGAGGTCATTACCTCGGTACGCCAGGCCATTGAGCGGGTTGTCGGTCAAGGGTATCAACCCGTGCTGTTATGTTCCCAGTCGATCAGATCCCAACTGTATCGCTTAGTCTCGCCGGGCGTGCATGCGCTGGCGGTACTATCCCCGAATGAGTTGGACTCCAAAACTAAAATTCAAGCCATTGAAGTCGTGAGGATGCCACATGAAGCTGAAACGGTTTGAAGCTCTCTCATTACAAGAAGCTCTCCAGGCAGTGAAAGCGGAACTCGGTCCAGAGGCGGTGATCGTCTCGTCGCGCCGCATTCAAAAAGGCGGAGGCTTGTTTGGACTGCTCAGTCAATCGGTTATCGAGGTGACCGCCGCAGTCGATCGCTCTTCTCAGGTGGAACAGGAACGTGCAAATCCTGATCGATCTCTCCAATCTCTCATTGCCAAACGATTAGTCCCAGACACTCCTGCTTTTGAACACACGAAATCCAAAAAAGAGCAAAGTTTTTCGGAAGCGCTTCACGTGGCCACAGTCTTGGATCCCGTGACCCAGCACCTTCAGGAAATGAGGGAAGAGATTAAACGATTACGGGAAGAGCAACGAGATCCTGAACGGGTGTTGGGACCTTTGAGACAGGAATTGGAAGGATTACGAATTGTTGTGGGAGAGGTGCTGGGCAGTCAGATGCACAAACGTGTTGAAGGCTTACCCGGAGATGTGATGGAGGTCTACCAGTCGCTGGTGAGCCATGGGGTCAATCCGCAGACAGCACATCATCTGTTGCGTGCGGTGGTGGAAACGCTCGGAACGGCCGGTTTGGGGAATCGCGAGGCGCTGACCAGTCTGTTATGGGAACGGATGGAAGAGGCTTTGGCTGTGTCGGGTCCGGCGGTGTCCCGGCAGTATGGACAAAAAATGATGATGCTGGTCGGACCGACAGGCGTGGGAAAAACTACGACCATTGCCAAACTCGCAGGATTGGCACGTCAACAGGATGAGCATCGAAGAACGGTGTTGATTACCCTGGATACGTATCGGGTTGCGGCGGTGGAACAACTTCGGGTCTTTGCGAAAATTCTAAAAATTCCACTGGAAGTCGCCGTCTCCCATAAGGATTTTGTGGAATGCATGGGACGGCATCAGGATGCGGATTTGATTCTGATTGACACGGCGGGTCGAAGCCCCAAGGATCGGGCCGGCCATGATGAGTTGATTGCGATCACCAGAGGACAATTCCAAATGGAAACCCATCTCGTGTTAGCCGCTCCGATGGCGGAATCGGTGCAAATGGAAACCATTCATCGGTATCAATCTATTCCCATTCACAAGCTCATGATTACGAAACTGGATGAGATGTCCACGGGGGGAAGTCTCTATAACGTGTTGTCCCAGGCAGGGTTACCGGTCTCCTATCTCTCTTCCGGACAACGAGTTCCGGAAGATCTGGAAATTGCCACTCGAACCCGCCTGGTGGAATTGGTCTGGGGACATTCGGCCAGCCAGGCCA
Source organism: uncultured Nitrospirales bacterium (assembly GCA_963785905.1). Taxonomy (GTDB): domain Bacteria; phylum Nitrospirota; class Nitrospiria; order Nitrospirales; family UBA8639; genus Nitrospira_E. The sequence continues at coordinate 23,888 of CAWAXJ010000047.1, forward strand.
AACAGCATGGCGTTCCCTTGGTGGAGGTGGCTCACTAATGGCTGTGTCGTCATCGGTGCCCGTTATGGTTCCCGGAGGCGTCGCTAAGCGACGGCTGGATCAAGCCAGCGGATTGCGTGCCGCCATGAATCCCAAACCATCAGACAAAGCGCGGATTCAGGTCATTGCGGTCAGTTCAGGGAAAGGCGGGGTGGGCAAAAGCAATGTGGTCGCCAATTTGGCGGTGGCATCAGCCCGTCAGGGAAGAAAAGTGCTGGTCATGGATGCGGATTTGGCCTTGGGGAATGTTGATATTTTATTGGGACTCACGCCTCACTATACGATTGAAGACGTGCTCTCGGGGCAACGCCGCCTTGAGGAGGTGCTCATCACCGGCCCCGAAGGTATTCAAATATTACCGGCCACGTCCGGAGGGCAGGCCTTCACTCAGCTCACGCATGAACAACAGCTCCTTCTGCAATCCGCCTTTCTTCAATTGCCGTCTCCGCCGGACTTGCTGCTCATCGATTGTGCGGCAGGAATTTCGGCTAATGTGTTGTATTTCAGTTTAGTGGCTCACGAAACCCTGGTGGTGGTGTCCCCTGATCCAACTTCTCTGACCGATGCCTATGCCCTGGTTAAAATTCTCTCCACCCGTTACCACCTGCGGACATTCCGCATGCTCGTGAATAAAGCGAAGCATAGCCAGGAAGGCAAGGAAGTCTTTCGGAAATTCAGTTTAGTGACGGACCGGTTTTTGACGATTTCGCTCGATTATCTGGGATGTATTCCCACAGATGACTATGTGCCGATGGCGGTGGCTCAACAACGTGCAGTGTGCGAAGTCTACCCCCGAGCTCCGGCGAGTCGAGCCTTTTCCTCATTGGTGAAGGCGGTCAACGATTGGAGCGGAGATCTTTCGTGGCAAGGAGGATTCCAACTCTTTGGCCCCGCTGCCTTGGGAGCCACTCGAACTGTGACGGAAGGATAACGCATGAAACGTGGTGCTGTAACAACTGCTCCAGAGAGACCTGTTTCTAAAAAGGACACGCTTCCACTTCCGACCAAGCTTTCGCTTACGACGCAGGAACGCGAAACCCTGATTCAAGAGTTTTTGCCTGTCATCAAATACATGGCCATGCGGTTGGCCATGCGGGTGTCGAGCGGGCTCAATGTGGAAGATCTGATGAGTGCCGGTATGGTTGGACTCTTAGATGCCCTCACGAAGTTTGATCCCTCACGGGAAATTAAATTTCGCACCTATGCGGAGTTTCGTATTCGCGGGGCGATGTTAGACGAAATACGAGCCATGGACTGGGTTCCGCGCTCGCTTCGTGAACGCATCGGGAAAATTCAACATGCGGCCAATGAATGGACGAAACGTAAAGGTCGACCACCGACAGAGGAGGAGCTGGCGGAATCCTTAGGCATGGAGGCTCAGGAAGTGGATGAAACCCTCCTTCAGGCCAAAGGGGCCGTGGTGTTGAGCCTCGATGACCTGGGTAGTAATGATGAAGACTCGCATCCTATTTTGGACGCCCTTGCCGATCGGGATCAACCGACGCCGTTGGAGACCCTCGTGTCCGAGGATGCCCGTCATGCATTGGTGGAAGCGATTGAGCGATTGCCGGAACGACAGCGTTTAGTCTTGACCCTCTACTACTTTGAAGAACTGACTATGAAAGAGATCGGGGTGGTTTTGCACGTGACAGAATCCCGAATTTGTCAGTTGCATGCTCAAGCCATGATTAGACTCAAGGCTCTTTTACATACCCGTTTAGGCCGGTAGGGAGACGTGAGGGGTCAGGCGTAAAACGTCCGGCGTGAAACCTGAAAGTCGGAAAATCTGTTCTTTCTACTGTCTTCCTTACTCCTCATGATTCACGCCTTACCCTTTCCTTGCCTGGCAGGAGTTATCTTGAAGTTTAATCCTGCTCACGCCGAGACAACAAGAAACACAAAAATCCGAGAACAACGCGTTATGAGTGCGATGGAACCCATGACCCCTGTAGATGTCACAGTGAGGAAAAGTCCCAACTCTGATTCTGTCTATACGATTTTACTCGTGGATGATGACAAATTGGGACGAATGGTGGCAAAGCGACGTTTGACCAAGCTCAATTATCGTATCTTAGAGGCAGGCAATGGCATGGAAGCGCTTGGCCTCCTGGAACGGGAATTTGTGGATCTCGTCCTGTCGGACTGGATGATGCCGGAAATGGATGGCCCTGCGACTATGTGAAGCGATGAAACGGGATGTACGATACCGGACAATCCATTTTATTCTGATGACCACATTAGATCAACCGGCGAAAATTGCCGAAGGGCTGAGCCGGGGAGCCGATGACTTTTTACCAAAAACCGCGTCAGATCAGGAAATTATCTCCAGAGTGAAAGCCGGGCTTCGTGCCAGACAGTTGATAGTTGATTTGGCAGAATCGAACCGCCTGTTGTCACAAAAACAGACTGAATTACATTCCGAACTCCGGTCGGCCTCCGACTTCGTGCGGAGTTTGCTCCCTCAGCCTGGGGAATCGGTTCCAGGAGTGCAGTTGGAATGGAAATTTTTGCCTTCCTCGCATTTGGGGGGAGACCTCTTTCAAGTGGCCCGATGGGGGGACGACCTTGTCGGCCTCATGGTGTTGGATATGTCGGGGCATGGGATCGGGGCGGCATTACGGGCCGTGTCATTGGCGATGTTTTTTAAAGGAGAGCATATCCAAAAGACGTTTCCCACCTACGATCCAGGCGAGATTGTGACGTTTCTGAATCGAAAATATCCCCTGACCGAGGAAGGGGACTATTTCACAATATGGGTTGGTGTGTGGCAATGCTCTACCCACCTCCTTCGGTATGCCAGTGCCGGACATCCCGGTTCCATATTAGTGAAATCGGACATGCCATCGGTAGTGTTAGGAGATCGGTCCTGGCCGATCGGATTTTCAATTGAAGGCGTGTACCGAACTGAATCTATCCCCGTGCATGCGGGAGAACGGTTGTATCTCTTTAGCGATGGGATTTATGAGGTGATGGATGCTCACGAAGAAATATGGGGAAGGAAAAGGCTTCAGGAGGCCTTAGAGGGTGTCGCCAATCGGGAGATGATGTGGGGATTGAATAGCATTATAGAGAAAAGCCGTGCCTGGAGTGTTCAGGGAGTCTTTGAAGATGACGTCGCCTTACTTGGGTTGGAGTTTCTAGGGTGAGACGATCCGGTATGTCAAATTCTCAAGATCCGAGAGGCGGTTCTGCTCTCAACCAGGGGGGCCCTTTGTTCGCGGAGCCGGGGTGTATGACAAACAAGTCTGCGCGTATCCTGTTAGTAGACGATGATGATTTGAACCTGGAAATTCTCGTCGAATATCTCAAAGATGAGCCGTATGAGCTTGTTCAGGCCACTGACGGGGAGCAGGCATTAGATCGGTTGCGACAGGATCAGCAGGGTTTTCAGGCTCTGGTATTGGATCGGATGATGCCAGGGATCGATGGCCTCGGTGTTCTTGCGGAATTGAAAGCCGATGAACAGTTACGTTGGCTTCCGGTTGTCATGCAAACCTCGGCCGGATCTCCTCAGGATATATGTGAAGGGATGGAGGCCGGTGTCTATTTCTATCTCACTAAACCCTTTGATCAACAAGTTCTCTTGCGGATTGTTGGTGCGGCGGTAGAGGAGGGAGCGAAATGGAAAAGAATTTCACAAAAACTGGTCTACCAGTCCAGGATTGTCGAATTGCTGAAGCAGGGGCGGTTTGAGATCCGAACCATGGAAGAGGCGTATGATCTGGCGATCTTATTGGGTCGGGCTTGCCCGGATTCGGAAAAAGTGGTGTTCGGGTTGAATGAATTGCTGGCCAATGGCGTGGAACATGGAAATTTGGGAATCGGGTTCGATGAAAAAACGTATCTTCAGGAGACGGGGAGATGGGAAAGAGAAATTCAACAGCGACTTGACCTTCCTGAAAACGCTCACAAGGTCGTCGAAGTGGTGTTTGAACGGCTACCCGATTGCATTCAGGTCACGATTTCCGACCAAGGCACCGGCTTTGACTGGCGGGAGTATGAACACATCAACGTAGATCGAATGCTGGAAAGTCATGGGCGGGGTATCGCGATGGCCAAAGCCTTGAGTTTTTCCCAAGTGGAATATCGAGGGAAGGGCAATCAAGTCGTATGTGTCATCAAGGGGGCCTCTCCGACCAGTCACGAAAGGGCGTCAATGGGATCCGATACATCTCTGGCGGCGAGCGAAACAACCTGAAATTCCTATAAATCTTCGTAAAAAAACCGATTGTGGCGTTGGATGAATTGGAATGAATGTGAGGACGGTGATTGCCGAATTTTTGCCGACCGGTTCTTCCGCTTAAGGCATTGCCTTTTTCGGAGTATTCAATCACTTGAAACTTTTGTATCTCTCTTAAGTGGGGTCCTTTGGCATCCGATAGGTCTGATTGTCTTCAGATATTTTTGTGAGACGGCTGTGCCCGACAAGGCCTATGGTGCTTTTTAGCTGGGCACCAGTGATTGATTCGGAGCTAGGGAAATACCCAGGGCTTCTGGTGCCCGAGCGAGTTATGTTCTCAGCCGGGTGTCTCCTTACGAAACAGATGAAACTTTCCACCAAGCGATAGGGGTCAACATGGAACAATGTCAGGCACTTTCTACAAGCCAGGAGCATTCGACTCTCCGGCCAGTGGGAGATCTCACCATTTTTGAAGCGGCGCAATATCATGAAGATTTGCTGTCTCTGCATCAACATGATGGCCCTCTTCAACTCGACTTAACCGATGTGACCTGTATGGATTCCTCCTGCGTTCAGTTGACGGTGGCGGCAACCCGTTCGGGGCGTCTGACCGTACGGGGATATTCTCATGCCATCCGGGACAAATTTGAGCAAATTGGATTTGCCCAGTTTCTCCCGACATGTGAATTGTAAAGGTGAAGTATTAACAAATCGGTACGTGCCCAACGGGATAAACGAATGAGGTGACGAGTGAATGTTGATTGGATTGTGTGGATGTGTGTACTGGGGGTAGGGGGCGGTATCGGATATGCCCTGGGAACCAGAAAAGGACAGGCGCACATCCGCTTATTAGAAGAACAACTTCAAAACGGCGTTCATGCCCAGCGACGCTCTTTGGAAAATTGGAAAGCTTTTTGTCATTGTCTTGCTCCAGTGTTCCCGGTCTTTGTCGGTCAAATTAAAGCAGTCATTCAAGAGACGGAACAAGCTGCGGCCGGTCTGATTCAGCGGTTTCAGGCCATATCACGTAATGCCAGAGAACAGGTTACTGAAACCGAAGCCTTGTTAAACATGGGAGAAGGGCATGGCGGGAAGGACGAATATACCGTCGATCGGATCCTTCGTGACACCCAAGAGACTATTGAAATGTTCGTTCAACAGGTCACCCAGACTGCTTCTGTGACGGTTTCGACCGTCAGCGTGATGGATCAGGCGGTTGAAACGACCTCCCGGATTTCGGAAGTGGTGGAGGAGGTTGAATTCATTGCCGATCAGACCCGATTGCTGGCTTTGAATGCGGCGATTGAAGCCGCTCGGGCAGGAGAGCATGGCCGGGGGTTTGCCGTAGTGGCGGATGAAGTGACGAAACTTGCCAATCGGTCCGCACAGGCAGCAGAGCAGATTCGTACCCTCGCGACGGCGGTCAAAGGTACAACCGAGTCGGCGATGTCGGAACTCCAGGTGCTGGCGTCGTTGGATTTATCGGAAACGTTGGGAGCTCAGAAGAAAATCATGGAGATGATCAAGATCATGGCTTCTAAAAATGAAGTCTTAAAAGGGAGTATCGGACAAAATTCCGGACGGGCCAAAGATCTTGGCAACGATATTGGACAAATTGTGATGTCCATGCAATTTCAAGACATTACTCGCCAAAAGTTGGAACATGTCTATCAGCCATTGGAGCGAATCCATGCTCCCCTTCAGGCGGTGGTGGACGATACTGAAGGAACGGACATGTTGCCGCACGTCATTGAAGAACTCCGGAATCTCGAGCAGACCTATACCATGGAATCGGAACGGTTCACGATGGAAGCGGCACGAGCCGGAGAAAAGGCGGTCATGGTCGGTACGGGATCTGATGGGGGGGACAATATTACATTGTTTTAAAGCGAGTGAGGGGTGAAGAGACAGAAGTCAGGAACAGAAAGACTTTCAGAACGGGCGCTCTCCTGACTCTCAACTTCCGACAACATAGATGTCTGGAGTGTCAAAGAAGCATGTAAACATGGCGCGGTAGAAACCCGACTCAAGAGAGGGAAGATTATGGGGAAGACTGTTTTAGTGGTTGATGATTCCGTTTCCATGCGGCAAATGGTGAGCTTTACACTGACCGGCGCCGGCTATGAAGTAGTAGAGGCCGGAGATGGAAAAGAAGCGGTGGACAAACTGAATGGCGGGGCGAAGCCCAATTTGGTGATTACAGATCTGAACATGCCGAACATGGATGGAATTTCGCTTATAAAGGCGGTGCGAGGAATGGCCGCTCATAAGTTCACTCCCATCCTGATGTTGACCACTGAGTCCTCAGATGACAAGAAGAAAGAGGGGCAAAGCGCTGGGGCGACCGGGTGGGTGGTAAAGCCGTTTAACCCGGAACAAATGTTAGCCACGATTAAGAAAGTACTTCCTGGCTGATCAGGGGAAAAGGGAAAAGTAATAAAGGGAGTAGGAAGAAGGAAGGAATAAGGTATGGAATGTAGAGGAGGTACAGGGATTTCAATCCTCTCACTTTTTGCTATTCCCTTCTTACTGATTGGATGAATAAGCCGCATAAGAATTTGAAGGTGTGGCAAAAGGCCATGGAATTGGTGTTAAAGGTGTATCAGGAAACACAAAATTATCCCACGTCAGAGGCGTATGGAATAACCAGCCAGATTCGAAGGGCGGTGGTCAGTGTTCCAAGTAACATCGCGGAAGGGGCCAGCCGACGTTCGAAGAGAGAGTTCATACAATTTCTCTATGTTTCAAAAAGTTCGCTCAGTGAATTGGACACGCAATTAGAGTTGGCAAAAGGCCTGGGATTTTGTTCTGTGGAGTCTTGGGAAGCCTTGGATGGGGAAATGGTGGATATTGACAAGATGATCAGTGGGCTCATTCGTCATCAAAAAGGAGAATAGGAAAATAATGTTTCATGGACCACAAGACAGCATGTTTCTTCTTTTCCCTTCTCCCTACTTTCCTTTTACTTTTCACTTTTGACTTTTCACGAGGCAATCCATGGCTGTTGATCTCTCGCGGTTTCAAGAGTCTTTTTTTACGGAATCAGCGGAACATGTGGAAACAATGGAGTCCGGTCTGCTGGCGTTAGAGCAACGTCCGCAAGATCTTGATTTGCTGAATCGAATCTTTCGCGCGGCTCATTCCATCAAAGGCAATGCGGGGATGTTTAACTTTACCGCCATTGCGGGATTGACCCACAAAATGGAAAACGTATTGGATCTGCTCCGGAATGAGAAAATGCCGGTGACACCTCATGCCATCGATGTTCTGTTGCGGGCGCTGGATGGGTTGAAAAGTTTGTTGGACGCGGCGCAAGGAGGCGAAGAGGCGGATGAACCCTCCATTCGCGGATTAGAAGGGGAACTGGAAGGCTGTCAGAAAGGATCTCCCTCAACCGAACAAAAAATTTCTCCAGTTGGGCCCAACATCAAAGTGGCCATGACTCGATCGAGTGTGTGGCGAACCATCAACATTGACTGGGACCCGTTACCTGAATTATTTCAACGGGGAATGGATCCCGCGCAGATTTTTAGGGAACTTCATGAGCTGGGCATGGTGAAAGTATTGCAAGTGCGGGCTGATCGTCTGCCTGCCCTGGAATTCCTTGATCCTGAACAGTGTTACCTCGGTTGGGCGGTGGAATTGGAAACGGATGTGCCTATGGCCACAATCGAGGGAGTGTTTGATTTTGTACGGGATGGAAGTGAACTAACCATCATCGATCGCGCTCCCCAAAAACCCGAGGCCTATAAACGAGTGGGAGATCTTTTAATCGAAGAAGGCGTGGTGACTCCAGAACAGGTGGCAGAAAGCCTGGCCAAACAAAAGCCGCTGGGGGAAATCCTCGTTGAAGAAAAAAAAGTCACACCTCAACAGGTCGATAAAGCACTTCATAAGCAACAACAACTGAAAAAAGGGGAAGTGGCCTCCATTCGGGTGGATACGGAAAAAATCGATAAGTTGATCAATCTTGTCGGAGAATTGGTGATTACTCAATCAATGATCACGGATTTAAGCGAGAAATTTTCTATTGATCAACTCCCGGTTCTCCAGGAACGCATTACTCAATTGGAACGCAATACCCGGGAAATTCAGGAACGGGTTATGTCCATTCGGATGATGCCGATCGGCACGGCCTTCCAACGATTTCCTCGTCTTGTGAGGGATCTGGCCGGGAAAAGCGGCAAGCAGATTCAATTGGTCATGACCGGAGAAGAAACGGAATTGGACAAAACCCTCATTGAGGCAATTGGCGATCCTCTCACGCATCTGGTCCGCAACTCGGCTGACCATGGTCTGGAGCCGCCGGAAGATCGATTGTCCCAAGGCAAGCCGGCTCGAGGAACGATTCGTCTGCATGCCTATCATGATGGCGGGAGCATCTGTATTGCTGTGGAGGATGACGGGAGAGGATTGAACCGGGAGAAAATCATCAGAAAAGCTGTTGAAAAGGGGATCATTGCGGATGGGACCAACATGTCGGATGAGGCCGTGTATCAACTGATTTTCCGTCCTGGATTTTCAACGGCTGAGAAAATCACCGATGTGTCCGGTCGGGGAGTCGGCATGGACGTGGTGAAACGGAATATCGAGGGACTTGGCGGGTCGGTGAGCATTCACAGCACCTTTGGCAAGGGATCTCGCCTCACCCTGAAATTGCCGCTCACTCTGGCCATTATCGATGGAATGACGGTCCGGGTGGGTCAGGATAATTACATTATCCCGCTTATCACGGTGACCGAATCCATCCGGCCCAAACCGAATGAATTGCAACGAATCGTGGGTAAAGGAGAAGTTGTCAATCTTCGCGGGGAATGGGTGCCAATGGTCAAACTCTATGAGGTATTCGGTGTTACGCCGGACTTCATCGATCCTTCCCAGGCTCTGTTGGTGATCGTAGAAGCGGAGGGACGGCGGGTGGCTGTATTAGTGGATGAATTGACGGGGCAACAGCAAGTCGTCATAAAAAGCTTGGAACAAAATTATCGCAAAGTGGAAGCCATTTCGGGAGCTACCATCCTGGGTGACGGGCAAGTGGCATTGATTTTGGATGTGCCCGGGTTGGCCAAATTGGCAAGGCTTGGTCATGTGGAAGCAGCCTAACGAAGAGTGTAAGCCGTAAGGCGTGAAGCGGAAAAAACGTGGCTAAAACGAAGAAAGAGGAATCTTGTTCCTCTCCCGCCTCACGCTTTACAGGGATATCCATCTAAGCTTCATAGCAAAGAAGAATTTATCTAACCGTCACGACGATATGACAACGAAGGAGACAAAACATGTCCACGGCCACTGTCGAACCGACTGAACAACGTGAGATTCGGACAACGTATTCCAGCGAAGATCAACAATTTTTGACCTTCAATCTGGCGGATGAGTATTACGGGGTGGATATCCTGAAAGTTCAGGAGATTAAGGGGTATACCACAGTCACGCGAATCCCCAATACCCCCGATTATCTTAAAGGGGTGCTTAACTTACGCGGCACGATTGTGCCCATTGTCGATCTTCGGATGAAATTCGGCATGGGGATCACCGAGCCGACGCCATTCACCGTGGTGGTGGTCGTGAATGTTCGGAATCGAGTCATGGGATTTCTGGTCGACGCGGTGTCGGATGTTTTGGATTTGAATGCCAAGAATATCCAACCACCTCCGGAATTGGGAAATGCCGTTGATATCACGTTTGTGGCCGGAATTGGTAATGCGAATGATCGATTGGTGACCCTTCTGGATATCGATCGTGTGTTAACGGAAGACGAATTGAAAAACGTAGAGGATCTTCCCGAAAAATTGGAGAAAAGCGAAGTTAACGGATTGTAACAGGATTTCAAAAAATTCTTTCAGCGGTGTTCTCCTTCCTTGGGGAAAGCCCTACTCGGAATTTGCTCTCATCAACGGATGATTCTGTCGCGTGGTGCGGCATGGCTGAATTGCAACGGGCATGACTGTCGGCAAAGTAAAGGAAAAATTTTGAGGATTTTCAACCATTCTAAATTTCACTTCCTGACATAGAGGCTTATCTTCGTTGACGTTCTAAGGGGAGATTATGGGGGATCGGAGGCAAGAACGAGGGGGAGAGCACATTCGAACCCTTTTGCACCAGATGGGACAACGTAAGGCCCATGGACGAAAAGAAAACGAGGAAGGCTGGTGCCAGGAATTTTTGAAAATGGGATTAGGCCTTTTATTCCCTATAGGGAAATGGAGCAAACACGCGAAAGGAAAAGATCAAGCCCTACCTATGTCTTCCATAGCGCTCAGCAAGTACTCGGAGACTCCACGACACCAAGTTCCTCATGTCGCAAGTGATGATGGCAGACGAGTCCCAACAGGCACGTCCGCCAATATTAGACAATGTGATAGGCACCCACAATCAAAAGGTGAGGATTCTATGAACAGCATCGTGAATAAAATTTTCAGTTGGGGTATCGCAACCAAATTGGTGGTGTTGTTTGCCGTTTTTGGCATGGTGCCTATGGCGGCGGTTGGCTATTTAGGCTCGTCGGCAACAGGGGAAATGGAAAAGGCTGCCGGACAGCGCGTACAAGCCGTGGCAGAAAATATTGCGGATAAGATTGATCGTAATCTTTCGGAACGGTATGGAGATGCCCAAACCTTCGGGCTCAACAAGATTGTGGGTGAACGGTACCACTGGTACTCCAAAGAAAATAATGCGATTGCTAATGCGATGAATCAATATGTGGCCGCTTCAGGAATTTATTCTCTGACCATCCTGGTGGACCCGGTCGGGGATGTCATGGCGGTCAATGGCAAGGATGCCAGGGGGAATCCTCTCGATACGACTCCCCTGTATTCCAAGAAATACCACGAGGCTCCCTGGTTTAAGGCCTTACAAGCTAAGGAATATACTACGAAACAGCCATTCACTGCTCCTGGAAATGATACCGTTACCGGGACGTTTATCGAAGATCTACATGTGGATGAGGATGTGAAATCCGTCTTAACCGGTGATGATGGATTGACCCTGGGTTTTTCTGCTCCAGTGTATATGGATGGTGAATTGATCGGGTATTGGAGCAATCGAGTCAAATTTTCATTAGTTGAGGAAATGGTCCAAACGGCGTATCAGGAGCTCAAGTCTTCGGGGTATCCGGGAACGGAAATCACACTTTTGGGAGCGAAGGGGCAGGTCATTGTTGATTACGATCCCTCCAGTCAGGGCAAGGAGGAGATGAATCACGACCTGGAGAATACGTTATTGAAAGTCAATTTAGCCGAACAGGGCGTGGCTGTCGCGAAAGAAGCCGTTGCCGGGAATACTGGATTCCAAATGTCGCTCCACGAGGGGAAAAATATGTGGCAGGTAGCCGGTTTTACCCACTTGAAGGGTGCGTTGGGATATCCGGGAATGAATTGGTCGGTGTTGGTCCGTATTCCCAAGGATCAGGCCGCGGCCGCGGCCATGACCTTTAATCGTAATTTGAGCATGACGGCCATTATTTGTGTCGCGCTGATTTTAGTTATCGGATTGTGGGTGGGTCGTCGTGGGGCGAAGAGTCTAATCCAAGTCAGCGAAGTCGCGCAACGTGCTGCTGAAGGAGATCTCACAAAGCGGGTGATGGTGACTTCCAAAGATGAGTTGGGGACCATGGGTCTGGCGATGAACACCATGTTGGATAACTTGGTGCAGGTCGTTGCGGAAGTTCGGCAGGCGGCGGAACATGTCTCGACGGCATCGGGTGAAATCACCCAAGGCAATGAAGATCTCTCGCAACGCACCTCGGCTCAGGCTGGAGCCTTAGAAGAGACCAGTTCATCCATGGAAGAGATGACTTCCACCATTAAACAAAATGCGGATAACGCCAAACAGGCGAATCAACTGGCCGTGACCGCTCGTGAAGTGGCGGAAAAGGGAGGGGCGGTGACGGACAAAGCCGTGGCAGCCATGGCCGAAATTAATAAGAGCAGCAAAAAAATCGCGGATATTATTAACGTCATCGACGAAATCGCCTTTCAGACAAACCTGCTGGCACTGAATGCGGCGGTGGAAGCCGCGCGGGCCGGAGAGCAGGGTCGGGGTTTTGCGGTGGTGGCGTCGGAGGTACGAAATCTGGCGCAACGATCAGCCACGGCGGCCAAGGAAATTAAAGCCTTGATCAATGAGTCGGTGCAAAAAGTGGGTGATGGGAGCGAGTTGGTGAATCGCTCAGGGCAAACACTCGCGGAAATTGTTAATTCGGTCAAACGCGTGACGGATATCATTTCCGAAATCAGTGCGGCCTCACAGGAGCAAGCGGCGGGCATCGATCAGGTGAATAAGGCGGTGATGCAAATGGATCAGGGCACGCAGCAGAATGCGGCCTTGGTGGAGGAGGCGACCTCGGCGTCTCAGTCCATGAAACAACAAGCCGCTGAACTGTTACAACAGGTCGCCTTTTTCAAATTCGAAGAAGATAGACAAAGAGGATTGTCCCGCAAGGAAGGACAACGCCCGGTGACGAGTCAAGTTGGTCAGTCAGGTCGAAAGGGGAAGGCTACTCCGGTCAGTCAACCTGCTCAATCCAGCAAATCTCCGTCTTCTATGGAGATCAAACCACAACCGGCGGGCGTGAGCAGCTCCAATGGCCATGACCGCCGTCAACGTGAGGACGATTGTTTTGAAGAATTCTAATTTGTCAAGAGAAAGACTCAGGCGACTGGAAAACGGGTTATGCTCCGACGCCTGGGGCTTCACTCCTGAGTATAGGCGAAACACAGGTTATTCATTTACGACAAAGGAAGAAGGTAGGAGGCATCATGAGTAAAGGGTGGAAGGCATTAGGTATTGGTCCCAAAGTGGTGACGACCATCATGGTGGTATTTTCCATTTTGCTGGTAGGGGGAGCGTATTTGATCGGTCACCAATTGCAAACGGATTTGGAGCGGGTCTTGGCGGATCAGGCCTTTATTGTTCAAAAACAAATAGAGGTGACTCGAGCCTATGTCACGAAAAACTTTGTAGTCAAAGCCAAGGCCGCGGGCATGAAGACGGGAATAGACCATAGTCCACCCGACACCATTCCTTTTCCGGCCACGTTTACTCGAGAAACGTCCGAACAGCTGGCTCAGGAAGATGTCTACAATGCCAGGGTCATTAGTCTCACGCCTCTCAATCCGAAAAATGCTCCACAAGACGGGTTTGAAAAAGATGCATTGACGGCCTTGGCCGCAGGCCAAAAGGAATTTACCAAGATCGATACCGTGATGGGAAAAACGGTTTTTCGACGGGCGACCCAAGATTTGGCCAGCGTGCAGGCCTGTGTGGGTTGTCATGAAGGAAAAAAAGTCGGCGACATGTTAGGGGCAGTTTCTGTGCAAATTCCTATGGATGCGCCCATGGCTCAATTGCAAAGTAATCTCAACAATATGTATGTGGGAATTCTCTGTGTGGGTCTGCTGATGATGGGGTTGTTGTACCTGATGATTGCAAAGTTGGTGGTCAAGCCCATGAAAGGTCTGGAGTCCATGGCCGAGCGAGCCAGAGAAGGAGATCTCACGGCTCGGGCCAACGTCACCAATCAGGACGAAATCGGCCGGACCAGTGAATCGTTTAATACGATGTTCGATCGTGTGAGTGAAGTCATTGGATCCGTGAAAACGGCTGTGTCAGGCATTACGACCGGTACTTCTGAGATCAATGCGGGGACCTCGGATCTGGCCGAGCGGACATCTGCGCAAGCAGGCGCATTAGAAGAAACGAGTGCATCGATGGAAGAAATGACCTCTACCATTAAGCAAAATGCGGATAATGCTAAACAGGCCAATCAGTTGGCCGTGGCCGCCCGAGAAGTAGCCGAGAAGGGCGGGATGGTGACGGACAAAGCCGTGGAAGCCATGGATGAGATCAACAGAAGCAGCAAAAAGATCGCGGATATTATTAACGTCATCGACGAAATCGCGTTTCAGACGAATCTGCTGGCGTTGAACGCGGCGGTGGAAGCGGCCAGGGCGGGTGAGCAAGGGCGGGGCTTTGCGGTGGTGGCCTCGGAAGTGCGGAATTTGGCGCAACGGTCGGCCACGGCGGCCAAGGAGATCAAGACCTTGATCAACGAGTCGGTGCAAAAAGTGGGGGACGGGAGCGAACTGGTGAATCGCTCAGGGCAAACGCTGGCGGAAATCGTCAATTCGGTCAAACGCGTGACGGATATCATCTCTGAAATCAGTGCGGCCTCGCAGGAACAAGCCGCGGGCATCGATCAGGTGAATAAGGCGGTGATGCAAATGGATCAGGGCACGCAACAAAATGCGGCCCTTGTGGAACAAGCCACTTCGGCTTCTCAGTCCATGGCCCAACAAGCTCAGGATTTGTTAAGGCAAGTGGAATTTTTTAAGGTCCAGCAAGAATCCGGGTCCACCGGTTCCGGATTCATGCCAAAAACCTTACCTTCTGTTCAATCTCAATCGAAAAGCCCAGTGGGTTCACAATCTCCCCGTCCTGCCTCGTCGGCTTTGAGAAAAGGTAATAAAAAACATCCCTTCACCCCCACCAAGGAAGCTGTAGGTGTAGGGAGTATGGGTTCCAACGGGCATAAAAAGGACGAGAATGAATTTTTTGACCAATTTTAGAAAATCGTAATTGATGAGGGAGCAGGCGTGAGGGGAATCGTTTCTTCCCTTACGCCATCCGGTTTTCGTCCCACGGTTCGCATTTCATTTTTCAATCTGAAATCCAATTCTTTAGCCGATATCTCAGGAATTTTTTTGTCAGGAATCTTTTTTCTTTCTTTTCCAGTTATTCGTCTTGGTCTTTGAAAGCAAGGACCTTCCCATTGACCAACGGGAAAGAGAAAAGAGTTTATGCTCCCCTTAATAGATGATTTGACCTGCTGCCTCATTTTGTGATCCTTACGGTCGATTTTTCCATTGACCTAAGACCTAATCTATGAGACTGTTACACGAATCTTGACTGTTCCTGGTTATGTCGGATAGGCTTAAGTCCCCCAAAATAGATCGGACATCCAATTCGTTCATTGTTTTTTAATACTCACAGGAGGAGGGTTATTATGAGAAGATGGGCTGCATTCGCAACAATGTTTGTCGTCTTCATGATCGGGCTCGCCCTGGTGGTGCCGATTGGGCAAGCCGCAGACGCGGCTAAGGAAATGGCGGCCAAATACATCCTGGCTACGGCTAAGGCTGCCAGAACAGTATATGTCAAGGGTATCGTGGCAGACGCGAAAAAAGGTGGGATGGAGTCCATGAAGATTGGGTGAAGGATGACCACGGCATGATGCTTCCGGCCCAATTCGTGAAAGAGCTCGGAAAGGAAATAAAAGAGTTTGAATTGTCTTTGGTGGGAACAGATCCCTTGTATGCCTCCAATGCTGCAAAAAGCGCAAGGAAAAGGACATGTTGGCGGAATTAGCCAAAGGAAAAGAAAAAGTGTTAGTGGCAGATGATGGTGGAGCGACCGTCGGTATGTCGGCCGATTATGCTATTGTTGATAGTTGCGCCGATTGCCATAACAAACACCCCAAAACCACTAAAAAAGATTGGAAGAAGGGTGATTTTATGGGAGCCATTGTTGTTCGACTGAAATAATTCAGTTGTAAGACGATTCATTTTTCATAAAAGGCGGGGAGGGGATAACAACCCTCCTCGCCTTTTTTTTCTTCCTATCCTTCCCTGGGGCTTCACGTTTAAAAAAACATATCGGGTCCTTAAATTCGGTCATAGGTCTGCCGATAATATGAGATGAAACAGTGAAAAAGGAGAAGGGACAGTGTGGGGTGTTGGGTCAAACATATAGACTTGCGGTGTACCCTAACAACGGCACCTTCTCCTGAGAGACCCTTCTCACCCTTTTCCTTCATCGCGCCACTTCAGCCGAAATTTTCACCAAGAGCATATGGTTATCGAAAACCTCTTATGGGGTGCGGCAACTGATAGGAATGACGCTGGCCTGCGGTCTGAATCTATTGGGGTTCATGCCGCAAAACGACATGAGGTGACTGCTCCCGGACAATGGATGACTGTTTCCTGCGGTCTGGTAGTTCTTTGGCTGGTTGCACATGTCACCAAACAAATTCTTGTTGACCGGGATCAGCTTGGCGGGACTGTAGAGCAATATCGGTCCCTGTATCTTCTGTTCTGATTGTTCATACCGGATTGGCCTTGAATACGATTGGAATGGGAACCACTAACATGGCTATCGGACTCCGTCGGTTACGAAATGGGGGAGATATTGGGGCGATGGTGGGAGGGGTTTCTCGCCATCGGCGTTTGGGACATATGATGCAATGGACCTTTGGTGGAACCCTTCTTACCGCGTATGTGGTCTATGCCATGTTGTTTCAGTGAATTCCTTCCGAGTGAACAGTAAGCATTAAATTGTGAAAGCGCCAAAAACCGCTATTTTCTCAGGCTTTCAAGTGAAATTTTTAATATGGTGATCATTCATGAGTGGAACCCTAACCGATCAAGAATTTCAATTGTTTAAAGATCTGATTTACAAGCAGGTCGGAATCAGTCTTGATACTCCCAAAAAGACGTTATTGGTTTCCCGTTTGGGAAAACGGCTTCGAGAGCTTGGGCTTCCCACCTATCAAGCCTATTACGATCGCGTGTGCGGAAAAGGAGGAGAAGAAGAGCTGACGAAATTGCTGGATCTTGTTTCCACTAACAAAACAGATTTTTTTCGCGAGCAGGTGCATTTCGATTTTCTCCGTGACCAAGTGCTTCCCCAGGCGAATGCGGCCAAGAAATTGAGGATTTGGTCCTCCGCGTCTTCTTCCGGAGAAGAACCGTACACCATTGCCATGTGTTTGTCTGATGCCATTCCCGAGATCAGTCGATGGGATATCAAAATCCTCGCCTCCGATATTTCCACGCGGGTTCTGGCCAAAGCCGCGTCGGGCATTTATGAGGAAGAGAGAATTAGCCAACTTCCCAAGGATCTCGTCCAACGTCATTTTCTCAAAGGCAAAGGCGCTCAGGCGGGAAAAGTCCGGGTGCTCCCTCCCATCGCGAACCTGGTGGCTTTCCGGCGAATTAATTTGATGGATCAGACTTTTCCCATTCGAAGTCCCCTCGATGTCATTTTTTGTCGTAATGTCATGATTTATTTCGATCGTTCCACACAAGCCACCCTCATGGAAAAGTTTTTCCGGTATCTACGACCGGGGGGATATTTGTTTATTGGCCATTCGGAAAGTTTGCAATGGATCGATCATCAATTTACATACCTTCGCCCTACCATTTACCAAAAGCCGGTAGGCGTGACGAGTGAAACCTGAGCGGCGAGGGCATGCCATCCTCATCATGAAAATAATCACGGGCGGTGTGAAACGGGAAGTTCAATTTTTTCTTTTCACTCTTCATGTATTTACTCCTGATTGTGCAACCCATACTCCTAACGAACACGTCCTCTAATGAGGTCGATTGAGGAATAGAAAAAGCGATGTCATCAACGGGCTTGATGGAATTCAGCCATATTCGACGGATGCAGGATACCCGGTTTCCTTATGAGGTTGCGGTCATTCTGCCTGGTGAATATTTCGTAAGTGTGGAACCCAGAGTCGTGTATACCGTGTTAGGCTCGTGTATTTCGGTGTGTTTGCGGGATCCTTTGGCCGGCGTTGGAGGGATGAATCATTTCATGTTGAGCGCGCCGACATCCGAGGGAGGGCACGATAGCTGGGCGGATTCCGGCCGGTATGGTAGTTTTGCGATGGAAATGTTGATTAACGAAATATTGAAACGGGGAGGGCGAAAGGATCGTCTTGAAGCAAAAGTCTTTGGCGGGGGGAAAATTTATGATGGGGCAATGGATATCGGGGCGAAAAATGCAACATGGGCTTTAGATTATCTAGAGCGTGAAAGCGTTCCCCTTTTGAAAGCGAATGTCGGGGATGTGTGCCCTAGAAAAGTTTACTACTTTACGGACTCCGGAAAAGTACTGTTAAAAAAACTCGATCGTGTAGTGGCGAAAGCAATTGCTGAGGAGGAGGGCCAGTACCAAAGGAAACTGCAACATGCTCCTGTGCAGTCGGAGGTGACGTTATTTTAAGGAGAAACCCTATGAGTCCTATTCGTGTGTTAATCGTTGATGATTCGGCGTTAATTCGTAATGTCATGAAGGAGATCCTCTCTCATGATCCGGAGATCGAGGTGGTCGGGGCAGCTCCCGATCCCTTTGTGGCTCGGGAAAAAATTAAGGCCCTCAACCCCGATGTGCTGACATTGGATGTGGAAATGCCCAAAATGGACGGATTAACCTTTTTGCAAAAATTAATGGCCGCTCGCCCTATGCCCGTGGTCATGGTGAGCTCCCTGACCGAGCAAGGGGCTGCGACCACCTTGCAAGCTCTGGAATCCGGTGCTGTGGATTTCGTGACCAAACCCACCCTGGACATTCAGCATGGGATGTCGGACCTTGCTCATCAAATTACGAGCAAAGTGAAAATCGCGGCACAGGCCACGGTGAAAAAACGAACGCCTCCGGTTGATTGTGCCGAACGCATTAAAGCGTTGGCTGCCCAATCGGCGATGATTAAAACCACGGATACGATCATTGCTATTGGAGCTTCCACAGGCGGAACCGAAGCACTTCGGGAATTGTTGGAAGTGCTGCCTCCTAATACCCCGCCTATTATCATGACGCAGCATATGCCAGAACAATTTACGAAATCGTTTGCGGACCGGCTGAATCAGTTGTGTCAAATTCATGTCAAAGAAGCTCAAGAAGGTGACAGCGTCATTCCCGGACAGGCGTTATTGGCCCCGGGTAATTTTCATATGGAACTCCGCCGGAGCGGTGCCCGCTATTATGTGTCCCTCAATCAAGAGCCCCCGATCAACCGGCATCGTCCTTCCGTAGACGCCATGTTTCGATCCGTAGCCCGTTATGCTGGGGGAAATAGTTTTGGGGTGATTCTGACCGGAATGGGCAATGACGGGGCGGCGGGAATGTTAGAAATGAAACAGGCTGGGGCGTTTACTGTGGCCCAGGATGAAGCGTCCTGTGTGGTTTTTGGTATGCCTAGGGAAGCGATTAAAGCCGGTGGAGTCGAGAAAGTTTTGCCGCTTTCTGAAATACCCGGTGCACTGCTTTCCCATCTCAAAATGGTCGCTGCTCGATAAAGCCTCTCTTTGGCTCGTACAAGCGTTCATATGAATGGAGAAAGACAGGGCTCGGAGTTGTGGGCTCCCCCGAATCAGGGATGTGGGAGGGCCGATCTGCCAGACGGATGTTTGGCGTTAATTTTTATTACCTGCCAATACCAGGGCCATTGAGGATGTCCCGGGTCTTGCAGGAGGAGATGAATTATGAAGGTGTTGGTGGTAGATGATTCAAAGGCTATGCGGACTATACTCAAGAGAATTTTAGAATCGGTGGGAGCCAATGTTGAGGAGGCAACCAATGGCCATGAAGGGTTGGACAAGCTGCAACCCGGCACTCAACCCGATATTGTGCTTGTCGATTGGAATATGCCAGGAATGAGTGGGCTAGAATTTGTCCGTGCCGTCCGTGCTCATGCACACTTTCAAGCATTGCCGTTAATGATGGTGACGGCAGAAACCGAAAAATCTCACATGGGGAAAGCTCTGGCTGAGGGTGCCAATGAATATGTGATGAAACCTTTTACAAAAGAGGTGATTCAGGAAAAATTAAGAATTTTGGGGATTCAGTGAGGCGATGTGCAGGCAAACCGCATAAAGGTGGAATGGAAGAATTCGAGACGGAACGCGTTCTCTCAATCCTCAATATCGCAAGATGTCTCTTCCAGGCATCGTGATGGTCTCAAAGATATCGCATATCAAGGAGTCTGTATCAGTGGGATTCACCATTGATGATCTGACATTTATCCGAAATCTGGTGCGGGAACGCTCGGCGATAGTCCTGGCAAAAGAAAAGGAATATCTTATTTGTTCTCGTTTGGAACCCCTTGCCAAGGAGTTAGGGTTCGATTCTCTTTTCGCGTTACTGAGGAAGCTTCGGCGCTCTTCCTATGGCGTGCTCCATAGAAAAGTGGTGGAAGCCATGATCACAAATGAAACCAGCTTCTTCCGGGATTTGAGTCCGTTTGTAGCCTTAAAAGAATACCTTCTCCCTGATCTGATTGCCCGCAGGGCTTCGATGAAATGTCTTTCTATTTGGTGTGGTGCCAGTTCCAGTGGGCAGGAGCCCTATTCAATTATGCTCACTATTCTGGAATTTTTCCCCGAATTAAAGGATTGGCAGATTCGGTTTTTGTCCACGGATATTTCCGGCGCTATGTTGAAAAGATGCCAAGAGGGGATATACAGCCAACTCGAAGTCAATCGTGGGCTTCCTGCCGGTTTATTGGCGAAGTATTTTACGAAAAAAGGAACCCAGTGGCAGATTGATGATGATATTCGAAAACGAATTGAGTTCCGGGAAATGAATTTAGCTGGGCAATGGTTTCTGTTTCCTCCACTGGACATTGTGGTATTGCGAAATGTCATGATTTATTTCGATGGAGAAACCAAAAAACGGATATTAAAAAAAATCCGCAATATTATGGATCCACAAGGGTATCTGTTATTGGGGGGATCGGAAACCACGATGAATCTTGATGACGAATACGAACGGGTGGCTGTGAATGGCACCTCATGGTACCGGATTCGAAAGCGATAAGGGTGATATCACGGTGTTTCTCGAGCAGGAAATTTTTGAAATTACTGAGACGACCTGGCAGGCCATGCTCGGATTAGATATTCAGCCCGGCACCTTGCCGGTGACTATTGACTTAGCCGATGGATATTGGACAGGAAAGGTTGAAATTTCCGGTGCTTGGAATGGAGTGGTGGTGTTGCATGGATCCGGGCAACTCGCTCACTCCGCCGCGTCTGCCATTTTTACGAATGGGCATTCGGAAGTTAGCGTCCAGGATCGAATGGATGCCATGTACGAATTGACCAATGTGATTGCGGGCAATATCAAGTCCTTGCTTCCGGGGCCCTGTCAATTGTCTCTTCCTCAAGTGATGCAGACGACCTTGGAAGGTTTACGTGTTACCCATGCCGAACTCGTGAGCGATTTGGTGTTTGCTTGCCAGGAACAACTCTTGTTTGTCTCTCTTTGGAGGCACGAGAGGTCGATCAGCGACGGGAGGATACCATGAGTGCTAATCAACGGGAGTTTACACGTGTGAGGGTCGCGATTCATGCGGAATTGCGTGTCGGAGGGAATGTGATCATTCATGGAGAGCTGGAGAACGTCAGTTTCAACGGCCTGCTTCTTCGGTGTGATGCCATGCTTCCCGAACAGACCCCTTGTTGTCTATTTCTTCATTTAGATGGGGGACAGGGTGGTCCCTCCATTGAGGCAAAAGGATTGGTTGTACGTAATGACCCCAATACCATCGCCATTCAATTTATTGAATTGGTTGGTCAGGAAAGTGCTCAGCATCTTCGGAACCTGGTGTTGTATAACAGTGGCACTCAGGCCGATCCGGTTGAAGAGGAATTCGAATCCCATGTGGGATTACGAACAACGTCTTAAGCCTCTGTGCCCTTCCGGTTTATCTGATGTCCGTCATTGACACAGACGAGGAAACTGTGCGCAAAGGTTTAATCCCTGTTGGATTCTGACCGATAAGGTGAATTGGCGTAACACACGACGCCCACGAGAGTTCCTTTACATAAAAAATGGAGGGGTGTATGAATGTCACGCAAGAAAAGCGCACGGAAACCGTGATCTTACATATGGACGGGAGGTTTGACTTTGGCGCGAGAAAAACCTTCAAAGTCGCCATGGATGAGGCGGTTAATGAGAGGATGCCGATTATCCTAGATTTAGGACAAGTGTCTTTTGTGGACAGCTCAGCCCTGGGTCTTCTGGTGATTGCGCATCAAAACCTGAAAAATAAAAAAATCCCGTTTAGCCTGTTGAATCCACAAACCTATGTCCGTCAAGTATTGGATTTGGCCAATGTCGCCAAAATGATTCCTATCTATCAGACATTTGACGAGATTCCAAAGGGGACGGCTGTTTCATCAAGCTTGGCAGGATAGTCCTCTCCTTTTGACCTGGCCCCAAAGCAGCCATGGGTCTTTTGAAAGGGGCCCGGCTGAGGGTGTTGCATGAATATCCTTTCCAATCGATCTCCTTCTACCCAGACGACACGAAAGCGTATTCCCTGTGCGCAAGTGCGTGCGGGCATGTTTTTAGTCAAGATTCTGGACTCCTGGTGGAAGTCCCCATTCTTCGTCCACCACCGACTTCTTCGATTACAGGACGTGACGCAATTGGTCCAATCCGGTATTCAGGAAGTTGAAATTGATACGTCAAAAGGGCTCGATGTCTCCCTCGATTCCGGCCCGTTGACTTTTGAGGACGAGCAGGCGTGTGAGTCCGGGACTGGGACGCTCAACCATCAGAAAGATTCGTGCAGCCAAGAGCTCGAGATATGTTCTCATGATGGCGATTCCCCCGGAAAGGTAAACCAAAAAGAGCTTGTCAGGTTGCGGGGGGATGCGATTGTTGCCTTGGAAAACGTGTTTGAGGGGGTCAAAACCGGCCAGGCGATTCCTCTCCCCGCTCTGCACGCCACTGCCCAGGGGCTCATTCAAAAAGCCTTGGCGCATCCTACGGTTCTCGCTGAGATTCTGTTGATTGAGCATCTAGAGCAGTTCGACAAAACACTCTATTCGCATGTGGTCGACACCGCGGTGCTCTCGGTTCTGGTTGGTCTTCAACTCGGATGGGATGTGAAGCTCCTCGAAGAAGTGGCTGTGGCAGCCCTGTTACATGATGTCGGCTATATGCGGCTTCCCCTTAACCTGGTTCAGACACGGTGGGGAAGAACAGGGATTGACGGTTCTTTGTTGCAGCAACATGTGGATATGGGGGTGGCACTGATACATAAAAAATCTCAGTTCTCCCAAGAAATTGTGCAAATAGTACGGGAGCACCATGTCTACCAGGATGGCTCAGGGTATCCCAACGTGCACGGGAGAGAACCAATATCTGATTCCGGAAAATTGTTAGGCCTGGTCGATTATTTTGATGAGTTACTCGCGGATGGGAACACGTCAGGATCAGTTCCTGCAGCCTTAGCGATACGGCGCATGTATCAAGAAGCGCAAAAGGGAAAATTTCCTACTCTATTTGTCGAAGCCATGATTCGCGTTTTCGGGGTGTTCCCTGTGGGCACGTTTGTCAAACTTTCTACTGGCGAGGACGCTGTGGTGGTGAAGCAGAATCCAG
The DNA here is from genome assembly GCA_963785905.1 of uncultured Nitrospirales bacterium. Classification (GTDB taxonomy): domain Bacteria; phylum Nitrospirota; class Nitrospiria; order Nitrospirales; family UBA8639; genus Nitrospira_E. The sequence continues at coordinate 47,277 of CAWAXJ010000047.1, forward strand.
AGATGAGCGTGAGGCCCCATGTGAAAATTATCCGGTCTCGAAATGGTCAGATCCTCGATGACCCCGAGGTGAAGAATTTAGCTCTTGATGCAGACTTGGGGCATGAGGTGAGTATTATTAAAGTTCTTGACTCCGTGGATCCTTCTATCAATCTGCGGGAATATTTCGGTTAGCTCATGTGGTCCAATCCCGCCATTGCTCAGAGTCTGTGGGATGGACTGATGGTCGGGGTGTGCCTGGTGGATCGGGCTGGAAATCTCACACATATGAATTTGGCTGGCTCGCAACTGTTGGGTTGGGGGGCCGCCTGCCCCACGAACGTCTCTTGCCATGACTTGTTGGGATGTCTGGTTCCGTCCGATGAGAGCGGCAGGGAAGTCTGTCCTCTCTCCGGTTTGCTTCTGGAAAAAAGGATTGTGTGGATTCCCAGGACTCGCCTGCGAAATCGGCAGGGGACTTGGTGTTGGGTAGAACTGAAAGGCCTCGTGGTTGATGATGTGGAGGCATCCGGATTTCTTTTGATGTTTCGTGATCTCAGTTCCGAAGTGAAGTTGACTGAGGAATCCAGCCGGTTAGCTTCAATTCCCCAGGAAAACCCTTTCCCCGTCATTGAAGTCGATGCGACGGGGCATCTCCTGTATGTCAATCCCTCCATGGTGCGGTTAATGGAGGAAGCGCATATCGGCCAGGATGGATTTTCCACTGCGTTGCCGGAACGGTTTTCTGACCTTGCAGCGCGATGTTTATCCCAAGGACATCTTGAGAGCCACATCGAGGTGAGCGTCGGGGATAAGCAGTATTCCTGGACATTTTCTCCTCATCCGGAGTTGGGGTTGCTTCGAGGCTATGGGATGGACATCACGGAACCGAAACGGGCTGCAGATGAAATGTCGGCGTTTGCGGATACCTTGGAAGCCAAAAACCAGGAGCTGGATCACGCATTAATTAAGGCCGAGTCCGCGACTCGAGCCAAGGCGGCGTTTTTGGCTGTGATGAGCCATGAAATTCGTACCCCTTTAAACGGGGTCATTGGCATGGCGGAGTTATTATTGCATTCGTCTCTTGATCACGAGCAACAGGAATGTACAAAAATTATCCGTATGTCCGGTGAGGGGTTGCTCAATATCATTAATGATATTTTAGATTTTTCAAAGATAGAATCCGGACAATTAGCCTTAGAGACTATCGGGTTTAACCCGATCTCATTACTCGAAGAGGTTGTGGATCTATTTTCCGAACGGGCACATCGCAAGGGTTTAGATGTGGCCGCCTATGTAGATCCGGATGTGCCTTCACTGCTTGTTGGCGATCCTCATCGTCTTCGGCAAATACTCAGTAATTATATTTCGAATGCTCTGAAATTTACGATGGAGGGATCAGTGCTCGTGCGAGTGTCGATGATTGATTCGGCGATCTCAAGAGCTATTGGGATCTCTCCAGAAATCAATGACTGTTCCGGTTTTCCGGCTGACGAGTCCAGGCTGTGGATCAGATTTTCGGTCGAAGACACCGGCATCGGTATGTCCGACGATGTTCAGCGAAAAATTTTTCAGGTGTTTACACAAGCGGACAGTTCCATGAGCCGAAAATTTGGTGGATCCGGTTTGGGATTGGCCATTTGCAAACAATTGGCGGAGCTGATGAATGGAACGATTGGAGTAAAAAGTCAACCTAGCCAGGGTTCCACCTTCTGGTGTGATATTCCTTTTCGTCTTTCATTGCCTGATCCTTCCCCGAAGAACAATGCACTGCCATTGGACGGTAACGAGGTGTGGGTGATGTGCCCACTGAAGTCTTCAGCGTGGGTTATCACCCAACTCCTTCATGAAATGGGGGCCAAGGTTGTACAGGTGGATAGTATCCAACATGCGCAAATGTTGTTTGAAAAAAAACACATAGCGGGATTGGACTTCCATGGGCTTATTGTCGATGGCCACCTGGAGGAAGAGAAGATAGGCCAATGGCTTGAAACGATTCGATTTTCGACTCTTTTTCGCGATGTCAAGATTTGGAGTCTGAAGCCATTCTGGTTACACAAAGATGATGAAGGGAAAATTTTTCCGCTCGATGGAATGATTACACTTCCCATCCACCGTGAACAATTTTACCTGTGCCTGTTAGGAGAAACCGGCTATCATTGTCAACCGGATGTGATACAAGAATCTGAGCCTCATACCACGGAGAATGCTCAGATTGCCTTAGATTTTCTTGAGCTCCCTTCCCCAAGAGAGAACGAAGGGCCTTCTGTGTTGGTGGTGGAAGACAATCCCGTAAATCAAGCAGTTGCAGCCGGAATGTTGGGCAAGCTGGGATGTCATGTGACCATTGTTGAAACGGGAACTCAAGCTTTACAGGTGTTGCAAGAGATGGCTGTGGATTGCATTGTGATGGATTTGGAGCTCCCGGAAATGGATGGGTTAGCCACCACTCGGGTCATTCGGGAATTGGAGAACACGGGAAGGATTGTGCCTGGAAATACCTCCTGGCGTCGACAGCAAGTACCAGCTTCTTCTCCAGTCTCCCATGTTCCCATCGTTGGCATGACGGCCCATGTGCTTCCTGAGCACGCGCAATTATGTCTGAAGAGTGGCATGGATGAATGTCTTTCTAAGCCTGTTCATATACACGACTTCCAGAGGGTGCTTCAGCGATGGGTCGGGTTTGGGCCCGGTAGAGCGGTTTCACCCTCATCACGGAGGGAAGACCATTCTGGCCTACCTGATAGCCATCCGGCCCTCATCAAGGACTCAAAGCTCGGCAGTCCGCTCAAGACACTCTCTGAATGTCAACCTGGCTTAGAAAGTTATGACGTCAGCATAGCGTTGAAAGCGATGGAAGGAGATGAAGCCTTGCTTTATTCCCTGTTCAAAATTTTTAACGAAAACACTCCAGGTGTTATCCAGAAGATGCAAAAGTCGATTCAGACAAAGGATCGGCAGGATTTCCAAATGCAGGCACATCAGCTAAAAGGTGCGCTGAGTGCGGTCCATGCCAGGCCACAAGCGAAATTGGCAGAACGACTTGAAAACATGGCTTCTGTCGCATCCTTTGTTCATCTTCAGTCAGAAGTTTCTGCGTTAGAAAATATGATGCAAAAATTGATCTGTGTGTTTCAACGCCTGGTCTTTGCGCGAGGAGACAAGGACGGGAAACCGTCTCTGGAAACATCTTGCCCAGAGCCGTGGGTTCTCGGAGAAAGGGCACAAGTCAAACCCAAAGGGTAAAGAAAATACAGATTTCTACTATCGGGGAAGAATTCTCAAGTTTTTAAGTTATTAGTCCGATACCACAAGCATCAATGACCAAACTCTAATGAGGGTATCACCATGAAAGATTTGCTGACCTTGAGTGAAGTTTCGACGTTCTTGAAAGTGCCAAAATCCACGATTTACAAATTAGCAAGAGAACGCCGTCTTCCTGGGCATAAAGTAGGAAAGCACTGGCGATTTGTTCGTGAGGAAATCGAAGCCTGGGTCCAAAATGCCGGAGGAGAGTCGACCATGGTTGGCACAGGGCAACAAAATGGGACACGTGATCGGTTTAGTTTGAATTAATCACGGATGGGTGTCGCTTTCTTTTCTCTGGGACGATGGCATCGATCGGAAGAATGAATCACCTGCTCAGATTCTGAGGGCAAGATGCCCCGGAACGGGCAGCATCCCTTGTCTCCCCAATTGGTAGTTGTCAGAACAGCCAATGTGGTGGGATTTTCCCTTCCTTCCTAGTTTTTATTCCCATATTTTCCCCGTCATGGTTGGTCGAATCTTTACCCTCCTCCCGGTGGTGACCGTCATGATCCCGATGGATTTCCCAAGAAAAGTTTTCGCTCCTATGGGAAACGCCTGAGATGGCCTCATTCGTGGTGGTTTTTTTAGCCGAAAACTAAGGAAAACAGACAAAACGGCACGAGTCCTGGCAGAACGTGGGCCGATGACCTTCTTTTTCCAGTGACAGCTTAAGAATGCAGATAAGTTAACCGAATCTCGAATGTACCGGGTTTGTCCACCTTAGTATGGACGTATAACGTTGAAGGGATTTCCACTGTATGGGAAGAAATTATTTTTTCTGGAATTCCAAGGTCTTAGATGTAAGGAGTCAATCATGATTGATACCGGTATTAAAGTGTTGGTGGTGGACGATATGTCCACCATGCGTCGAATTGTCAAAAATGTGTTACGGCAGATCGGATTTTCGGACATCGTTGAAGCCGAAAATGGCCAGGATGCGCTGACGAAATTGAAAGCAGGCGGTTTTGGTCTGGTAGTCTCGGATTGGAATATGCCGGTCATGCAAGGTATTGAACTTTTGCGGGCCGTTCGAGCCGATACGGAATTGAAGACCATTCCCTTTTTGATGGTAACCGCGGAAGCACAAAAAGAGAATCTGATCGAAGCTGTTCAAGCCGGAGTCAGCAATTATGTCGTCAAACCGTTTACGGCAGAAGTGCTACAAGGAAAATTAGAGAAGATATTTGCCAATGTTCAAACCGCTAAAACATGAATACGTCACATAGTACTTTCCAGTCATAAAGGAGACCCCTATGCTCGTGGATCGCAGGATAGAAACCGAGGCGACAGGCGACGCAGAGATCCCCGAAGAGGTTGTGCAGGAGGATCGGTCAATCAATTCGGAATTGGAGGAATTAACCAAATATGTGGAAGTAATCACAAAAACTATTCGGGAAATGGAATGCCCGGTGACGTCCACCTCGGATCAACTTCCCCAGGCCACCTCCCATTTGAATGATCTGGCAAAGATGACGGAAGAGGGTACCCATCAAGTTCTCAGTCTGACGGAAGAACTTGAACGCGGCCGAGAGGCGATGCAACACAAGCTACTACAATTACGGGCCAATGTGGCTGGAAGAGCCGTGAAGGATATTGATGTGATTTTGGAAATGGTAAAAGCGGATGAAGTACGGCTTCTGAATATCCATGTTGCCTTGTCTTTTCAGGATCTCGTGGCGCAACGAGTGGCCAAGCTCGTCGCTATTCTGAATGAGATCCAGCATAAACTATTGAAGCTGGTTGTGATTTTCGGAATTCAACAGAAAAAAGACGGAGGCGGTTCCAAGGGTGAGGGGCGAGGCTATGAAATGCTGCGTCAATTGGAAACCTCAAAAACCACTGCGCTCCAGCAAGATCTCGTCGATAATATCATGTCAGAATTCGGGTTTTCTTAACCCAGAATCTATGGAGGAACGAGAGTGAAGAGTGAGACGAAGGAAAACGATCTATGAGCTGACATAGGTGAACGATGAATGAGGAAATGAAAGAAATACTGAATGATTTTTTGGCAGAAAGCTCGGAAATGTTGGAAGCGCTTGACCAACATTTCGTGAAACTGGAAACGGAACCTTCGAATACTGAATTATTAAATGAGATTTTTCGCTGCATGCATAGCATGAAAGGATCGGCAGGATTTCTGGGGTTTACCCATTTGGTGGAAGTCGCGCATCAAGCCGAGAGTTTATTGAATAAACTCAGGCAGGGCGAAATGTCGGTTTCTCCTTTCATTATTGACATTATTTTGGAAGCCGTGGATGCGGTGAAAATGCTTCAGTCTGACATCCGGGACACTGGGGAAGATTCGCATGTCGAAACCACCTTAATTGTTAATAAATTAGCGTTAACGATGGATTGCGCAGATGACCTGAAGCTTTCGATCCCAATCCCCAGAAACGAGATGACGGAATCTGTGTCCTCCAATCATCCTCCCCCTCCGGAGGACTCGAAACCTTCTGTGCGCGGCTGTTGCCATCGAAAATCCTCCCGCTCATTCTCTTCCGGAACACCCGGCGGTTGAGGAGCCCGTCATGATCGGAGGAACGGCGGAATTGCCTCACCCAACGACCTTTTCAGATGGGACCGCAGGATTATCTGACGTATTGAATAAAATGAAAGAAGCCGCGTCACGCACGGTTCAGGCTGCAGGTGCCCCGTCCGTGAAACCGTCTGGAGGAAAAGAAGAAGACCAAACAGTCCGGGTGGAAACCAAACGTTTGGATCATGTCATGAATCTGGTGGGGGAATTGGTTTTGAGTCGCAACCGCCTCATGAAACTCGGGTTTGGACTGGAAGAGCAATATGAAACGAATCCGCTTGTCAGGGAGCTGGGAATCACGCTGGCGCAACTTAATTTGGTGACCTCGGATTTGCAATTGGCCGTGATGAAGACCCGGATGGTTCCTATTCGAAAGGTGTTTTCGCGATTTCCCAGATTGGTACGGGACTTAGCCAGTAAGTTGGGCAAACAAGTCCGTTTGGAGTTAGTGGGAGAAGATACCGAAGTTGACAAGTCCGTGGCTGATGAATTGAGCGATCCGTTGGTCCATCTGGTTCGGAATTCTCTGGATCATGGATTAGAAACGGCGGCCGATCGTCATCGAAACGGTAAAGGACCGGAAGGGTATGTGCGATTGTCGGCGCACCAGGAAGGCAATAGCATTGTAATTCGTGTAGAAGATAATGGGCGTGGGTTACAAGTTAAAAAAATTGCCGAAAAAGCCGTATCCAAGGGCCTGGTACCCCAAGCTGAACTGGATACCCTGAGTCCTCGGGAGATTATGAATTTAATTTTTCTTCCGGGATTTAGTACGGCGGAAGAAGTGAGTGATGTGTCTGGCCGTGGAGTGGGCATGGATGTGGTTCGCACCAATATCAGTCGAATGAATGGGAGCTTGGAATTAGATTCGGAACCCGGCCAAGGAAGTCGTGTGACAATTAAGCTTCCGTTGACGGTGGCTATTATTCAAGCACTGATGGTGGAAGTGGAATGTGCCACATTTGCCATCCCATTGGCCTCAGTGGTTGAGGCGGTTAAGGTAACAAAAGAAGAAATTAAAAGTGTGAACGGACAGGCGGTGTTGAACCTTCGCGAACGCATCCTTCCTCTTCTGGATCTTGGTGAAACATTTCAAATTCCGAACGGCCGGTCCGGGGAGGAATGCTATGTCGTGGTGGTGACGATCGGGGAACAACACTTCGGTGTCGTGGTTGATCGATTGCGTGCTCAAGAAGAAGTGGTGATTAAGTCTTTGGGGGAATTTTTGGCCAATGTGAAGGGCGTGGCGGGGGCGACCATTACGGGGGACGGCAAAGTGGTCTTGATTTTGGATATGGCCGATTTAGTGCGTGAAGTCCATAGCGCCACGTATACCGGTATGCGCTGAGGGCCTGCTTGAAATGGAAACCCTGTATTCCACAGAGACAGAGCGGCACCGATTGAACTAGTAAAAATGGATGATCTGCATGTGATGGGGTGACGCCGGGGGAGAGCGAAATGGCGAAATGGATGGCGGAAATTGATCAACGGACCCGTCTGGCCGGGGCCAACAAAATGGAACTATTGATGTTTCATTTGGGAACTGAGGAAATCTACGGGATTAATGTGTTTAAGATTCGTGAAGTCATGAAGGTCCCACCCGTAGTGAAAATCCCTGACTCCGATCCCAGAATTTTGGGCTTGGTGAATCTCAGGGGAGAAAATATCGCCTTGGTGGATTTGAAGCACGCCATTGGTCTCGGGCCATTGGATCCGGCGGGAGCCAAACTCATCATTGCGGAATACAACGATAACAAACAAGGATTCCTGGTGGCGGGGGTCGATCGTATCATTCGAATGTCGTGGGAACGAATTCAAGTGCCTCCACCGATGTTGCAATCCAGCCGGCAAGGTGCTGTCACGGCCATCACCAAATTGGAGGATGGTCGAATGGTGCTAATTCTTGATGTGGAAAAGGTGTTGGCCGAATTGCACCCACGCAGTGAAGAGGAAATCCTAGTTGGCATTGAAATGGTCAAGGAATTGGTCGGAAAACGTGTTCTAGTGGCCGATGACTCGATTGTGGCCAGAAAACAAATTATCAAAACGCTGGAGCGCTTAGGGATGAAATATGAAGAAACCCAGACCGGAAAAGAGGCTCTGACTCGGTTACGGCAGTATGCGGACTTGGGTGATAAAACGGAACGCACAATCTTTGATTTTGTCGTTGGTGTGATTACCGACATTGAAATGCCCGAAATGGATGGATTTTCATTGACCAAGCATATCCGTGAGGATGTGCGATTGCAGGGACTTCCGGTCTTGATGCATTCCTCATTATCAGGACAGTGCAATGTGGACAAAGGGAAGAGCCTGGGAGTGACAGATTATGTGTCCAAGTTTCATCCAACGGAACTTCGTGACAAATTGGTTCAATATCTCGGTCGACCTCATGTGGAGCCGGTGCAGATGTAAGGCTAGGCGATGATCATAATGGATTGAGAAGACCAGTACATGAATCGAGAAACATAAAAACACAAACAAGAGGATACCAATGATAAAGCCGTCCTGGAATGTGGGCATTACAACAAAGCTCGTGTGGATTCTGGTGTTTTTTTCTCTGATTCCTCTTAGTGTTCAGGTATATTCGTTGTTTCAGACCGCAGAGGTTCTAAAAGAAGAAGTCGGCGTTCAATACCAGGCAGTTGCGGAAGGGATTGCCGAAAAAATTCGTCTCCAACTGAGTGAACGCTATGCCGATGCACAAATCTTGAATCGGAATCTGCTAGCCGGACATCGGGACCTGGGGACCAAACCTGGAGACTATCCCAATGTCCTCGTGGATTCGTTGAATGCCTTTGTTCAGGCATCAGGGATGTATTCGCTGATCCAGGTGGTCGATCTGGAAGGTCATCTCATCGCCGTCAATGATCGCGATGTTGACGGGAAGCCTCTTCGGACGGAATGGCTTTACGAAAAAAATTTTCGATCCGTTCCCTGGTTTCTGGCTCTTCAAAAAAATGACTTTAGCCGTCGTACCACAGAGTCGTTTTCAAGCTTACCTATCACTCAAGAAGTCTTTATTGAAAGTATGATGGTTGACCGCGATGTGGAAATACTTTTCCCTGAAGAGGGTGGCCTGACCGTTGGGCTATCCGTTCCCGTTTTTGACCAAGGAAAAGTCGTGGGATATGGGAGCCTACGCATGAAGTTCTCGAAGATAGAACAATTTTTTCGAGAGGCGTATCAAAACTTAAAAAAAGCCGGATTTTCTCATGCTGAACTCATCTTGCAGGACAGCCAAGGTCTGATGCTTGTGGAATATGCCCCTGGTGTCCATCAGACCGAGAATATGATCCGTGATTTGGATAATGTGTTACTGAAATCGAATCTGGTTCAGTTGGGACTTGAGGCGACACAATCCGCCGTTCAGGGGAAATCCGGATATGCAAGAAATTACCATCCTGGAAAACAGGCGAATCAAGTTATCGGGTATAGCCATGTGCCAGTTGGCGGGGGATCGTTGGGAATGCATTGGTCCGTGTTGGTGCAAGTTCCGGAGGATGAAGCTTTCAATCATGTCCGGCATCTGACGAATAAAACACTCTTGGAAATGCTCGTGGGCCTTCTTGTGGTGATCCCTATTGGAATTTTTATGGGAAGAAAAGTTGTGAGCCGTTTGAAACCGTTTTGGGAAGTAGCGGCAAAAGCGTCGGAGGGGGATTTAACCCACAGGGTCCAGGTGAAGACCCAGGACGAACTTGGGCAAATGGGATTGGCCCTGAATAATTTGTTAGATCAATTAAGTCGGATGCTCTTGCAAACCCGATCTGTTGCTCATTCCCTGTCACAGGCATCGGCCCAATTGTCCTCTGTGGGCCATCAAGTCGTTCAGGCCAGTCAATCTCAAGTCAACCAGGCCACTCAGGTGGCTGCCGCCGTCGAGGAAATGTCATCCACCGCAGAAGATATGGCCCGCCACACGCAGTCCTTGGCTTTGACGGCCACTGATGTCAATGATTCAGCCGTCCGAGGAGGAGAAATTGTCGTTTCTTCTATTCATGGGATGGAATCGGTTTCGAACCGAATGCAGGAATCAGCCAGTCGAATACAGCATTTAGGACAACGCTCCAAGGAAATCGGAGACATTATCGGCGTGATTGAAGATATTGCTGAACAGACGAATCTCCTGGCTCTCAATGCGGCGATAGAAGCCGCCCGTGCGGGAGATCAGGGACGTGGCTTCGCCGTGGTGGCGGATGAGGTACGAAAACTGGCCGAACGGACGGGGAAGGCGACAAAAGAGATTGCGACGGTCATCGAGTCTGTACAGACAGGGACTCATGAAGCGGTCAATTCGATGGAAACCGGAACCCAAGAAGCCCACACGGGTATGGCGCTTGCGCGAGAAGCCGGGATTCGATTGACCGAAATTGTGAACGGTGTTCAACGAGTGGTGGATATGATTCAGCATTTTGCGGGATCGACGAAACAACAGTCAGAGGTCTCCGGGCAAATCTCTTCAAGTATCCAACAGGTGGCCCAACTCAGTCAGGATAATGAAAGCCATATTCAGGGAGTGGCGGTGGCGACAAAACAATTCGCAGCATTGGCGGCCGATCTTCAAACATCACTCAGTCGTTTTACATTAAAAGGATAGCGAGGTTCTAGGTTCGGGGCATATATCCAGTGAGGGAAGCGCATGCAGCACTTACGAATCGGTCCTAAATTTGTATTGTTCCTCGGAACCTTGGCTACCGGGTTGATTGTTTGTGGGCTATGGGTCATGTACCACCAAGAGGAGGACCGGCTGCGGATGCTTTTGGAAGAAGAAGGAAAAAACATCCAATCACAAATTGAAATCACGCGGGCCTATATTGCCAAAAATTACGTGGGGAAAATAAAGAAATCTTCTATGGGCTCCCACCTTCATGTTTCGCGTGATCATGAACAAGATCCCGACGCTATTCCTTTCCCGGCCACCGCCACACAGGAAATCAGCAAGGAATTGGGCGGGTTGGGGGTGTATCAGGCCAGGCTCATCAGCGATCAGCCGATGAACCCCGCCAATGCCCCGCGGGATACTTTTGAAAAAAAGGCGATTGAGCTGATTAAAAATGGAGCGGAAAGTGTCAGTGAGATTCAGACGATCAACGGGGTTCCCACCTATCGGAGGGCGAACGCAGACGTGGCTTCAGTGGATGCGTGTGTAAGTTGTCATGTGGGTAAAAACCCTGGAGAGGTGATCGGCTTGTTGTCTCTTTCCATTCCGATGACACATGCTAGAGAGGCGATGGCCAGTTCGTTCCTCCATTCAGGGGTGTGGATGATCGCGATCATCGGTATTTGCTTAGGGGCCGTCTATGGGTTGGTCCATCGGCTTGTGCTGAAACCCCTTCATGGCTTAACGGCGGTATTTCGCGATATTGCACAGGGGAAGGGCGATTTGACGAAACGGGTTCCAGTTGGAAAAGGCTCAGACGAAATCGGGGAATTAAGTCGCTATCTTAATTCGTTTATTGAAAAAATGCAGACGGCGGTATCGTTAGTCAATGATGCAACAAATCGGCTGGCCTCATCCACGGTCCAATTATCCACGACGGCGGACGGAGTCGTTCGAGCTGCTGAAGGGCAGGATGCTCGTGTGTTGCAGTCGGCCTCAGCGGTTGAGGAAATGACGATGACTGCGGGTGAAGTTGCGCGGAATTCTACAGAAGCCGCGCGGATTGCCCAAGAAACCGCGGAAACGGCTCGAAGCGGGCAGGAGGTGATGACCCAAACCGTGATCGGCATGCAACAGGTTTCTCAAGCGGTGGTACAGGCTGCCGGCATTATAACGGCACTCGGACGGTCCTCGGATCAAATTGGAGAAATCGTTCGCGTGATTGAAGACATTGCGGACCAAACCAATTTACTGGCTCTCAATGCCGCCATCGAAGCCGCCCGGGCAGGGGAGCAAGGGCGAGGGTTTGCCGTGGTTGCCGATGAAGTGCGGAAGTTGGCGGAGCGTACGACTAAAGCCACTAAAGAAATCGGGGATATGATCCGGCAAATTCAGCAGGATACGAGAAGTGCGGTCTCGTCCATGGATCAAGGGACAAACCGGGTAGGTAAGGGTGTGGACTTAGCTAATAAGACCGGGGAGGCCTTGTCGAAAATTCATTCCATGATTAATGCCACGGCAGGCATGATCCAGCAAATTGCCAATGCGGCTGAAGAACAGTCCATGGCCACGCGACAAATTGCCACCGATTTAGAGTCTATGACTCAAACTACTCGCCAGACAACCAGCGGGGTCTTCAAATCGGCCAAGGCTTGTCATGATTTAAGTCTGTTAGCCGGGGATCTTCAGAAATTGGTCGGATTGTTTAAAGTGTAAGATTGTGTGCATGTCCGGCGGAGGCTCATATATTTCTACATGGTCAAGGGAGGTCCTGATCAAGTTGTTGACTTTTTGCATCTGGTGAGCGATCAGATGAGGACGATGCGGGGGGTAATGGCGTTTTCTTCGTCACAACCTCTTCCAACATGGTGACCGAGTCTTTGAGTAAATCCGCAGCACAGGTCAAGGTGACATGCAATTGTTTCCAGGCGTCATCCCACCGCCCTTCATGTTGCAGGTCTTGAAAGCGTCGATGTTGTTCCTGGAGGATGGCTTTTTTGGCATCGAGCATTAATCGATCGGCTTGTGAGCTGGCGAGTCTGTCCATAAAAGAATCCTTTATCTTGATGTAGGATGATGAAGTGCTGATGTCGTTCACCCTATCAGAGCTGTTGTTCGAGCCTCAAGGTGTCAATAATAGTCGTTGGCTGAGAATGGGTGATATTCGTGAGTGTTTCGAAGCTAGTCCAATGGATACCAATTCCCTTTGGAACCAATGAGAAGGAATAACTTTCCAATTCGGGTATTGATTGTCGACGACTCCGATTTTATGAGAAATACCCTTAGCACGATGTTGATGAAATTCCCCGATGTGCAGGTAGTGGGAACTGCAAAAAATGGCATGGATGCGATCGAGCAAATTAAGCGGAGCCCACCGGATGTCATGACTTTGGATGTTGATATGCCTGGCATGAATGGATTGGACGTATTGGATTATGTCATGGAACACCATCCGCTTCCGATTATTATGATCAGTGCATTGACCAACGAAGGGGCATGGGTGACGCTCCAAGCCCTCCAACGAGGTGCTGTTGACTTTATTCCGAAAGATGGCGGCCATAACCATTTTGCCATTGACTCAATGGAGAGGCTGTTACATGACAAAGTTCTGGAGGCCTATCAGGCCAGACTTGCGGTATATCAGGCCAGCCATGCAGGAACAAACACTCTGTCATCCTTCGCAGTTTCCGTCCAACAGGAGAATAAGAAACCGGGAGCTTCCACACCATGGCCCGGCCTATCACGTGAGAATGTGAAACGATCTGCTATCAAGCCAGCAGTCGACATGTTCCCCATTGTCGTGATCGGATCGTCGACCGGCGGGCCAAACCTACTGCTAAAATTAGTACAGAATTTATCCGCTCCCTTTGCAGCCGCGCTCATCATTGTTCAGCATATGCCAAAGTTTTTCACAAAAGTGTTTTCGAGAAATCTGAATGCGGTTTCCCCTTTCCCTATACGAGAAGCGCGCAATGGGGATGTGGTTAGACCTGGGATGGGCTTCGTGGCTCCCGGTGATCAGCATTTGTTCATTGAGAGACTGGCGGATGGACGAGCGGCGATCAGAATTTCGGCGGAGCCTGCACACCTTCCTTACAGGCCATCGGTTGATTGTGCCATGGCTTCAGTGGCTGAACAGTTTGGTTCATCCGTCACAGGGGTGGTGGTCTCGGGTATGGGCGATGATGGGGTAGCGGGTTGCCAAAAAATTAAAGAATGTGGAGGAACAGTGCTGGTTCAGAATGAAGCGAGCGCATTGATGTATGGAATGCCACGGGCAGTGGTGGAAGCAGGATGGGCCGATGCGATGGTTTCAGATGTGCAATTGGCTGAGTGCCTACGTCACGCTGTTGAGGAATTTTGGGAGGAGAGAGCGTCGGCGATTCCCCTTGGGCATCGGCCCTCAATTAATCGGAACGGGTTAGGTTAGAAACTTTTCGAGTCAGGAGGGACACTTCTCATGTTAAGTACGTTGATGAAGGCATTACCTCATGATGATACCGAGGAAGGCAATGGAGTGGTCCTCCAATTGGTGAGTTTCCAGTTGGGGCAGGAGATATTCGCCATTGATATCCTGGGTGTGCAAGAGATCATTCGTCTGACAGAAATTACCCATGTACCGAATGCTCCGCATTATGTCGAAGGGGTGGTGAATCTTCGGGGGAAAGTCATCCCCATTATTAATCTTCGAACCCGTTTCGGTTTGTCCGTCAAGGAACCTACCAAGGATTCTCGAATCGTGGTGGTGGAAGTCGCCCATGTAATTTTGGGATTCATTGTGGATTCGGTGGAAGAAGTTTTGCGACTGCCTGAAGCCTGTATCGAAGCTCTCCCCTCCACAGGCCGGGGAGGGGCTGATGAATGTCATAAAGGTGTGGGACGGGTGAATGGGAGCTTGTTGGTGTTGCTGGACCTTGAACTCTTGTTTGGTATTCAGACAGCTGGTTAAGGGGAGCGGTGTGTTATGGATATTCTGTCAATCCTTGGAATCGTATTGTCTATTGTTGCCATCGTTGGGGGGCAGCACTTAGAGGGCGGCCATCTCAGTTCAATTATGCAATTCACCGCCTTTCTCATTGTGATGGGTGGTACCCTCGGAGCGGTTATGCTCAATTATCCGATGCCCATTTTTATGAAGGCCATGAGTAGCATCGGCATGGTCTTTGGCAATGTGCATGTGGATATGAAGGGCATCATTACCAAAATAGTTGAACTTTCCAATATCAGCCGGAAACAGGGTTTGTTGGCGTTGGAAGGACAGATGAAGACCATCCATGATCCCCTCATGGCCAAAGGCGTTCAATTGGTCGTTGATGGAACTGAGCCTCCCAAAATTCGGGAAATTCTTGAGGTGGAGGTCGGAATTTTTGAAGAGGAATATCAGTTAGCGGGAAAAGTTTACGAATCGTTAGGGGGCTATGCTCCGACGGTTGGGATTATTGGGGCGGTTCTGGGATTAATCCATGTCATGGAAAATTTGGCTGATCCGTCAAAGCTGGGTGGTGGCATTGCCGTGGCGTTTGTGGCGACGGTCTATGGAGTGGGCGCCGCCAATTTGTTTTTCCTGCCAATGGGAGGAAAAATTAAAATGAAAGCCAAGGAATTGGTCATGGGGAAACTCATGGTGATTGAAGGGCTCATTTCCGTGGCTCAGGGAGAGAATCCTCGTATGATTGAAGAGAAGTTAAGCGGATTTCTGCCCACCTCGGAAAAAAAGAAAAAATAAACGGTTGTGGAACGGGCTATTTACGCGAGTGATGGTGTGAAGAAAAAACACGAAGAGCATGAAAATCATGAACGGTGGTTGGTCTCGTATGCAGACTTTATTACGTTGCTCTTTGCATTTTTTGTAGTGATGTATTCGGTTTCTTCAGTCAATGAAGGAAAGTTCCGCGTTCTCAGCGATTCTCTTGTGACCTCCTTCTCCCACAATAAACCGGTGGGAGATCTTACTCTCGTGAATCTTCCCATTCAAAAGAGTGCACCCATCCAAGTGAAAGAAGAACAGAAGTCAGCCGAAAATGCTCGGTCCTACTTAAAAGTCGCCAATGCCATTACCGCTGCAAAAATACCTCAAGGCGTGAAGATCACCTCGACGGAACGTGGGTTGAATATTCGGATTAAAGATGACGCATTGTTTAGTAGCGGGAGTGCCAAGATGAATCCACAAATCGAGGAATTCATCGATTTAATTGCCGGTCTGGTCAAAGATTTGCCAAATTTCATTGCGGTCGAAGGGCATACGGACAATCACCCTATTCGATCCACGACCTTTCCATCAAATTGGGATCTTTCAACTGCCAGGGCCAATACGTTGATCCGGTATTTGATCGGACGTCATCAATTAGCCGATCACCGATTTTCCTCAACCGGTTATGCAGGCACGCGCCCGGTTGAATCCAACGATACTCCGGAGGGACAGGCTTCTAACCGCCGGGTAGAACTCATTGTCCTTCGGGACACCAGTCCTGAAGCATCTCCCTCACACCCCTTCCTTCCCTAATAGCTGTTCCCCGATCTGACGAAGAAATATCTGAAAATCGATTGAACCGCTTCCGCCCGTTCGCTAGGCAGGAACCGGTCTATGGGGAAAGTTATGCCGGGATCATCGAGTATGCCTGCTATTAAAAGAAGAGTCACCTGTTCAAAACAAGAAACATCATATAGGTAAAGTCTGGCCCGTGTTTCCGATCGGACATCTGTTTGCGAGGGAAAAGAATGAATCCGCGTAAAAACCCCGCCTTCTGTTAAACAAATTTCTTTGCCAAATGTGCAGGTAACTATTGGCACATGCGTTGCAGAATTCCTCCTGCATTGAGGTAAGGAGGCTACAATGAACCGAGGCATCTATCCGCCCCTGGCTGGAGCGATCACGCTTGAACACCGAATGGAAGTCCTTTCCCATAATATTGGGAACGTGCAGACGACGGGCTTTAAAAAGGACAAGCCGGTCTTTGCCACCATTTTGGGCCAAACTTCAGGGCCTTCGGTGGCTGGAATAGATTTGTTTCCCCTGATGGA
This sequence comes from uncultured Nitrospirales bacterium, assembly GCA_963785905.1. Lineage (GTDB taxonomy): Bacteria > Nitrospirota > Nitrospiria > Nitrospirales > UBA8639 > Nitrospira_E. The sequence goes on from CAWAXJ010000047.1 coordinate 63,724, forward strand.
TGCGCTTCCTCCAGATCGATCTCAGGGAATTTTGTCTCACACAGGAGAACCGTTAGATGTGGCATTAGAGGGTGAAGGATTTTTGGTCGCCCAAACTCCTGAGGGTTTGCGGTATTACCGCGGTGGAAAATTGTATCGGAATGTTGCGGGAAGTTTAGTTGCCCATACCGGAGATCCTCTCATGGGGAAGAAGGGGCCCATTACGTTGCCGGCTGGTGAGATGGTGATCGGCAATGATGGAACCCTTCGAGTCAATAATAAAATTATCGACAAATTGCGGTTGGACAAAATTTCTGTTGGACAGGAAACGGCCAAGGTGGGCAATCTATTCTGGACCGTTCCGGATCAGGTTGTACGGGATGCGGATACCAAGGTGCATCAGGGCATGTTGGAAAAGTCCAATGTCAATCCGTCTCTCGATATGGTTGAGCTGATCAAAGTGACCAGAGAATACGAACAAATGCAAAAGGCCATTAAAGCGATGGATGAATTGGCGGGCCAGGCCATTCAAGCCGGTCGAGTCCAAGGATAAAACTAAAGGCGCATGATGAACGGAAAACGGTAATGGCTCACTATGATGCTGTCTCTGCGGACATGGCGTAAGGAGAAGAGGGGAGATTTACCACGATGATTCGAGCGATGCATACGGCTTCGACGGGCATGTTTGCCCAACAACTCAATATTGACACGATTGCGAATAATCTCGCCAACGTGAATACGACAGGATTTAAAAGAAGTCGAGCAGAATTTGCCGATCTCCTGTACCAAATTTCCCGTCTGCCAGGAGCCAGTGCCTCCAATGTTGGCGTGTTTCCTGTCGGTATGCAGATCGGGTTAGGCGTAAGGCCAGTCACCGTGGCCAAAGAATATGTGCAAGGAAGCCTCAAGCAAACGTTTAATGAATTGGATTTAGCCATTGAAGGGGTTGGCTTTTTCCAAGTCACGCGCCCGGATGGGACCACCATGTATACCAGGGCCGGCTCTTTTAAGCGCGATAGTACGGGCAATGTTGTCTCCGGTGACGGCGACCAACTTATTCCAAGCATTACGATTCCCTCTGGAGCACTCAAAGTCGATATTGGTCAGGATGGCACCGTTTCGGCGCTTTTACCGGGAGTCTCCCAAGCTACCCAAGTGGGGCAAATTCAATTGGTGCGGTTTGATAATCCGTCCGGCTTGATTGCGCAAGGAAATAATTTGTTTTCAGAGAGCTCTTCTTCGGGACCCGCTCAGCAGGGGACGCCAGGATTTTCCACCGGCTTTGGGAATATTCAGCAAGGATTCCTCGAAATATCGAATGTGAATATTGCGGATGAAATGGTCAATATGATCATTGCCCAACGGGCCTATGAACTGAATGCCAAAGCCATCCAGGCATCGGACGATATGATGCAGGTGGTGAATACGTTGAGAAGGTAAATCATTGATGACTATCATCTTGTTGCTTGGGCTTCTGTTAAGTGGAAATGTGTGGGGGCTAGTCGAGGAGACTGCCTACGCGGAAGGACCTGTCTCCTTCGCACGTGTGCGTCCAGACATGCAATCGGTGCGTACAGAAGTTTTTGAGCGAGTGGTTCTGGCAGAACTGACGCGTCGGTATGGACGACCGAATCATCAGTTGTCGTTGCGGGTGTTGTTCCCCAGTCAATTGGTTGAGGTTCCCAAGGGAAACATCCATCTTGAGGTCGGAGAATGGTCAGGGGGCGGAAGGACAGGACGCCGGGCCTTTCGTGTCGGGGTCTTTGTGAATCAGCAATTTATTCAAACGGTGAATGTCGTGGGTGAAGTGAAGGCCCAGGTCGCAGTGGCGACTCCGATTCGCTGGTTGAAGCCGAAAGATGTGGTGGGAGTCGAGGATCTGGCCACGATGATGGTGGATGTGCCTTCCCTGACGCATGATTTTGTTTTGGATCTTGAGGAGGCGATCGGCAAACAAGTGTTGCGTCCGTTGCCTCCGAGACAACCGATTCGAAAAATCATGTTGGATTTTCCACCGGTGATTCATAAGGGCGATCGGGTGATGATTGAGGTCCGGAGTGGAGGCCTTCTGGTTCAGACTGTGGGATTGGCCAAAGCTGCCGGTAAGGCAGGAGAAACCATTCCTGTCCAAAACCAGACGTCGGGTCGGGACGTGTTAGGTACGGTCATAGCAGTCGGGCTGGTGGAGGTCGGATTTTGAGAACACCAAGGTTGACGGCCAGGCTCGCCGTGTGGGGAGCCGCATTGCTGGTGATCGTAAGTAGCTGGACGGGCTGTGCATTACCAAAGAAGGCGACGCAGGTTGAAACTGACCCGATTGTCTTTGAAAAGGATCAGCCGTCTTCGCTGGGTTCGTTGTGGGATCCGGGGAATGGGCGTGCGTTCATGTTTGAGGATCGACGAGCCAGCCGAGTCGGGGACATCGTCGTCGTGCAAATTGTGGAACAGCACAAGGGCTCCAAAAAAGCCAATACGAAAGCGGATCGAGACGCCAGCCTTTCAGCTGGAGTAAGCGGAGGACTCTTTGGGATTAGCAGCCTCATGCAGAAGTTTGCTCAATATTTTAATATTGATGCCGGTACCTCCAATGAATTTGAAGGAGACGGATCGACCAGCCGGGAAGATACCTTGACCGGCACCATTGCCGCGAAAGTTATTGAAGTGTTTCCGAACGGCGACCTCCGGATTCAGGGAAAACGGGAAGTGACGGTCAATAGTGAAAAGCAAACGATGATCATTAAAGGCATTGTCCGCCGTATCGATCTTGATACGCAGAACATGGTCCTGTCATCCGCAGTTGCCGATGCAGAAATTGCCTATACCGGTTTAGGAGTTGTGGATGATGTCCAGAGACCAGGGTGGGCCACCAGAATTTTTGACTGGTTGACCCCGTTTTAGGTATTTGGGCTTGATCCATTTTCCATCTTTGACGTATGAGGAGAGTTCTGTGGTCCGTCGATCTTTCGATATGAATAGAAAACACACTTCAAGAAAAACCGTGCGACCATGGTTTTCTCGATGGGGTGTGGCTTTGGTCTGGATCAGTGGATGGTTCATGGTCAGTGCCGGGGCTTTAACGGCACCGGAGGAAATTCAGGCGGCTCGTATCAAAGATATCGCTTCTATTGAAGGGGTTCGAGACAACCAACTGATCGGGTATGGCCTGGTTGTCGGGTTGGACCGGACCGGTGATTCGGTCGTAGGTGGCCAATTTACCGCGCAAGCCATTATTTCGATGTTGAATACCATGGGAGTCAACCTCAAAATTGATCCCATTCAATTGTTGACTCGAAATACCGCGTCGGTGATGGTGACCGCCAAACTGCCCCCGTTTGCCCGTCCGGGCATGAAATTGGATGTGCAGGTTTCTTCCATGGCTAATGCCAAAAGTTTGAAAGGGGGAACGCTGTTGTTGACCCCTCTCAAAGCGGCTAATCAACAGGTGTATGCAGTCGCGCAAGGGCCGATTTCAACCTCTGGATTCGAGGCAGGAGATGGCGGGACCTCAGTGGTCAAAAACCAGCAATCCGGAGGGATAATCCCCGGTGGAGCTATTGTCGAAAGAGCCGTAGATTTGGATATTAAATCCTGGGGAAAATTTTCCTTGACGATGCATCAGTCGGATTTCGTGACTGCCTTGCGGGTATCCGAAGCCATTAATGCCCATCTTGGCGATGGAGTGGCCTCGGCAGTCAGTTCCGGGCAGATCCAAGTAGATGTTCCCGAACGATTCCAGGGCAAAATTGTCCAAATGATCGCCGCCGTGGAAGGGTTGGATGTGAGTGTGGACGTGCGGGCAAAGGTTGTTGTGAATGAACGAACGGGAACAATTGTGATGGGCGAACATGTCAGGCTGGCCAGTATGGCGATTTCACATGGAAGTTTGACCATCAAAATTAAAACCCGGTTTGATGTGTCCCAACCGGAAGCTCCAGGACTCATTGGATCGGCGGCCGGGACCACAGTGGTAACCCCTAGCGTAGATACAGAAGCGGAAGAGGAGCAAAACCGGGTGATCCAGGTCGATGGATCCGTCACCCTTGGAGACTTGGTGAAGGCGTTGAATTCGGTCGGGGTGACGCCTCGTGATCTGGTCGCTGTGTTAACTGCGGCGAAAGCGGCAGGGGCCCTCCAGGCCGAATTAGAGTTAATTTAACGGATGTTGAAAAAGCATATCCTGAGTTATGCCGAAGAGTCCGCCTGTAGCGTTCTCTTCGCTCGAATCTCTCATCATCCGTATCCGGAGGTCTCCAGTCCTTGCCTCCTGGGGCCTTGTCCCAGACCGCCGTGCCGAGAACGGTCTTATTGAAGGAAAGCATCTGATGATTTCTGGCATTCCCCCTTTGGATAGCACGGGTCTTTCGCATAGTGTGGCACAGGGCAAGGTCGATCAAGCGGAACAATCCGTTCGCCGGAGAGAATTGTTACGAGCCAGCCAGGAATTCGAATCCTATTTCCTGTCGTATTTAATGAAGGTGATGCGAGAGACTGTTCCCAAGGGAGCCTTGACGGCGAATCGAATGGGGGACATGTTTTATTCATTTTATGATGAGGAAATTGGCAAACGGGCAGCTCAAGCGGGCGGGATTGGCCTTTCTGACTACGTGTTGGACACGGTGACCCAGAATGAAGATCTCACGCGTCCTCCCATTTCAGATCCGTCTTCTATGAAATCTTAAGAGGTTTTGTAAAGTTTAATGGTGTTATGGCCGATAGATATAAGGAAGGAGGCATGACACCATGACGATACCGGGCCTTGATCCCAGTGGAGAATTGGGAAGACTGTTTTTTCAAGTCCAATCCAAGGATATCCATGCACAAGAGGCTACCCCATTACGGATCACGCAACGTCCTTCAGCGACTGACGCGGTTGATCTCTCCACCTTGGCGCAGGAAATACGGGACTATTCTTCCCGTGCGTCCCAGTATCCCGACCTCAGACTGGATAAAATTCAACGAATTCAACAGGCGTTGGAGTCAGGAACTGAATTGGCGACACCAGGTCAGTTGGCTGATGCCATAACCCGCGAGACGATTGTTAACGCATTGGGTTCGTAATCATCTGTTGTTTATGAGGGAATGACGGTCTGATGAATCATCCCCAACAAGCGATGTGGGAGCGCCTTCTGGTGATGTTGGCCGAGGCGCAGTCATCGTTTCAGGAATATTTTGCCCTGCTTACTCATGAAGAACACACGATACGGATAATGGATCGGAAAGGGTTGACCGATGTGAACGGTCAAAAAGAACAAGTTTTGGATAGGATGTGCCGATTAGAACAGCAGGTTGAAAGAGAGCTTCAACAGCTTGTCGGGGCTACAGTGACGGAGAATCTTTTGAGCTGGTTGAAGAAGGCAGCAGATCCGCGCGCGCAATCGGCGCATGGCATGTTGACTGAATTGCTTCGTTTGGCACGCATGATCCAGGAGCAGGGTAAAAAAAATGAAGCCCTGATTTGTCGAATCCAGCACAGCGTCCGCGAAGCCATTCATTTCATGTATACAGGGGTGGGAACAGGTCCGGTCTATCAAGGATCTGGGATAATGAATTTCCCTTCGGTCCCTAGCTCGGTCCATCTCCAGGGATAGGAGACCTATGGCGGGCATCAGTCACATCTTTAATATCGCGCGCTCCGGTATTCAAGCCAGCCAACAGGGGCTGGCAACCACTTCCCATAACATCACCAATATCAATACCAAGGGCTATTCCAGACAGGAGGTTGTCCTTGAGTCTGCACGGCCCGCCGAAGGGACGATTGGGAGCGGGGTACGGGTTGGTGCCATTCGCCAGACCGTTGATTCTTTTTTGGAAAACCAATTGACCGCCGTCAATAAAGACCTAGGATTCATTACCGCCAGGAATAATTTCCTCGTTCAAACCGACGGGATTTTTACGGAAACCGATAATTCCGGATTATCGTTTAATCTGACTGAATTTTTTAATGCGGCTCGGGATGTCGCCACCAATCCGGAAAGCGCGATTCAACGGACGGTCCTGTTGGCCAAGGGAGAATCCCTGGCTCACCAATTTGTCACGGTGGCTGGAAGGTTGAAGCAGATCCGATTGGACGCCGATGGGGAGATTTCCCGGCATGTCGACACCATTAATGGATTGGCAACAAGAATTGCCTCTTTGAATGATGAAATTTTTACAGCGGAATCAAGCGGACGGGAAGCGCCGGATTTACGGGACCAACGAAGGGTCCTGATTAATGATTTGGCGGAGTTAGTCGACATTGAACAAGTGACCCTGAAGGATGGCATCGGCATTAATGTCGGTGGACAATTATTGGTAGCGGGGAACCATACGAATGCGCTGTCGACCGCACCGGATCCGGACAATCCTCCGCTGCGAGATGTGACGTTCGTGCGCAGTGACGGGAGTGAGTTTTCGATTTCCGACAAAATTCATGGAGGGAAAATTGGAGGATTACTGGCCTTGCGGGACGGGGATATGGTGGCGTTTCAGGACAGAGTCGATCGATTGGCCGCCGTCTTGATCAATGAATTTAATCAACAGAACCAGTCCGGCTATGGGTTGGATGGCACGACGAATAACCTCTTTTTTTCCCCGCTGACACCCGAGGCTCCTTTGGCCAGTGATGCCAATTCGGGGACCGCTGTTGGAACGTCTGTCTCCATTGTGGATTCCACGCTGTTAACCTTTGATAATTATGAAATCCGATTCTCGAGTGGCTCCGCCTTTTCGGTGGTGGATGTGACGAAGGGGTCTACCGTTACGACGGGGACGTATACCTCAGGGGGAGCGATCAATATTGAGGGATTGGATGCCGTGATCACAGGGACCGTTGTCTCAGGCGACGTGTTTTCCCTCAGCGCCCAAAAAGGGGCAGCCCAACGATTTGGGATCGCACTGTCCCATACTGACAAGATCGCGGCCGCCTCCACGGCGGCTGGGATCCCGGGGGATAACACCAATGCCTTAGCTCTGGTGGCCATTCATACAAACAGGCAGGTCGATCTTGGGAATGTGACGCTGAATGATTACCATACGATTTCGATTGGAGATGTCGGAAATGCCACCCGTGAATCGCAATTGGCCTTACAGAGTAAATCCCTCGAGGCTGACCAATTGACTGCCATGCGTGAAAGCGTTTCCGGGGTGTCATTAGATGAGGAGTTAACCAATCTGTTGAGTTTTCAGCGATCTTTTGAAGCCTCGGCTCGAATGATTACGGTCGCCGATGAATTAATGCAGACCATTCTGGCGATGGGTCGATAAGGTGGTTGACGAGGCCATCATCTGGGAGAGCTGAGTAAGGAAAAATTGAACGGGGATCGAGGTCAGTCAGAAAAGAAAAGGACAATGGAATGCGAGTGACCGATCGCCAACAAGTTGATGCCCTGCTCACGGCCATTCGAGGTCTTCGAGGAAATATTTTTGATCGCAATGAGCAAATTGCTTCAGGAAAGCGTGTGAATCGCCCATCGGATGATCCTGCGGCAGCCGAACGGATCAATCAATTTCGCAATGTCTTGCAGACGACCGAACGACGTTTGGCCACGGTGAATGAGGGGGTGGGGCGGCTTAATTTATCGGATAGTGTTCTGGAGACCGCAGGGAACATTCTAAAACGCACAAAGGAATTGGCCATTCAGATGGGGAGCGATACCAATACTGCTGTGGAACGTCGGAATGCGGCGCAAGAAGTTCAACAACTCATGTTGGGTTTGGCCGGTATTGCCAATACCCAACTCAATGGACGATTTCTGTTTGCGGGTGGTCAGACCCAAACCGAACCATTTGTGTTGGGATCGGTCACTGGATCAGTCTCCACGGGCAATGCGGGAGGCGCGACCATTGCCGCCTCGGTTGCGACGGTCTCCAATTTACAACCGGATTCGTATCAAATCCAATTTACGTCGTCAGCACAATTTGATGTGTTGAATCTCACGACCAACCAAATCGTGTCTGCAGGGAATACCTATTCCTCCGGAACCCCGTTCTCCTTTGATGGAGTGGATACGACTCTCACTGATGGGGGTGGGCCACCTGTCGCTGGAGACCAATTCTTTGTTCGGGTGGGTTATGCCTATCAAGGGGATGGTGCCTCGCTCGAAGTGGAAATTGGTGATGGCCAGACAGTGTCGACCAATTTGAGTGGGAGCCAGATCTTTTCCGGGCCCACGGTCGATCTGTTTCAAAACCTTCAAGACTTTCATCAAGCTTTGGTCACCAATGACGTCGACGCTATTAAGGTGGCTATCGAAAATTTCGATCAATCGTTATCTCAAGTCACGGATGCCCGAGCCAACATTGGTGCACGGGTCAATCGTCTGGACACAATAAAGGATAGCCTGGACCTTTTAAGTGTGAATACTCAAACTCTCCGGTCAAATTTGGAGGATGCCGATTTCGCCCAAGTGGCGACTGATTTAGCGACCTTCCAAACGACTCTTGAAGCTTCTATGTCCACGCTTGCGCGCCAATTTGAGACGAATTTATTGAAATTTATCCGATAGGGAGTAAGGCAATCACGTTTTCTGGTGCCTACCTTTACCCTCGACACTAATCCGTTAATCTCGAGACATCTATGCACATTCTGGTTGTTGACGATGATCCTCTCACGCTTCATATGGTGGTGTATCGACTGCGTCAGTGGGGGCATGAGGTCATTTCCTGTACCGATGGGGATTCCGCCTGGAAGATGTTAGAAACGGGAACCGTGCCGAACCTGGCTATTCTGGATTGGATGATGCCGGGTCTCAACGGTCCTGAGCTCTGTCAGCGAATCCGTGGACGGAGCGATTCCCCGTATATGTATATTGTCATGTTGACGGGGAGAAATAATCCAGAAGATCTTATCGCCGGACTGGACGCGGGAGCGGATGATTATCTCACAAAGCCCTTTCATTTAGGCGAATTGGACGCCCGATTACGGGCGGGAAAGCGAATTGTCGACTTACAAAATGAGCTGATTTCAGCTCGAGAAACGCTTCGCATTCAGGCTATGCAGGATCCTTTAACGCAAATCCTCAATCATGGCGCCATTATTGATACCTTGTTACGGGAAATCGATCGCGCCCATCGTGAACACAAACCCCTGAGCCTCATTCTTGCTGACTTGGACGGATTTAAGAATGTGAATGATTCGTATGGACATGTGGCGGGTGACCGAATCCTCGTGGAGGTGGCTAGCCGGATGCGGAATTGTTTGCGCTCGTATGATGCCATCGGCCGATATGGTGGTGAAGAATTTCTCATCGTGTTGCCCAATAGTGAAGCCGCACAGGCAGTACGGATGGCTGAACGCATTCGATTGGCAGTCTCTCAGGAGCCTTTTCGATATGGAAATGTGGATTTAACGGTGACGGTCAGTCAGGGAGTGACCACCTGGACCGAACCCTGTCCCATACCGATTGAACGCCTGATCCGGTCGGCGGACGGTGCGTTGTACTTGGTGAAAAATAGTGGCAGGAATGGAGTGGAGTTTGCTCGTTTTGATGTACATGCCGAAGATAACTTTTCACCCCTCACGACTTTTCCGACAACATCCAAGCAATAGTATGGCGTCTATCCTTGTTATTAACGATGATCCGGTTCAACTCCATCTTCTCGCGAGTTTACTCGAGGAGGATTATGGCGAGGTAACTCGATTCGTCTGCTCGGAGAGTGCCTACGGGTGGCTTCAAGAAGGCCATGTACCTGATGCGATCGTGCTCGATCTTCATATGCCGGGGATCAGTGGATGGCGGTTTTGTGAGTTGCTACATTCCCTCTTTGGTTCAGAGGTGCCGATGCCTCCTGTCCTTGCCGTTTCAGCCACGTATACCGGCGTCGATGCTCAAGATGTCATGAGGGATTTAGGAGCTTCGGCATTTCTTTCACTCCCGGCGGAGCCAAAGCACTTTCGTCAACAGGTTCGCCGTCTTGTGGAATCTCCCCCTCATCCCCACTGCCCGCAACTCTGGATGGTTTCCTCGAATGAGTCGGAAATCACACGGATTCACCATGTCTTTGCCGAGCGGGGCTGGCAAGTCGTGGGCTGGCAAAATGGTGAACAGGTTCAGTCTGCGTCTAATCGGGAGTCATCCCGATATTGTGATAATTGAAGAACCCTTACCGGATATAGCGAGTGAAGTTCTTGCGGTCTGGTTCAAACGACAATTTCCTCATGTCATGTGTATTGTTCTGAGGCCGGATCATATTGCAGGAAACAATTTTTCCCACCCGCTACACGTGGATGCGAGCATGCCCAAGGAGTGTGATCCTCAAAAACTCGTTTCATTATGTGAAAAAGGTCGATGGGAACGTGCTCTCTCCCGGGTGGAACATTTGCTGGATGTTCGGACGGATGATTTGAGGGAATCTGAAGCCCAATTTAAGGGTCTCTTCGAAACGCTTCCCGATGTCTTGGTGATTTATGATCATCAGGGGAAGATCTCTCACATCAATGCTGTTGGAGCACAGCAGTTGAGCTTTTTCCCTGATGACTTGCTGGGGAAGGCCCTTTCCCTGATTCGACCGGATACATCCGTTAAACGGTCGTGTACCAGAATGGCAGGAGATGGCTGTGGAGTCTCGAAATGGGAGGAAACCGTCTTTCGTAAGAAAAATGGTACAGATCTTCCTGTTGAGGTGATGGAACGGATTGTCCGGTTTCAAGGGCAGCGCCAGACTCTCTTGATTGCGCGAGACTTGACTGGCCGGAAACACATGGAACAAGAGAATGCCGCGCTTGAACATCAGCTGCGGCAAGTGCAAAAAATGGAGGCCATCGGTCGGTTAGCTTCAGGGGTGGCCCACGATATGAACAATTTTTTGACTGCGATCTTGGCTCATGCCAGTTTGATCAAGGTGCGGGCTAAGTCCGACAAACCATTATGGATGGCCGGCGATGTGATTGAAAAAGCCGTTCGTCGTGGGAAAGAATTGACTTCGCAGCTCTTGGGTTTTGCCCGTCAGGGCAAGCATCATCATGTCGCCGTGGATATTCATGATGTCATTCAGGAAGTGATGAAGTTGTTAGGAAGGACGATCAATAAAGCCATTACGTTTCAAGCGGATCTGTCGGCCACGAATCCCTCTGTGGTCGGCGATCCCAATCAGTTATATCAGATATTGATGAATTTAGCCGTGAATTCCTGTGATGCGATGGGAGACAGTGGGGAACTTATTGTGCAGACCGTTAATGAAGGTGTGACCCCGGAACATGCTTCGCATGTCCCTGGATTGTATGCCGGCAATTATGTGGTGATTCGGGTCACCGATTCAGGTGGGGGGATTTCTCCCGATATTCAAAAAAACATTTTTGAACCGTTTTTCACCACGAAGGATCACGGGAAGGGGACTGGAATGGGTTTGGCCATGGTCTATGGCATCGTGAAAAATCATCGTGGGTATATTGGGGTGACAAGTACGTTAGGGGTCGGTACGACCATGCATGTCTATCTGCCTTCTGCACCGTGTGCGGCGCCTAAAATAAATACGGTACTGACAAAGGAGCCTTCTCACGGGACAGGACATATATTGATTGTCGATGATGAGAAAGATGTGGCAGAGGCGGCTCAGGCCATCCTGGAGTATCTCGGTTATCATGCCACTGTGATGCTGAACGGCAAGGAGGCAGTGGCTTTCTTTCAGGGCACAGAGATTCCCATAGATGTCGTGCTGTTGGACATGGTGATGCCCGACATGTCGGGGTCTGAATGTTTTTCAAAATTACGAGCAATCCGACCAGATGCCAAAGTGATCCTGTGTACAGGCTATGATCGAAACCATACCGTGCAAAATCTCCTTAATCAAGGCGTGGCCGGTTTTATTCAAAAACCCTATGACCTAGAAGAATTGGCACACGTTTGCACCGTTGTGATGAAAGATGAGATGCAGGTTGAAACCTATTTAACTGGAGCTTCGTCCTAGCGTAGGAGCCGATGAGATTCGTCTCGAAGCCTCTACAACTTACAGGAAAAAGATGGATTATTTAAATATTTTGGAGAAGATGCCATCATGAAGATTCAGACCAGCCGGTTCGGCATACTGGATGTGTTAGACCAAACACTGTTGATATTTCCTTCTGGGCTCGTGGGTTTTTCTGCTCTTCGGCGGTTTGTGGTGCTCGACGCCGCTGTGGATTCTGACTATCAATGGCTGCAATCGGTCGAGGAATCTAGCCTGGCCTTTGTGATTGTGGATGCGCATCTCTTGCAACAGGATTTTCGCGTGGAAATTCCTGATGAAGGACTGATGGAGCTGGAACTGACCCAAACCGATCCGGTTACAATCATGGCCGTGGTGACGATCCCCTCCGGTAAACCGGAACAGGCTACCGCGAATCTTCGTGCACCATTGGTAGTGAATTTACGGACACGGAAGGGGAAACAACTGATCCTTCATGAATCAAACCCCTTGCGATATCCATTACTCCAGGCACCAGCCGAGGGCCAACCTCATCATACTGATGTGACGGAATCGGCATCGGTTTAACAAATGGGTATATTTTATTTGCCTGGCAGCACAAACAATGCGTGATGCGCTCATAACGCAATAGTTGTTCCTACACTACCGGTTTTCACCCCCAAGCCAAGGAAGGCAACATGCTCATACTAACCAGAAAGATCAATGAAGCTATTCGTTTAGGCGAAGATATCCGTATTATTCTCGTCCAAATTAAAGGAGGACAGGTGCGTCTCGGGATTGAATGCCCACCGCATGTTCGTGTTCTTCGTGAAGAATTGTACGAAGCCGTCCGCCAAGAAAACCTGAAAGCAGTATCCTCCGAACCTGAGCAACTGGCCACATTGCCCAGATATAAAAAACCCCAGCCTAAAAATTCCGAACATTCGTGAACTAACTAGAACTCCTTTTTACGGCATTCATTTAAACAAATTAAGTGGTCGGTTGATCCCATTTTAATCTGCGTTTCCTGTCCATCTTTTCACCTGTCCATGTTCATGGTTTTTGCTAGGTAATCTTTTCCCAGTTTGCCAGTAAGAAATTCCTATTCTTCGGGCTTCCCTCGGTTTACTTGAAAATCGGCTTTATTGTGATCTGAAAACCTGACAATTTAGCAGGTCTTAATTGGCATAAAACTTGAATTTCAATTAGAAATTCCAAAGTTTTTTTGGAGTGTTGGAAAATCCCATAAGGGAATTCGTGCGGATGGTTTTTTCGCGATGGAATTCATCCCAAAATATGGGATTGAATGTCGTGGTTTTTGAATATTAGGAGTAGAAGTTTGCCTATGAAAACCTATTTCAAAAGCACAGGCTATATTTTCAATAAAGATGAGGGAGTGTGGCATCGCCCTGCGTATGAAGGCATCAATTATAGTGATGGCGACCAAATTGAAAACCGATTGAAAACAATTGTTTCCGCCGCGAGCGATGTCAGTGTGATGTCGGTCGAATTGGCTAAATCCTGTACCGATTGGCACTCGCTGTATCATTTATCGCGGAAACGCGTCAATCTGCTTCGGCCATTCGAGGACCGATTACAAGGGAAAGGTGTGCTTGAAATCGGTGCAGGTTGCGGCGCCCTCACGCGTTATCTCGGTGAATTAGGAGCGGAGGTGGTGGCACTGGAAGGGAGCCTCCGTCGCGCCTCGATTGTGGCATCGCGCTGCCGCGGCCTGAGCAATGTCACAGTTGTTGGGGAAGTTGTTCATCATTTTGATCCTGGACCGCAGTTTGATGTAGTTACGGTTATCGGGGTTTTAGAATATGCCAGAAAATTTTTCCCGGGTGATGGGGCAGACCCTGTTGATGCAATGTTGGGCTATATAAAAGGGTTGCTAAAGCCTGGCGGTACATTGATTATCGCTATTGAAAACCAGCTAGGGTTAAAATATTTTGCCGGATTCCCTGAAGACCATATGGGCAAACCCATGTTTGGCATCGAAGAACACTACAGCAAAGGGGACGTCGTGACCTTTGGACGGAGAGAGCTTGGCAGGAGGGTAAGCCAGGCCGGCCTAACTGAACAGGAATGGTGGTATCCCTTTCCAGATTACAAGCTACCGAGCTTGATGGTGTCGGAAGGCGGTGCCCTGCCGCCAGACGGTATTGATCTGACCCCGGTCCTGCGTAGTGCGTGCATCGACGACCCGCAGTGTCCACCACGTATTCATTTTAACCAGGAACGAGCTTTGCGCCCAATTGTTCGTAATGGTCTTTTGGCCGATGTGGCGAATTCCTTTGTATTACTGGCAACAGACCTCGCTTGTAGGGAAAAACCAACTGTTCCCCTCGCCGTGCATTATGCAACGGAGAGAAGGCCAGAATTTGCCAAAAAGGTGGTCTTTACACACGTGAATCATCGTGCCGGTAATACCTCTCAAGTGGCACTGTACCCTACTGCCAAGCCAGACAAGAATCCGTTGGTTATCCAACGGCTTGTTGATCAAACATTTGTGAAAGGCGAACTTTGGCAAGATCGACTTATACAAATCATGACCAGCCCTGGGTGGACAGTTACGCAAATAGAAGAGTGGTTTAAGGTCTGGCTGGAGGCGTTCTTCGACGTTGTGGGTATTCATAAGTCATGCGATATGACCAAGAAGAAGATATCAGGACAATATCTTGATCTTATTCCAAGAAATATGATCATGGATGAGAATGGTGTGGCGATATTTTTTGACCAAGAGTGGGTACTTGGTGAAGACCTTGAGGTTGGTTATGTCGTGTTTCGTGCGTTGTTTTCTTCATTTTATGCGTTAGGCGTGACAGCGCCGACGGGGGAAAAAACACTTCCTTCGATTCTCTGTCTCATCCGGGAGATTGGACAAGGGGCGGGCTTTTCGTTTGCCGACCATGAGATCAAACACTATCACGATCTGGAATGTGACTTTCAGCGGTTTGTCGTAGGGAATTGTAATCTCAGTTATGGAATGATGGCCGCAATGCAGTTCCGTGTAACCAATACGCAGTCGGCTCAGTATGGTTATGGTGCTGAAGCTCATGGACAGATCGTTATCCTTAAACAGGCCCTATTGGAAAGAGATAGGCAGATTGGGGTTCTTTCACAAGCGATCAAGGATTTAGATGAGCAGTTCATCCGCTTCAATCGTGTCTTGTCTGTGAAGGAATTCACTAAAAACCCTTTTGTGCCAAATTTTTGCTTGGATGATAGGATTTCCTCCTCAGGTTCAAACCCTCAGGAGGTTCCACGCGTTGTGGCGATTGTTAATGATCCAATTTGCAGCCAAATCCGAATACTTCAAGCACTCAACGCGAGCGCAAACAAATCCTGGTTAGGAGGAATGGTAAAAATTGAGGGAGCGGAAGGGAGCCATCCTAACCAATTACCAAATGGACCTGGAACGGTGTGGATTGTTCAGCGAACTTGTCGGATTGAAATCGCTGATATGGCTATCGCGCGATCGACCGGTACCCGGTTGGTGCACGATATAGATGATTTGCTCTGGAAGATCCCGGAAGATAATCAGAATCATCAAGTTGTTAAAAAATGGCTTATTGACCATTTGATGAAATTGCTCGAATTGGCAGATTGCGTGACGACTTCTACCATACCCCTACAAACGGCCTTGGAAACGTTAGGAATTAAGGCCGCCGTTCTACCGAATTGTTTGGTCTCCGAAGAGTGGAAGGATTTGAATCCTCTTCGAAGGGTTGGCTCCAGGCCCCGTGTCGGTTGGGCTGGTCAGGTAGGGGTACACCGTTCTGATCTCCGCTTCCTTAGTTCGGTGTTCGAGGAGATAGGTGATGAGGTTGAGTGGGTATTTTTAGGGGAGGTGCCGGAAAATCTTCGTCGGACTGAGGTCAAGTCTGAGGTTCATCCCATGGTTCCCTTAGGTCAATTTCCAACCAAACTGGCGAGCCTGAACCTTGATCTGGCTTTAGCTCCATTAGCACTAAATGAATTTAATGAGGCCAAAAGTGATCTTCGCCTATTGCAATATGGCGTGTTAGGATTCCCGGTCATTGCCACTGACATTTATCCTCATAAGATTGCACCGGTCACGCGTGTTCCTAATGATCCTCAAGCCTGGGCTCGAGCTATTCGGGATCATCTTTATAATCCGGATTGTTCTGAGAAAGAGGGAAAAATGTTAAGGGAGTGGGTTCTAAAACATCGAATGTTGGAATCCTGGCTACCACAGTATCGAGACGCGTGGCTAGGAGAATCTGGAAACAGGCGAGATCACTCAACCTTTTCCGAAATGGGGAACAACGAGTCTCGATCATCTCCGACTTCATATATTCCAATCATTGAAACAAAATATGACTGCTCCATTATTATTCCCGTATGTAATCGTTGTGATTTAACGAAACAATGCCTGTTGCATTTGGCCGAAGTGACACAAGGATGCCACTACGAGGTCCTTGTCGTGGATAATGCGTCAACGGATGAGACTCAGAATTTTCTAGCCTCATTCGGGGGGGACATTCAGGTAATTCGCAATACCGAAAATCTGGGATTTGCGAAAGCCTGTAATCAAGGCGCCCGTGCCGCAAAAGGAAAGAATTTAATCTTTCTGAATAACGACACCATTCCACAACCAGGATGGTTGTCAGCTTTGCTGGATGAAGTTGAGACGCACCATGATGTTTCCATTGTAGGCAGTAAACTTCTGTATCCGAATAACACCATTCAACATGCCGGGGTAGTCTTTTCTAAGAACTGTCTTACTCCGTATCATATTTTCAATGGAGCGCCTAGCGATCTCCCGCAGCCAATGTTCGTCGGGAATTTCAGGCGGTGACGGCAGCCTGTTTCCTGATTCGCAGACGAGACTTTGAGGCGATCGGGGGATTTGATGAGGGATTCCGAAACGGGTTTGAAGATGTTGATCTGTGTTTGAAAATTCGGGAACGAGGGCACAAAGTCGTCTACCAACCCAAAAGCGTATTGTATCATCTGGAACATCAGACGGGCGCAAAGATCGGGAAGCGGAACGTCATAACGGGAATCTCCTGATGAGGCGATGGGCTTCAAAGATTGTGGTGGATGAAGATGTGTATATCGTTCCGGAAGGCTATGCCAATCGTTATTATTTTCGAGACGGGTGGCTTCGGCAGTCGCTCGAACCTTTGCAGAGCGATGTGGAACAGGCTCAGTGGAAACGGGTCCAGAGGGTGGAAGAGCTATT